>DASSQR010000056.1:0-6225 GCA_035702405.1 Gallionella sp. | reverse complement strand
AAGGCGGGCTGCGCTCGGCACTTACCGTGGTCAAGCAGATTGAATAGAAGCGATGTGAATCACTCCTGGTTTGTGGTCCCGGATTCGACTAAATCAGGTATCAGGTTTGGGACTTCTTCAACGCCAAAAAATTTTCGCAGGCGACTTTCGATGCGACCGAATTCCATGCGCAGGGCATCTTTACACTGAAGGGAAAGTCTGCCCCGCAGACTGTTGTTTTCACCACGACCAGAGCTCCTCAAGGCCAGTGGTTTGACGGTTCATTTACCACTGCGCCTGGCCTTCGGCGTGGGGCAGGGAGAACGGTCTGACACCTCCACCCTGGACGACGCTGTACAAATCCAGTTTCATATTCTGCAGAAGAAATAGTCAGGCTGGCACGCCGCAGGATGACGAGAATATCTCTGCCTAAACGACTTTCACCTGTATCAACTCTTCCCCATTTGGATCCGTGACATGCACCGCGCACGCGATGCAGGGATCGAAGCTGTGGATGGTGCGCAGGATTTCGATCGGTTGCTTCGCGTCGTGCAATTGGTGCCCCCTCAGCGCTGCTTCGTATGGGCCATGGTTGCCCCGCGCGTCGCGAGGGCCGGCATTCCAGGTGCTTGGCACGATGGCCTGGTAGTTGGCGATCTTCTGGTTCTCGATCACGATCCAGTGCGACAGCGCGCCGCGCGGCGCTTCCATCACGCCGACACCGCGGGCATGGCTCGGCCAGGTCTCCGGCTCCCACTTTGATTCATTGAAGGTCTTGACGTCACCGGCCTTGATGTTGGCGACGAGCTGGTCGTACCAGCCTTGCATCGCATCCGCGATAATTTTGGTTTCCAGCGTGCGCGCAGCGGTGCGCCCCAGCGTCGAGAACAGCGCCTGTACCGGGAGGCCGAGTTTGCCCAGCACCATGCCGGCCAGTTCTTTGGTCTGTTCGTGGCCTGACGCATAGAGCATCAGTACGCGCGCGAGCGGGCCGACCTCGACTGGCTTGCCTTTCCAGCGCGGCGATTTCAGCCAGGAATAATCCTTGTCCACGTCCAGATACTGGTAGGGCGGTTGCGGTCCGGTGTAATCGAGCTTGGTTTCGCCCTGATAGGGATGCAGCCCGCGTTCCTTGCCGACGGAATAGTCGTACCAGGCGTGGCTGACGAATTCCTGGATTTCGCCTTCGGCATCGAGGTCGACAGGATGAATCTTGCTCAGGTCGCGATTCAGGATCACGCCGCGCGGAACCAGGTACGACGACGGATCGGACATGCCCTTGGCCGGGAACTCGCCGAGCGTGAGGAAGTTGCCCACGCCTTCGCCCTGGGTCGCCCAGTCCTTGTAGAAGCCGGCAATCGCGAGGGTGTCGGGCAGATAGACCTGATCCACAAACGCGCGCATCTGGCTGATCGCATTCTGCACCGTCTGCAAGCCGACCACGTTGAGCGCCGTGCCCGACGTGCCACCATGGAAATGCGGCCCCTGACCCTGGCCGGCATGAGCCGGGTCGATGCTGATGGCGCAGGGAACGCCGCCGACCAGAAACATCGGGTGCGGGTTCTTGCCGCCGAACACGGCGTGCAGCTTGACCACGTCGCGCTGCCATTCCAGCGCATCGAGGTAATGTGCCACTGCCATCAGGTTGGCCTCCGGCGGCAGCTTGTAGGCCGGATGTCCCCAGTAGCCGTTGGCGAAAATGCCCAGCTGGCCGGCATCGACGAAGCCTTTCAGCTTTTTCTGCACGTCGCTGAAATAGCCCGGCGACGATTTGGCGTAGCCCGACAGGCTTTGTGCCAGGGCCGAAGTTGCCTTGGGATCGGCCTTGAGTGCCGATACCACATCCACCCAGTCGAGCGCATGCAGATGGTAAAAGTGCATCACATGGTCGTGGATGTGCTGTGCGCCGATCATCAGGTTGCGGATCAGTTGCGCGTTGCTGGGCACTTCGATGTTCAGCGCGCTCTCGACCGCGCGCACCGAGGCGATGCCGTGCACCAGTGTGCACACGCCGCAGATGCGCTGCGCAAACGCCCAGGCATCGCGCGGATCGCGTCCGCGCAGGATGATCTCGATGCCGCGCACCATGGTACCGGCGGACGATGCACGCGTGATGCGTCCCTCCGCATCGGTTTCCGCCTCGATGCGCAAATGGCCCTCGATGCGGGTGACCGGATCGACGACGACGCGGTTGGTGATCGGTTCGTTCATGGATTGCGTTCCTCTGCGAGATATTTTCCGAGCAATTCGGTCAGCCCGATTACGTCGACCTTCATGTGGTAATGCTCAATGCCTTCTTCCAGCACGATGCGGCAATTGGCGCAGGCGGTGACCAGCGTCTGGGTGCCCGTCGCCTCGATCTGCCGCTTCTTGACCTTGAACGCCTCCAGCCGCAACGGGTCGGCACGCGTATTCGCCGCAACCCCGCCGCCACCGCCGCAGCACCAGTTGTTCACCCCGGTTTCCGGCATCTCGCGAAAATCGGCTGCGATCATGCCCAGCAGTCTGCGCGGCGGTTCCACCACGCCGCCGCGACGCGCGATCTGGCAGGGGTCGTGGTAAGTCAGCGGGCGCTGGTCCATGCCGCGGGTCTTGAGCTTGCCGGCAGCCTGCAGTTCATCCAGCAATTCGAGGACGTGCTTCACCTCGAAACCGAACGGGCGGCCCATCAGGTTGGGTCCTTCCCAGCGTAGCGCGGCATACGCGTGGCCGCATTCCGGGCTCAGCACGCCCTTGACCTGGAGCCGTTCCGCAGTCACCACGATGCGGCTCACGATCTCGCGGGCGAGGTCGGACACGCCGATCTGCACACCGCTGTTGGTGGCTTCGAATGCATCCTGCGCGAGCGTCCAGGTCACGCCGGTCTCTTTGAAGATGCGCGCGAGCGCGGCGAGGTATTCGGGAAAGTTGACGACCTCCATCGATGACATCAGCACCAGATAGTCCACGCCCGTGCGTTCCACCGGCACCTCGATGCCAGTTTCGGCCTGTACGTGCTTGATCTGTGCCTGCACGGTCGCCCATTTGACGCCCATCGGGCTGCCGATGGTGACAGCGCGCGTGGTCGCGGCAACCAGGTCGGGCGGCGCATGTCCCGATGCGGCCATACCTTCGCGCATTTTGCGGATCATGTAGGTGATGTCGTTGCCGACCGGGCAGACCAGCGAGCAGCGGCCGCACAGTGTGCAACTGTCGTACACCAGCGGTTCCCATTCGGTCAGTTCCGCGTCCGTCACCGGCTTGTGGAGACCAAGCAACTTGCCGATTCTGCCGAGCAGCGTGTACTCCTGCCGCCAGACGCGGCGCAGGGGTTCCACCTTGTGGATTGGCGTGTATTTCTTCTCGCCGGTCTCGTTGTAGAACAGGCACGCATCGGCGCACAGACCGCAGTGCACGCAGCTGGAGAAATAGCTCGCAATCGGCGCGTCGATCACTTCCTTGAAGGCGTTGATGCCTTTGCTTAGCGTTGCACTCACGATGCGGCCTCCGTTGATTCCGGTGATGTGCCAAGTGTGGCGTTGTCGGCCGCCAGCATCATTCGCGGACGTTCCCATCCCCGCGAGCGGGGCCCCTGCTCGCTGCTCATGACGCTACCCCCCTTCTGGCAAAAGCGCTCCCGTTGTACCAGCGCGAGATGAACAGGGAGAACATGTGGACCAGTTTGGTGAAGGGCAGCACGATCAGCAGGAATTCCGCCGAGAATATGTGCAGCGCGAGCATCAGCGTGTATTCGAGCAGCAGATGGTGGTAGGCGAGGTAGCCAGTCAACAACGGCAGCAGCGTCGCTGCCCAGGCGATATAGTCTCCGGCCGTCGACAACATGCGTTTCACTGGACTACTGATCCGGTTCGCAAGTTGCACCAGGAGTGCGACGATTGCCGCCACCACGGAGGCATCGACCAGCGGAGTCGGCAGGCCAGGCCAGTGCAGTCCGGTCAGGCTGCGGAACAGTTCGATATGGGGCGCAAAGAGGATCAGCGCGACGAACAGCCCGATGTGGAACACGTAGCCGGCGAGGTAAGTGACCGGTTCGCGCCGCAACATGCCTTCGGGCGGGAGCGAGCGCGCAAACATGGTGTGCCAGCCACTGCCGGGGGTGACGCGGCGCGGTGCCGCCAGATCGGCCTTGCGGCCGAGACCGAAGATCTCGAACAGGCGCAGCAGGATGCCGGCCACAAACAATATCAGCGCCCAGTTTAATGCCGGGCCGCGCGCGAAAGTTAGCAATTCGAGATGGCTCATTTCTCCTCCCGCTTCAGTTCCTGCACGGTCACTTTTTCGTGTGCGGCAGTCGCCTTGGCCTTTTTCGAGCGATTGAGCAAAGTGACCGCCACTCCGGCTGCTGCACCCGCTGCGGCGGCAGCGCCGAGTACCGCGGTGGCCGCGGATACCGGCTGGGACAATGCCTGGTAGAACGAACCGGCATCCCAGAATTTCGGTTCGGAGCAGCCGATGCAGCCGTGGCCGGACTGAATCGGGAAACTGGTGCCATCGTTCCACTTGGTGGTGGCGCAGGCGTTGTACGTCACCGGTCCCTTGCAGCCGAGCTTGAACAGGCACCACCCCTGCCGCGCGGCGTCGCCGTCGAAACTCTGCGCGAATTTTCCCTGGTCGTAGAACGGCCGGCGGTAGCAGCGGTCATGAATGGTTTCGCCATAGAACGCCTTCGGCCGTCCTAATGCATCGAGCTCGGGTAGGCTGCCGAAGGTCAGGAAATGTGCGAGCACACCGGTCATCACGACGGGGATCGGCGGGCAACCCGGCACGTTGATGATTGGTTTGTCCTTGATGATGTCGCTGATTGCGACTGCGCAAGTCGGGTTGGGATTGGCCATCGGGATGCCACCGAAGCTCGCACACGTCCCGACCGCGACGATGGCGGCCGCACCCCTGGCGGTTTCAACGAGCATGTCGCGATTGCTCATGCCGGCAATGCAGGAGAAACCCGGATTGCCGAGCGGGACCGAGCCGTCGACGATCACCAGATATTTTCCGGCATTCTCTTTCATCGCCTGCAGGCGCGCCTGTTCCGCCGCTTCTCCGGAAGCCGCCTGCAGCGTGTGGTGGTAGTCAAGCGAGATCAAGTCGAAAATCAGGTTTTCCAGGGTCGGCGAGTGCGAACGCGTGATGGACTCGGTGCAGCCGGTACATTCCTGGAACGAGAGCCAGATCACCGATTGCCGCCGTACTTTTACGATTGCCTCTGCCATGGCGCTCGCCAGCGAAGGCGGCAATGCCAGCAGGCCGGTCAGGACGGTGCAGAACTGGAGGAATGCGCGACGGCTGACGCCGCGCTGCGTCAAGGCTTCACCCACGGTGCCGGGCAATGCCCTCGGGTGCTCTGCGTGCTTCATGTTGACTCCTTGTTATTGACCATGGTTGCAGCAGCGGGATGCCATGGCATTCTGCACAACGGAGTTGGGGAGGTCAATTCGTTCACCCTGTGGCGTTGCCGGGGCGAGTAAACCGTTCGATGATTCCGGCGGCAATGCTACATACTTGGGGCAGCGCTGCCCCGACCGCGGGTGACAGAGCTGTGCCCCAATCCACCTTGGCCGGCTGGATGCCAATCAACGCGCGCTGTGCCGGCCAGTGCCCCGACAAGAGGGAGATGGATCTCAGGTCGACCAATCCTACTTCGTGCACGCTGCGCTTGCGATTTTCGCCGAGGAACCGATCCATCGCATCGCCCTCGAAGCTGCGCACCACTCCCGGTGCTTCACCCAACTCGGCCGCGTCGATCACCAGTAATGCGCTGCACTCGGCGATCGGCGCGGCGAGTGTGAATGACAGTGTGCCGCCGTCGAGAAACTCCAGGTCCGCGCGCGCTCCGAAGCGCGCCCTGAGTTCATGCATGGCCGCGATGCCCACGCCTTCGTCGGTAAGTAAGGTATTGCCGATGCCCAGTACAAGTAGTTTCATGTCGATTCGACTTTGCGGTGTACATCAGGACCGGACGCGATGTGGGCGATCCGGCCGAAGTTGAAAGCGGCGCAACTATAACAGGATATACCGTTGATGTTCTGGTCAGACCGTCGCGTATCCTGTTTGCTGGGAATCATCGTCAGGATGCGCATTGACACTCTGTTTTGCAGAGCAATATACTCTGCAAAACAGAGTGAAAATTTCGGAGAGCCGCATGTCACACCTCGCCGCACAACAACTCGATTCCATCCATGCGATGTTGTCCGCCGGTCACCGTAACCTGCGCATCGAGCGGCACAGCCTGGTGCTGTGGGGCGCGAG
>DASSQR010000055.1:0-2271 GCA_035702405.1 Gallionella sp. | reverse complement strand
AGAAATCACTGCCGAGCAGTCGCTCGCGGGAGATGCCGGTCACCGCTTCCGTGGCCCGGTTCACATCCGTGAGTTTGCCTTCGCGGCTGATGGTCACCAGCGGGTCCAGGCTGGCCTCGATCAGCGAGCGTGAATAGAACTGCTGTGCCTCCAGCTGTTCGCTCAGCGAGTGCAGCTCGTGGTTCCTCGTCGCCGTGACCTGCGCCAGCCGCACGGCCACACCCGTCAGCACTGCCATTCCTAAGCCTGTGACCAGCACCAGGTCCGCAACAAGGTTTCCTCTGGTGCCAACGTGCAACACCGCATGCCGCAGCAGCACCGTCATGCTGGCGAGAATGATGACGAGGGGAAGTGGTGCCCACGACGGAATTGCCTTTTCCATGCGCTGGCCCGCTCGCCACGCCATGCCCAACATTCCCATTCCGAGCGACAACAGCCCGATCGCAGCTACCAGCGACATCCCGGTCAGGTTCCCCCATGAGTACGCCACCTCCAGCGATGTCGCGTACCCGATCACTGCGACCACCCCGAGCACGAATGTCACTGATGCCAGCAGCGCTGCTACCAAACTCCCCCACCGGCTCCTGTTGCGTCGCGCCAGCAACAACAGCGCCGCCGAAGCCGTGATAAACGCTACTGCCGTATTCGGCGCCATCCGCGCGCCGACCGTCCTGGCACCGATCGCGTATTGGTCAAAAAGCAATTCGTCTATGCCAAAGCTCTTCCCCAGCAGGTACTCAAGCGCGGTCACTACAGCGATGACGCCGACCGCCGCCGCACTAGCCAGCGTGATTCTGCTGCGCTCCCAAGCGCTTGCGATGAGTCCGACACCGCACAACAGGAATGCCAGAGCCGCGTTGTAACGCATGGGCGTGGACATGGGCGTGATGATCAGCAGCGCTTTCAGGTGTGCGTGCCACGCCAGCATCGTTGCCGAACCAATAACGCAGCACACGGCGCCAGCGGAAACGGCTACCCGCGTTCCAACTTTCTGGCCGACGCTGTCCGCACCGCGTGCCTCATCCGGCGCAGTTGTCTTTCCCGTCATTGTCCGTGACCTGTAACTTGTACAGGGCCAAAGTAGCACCGCGAACATTTGGCGAAAGTAACTCCGGAACATGATTTGCGCATGAAAATCCCGCATTGGCAGCTCTACCAATTTGGCAATTGCCGGGGATTGCGCCTGTGCAACGGCGATGACGGTTTCAGGGCCAGCCAGCAGCAAAAAAAAATGCCGCCCGTTTCCAGGCGGCATTCGGTTTTCGCGCTCAGGTGCGAGCGCGCTCCAGTGCTTTACTTCAACCCCGCCAGCTCCTGCAGTCTACGCCAGTTCTCCAGGCGGTCCTGCTGCGCTGCCTTGATGGACTCATCCGGGTTGCCATCCTTGTCGAAGTGCCGCGCGAAACGGCCTTCCGTTTTCGCGAAGCTGATGAAGTCCACCGGCTGGTTGGTATGCGGGTCGACGTACCAGTCTTCCTTCATTGCCGGATTACCCGCCAGGCTCAGCCGCTCGCGGATCTTCTCGCCCTTGCGAGGATCGTAAACCATCAGCGGGAATGCCCGCGATTCCACTGCCAGCTTCTCCTGCAGCATCGACCGGTCATCGGCCACGCCGTGCTCCGGCTGGCAAGTGGTATAGGCAATCACCACCGCCGGTCCGGGATACTCGTTCGCCGCCATGATCGTCCTGTAGAAGTGCACCGGGTTGCCGGCGATGGTCTGCGCCACGAAGGCGTTGGGATGCATCATCATGATCGGTCCCATTTCCTTGCGATGTTCGGTCTTTCCGGTGTTGGTTTTGCCTACCTGCGACATTTTCGCATCCTGCGAAGTGAAGGTCGCGGTCGACGCCTGCCCGCCGGTATTGGAATACACTTGCGTGTCCAGCACCAGCACCTTGATATCCATGCCCGAAGCGAGCATGCGGCTCAGCGACTGGAAACCGATGTCGTACATCGCGCCGTCGCCGCCCAGGCACCACAACTTGTAATCGTGGTGGCCCTCCTGGTTCCAGCGCAGCCGGATGCCCATCGCGTCCGCCGGCGCATTCTCGAACAGCGAGTTCGTCCACGGCACCGCGTAAGGATTGAACGGATAGGTTGACCCGTACACGCTGTTGCAACCGGTGGCGCCCACGATGCCAATCTTCTCCTTGCCGTACACGAAGCCGGTGGCCGCCAGCATCAGCCGGATGGCGGTTGCCTCGCCGCAGCCCATGCAGGAGCCCGCGCCTCCGACAAACAGTTGCGAGCTCGACGCCAGCATCATGTC
>DASSQR010000054.1:0-14956 GCA_035702405.1 Gallionella sp. | reverse complement strand
CGCTGCTGACGAAATCATCGGCCATTCCCCGGATCCGTGCGCGAGCAGGGCGCCGGCCAGGTTGAGCGGTGCAGCCACAACGGGGAAAGAGGCTTCACCGCGCCGGATCAATAATATTCTGGAGGGTGGCGATTATGGCATTGACGGTACTGGTAGTACTGGCGATCTTCATTTTGCTCGCGTTTTTCCGCGCTTCGATCAGCGGCTGGCTGTTGGCGCTGGTGGTGATTGTACCGGTGGTGTCGATTCAGGCAGGCTTTACGGATAACGTATTGCAGCTGGTGATCGGCGCGCTGGCTATCTTTGTCGTGTTGTTCGGCGTTCCTGCGGTGCGCCGCAAGGTGATCAGCAACGCGGTTCTCAAGTTGTTCCGCAAAATCCTGCCTCAGATTTCCGCGACCGAACAGGAGGCAATCGACGCCGGCACGGTGTGGTGGGAAGGCGACCTGTTTGGTGGTCATCCCGACTGGAACAAGTTGCTGGCCTTTCCCAAACCTTCCCTGAGTGACGCCGAGCAAGCCTTTCTCGACCACGAGGCCGAGCAGCTGTGCGCGATGCTGGATGACTGGGACATTACCCACCGGCGTGCCGATTTGCCGCCCGAAGTCTGGCAGTTCATCAAGGACAAGGGCTTCTTCGGCATGATCATCCCGCAGGAATACGGTGGCTTGGGCTTCTCCGCGCAGGCGCATTCAGCGGTAGTCGCGAAGCTGGCGTCGCGTAGCGGCACCGCAGCGGTGACGGTGATGGTGCCGAACTCACTCGGACCGGCCGAATTGTTGCTGCGCTATGGCACGGAAGAACAGAAAGAGAAATATCTGAGCCGGCTGGCGCGCGGGCAGGAAGTGCCATGCTTTGCCTTGACCGGGCCGTGCGCTGGATCGGATGCGGCCGCTATCCCCGATTACGGTGTGGTGTGTCACGGCGAATTTGCCGAACAGCAGAATGTGCTGGGTATCCGGCTGACCTGGGAGAAACGTTATATTACGTTGTCTCCGGTAGCCACGCTGCTCGGTCTCGCGTTCAAGCTGCATGATCCGGATGGTCTGCTGGGTGGCGAGGTACAGCGTGGCATTACCTTGGCGCTGATTCCTGTCGCGACACCGGGAGTGGAAATCGGCCGCCGCCATTTCCCGCTGAATGCCGCGTTCCAGAACGGGTTGACGCAGGGCAAGGATGTGTTCATTCCGCTGGATTACGTGATCGGCGGTGCGGAACGCGTGGGGCAGGGCTGGCACATGCTGATGGAATGTCTCGCGGCCGGTCGTGCGATTTCGTTGCCGGCCAGCAGCATCGGCGGCATGAAACTGGTGGCGCGCACCAGCGGTGCGTATAGCCGGGTGCGCAAGCAATTCAAGCTGCCGATCGGCAAGTTCGAAGGGGTGGAAGAAGCGCTCGCGCGTATCGGTGGTCACACCTACATGGTTGATGCGGCGCGCCGTTTCACTGCATTGGCGGTGGACCTCGGCGAGCGGCCCTCGGTGGTTTCCGCCATTGTCAAATATCACTCCACCGAGCGGGGGCGCATCGTGATCAATGATGCGATGGATGTGCATGGCGGCAAGGGTATCTGCCTCGGTCCCGACAATTACCTCGGGCGCCTGTATCAGCAGACCCCGATCAGCATTACCGTGGAAGGCGCGAATATCCTGACGCGCACGCTGATGATCTTTGGCCAGGGCGCGTTGCGTTGCCATCCCTATGCGCTGAAGGAAATCGCCGCGAGCCACGACGAGGATCACGATTGCGCGTTGCACCAGTTCGATGTGGCATTGTTCGGGCACCTCAGTTTTGCCCAGAGCAACGCCGCGCGCAGTTTCGTGTTCGGACTATTCAACGGGCGTGGCATCCCGGTACCGGCGGGTTGCGCAAACGGCCGTTACCTCCAGCATCTGACGCGCTTCTCGGCAGCGTTCGCCCTGTGCGCGGACATGGCGATGATCGTGCTCGGCAGCTCCCTGAAACGGCGCGAAAAAATCTCCGCGCGGCTGGGCGATGTGCTGAGCATGCTGTACCTGTGCTCGGCGACGCTGAAACGTTTCGAGGATGACGGCCGGCCGGCCGAAGACTTGCCGCTGCTGCACTGGGCGATGCAGGACGCGCTGTACCGGATCCAGCAGGCCTTCGAGGGGCTGATCCAGAACTTTCCCGGGATGTGGGCGCGCTGGCTGCTGAGTCTGCTGGTTTTCCCGCTGGGCCGGCGCATGGCGCCACCGGCCGATCAGCTTGGACATGAAATCGCCACCCTGTTGATGCAGCCGGGCGCGGCGCGCGATCGCCTGACGGCGGGAATGTATCTGCCAGCCAACGAAGAAGATCCGGTTGGGGCGCTCGAAGCGGCCCTGCACAGCTCCCTCTTGTGCGAACCGCTGCAGGCAAAGCTGGATGAAGCGCGCCAGGAGGGAAAACTGACATCCTCGGATGAACTGGCACGCATTATCGAGGCACGCGACAGCGGCATCATCACCGCTGAGCAGGCGCTGCAGCTGCAACGGGATTATGCGCTGCGACGCAAGGTCATCATGGTCAACGATTTTGCGCCGGAACAATTGCGGGCCGATCACGCATGAGTTCACTGCGCAACAGGGTGATCTTCATCACCGGTTCCACTCGTGGCATCGGTCGTGAAATCGCCTTGGCTTGCGCGCGCGAAGGGGCAAAAGTGGTGATCACCGGCAAAACGATTGCAGCGCATGCCAGACTGCCCGGCACGATCCACAGCGTTGCGGCGGAGGTAGTGGAGGCGGGCGGACAGGCGTTCGCCATTCAGCTGGACGTGCGTGACGAACAGGCAATTCAGACTGCCGTTGCTCAGACGGTAGAACAGTTCGGCGGCATCGATGTGCTGGTGAATAATGCGAGTGCAATCAGCCTGACCGGGACGCTGGAAACGCCGGTGAAGAAGTTTGACCTGATGTGGGACGTGAACGCGCGCGCGACCTTCCTCATGTCGCAAGCGTGCATTCCGTATCTCAAATGCGCTGAAAATCCGCATATCCTGACGTTATCCCCGCCGTTGAATCTCGATGCCCAATGGTTCGCGCCACATCTGGCGTACAGCATGTCAAAATACGGTATGAGCCTTTGCACGCTGGGCATGGCACGTGAATTTGCCGCCGATGGTATTGCGGTAAACAGTCTGTGGCCGCGCACCACCATCGCGACCTCTGCGATCAAATTCAATTTTCCGGAGGCACTGCTGCGCGCCTCGCGCAAACCGGCGATCGTCGCGGATGCTGCCTTGCATATTCTGGGGCGCGACAGTCGTTCCCGTAGCGGCCAGTTCTTCATCGATGAAGAGGTGTTGCGTGCGGCGGGAGTAAATGATTTCGGGCGGTATGCCATGGATTCCGGTGTGCCATTGAAAAATGACCTGTTTCTGGAGAACCATGAGTGACAGATGATGTCAGATGGCGGCGAGACGTCGTTTGCAGAAAGCTTTGACCACGCCTTGCTTTTAACTTATAACAAACAATAATGATGGTTTCCCGGAGGAGGAGATGCAGAAGCAGCAGGATGGGGTGATCACCCCGAAGCAGGCGGGGACGCTGTGCGGATTATTCGTGGAGCGTGTGCGCCGTTCACCGGATCGAGTCGCCTACCGGCATTTTCAGCACAATGCCTGGCGTGACCTGACCTGGCGCCAGATGCGCGGCGAAGTCGCGCGGTGGCAGGCAGGGTTGGCCAGACTGGGTTTGCAGCGCGGCGACCGGGTCGCGATCATGATGCGTAACTGCCCCCACTGGCTGATGTTCGATCAGGCGGCGCTGTCGCTGGGGCTGGTGGTCGTGCCGCTGTATGTCGTGGACCGGCCGGACAATGTGGCCTATATCGTCAACGATGCCGGTGTCAAAGTGCTGCTGTTCGAAGGTGCCGAGCAATGGCAGGCCCTGCGCACAGTGCGCGACCAGTTGGGCGGCATCACGCGTTTCATCAGCATCGACAACCTTGGTAATGTCAATGAACCGCGCCTGAAATCTGCAGCGGAATTCCTGCCTCCCGCCGCACAGCTGCAGTACTCGCTTTTGTGCCAGACGAGTGATCTGGCGACCATCGTGTATACCTCCGGCACGACCGGCAAGCCCAAGGGGGTGATGCTGAGCCACGCGAACATTCTGAGCAATGCGCATGCCTGCCTCGATACCTTTACGGTGCAGAGCGACGACGTGTTCCTGTCGTTCCTGCCGCTGTCGCACGCGTTCGAGCGCACCCTGGGTTATTACCTGCCCGTGATGACGGGTGCCACCGTGGCATTTGCACGCTCGGTGTCGCTGCTGGCCAAGGACATGCAAATCATCCGGCCGACACTGCTGATTTCCGTGCCGCGCATTTATGAGCGCATCTATGGCGTCATCCGAACCAAACTGGACGAGGGTCTGCCACTCAAGCGCAAGCTGTTCCAGCTGGCCGTTAAAATCGGCTGGGCGCGTTTCGAGCATGCCCAGGGGCGCGGCCCGTGGCAGGCCTCGTTCCTGCTGTGGCCGATGCTGCAGAAGCTGGTGGCGCAGAAGATTCTCGATCACCTGGGCGGACGTCTGCGGGTGGCGATCAGCGGCGGCGCCGCGTTGTCGCCGGAAATTTCGCGGGTATTCGTCGGCTTGGGATTGCCGGTCGTACAGGGCTATGGTTTGACGGAGACGAGCCCGGTGGTTTCCGGCAACCAGCTGGACAACAATTTTCCGGACAGCGTCGGGCAGCCCATCCGTGATGTGGAAGTGCGGCTCGGCGAGCAGAACGTGCTGCTGGTGAAAGGCCCGAACGTGATGCTGGGTTACTGGAACAATCCGGAAGCGACGCGCGCGATGATCGACGAGGCCGGTTGGCTGAATACCGGCGACGTGGCGCGTATCTCCGAGACCGGCCACATCTATATCACCGGGCGCATCAAGGAAATCATCGTGATGTCGAATGGCGAAAAGGTGCCGCCGACCGACATGGAACTGGCGATCCTGCAGGATCCGCTGTTCGATCAGGTGATGATTTTCGGCGAGGCACATCCGTACCTGGTCGCGCTCGCGGTGCTCAATCCGGACGGCTGGCAACATTTCGCGCGCGAGATCGGCATTCGCCATGACATGCCGGAAGCCCTGACCGACAGTCGTGTCGAGGCCAAATTTCTGAAACGGATTGCGCTCAACTTGCGCGGTTTCCCCGGCTATGCCAAGGTAAACCGGGTGCTGTTGCTGCGCGAGCCCTGGACCATTGAAAACGGCCTGCTGACGCCGACGCTCAAGCTCAAGCGCGATCAGGTGGCAATGCGGCACGCAGAACAGATCAAACAACTCTACGAGGGACACTGAAGATGGACAACAACCAGCCAGCGACCACGACCCTCCCGTATGGTGAACCGACCCTGCGTGTGGTGGCGATGCCATCCGACTGCAGCTATACCGGAGATGTTTTCGGTGGCTGGGTGATGTCGCAGGTGGATATCGCCGGCAGCATTCCCGCACTCCATCGTGCCAAGGGCAGGGTGGCCACGGTCGCGGTGAACTCGTTCGTGTTCAAGCAGCCTTTGTTCATGGGCGACGTGGTGAGCTTTTACGCGCACATCGTCAATGTCGGACGCACCTCGATTACCGTGAAAGTCGAGGTGTATGCACAACGCGACCCGATCGAGCCGACCTGTGCGAAAGTGACCGAAGCGCTGCTGACCTACGTGGCGGTGGACGACAACCGCAAGCCGCGCGTTGTCCCGCCGGAAAAATAGGAGCATTATCGCGGTCAAAGTTCGTGCAGTCAGGTTTTTGTGCAGTCATAACCATCGGGGGATGAGATCATGGGGTGCAGACGGACTGTAGTTTGGGCAGTGGCAGGTGCGTTGGGCGTGGCGTCGGGAAGCGCGGCAGCTTCCGGTTTTGCGTTGTATGAACATGGCAGTGGCCTCGGTAACGCCTTTGCGGGCGGCGCGGCCAGCGCTGAGGATGCATCCACCATTTATTTCAATCCGGCCGGGCTGGCGCGGCTGAGCGGCAAGCAGATCGTCGTCGGCGCACATGCGATCCGGCCGTCGATGAAATTTGGTAATACCGCTTCGGTGCCTGCTCTGCTCCAGCCGACAGTCGGTGGCGACGGCGGGGACGGGGGCAGCTGGGCGCTGGTTCCCAGCGGCTATTTTGCGATGGAAATCTCGCCGCAACTCCGCGCCGGTGTCGGCATCATGGCGCCGTTTGGCCTCAAGACCGACTACAACCCCACGTGGATGGGGCGATTCCAGGCAATCAAATCCGATATCAAGACCATCAACCTGAATCCGGCAGTGTCGTATTCGCTCAACGATACGGTGAGCATTGGCGTTGGGCTGAATTACCAGCATATCAAGGGCGAACTGACCAGTGCGGTGAACTACAGTGCGGCAGCCGGCGGCGCCCTTGGCGCCGGGCTGGAAGGATATTCTTCCGTTAGCGGCAGTGATTCTGCCTGGGGCGGCAATGTCGGGGTGCTGGTCAACGCCGGTCCGAAAACCCGTGTGGGGCTGGCATACCGCTCCCGCGTCAAATACCGGTTGACCGGCACTGTGGTGTTTACCGGCGTCCCTGCACCATTGGCAGCCGTCCCTGCGCTACAGAATGGGCCTGTCACGTTGCCAATCAGTATGCCCGATTCGGCGTCGATCAGTGTCTTCCACCAGCTGAACGACAAATGGGATGTCATGGGAGACCTGGGCTGGATGGGCTGGAGTGTGCTGCAACAGCTCAAGATCGATCGCACCAGTGGTTTGAACGTGATGACGGTTCAGGAGAACTGGCGCGATACCTGGCGCATTGCCGCGGGCAGCAACTACCACTACAACAACCAGTGGACCGCGCGCGTCGGCGTGGCCTATGACCAGACGCCGGTATCCGACGCCTTCCGGACGGCGCGTGTGCCGGATTCGGCGCGCTACCAGCTGGCGGTGGGCGGCCAATACAAACCGGGCAAGAACAGTGCGCTGGACTTTGGCTATAGCCACCTGTTCATGAACAATGCCAACATTGCCGACCGGCAGGCGGCGGCCGGCCGCGGCGACCTGGTCGGCAGCTTCAAGAACAGCGTGGACATCCTGAGCGTGGTGTATGCCTACAGTTTCTGAGGCAAGGTAACCTTGACGGCGGGAAGGCGTGCCTTCCCGCTTTTGTTTCGTACCGGGCTTTCGCCGGTCCGGGCGTGGAAGTTCGTCAATCGGAGCGTTGAATGAGCCGCAATTTCCAGATTCGCAAAGTGGCTGTGCTGGGGGCAGGCGTGATGGGGGCGCAGATCGCTGCGCATCTGGTCAATGGCAATGTTCCGGCGATCCTGTTTGACCTGGCAGCGTCGGAAGGCGAACCGAACAGCATCGTCAGCAAGGCGCTGGATGGTCTCAAAAAACTTGAGCCCGACCCGCTGGCCAGCCCGGCGCGCGTGAGTTTCATCTCTGCCGCCAATTACGGCCAGCATCTCGAAAAGTTGCGTGACTGCGACCTGGTGATCGAGGCGATTGCCGAGCGTATGGAGTGGAAATCCGAGTTGTATCGCAAGGTCGCGCCTTATCTCGGCGCACATACGATCTTCGCGAGCAATACCTCCGGCCTGTCGCTCAACGAGTTGGCCCGGGCATTTCCGGAAAACCTGCGTCATCGTTTCTGCGGAATTCATTTCTTCAACCCGCCGCGCTACATGCATCTGGTCGAGCTGATCCCGTGCGCGCAGACCGACGCCAACCTGCTCGACCAGCTCGAAACCTTTCTGGTATCGGACTTGGGCAAGGGGGTGGTGCGCGCGAAAGACACCCCCAACTTCGTCGCCAACCGCATCGGCGTGTTTTCCATGCTCGCGACCTTGCACCACGCGCAGCATTTCGGCATTCCCTTCGACACCGTCGATGCGCTGACCGGGCGTTATCTCGGGCGCCCCAAGAGCGCGACCTTCCGCACGCTGGATGTGGTCGGTCTGGATATCTTTGCCAACGTGGTCGGCACCATGCGCGATCATCTTGCCGACGATCCGTGGCACAGCTACTTCGCCGTGCCGGCCTGGCTCGAAGAACTGATCGCGCAGGGCGCACTGGGGCAAAAGGCCGGGCGCGGCGTGTACCAGAAAGTCGGCAAGGAAATCCACGTGCTGGATTTGCATAGCAAGCAATACCGTTTGTCGCACGGCGAAGTGGACGAGGGCGTGAAGGCCATCCTGCGCGAACGCGACTGGGGCAAAAAACTGTACGACCTGCGCGTTTCGGCGCATCCGCAGGCGCAGTTCATCTGGAACACGTTCCGCGACGTGTTCCACTACTGTGCGGTGCAACTGGAACACATCGCCCACACCGCGCGCGACCTCGATTTCGCGGTGCGCTGGGGCTTCGGCTGGGATCAAGGGCCGTTTGAAATCTGGCAGGCGGCCGGCTGGCACAAAGTCGCCGGCTGGATCGAGCACGAACGTGCACACGGCAAGACCATGTCCAGCGCAGCGTTGCCTGCCTGGGCAACCGACCCCGATCGCACCGGTGTACATACGCATTTGGGCTCTTTTGCGCCCTCTCTTCTTACCCCTCTACCGCTTGCGGGAGAGGGAGGAGCGCAGCGGAGGGAGAGGGCAGGCCAGTATATCCAACGCTCGCAACTCCCCGTCTACCAGCGCCAGGAATTCCCCGACCGGCTGCTCGGCGAAGAAACGCCGCATACCGAAACCATCTTCGAGAACGACAACGCGCGCCTGTGGCACAGCGGCGACGACATCGCGATCCTCAGTTTCAAAAGCAAGCTGCACGTGATCGGCGACGAGGTGCTGGACAGCATCCAGCGCGCGATTGCTGAAACCGAGGCGAACTGGCGCGGCCTGATCATCTGGCAGACCGAGCCGCCGTTCTCGGCTGGCGCAAACCTGTTGCAACTGCTACAGGGTCTGCAGCCGGAAAGCGCGGATGCAGGCGTGTTCGACAAGCTGAAACACGCGGCTGACCGGATTAAATACACCATCGCGGGCGGCGGCGGAATTGGCGCAGCACTAAACGCCGCAGCCGGCAACGTGCCCGAGGTCGAAGCTGTGGTCGCTAAATTCCAGCAGACCACGCGACGCATCAAGTACGCGCAGGTGCCGGTGATCGCCGCGGTGGACGGCCTAGCGCTCGGCGGCGGTTGCGAAATCATCATGCACGCGGCGCGCGTGGTCGCCTCACTGGAAAGCTACATCGGCCTGGTCGAAGCCGGCGTGGGCCTGTTGCCCGCGGGCGGTGGCTGCAAGGAAGCCGCTTTGCGCGCAGCAACGGATGCGCGCAGCAGTGCCAATAACGGTAGTACTGATTTGCTGCCGTTCGTGCGTCGCTACTTCCAGAACATCGCCTTGGGCGAAGTCGGTAAGAGCGCCGAACTCGCGCGCGAGATGGGCTATCTGCGCCAAGGCGACCGCATCGTGATGAACCGCTTCGAAGTGCTGCACGTCGCCAAACAGGAACTGCGTGCGCTCACCGCCACGAGCTACCGCCCGCCGCTACCACCCGCGCAGATTCCCGTTGCCGGCCGCACCGGCAAGGCCTCGCTGCAGATGGTGATGGTCAACATGCTCGAAGGCGGCTTCATCTCCGAGCACGACTACCGCATCGGTTGCGCCATTGCCGACACCCTGTGCGGCGGCGACGTCGAACCCGGTAGCCTGGTCGACGAACAATGGCTGCTCGACCTCGAACGCAAGCATTTCATGGCGCTGCTCGCGACGGAAAAGACGCAGGCGCGGATCGAATATATGTTGAAGAACGGGAAGGCGTTGCGGAATTGAAAGGATTTTGTAGGTCGGGTTAGCGCAGCGTAACCCGACTTTTTACCCTGCTCTGCCGGGTTACGGCCTGCGGCCTAACCCGACCTACGGGGATTGGCGGTATACGAAGGCAGGCATGCGATGAGGTATCGGCGCGCATTCGTTGAGGGCGGTTCGTTCTTTTTCACGTTGGTGACGGAAGATCGGCGGCCGATATTTGCCTCGGCGGAGGCGGTGGAGGTTTTGCGGTCCGCATTTCGCTCCGTGCGCGCCACCCGTCCGTTTGCACTGGATGCGATCGTGGTCTTGCCGGATCACTTGCATTGCATCTGGACGTTGCCTCCGGGGGATGCGGATTTCGCCACGCGCTGGCGGCTGATAAAGACATGGTTCACCAGGCATTGCGACCCCGCGCTGCGTTCCATTCCAAACGCCAGCCAGGCGAAGCGGCGGGAGCAGACGTTGTGGCAGCATCGTTACTGGGAGCACATGCTACGGGACGAAAGGGATTTCGAGAGACACGTGGAGTACATCCATTACAATCCGGTAAAGCACGGATATGTGGCTTCACCGATGGCGTGGCCGTATTCCAGTTTTCGGAGGTATGTCGAGGTAGGGATGTGTGACGCGGACTGGGGGAGAGGCCGGATGGATTTCGAGGGGATAGGGCGTGAGTGAGAGGCGTGTCGGGTTACGCTACGCTAACCCGACCTACGAGGCTGCAGCGACAACAAAAGGAACAAGAAAATGGTAACGCAACCATACAACGGCAGTTGCCACTGCGGCGCGATTCGTTTCTCGTTTGAAGCCGAGCCTTTTACCCGGGGCGTGCGCTGCAACTGCTCGTTTTGCTCCAGGCGAGGAACGATGGTGCATCCCGTGCCGGGAGAAAAGTTTCATATCGAAGCACAGGAAGGCGCGCTGAATTTCTATCAGTTCGGCAAGAAACAGGCAAAGCATTATTTCTGCCGCAACTGCGGCATTTCCACTTTCAGCGAAACACCGCGCAGGCCTGGGCAATACATCGTCAATCTCGGCTGCGTGGACGGCGTGGACACGTTTGCGCTGGAAACGACGCTGTTCGATGGCAAGCATCTCCTATAAAAAGGAAGCTCGGATATGAATTCATTCGATGCAGGCCAGGCCGATTTCGAACGGAAGGTGGTCGCTGCGTCATTCACGCAGCCCGTGGTGATCGACTTCTGGGCGCCGTGGTGCGCGCCATGCAAAACGCTGAAGCCGATCCTGGAAAAGCTTGCGGCGGAGTATGGCGGGAAGTTTCTGCTCGCGAAGGTGAATTCGGACGAGAATCCGGAGCTCGCGGCGCGCTTTGCGGTACGCGGCATTCCGGCGGTGAAGGCGCTGGTGGACGGCAAGGTAGTGAACGAGTTCAGCGGGGCGCTGCCGGAGAGCGTGGTGCGCGAGTGGCTGGACAAGATAATCCCGAGCCCGGCCGAAGAGCTGCGCCGCACGGCGCAGCGCAAGGCGGCTGCGGGGGACCTCGACGGCGCGTTGCAGGACTTTGGCGAGGCTGCGCGGCTTGAACCAGGCAATGAGTGGGTGCGCGTGGATACCGCGGAGATCCTGTTCGCCCAGGGTGATGCGGAGGGGGCGCAGCGCCTGCTCGACACGCTGAAGGATCACGACATCCTGAAGGATGCACGCGTGCTGCAACTGATGGCGCAGGTGCGGCTCGCCGAGATGCAGGCGGAAGGCGGCAGCGAAGCGGCGCTCGTGGCCGCCATCGCGGCGAACGAAAACGACCTGGAGGCGCGGCTGAAGCTGGCCAACGTGCTGGTCGCGTCGGACCGCGTCGCCGAAGGCATGGACCAGTTGCTCGAAATCGTGCGGCGCGACCGTTCGTTCCACGACGACATCGGCCGCAAGACTTTGCTCGACGTGTTCAACCTGCTGGGCGGGCAGGGCGCGCTGGTCGCGGAGTACCGGCGCAAGCTGGCGAGCGTGCTGAACTGACGGGCAGGATCGCTGGGTGCATTGCGCGTTTACAATCGGAAAGGGACAGCATGACCAGACAAATCCAGGAAGCCTATATCGTCGCCGCGACGCGCACCCCGGTGGGCAAGGCGCCGCGCGGGATGTTCCGCAACACGCGTCCCGATGATCTGCTCGCGCATGTGCTGCGGAGTGTGCTGCGCCAGTGTCCGTCGGTTGAGCCGGCAGCGGTCGACGATGTGATCGTCGGCTGCGCGATGCCGGAGGCGGAGCAGGGCATCAACGTGGCGCGCATCGGGCTGTTGCTGGCCGGTTTGCCGAACCATGTGCCGGGCGTAACGGTGAACCGCTTCTGCTCGTCCGGCCTGCAGGCAGTGGCTATGGCGGCGGACCGCATCCGGCTCGGCGAGGCGGACGTGATGATCGCCGGCGGCACCGAGAGCATGAGCATGATCCCGATGATGGGCAACAAGGTAGCGATCAATCCGGCCGTTTTCGCGCATGACGAGAATCGCGCGATCGCCTATGGCATGGGCATCACCGCGGAGAAGGTGGCTGCGCGCTGGAAAGTGGCGCGCGACGCGCAGGATGAGTTCGCCTTGCAGAGCCATCATCGTGCGGTGCATGCACGCGAGGCAGGCGAGTTTGCCGCCGAAATCACGCCATACACCATCGAGGATTATCTGCCGGATTTGAACGCGCGCGTGGTTCAGGTGCAGCGGCTTGAAGTGAAGGATGACGAAGGTGCGCGCGCCGACACTTCGCTGGAGGCATTGGCCAAGCTGAAGCCGGCATTTGCAAAGGAGGGAACGATAACCGCCGGCAACAGCTCGCAGATGTCGGATGGCGCGGCGGCGGTGCTGCTGTGCAGCGAGGCAGCGTTGAAACGATACCAGCTCACACCGCTCGGTCGTTTCGTCGGCTACTCGGTGGTAGGCGTGCCGCCGGAGATCATGGGCATCGGGCCAAAGGAAGCGATCCCGCGCGTGCTGCGCCAGACTGGCCTGCGCTTGCAGGATATGGACTGGATCGAACTCAACGAAGCCTTTGCGGCACAGGCGCTCGCGGTGATCAACGATGTCGGACTGGATCGCGAGAAGGTGAATCCGCTCGGCGGTGCGATTGCGCTGGGCCACCCGCTGGGCGCCACCGGCGCGATTCGCACCGCGACGCTGCTGCACGGCCTGCGGCGGCGCAAGCTGAAATACGGTATGGTGACGATGTGCATCGGCACGGGTATGGGGGCGGCGGGGATTTTTGAGGCGTTGTGACGGCGCAGGGTGCAGGTCAGGTTCCACCCGGCAGCCCTCTCCCTAACCCTCTGATGGAACTACTAGCCATTCGACTAGAACGGCGAAGCCGTCAAGTCGCTGGTTATCCCGCCCGCGGGAGAGGGGACGAACGGCCTCTCCCCCTCGGGGGAGAGGCGGAGAGAGGGGCTGGCCCCTACGGCAGGATCATTTAACATACAGGTCAGGCAAACCGACATGGCTACGACTGGTCAGCGGAAAATTGCGTCATTCCCGCGCAGGCGGGAATCCAGGTGATTGAAAAATCACACGCGCAGCGTGACCATGCTATATGGTTCAGTCTTATTCGAAATCCGCCGCAAGCGGCTGGTTTTGTCCGCTTTGCGGGGTTGTTGTTTTTACTGGATTCCCGCCTGTGCGGGAATGACGGGCACGGATATCCATCCTGCCGGCGGGTTTGTCGAACACGGCCTACTGCCGATCGATTGACCGCGCTGCTAAACTAGCTATTTCGTTATTTAATGGGAGTTATGCATGAAGCGTATGTTATCGGCCGGACTTCTCGGGCTCAGCAGCCTTTCTGCCTCGGCATTGGAGATTCAAGGCGTGAGACTGGAAGAGCAGGTGCAGCTGGCGGATGATCGCAAATTACAGTTGAACGGCGCGGGCCTGCGCGGCTTCCTGTTTTTCAAGATGTACGTTGCCGGGTTGTACCTGGACAGCAAACAGACCTCTGCCGCTGCGGTGATGGCGGACTCCGGAGCCAAGCGCATTGCGTTGCATGTGGTGACGGACAATGATGATACGCCTCACTTCCAGAAAGGCTTCCGAAAGGGCATTGAGCAAAACTACAGTGCACCGGAACTGGCGCAATTGCAGGAACGACTGGAGGCATTCCTTCATCTCTTCGACAGCGTAAAGGCAGTCAAGAAGGGGGATGTGATCGATCTCGACTGGCAGCCGGGCGCCGGAACGCGGGTGACCTTAAACGGCGCGGAACTAGGCAAGGTCGCCGGCGAAGATTTCTACCGCGCGCTGCTGTCGATCTGGATCGGCGAGAAGCCGGTGAGCAACAACGTGAAGAAGGGGATGCTGGGTGCCTGATACCGGGGTGTCTGCGGGCACGAAGGTTTACTTCGATGTGGACCATGCCTACATCGACCACCTGAACGGCGAATGCGTCGAGTGGGCCGGCATGGATGGCGAGGCGTTGCGGGAGACGCTGCGGGCGCAAGGCGAGACGTGGTATACGCTGGTGACCGAGCGCTGCCCGCACCTGTTCGCCGCGGCGCCGGTGTACATCACACCCGTGCAGTTGCGACAGATGCGCTCGGTGATTGCGGCGGTGGAGCGCGTGGTGGCGTTGCCAGGTTGGTTTGGTGGTGGCGATTCACCGGAAGAGAAAGCTGTCGATGCTGCGCCGGCGAACTGCCTCGGCGCATTCATGGGCTATGATTTCCACCTCAACGAGGAAGGTGCGCACCTGATTGAGATCAATACCAATGCGGGCGGCGGCTTCCTGAACGAGCTGCTGCTCGACAGTCAGAGCGAGGCCGACCTGTATGGCGCCGCGCCGGAGGAGGAAAATCTCGAGCAGACTTTCCTCGACATGTTCCATAACGAATGGGTGCTCGCCCGCGGTGACGCGCCGCTGACCAGCATCGCGATCGTGGACGAACGTCCGGAAGAGCAATACCTGTATCCGGAATTCCTGCTGGCGCAAAAAATGTTCGAGCGCGCCGGCATTACGGCCTGCATCGCAGATCCGTCGGCATTCGAGGCGCGTGGTGACGGACTGTATCTTGACGAGCAGAAAATCGATCTGGTTTACAACCGCCTGACGGATTTTTCGTTGCAGCAGCATGCGGCGCTGCGGCAGGCATATCTCGACGGCAGCGTGGTAATGACGCCGAATCCGGCGCACTATGCGCGCTATGCCGACAAGCGCAATCTGGTGCGGCTGACCGATGCGGACGCACTGCGTGCGTTGAAAGCAAGCGCGGAAGATATCGCCATCCTGCAGGAAGGGGTACCGCAGGCACGGCTGG
>DASSQR010000053.1:0-26857 GCA_035702405.1 Gallionella sp. | reverse complement strand
CTCCGCGAGCGCCGCCCAGTCCACGCCGGCATGCGCATAAAAGCGCTTGTCCTCGGCCTGAATCAGCGCCGCGACCAGTGTCGGCGAAATGTTCCCGAGCTTCACCCAGTCGAGGCGGCGCACTTGCTGATTGATGCGAAGCCGGTGAATCACCTCGCCATTGCGGTCAAGCAGGAGCGCGTCAGAAGGTAAATACTCTTTCTGTACTTCGGCAAAGTCAGGTATCGCGGCAGCAGCCGGCCATGTCAAAAGCATGCAAACCGTCAACGCCAGCGAGCGCAACCAGCGCACGAGCTTCACCCTGTCACTAGCCCCCGCCAGATTCATCGTGCGTCATTCCTGAATCGCCACCGGGCTGTTCGGAATGTCGCCGAACATTTCGGGCGAATACATCGCTTCCACGTGGGTCGGCGGCAACTCGAAGTGGCCCGGATTATTCAGGCGCACGGTGTATTCCACGCTCCAGCTGCCCTTGGGCACAAAGGCATAATAGGCGCGGAACGCCTCAAAGGTGCGTTCCTCGAATGCGGGCCAGACCCAACCGCGCGTTTTCTCGCCCGTGGTCAGCGTGCGCGAATCGCGCCCGAGGCCGGTGCCGAGCACCGAGGCACCCGCGGGAACGGGGTCGTCGACCACCACCCAGCTCATGTCCGACTGCGCCTCCAGGTCGAGATGTACGCGCACCACGTCCCCCCTGCTCCAGTGTCCCTTGATTTTCTGCTCCACGGGCGTGACTGTCCGGGTGACCTTGAAGCCAGAACTGAATGGCTGTTTGAGCGGAATCGCGGCGCGGCTCTCGACCGTCAGCCACGGCTTGCCGGTGCCGCCGTGTTCGGCATGCAGCGTCTCCGTCTGCGACGGCCAGCCGAACGTCAGCTCGCCGCCCTTCGCATTCTTGCTCCACTCGAAGCGCTGTTTCTTCTCGCTGCTCAGCACGGCATCGCTCTTGCCGGTCACCGGCAGGGATTCGAATTGCTGCGAGAATTTCTCCAGTGCCAGCGTCCCCCAGGCATTGGCCACGGTGGTGTTCCAGCGCCCCTTGTGCATACGCCCGATACTGCCGCGCACCATGCGCGGCAAGTCAGCTTTCCACGCCGGATTGTCCAGCAGCGCGAGGATGGCCCGGTTGGCGTTGACATCGCCGGACACCATCAGCCACCAGAGATAATCCGTGCGCTCGGTCGAAAATCCCATGGTGGTGCCCTGCAGATTCAAGCGCGAGCGAATAATCTGCTCTGCCTCCTTCAGTCGCTTGTCGTGATCAGCCAGTCCGGGCGCGCGCTTGAGCAGGCCGTACCAGTCGAGTACCGCCGACGTGGGCCACAAATTGGGTTCGATGGAGAAGGACTGCGTCAATCCATCGTTCACGGTATCGTAACGCGACAATGCCGACAGCGCCGCGACCTTGCGCAGCGCGAGGTCTGCGGTGGGCAGTTCGGAATAGCGGCGCACGCGGCCTTCGACAAAATTTCTGAGCGCCACGGCCATGCGCAGCTTGCTGGCTTCCGGCACCGGCCAGCCCGCTTCATTGGCCACGGCCAGCAGATAGGCAGTAAGGACATCGCTGCCTTCCTGCAGCAACGGAAAATATTTCGCGAGGCCGTCCCGGTCCAGATAGGACGGCAGCGACTCCATAATCCGGTCCCATTGTTTCCGGTCGCGCAGCGCCACGGCTCGCGAGATTTTCTGCTCCAGACAGGTATAGGGATAGGCTGCCATGTAATCCTGCACGCCGGCCAATTCATCGGCGAGCCGGCTCTTGAGATGCAGCACCACTCCGCCGCGGTCCGGCA
Source organism: Gallionella sp. (assembly GCA_035702405.1). Classification (GTDB taxonomy): domain Bacteria; phylum Pseudomonadota; class Gammaproteobacteria; order Burkholderiales; family Gallionellaceae; genus Gallionella. The sequence continues at coordinate 25,064 of DASSQR010000053.1, read as the reverse complement.
GCGCATCGGCGGGTCTGGCAATGGGCAAGTCCAGCGGCCGGTCGAGTTGCAGCAACGTGGCCTGCACGGTCCGCACCGGCACTGCGGGAACGAGCTTCTGGCTGACCTTGATGCTGTCTCCGGCATCACCCTCCGGCGTGCGGGCAGTGACTTCCCATTGCAACGTGCCGGCGCCGAAGGGCGCGGTGATGTTCCATGCCACGTCCTGCGCCGCTCCCGGCTCAAGCTGCAGCGTCCGGGGCGCCAGACCGTTCTTGAGCGCCACCGGTTTCGCGCCGGTCCGGCTGTGCGAGAGCGCTGCCTCGACGTTGAGCGTCAGCGCCCGTTTCGACGCATTGCGCACGGTGAACGCAGCGCGGTAGGAATCCTGCTCGCGCACGAGCGGAGGCAGGCCCGAGAGCAGCATCACATCCTGCGTGGTGCGGATGGACGTTGCGCCAGTGCCGAATAGCCCGCTGCCCGCATGGGCGATGGCGACGATGCGGAATGAACTGAGCGAGTCGTTGAGTGGCACCTCCACTTCGGCTTCGCCATTGGCATCCAGCGCGACCCTGCCCTGCCACTTTAGCAGTGTTTCGAAGAGTTCCCGGGACGGTTGCCGCCCGCCGCCCCCGCCATGCGGGACCGCCTTGCGGCCGAAATGCCGCTTGCCGACGACCTGCATTTGCGCCGTCGCGGTTTCCACTTCGATGCCGCGCCGCGCCATCATGGCGTCGAGCAGCTTCCAGCTGTCGTTCGGCATCAGTTCGAGCAGCCCCTCGTCCACTGCCGCCAATGCAGCTTCAGCGCCGCCGGGCAACTGGCCGCCATCGGCACGCGCAACCTTGAGCCTGACGCGCGCCTTTTCGCGCACCTTGTATTCGTCGCGCTCGGGTTTGACCGCGACTTTCAGTTCATGCGCACGCCAGCCGACATTGACCTGACCAATGCCGAGCCTGAACGCAGGCTTGCCCAGGTCAATCAGCGTGCCGGGCTGCACCCCGGCCACCCGGCCGCGCACCGCGAGCACCGAAACATAGACGTTGGGCGCATACTCCGGCTTGATGGGAAGCCTGACGACCGGCTCCTTGCCGGAAAGAGGCTGAACAAAAGCATCGATGATTCCTTCCCGTTCTACCGTAACCAGCGCGGTCGCCTCGCGGAACGGCATGCGCACCTGGAAGATTGCAGTGTCACCCGGTTCATAATGCTTTTGCTCCGGCAGGACGTCCATGCGGTCGTCGTTGCCGGCTTCGAACCACCACTCGTCCTTGCCGGCAACCCATACATCGTTGTGTGCAAGACTGGTGTTGCCGGCAGCGTCGGTAGTCCGCGCACGCAGGATAAGATTGCCATCCGCCGTGCTGCGCACATCGCAATGCAGATAGCCCGTCGCATCGGTCATGCCGGTGCAGACTTCGCCCACGCGCTTGATTTCGTTCCGGTGTTCATAGGCATAGAAGCCGCCGACCAGACGCTTGCGGTGCGAATAACTGATGCGCTGCAGCAAATCCACGCTCACTGCCGTCCCGGCAGCGGGTTTGCCGTTGAGGTCGAGCGCCAGTACCTGGAACTTGAGATGCTCCTTGCTGACGGCCCAGGAATCGGGCTTGATGCCGAGGATGAGCCGCGCCGGCCACAGCATGAAACGACTCGAGGCAGTCTGCACCTCGCCGTTCGAATCAAGGTATTCCAGCTCGGCGGTCACTTTCTGCGCCGCATCCGAGCGCGGCAACTGGTCGAGCATTGTCCGGGCCGCGCCAGAGGCATCGAGTGCAAACGAACGCGCGGCAAGGGAATGGCTGCCGCCGCGCGGCATCTCTGCCGGCGCTTCTTCCTCTCCGCCGCCTTCTTCCTCGTTACCCAGCCATGGCGTCGACGTCTCGGCCTGCACGCCTTCCTTTACGCCGCCGTTGGCGAAGGCGAAGCCTTCGTAATCCGCAAAGGTGACTTCGCGTGCTTCGACCAGGCCGCGCAGCTTGACCGGCAACCGGCCAGCCGCGCCGCCCGCCAAGTAGTTGAGCTGGATATCCAGCTCCGACTTATCGGTGTTGACATACGGCATGCCGAGCGGCTTGAACACCGCCGTCATGGTCGGCACGCGGAAGGCTTCAACGCGGAAGCCGCCGGTGGTGCGTTGTCTCGGATGCTCGTTGGCGGCCGCGGTTTCCTCCAGAGCTACCTCGTAACTGCCCTGTTTGGCATCGGCGGGGATGGTCCAGGTCGATTCGGCAGTACCATCCGGCTTCCAGGTGAGCGGCATTTCATACTTCTGTTCCGTCCCCTGATGCGTAATGCTCAGCTTGGCCGGCAGGGTGTCCACGGCGGGCAGCACGAATCCGTTGCGGCTATGGCGACGGAAGAAATGCTTCATGTGCACCGTTTCCCCGGCCCGCAACAAGGTGCGGTCGAATACCGTTTTCGCGAGCACCGGACCGTCGTATTCGGCCGATGGCAAATTGAAGCGCCACTGTTCGATGCCCTTGTTCCAAGCTGAAAAAACGAAGCTGACGTCCTCACCGAGCCTCGCCGTGACGAAGTAACTGTTCCGGTAACCAGGACAACGTGGCAGTTCATGCAGGGCCGGCAACGCTTGCTCGATGCGCGCAATACCGTCGGCGCCGGTCGTCCCTTTCCAGTGGCGGGCGCCGCTGCAGTCACGCACCTCGACGGCGGCATCGGCAACCGGATCGCCCTTGTCGAGCGAGGTCACCCAGACCAGCGAAGATTCGCGCCCCTGTTTGAAATGCACGGACAGATTGGTGACGAGCGCGGCGGCACGCGCGAAATAGGGTTTCTTTTGCCCCAGCAGGGATGCGCCCAGCCGGGGACTGGCGAGTTCCACGATATAGAATCCCGGCTGTTGCAGCGGGATGCCGATGACTTCGAATGCGTTCGCACCGTTCGGCTTGGGCAGCCGGAACCGGGTTGGCCGGTCGCTCTTCAAGAAAACCGAATGGTCGCCGGGACGCGCGCCGTCCTCTTCAGCGTCGGACTCCCAGCCGTCATGGGAATTCTTCATGAACCGCTTCCACCAATTCAGGATGTCTTTCGGCTGCTCCCCGACCCTAAGCGTCTGCCCGGGAATTTCCTCCCCCGCCTCGATTTTGGCGACATCCAGTTCACGCTCCAGCCGGCGCACCGTCACCGGCAAGGTCGCACCCGCATTGAGCTCGATGATGCCGAAGTCCGCCGGAAATTTCGCCAGCGGCGGCGCCTCGTCGGTCCTGACCTCAAGCGGGAAGCGCTTGCGGTTGTAAAGCGGACGACCTGCATCGTCGCGCAGGTACTGTGGGAGGATCAGCTGAAAACTCGCGCCCTCCGGAAAGGGGCCGCGAAAACTGATTCCTCGCACCGTGCTCTCTTCCGGCTTGGGCGGCACCGCATGCCAGGTCTTGCCGCCACCGGAGAGAACGATATCCTTGACATACTTTCGCGGCACCGGCGCCGTGAAGTCGAGCGACATGGGCAAAATGGGAATGCAGCTCGCCTTCTTGTTGACACGTGTGCAGTTGAACTCCGCACGGAAATTGTCGCGCACCCTGAAAGCAAGGCGCTGATCCGCATCGGTCGCAATCCCGCTCGCGGAAGCAATCCCGGCGCCCCAGATCAGCTTGACCGCGGACTTTGCCGGCAACCTGCGCGCGCATTGCAGCACAATGATCCGGTCGGCATTGTCGCGCACCGCCTGCTCGAATGCCGTGCCCCGCTCGGGCACCGCAAACGTGGCCACCGCAGCGCCCCGGCGCGACTTGAAGAGCACATGCAGGATGCCGCCCAGCTCGTCCCGGCTGGCCGCGAGAATGACTTGGCGTTCCTGCCCCTCAATCAGCCGCACTCCGATTTTTTCATTTATCCCCTGAGCTGAACACCACGCATGTTCGAGGATGCTGCTTTTCTTCGCCGCTGCATCCAGCCCGAGAATGAAGATCTGGCGCTCCTCAATCTGGCCGCCTTCATAGGGTACGCTGCGCAACACCGCAGGGCCTCCGGTAGAAAACGAGAACCCGGATTGACCACCCACCGGACTCCCGTCCAGCGCCTTGAGGCCGGGTTTCAGCACAAAGCGGCACTGAATCCCGGCGGGTAAATCGCGCTCGAAATCGTATACCCAGTTTTTGTCATCGACCCAGCGTGCAGTCCCTGTCTCGGGGCACTCGATAGTGAAAGGCTCGGGCAGGCGCGGATCGCCGAAAGCAACCATCGGGGCCGCAAAGCGCGCGCTAACCTGGCGCACGCCCTTTACGGTTCCCTGTGGAGAGAATGACTCGACCCCAACGGGTTCGGCGGCACAAAAGAAAGGACTGAGCAACAACACGACGGCCAAAGTTCGCAGCAACGCTTGAAGCAGCATGTCTTGTCCCCACTCCCCGAATTGTTTTGCAGGATTATAGACCCAGTTTATGCTCGAACATACGGCTCCTCGTTCATCAAACGTCCAGGTAACGCCACTAAGGTCAAGAGCAACGCTCTGACGGACCGCGTATGGTTGAAGGCTTTTTCAGTAGGGTTCTCTCTACTTCTGCGTCCGGGAGCTAAAAAATATTTTCAATTTCCTACAGTGAATTTAGTAGTTTACGGGTTGTATGGGAAATTGAATTGCTGCAAAGTGCGTGACCTCGAATACCACAAAGCGAATCAGAATGTTCAAATTACTGCGCTTTTATTCGATTTCAAGCTTCATCATCATCTTCATCGCCGCCGGACTGACTACCCTGCTTTACCGCCAGGTAGCCATTCAATGGATCGATGATGTGGCTGACCGCGACCACCTGGTCCTGACACAGGCCGCCCTCAATTCAGTCAGGCCATTGGTGATGCCTCATCTCGATTCCGATGCAGATCCAATCCCGCCTTCCTTGGGGGCAGAACTTGCTTCGGCACTTGCAAACCTGACGCACCATGGCGCGGCTACAGTGGTCAGCATCCATGACCTCCGCGGAGTGACAATCTTTTCTACGCAGTCCGGGACCGTGGGCACAAACGCCGGGAGCAATCCTGGTTTTGCGGCAGCGCTTAACGGCAATGCCTCCAGCAATATGAAGTATCTCGATATCTTCAACCGTTTCTTCAAGAAGGTGTCAGCCGACGACAACCGGATGAGGACATTTGTCCCGATCCGCCGAACCCTCACCGGACCAATCGTTGGGGTCTTCGAAATGCGCACCGACATGAGCTCCCTCGTACACGAAAATGAGCGGATGTTCTTCATCATATTGTTCGGCAGTGAATTCATTTTCGCGCTGTTATACGGCGTCCTGTTACTTGTGGTAAAGCGTGCGAGAAACATCATTGACGTGCAGCAGAAGGACATCCAGGAGCGCACTGCAACTCTGGAGGTACTATCCCGGCAGTTGCTGGACAGCGATGAACTGCACAAGAAAAGAATTGCCTTTGATCTGCATGAAGGACTTGCCCAGACGCTGGCTGCAATCAAGCTCAATGCAGAAAACAACAGCCGGAATTTCGGCATCAGCAACGTTTCGCTCGAAGCCATCGTGCCCGTGTTGCAGGATGCCATCCATGAAGTCCGCAACATTGCGACGGAATTGCGTCCTCCAAGCCTCGACGATTTTGGCCTGCTGACCACGATCAATGGATTTTGCCGGGAATTCGAGCGCATGAACCCGGACATCCGGGTCGAGCAGGAACATTCGACGGAAGGCAAGAAAGTTCCTGAACCGCTAAAAATTGTTATTTATCGCATTATCAAAGCAACTTTCAACAACATCGCTCTCGGCGCCAACACTGACCGGATCAGGGTCGCATTACAGATGACCGACGACATGATCACGCTCACGATTTCCGATATCCCGACGGAATCCTATTCCGCATCGAATGTGGTGCGCCATGAATTCAATCCAAAACAGCGTTTTGCCGAAATGCACGACCGCACGATAATCTCCCGCGGCGTGTTCACTGCCAAGCACGGCAAATCCAGCGGGGTCACGCTGCGGTCGTCATGGGCCTACTGATCAGGTATTGTGCTATTGCTGGTCAAGCCTATCGAAAAGTGAGCAACCAAAGCTGATAAGCTCAGGGATGCATTGCAGCGCAATTCGGCGGCGCAGCACTCGACCTCACTGTTTGCGGGCTGCAAATTCCTTGTGGGGGGTCGGTGCGAACCTGCACCGAATGAATTGGTGTCCGGCAAGCCTGTCCGTAAAATTGGAGCAAGCCTGGCGGATTCAGCGAAAGGAGCTTGCGCAGCACTTACTCATATCTTTTAGAGGATATTGAGCAGCCAAACGCAAGCGTCCTCCGGATCAGCTGGATTATCACCCTAGACGGCAAGCAAACCCTTCTCAATTGCATAGGCGGTCAGCGTCGATGCATTATGCAGATCCAGTTTCTTCATCAGATTGGAACGATGCTTTTCGACCGTTTTGATGCTCAGGCAGAAATAGTCCGCGATGAACTTGTTCGGGTGTCCTTCGGCAACCAGCTTCAACACCTCTCTTTCGCGATGTGTCAGGGTATCCCAGTTGCTGGCAGGATGGGGAGAATTGCTGGTACCAAGATAGCCGTTGATTACTTTCGCAGAAATATCCGGGCTCAGGTAAGTCTTCCCGCTTAATACATTGCGGATCGCAACGCGCAACTCGTCTTGTGAAGCATCCTTAAGAATGTACCCGTCGGCACCTGCGCGCAGGCTTTCATGGATGTACTCATCGGTCTTGTGGATTGTCAGCACCAGAATGCGAATGTCCGGATAGCGCCGCTTGATGTCAACAATCGCCTCAATCCCGTTCATGCCAGGCATCGACAGGTCGGTCAATACCAGATCGGGAAGGAGCCGGTCGATCATGCGCACGGCGTCGCGACCATTATCCGCTTCACCAACGATTTCGGTTTCCGGGTCTTGCGCCAACAATGCCCTGAGGCCGGCCCGCAATAAGGTATGGTCTTCAACGATCAGAACACGTTTCTTTATATTCATCGTCGTCTCCATTTATCACAGTTAATCCTCGGAAATCCGGCGGTCCTTGAACCTGACCGGCTCCACCACTCGATTTGCGCGTTTATATTTTGTGCGTCACTGCACAATGATGAGCTTAACGCGGGCAACCTCAGTTCTCTCTAAATGCACAACCCTATTCATCATTACCAACGCGCAGTATTTGGCAGTGTCGCTGAGTAGTAGTGCATATACATGGTTGATTGTTTACTACAGTCCACAGCAGGAGAATTTCAGGTGATGACCTACTTTTTCACTTACGTGGCGCTGCAAATCACGGCTCATCGGCCACCCGGTCGAGCGGCCAGGTCACCTTAATACACGTCCCTTGCCCCATCGCTGATTCAAGCGTATAGCGCCCGCCACAATGTTCGGCCCGCTCTGCCATCGTCAGCAACCCCAGCCCTTTTCCCAGTGGACGAATCTTGCCATCAGAAAAGGTATCGAAACCGTCGCCGTTATCTTCGACCAACAAATGAAGAAGATTATCCGTGCTCCTCAGAACCACCCGCATGCGGCTGGCATGAGCGTGCTTGACGATATTATTGGTGGCTTCCTGAATAATGCGGAAAATCACAATCTTGAGCGATGCAGGTATGTTGCTTTCCTTGACCTCGAATTGCTTTTCGACTTTGACATCGTGACAGTCCGCTTCGAACTCCCGGAAGAACCAGGACAGTGTGGCAAGAATGCCAAGGTCATCAAGCATCGCCGGGCGCAAATCCAGCGCAATCGCATGTAACTCATCCAGTGCGTTGCGGACTCTCTGCCGCACATGTTGCAGTGATTTGAGGGCTTCTTCGGACTCGTTTTTCTCCAGCAACAACGCCGACTCATCAAGAGCATGTTTGATCATCGTAAGCGATTGTCCGAGCCCATCGTGCAAATCGGTTGCAATGCGCCGCCGCTCACTTTCCTGAATCTCAAGCAATTGAGCGGACATCCGCTTCAATGCAGTCCGGCACTCGCCGGGAAGCTCGTCAAATGGTTCATCCGCGACAACCGGAGCGACACTTTGTCTGGCTGATGATACCGGTGCGATTGATTTGGCGTACATACGAAAAATTCCTCACTGCAGCCTGGATGGATACCATCATGTAACCTAGAAGATTGATTTCCAATAGGTAAAATTACCTATCCACCTGAAATGTTGACAAAATCAGTAGGTTACGTCGCCTGTAATTAACTTTTCGAGCAGGAGTGACCGATAGTTCAGTGCAAGCTCAGGCGCAACTGGACAATCTCTGCGACAGATTTCACTCCAAGTTTTCGCATGATAGTGGCACGATGGATGTCGACCGTTTTCGGGCTGATTCCCAGTTTCATCGCAATGGCTTTGCTTGAGTCCCCGGCAGCAACCAGTTCCATGACCTGCATCTGCCGGTCGGTCAGTGACGCAAGATACGCTCGCCGTTGTTCCGCCAGACCGGCTTTTTGACGCGATTCGCGATCTTTCGCAAAGGCAAGCTGAATCTGGTCCAGCAATTCCTGGGAAGCAAACGGTTTCTGGATGAAATTGAATGCGCCAAGCTTGATGGCACGGACGGCCATGGGTACATCGCCATGCCCGGTAATCATGATCACCGGCAACTGAAAGCCCTTGCTCCTGAGCACTTCCAGCAACTCCATCCCGCTCATTTCTGGCATGCGTACATCGAGCAACAGACACCCATGCAAGTCAAAATCACAACCTTTCAGAAAATCGCCGGCACTTGCATACATGCGCGTCTCGATGTTTTCCGATTCCAGCAACCAGCGAATCGAGTCCCGCATTGCCTCATCGTCCTCAACCACGAACACTGTTTGCTGTTCTGAATTTCTCTTCATACTGTATCCCTGTTGGCAGACTGAAACAAAACTCGGCCCCGGTTTCCCGGTGTTGATTTACCCAGATTCTGCCGCCATGTTTCTCAACGAAGCTGCGACAAATGGAAAGCCCCAGTCCCAGCCCCTCCTGCTTCGAAGTGTGAAATGGCGAAAAGAGGTGTTCCGATTCGACCGCTGAAATTCCCGTGCCGGTATCGGTTACCACTACCAGCACCTGACCATTTTCATCAATCCGTGTTGCCACCCGCAACTCGCGCTGGGCAGTATCACGCATAGCCTCTATGGCGTTCTTGCACAAGTTCAGGATGATTTGCCCGATCTCCACTCGCGACACCATCACCAAGGGCAGGTCCGATAGGTCGAGGTGCACGCTAATTTCCTGGTTATTGATCTCATTCTCCAGAAACAACAGGGTCTCCCCGACCAATGCATTAACGTCAGTCAGCACGCGTTCACGGTCATTCTTCCTCACCAGCCCTTTAAGATGATTAATAATTTTTCCGGCTCGCTCCGATTGCTTATAGGCGAGCTGAGTTACCTTCCTGATCTGCTCCTGGTCCCAGTTATCTTCCTTCATGCGACGCAGGCAGCCGTCCAGATAATTGCTGCATGCCGTTAATGGCTGACTCAGTTCATGCGCCATACCCGACGCCATTTCGGCAGCAACGTTAAGCCGCCCGATCTGCTCCATTTCTTCGCGCAGGTTCTCGACCAGCTTGCGCTCAGTGTTGTCATACAATGTCGTCCGCGTCGCCACGAAATTTCCGGCATCATCACAAATTGCCGTCGCTTTCTGGATAACCGGCAGCAGCGAACCATCCTTGCGGATCAATTCGATTTCGGAATCGCGTACAAACCAATTCCGATCGAATTGAGTCACTTTGGTCAAGAATTTCTGCTTGTCTTTCAGGTGATACAAATTCGCAATATTCATTTTTCCGAGCACTTCGTCCCGGCTATAGCCCAGCCAGTGCAACTCGGTATCATTGATCTGAATGATGATCCCGTATTCATTTACCGAGTGGTAGCCGCAGGGTGCATTGTTATACAGGTCTTCGATTTCCCGCGCCGATTTGCGCAGCATTTCTTCGGCCTGCCGGCGCTGCTTTTCCCGGTCAAAGTTGGCCAGCGCAAGAGAAATATCGTTGGCAAGGTCACCAAGCAGGCGCGACAGCTCCTGATCGAAGTATTTTGCCTCGCCCGCATATAAAGTCAGAGCCCCGATAACATTTCCGTCCAGAGTAAACGGACACGAAGCGGAGGCATACAGACCGAATTTCCTGGCATTTTCCTGCCATGGAAAGACATGGAGAGTGCTGAAAAAATCGTTGCATACAATTTCCCGATTTTCACGAAACGCGATGTAGGCCGGTCCGATCCCCTCAGGCAGATCTGCGTCAATCGCAGCCTGAATACTCTCAAGATAATCTTTTGCTTCACCACTGGAAGCAACAATCCTCAGCTGCCGGGAAGGTTCGTCAGCCAAGCCGATCCATGCCAGCTTGAACTGGCCGTATTTGACCGCAATGCGACAAATCGCATCAAGCAGCGTATCGCGATCCTCGGTCCGCACGATGGCTTCGTCGGCTTTGCTTACCGCGGCATAGAAGTTGTTGAGTCGCTGGATTCTCTGCTTTGCGAGCTGTTGTTCGGTGACATCCTGGGTCGTCCCGATCGAGCGAACCGGTTTGCCGTCGGCATCGTACTCGGTTTCGCACCACTCCCGGAGGTATTTAACCCTTTGATTCGGCAGCAACAGCCGGTGTTCGATCTCATAGGATGTCCGGTTTTTCACCGCGCTAAAGTAGGCTTCCTCTACCTTGGCCCGATCCTCCGGGTGTACCGCGTTGATAAACGCTTCGTAGTTCCCGCCGAACCTTGCCGGATCGGCCTCGAAAATGCGGTAGTTTTCTTCTGACCACAAGAGTCGGTCATTAGACAGGTCCAGTTCCCAGCTCCCGATCCGCGCCATTCGCTGGGAACTGCTCAGCAGCGCTTCACTCTTGCGCAAAGCTTCCTGGGCGCGCTTACGCACAGTGATGTCACGGACGATGCCCTGCAGATACCTTACCCCCTGCACTTCAATGACACGGGCACTCACTTCAACGAAAAATATTGTTCCATCCTTGCGCCTGTCGACAGCCTCGTAGTGCAGTTCGCCCTGCCGGTTGAGGACTTCGATCTGCTTGCGGAGAATGGCAGGATCTTCGTTTGCCAACCGGAGATCCGAGACATTCATTCGCAGCAGTTCTTCCCGGGCGTAGCCGTAATTTTCGACCGCCCGCTCGTTCGCCTCTACAATCTGTCCCGTTTCGTCAGCAACGATGATGATGTCGCTGGCGAGCCTGGATAAAGACTCGAAATGCTTGACCAGCATTTCCCGCTCCACCGCTGCATCGCGCTGCGCCTTGAGCAAATTGTGCCGGGTCTGGATCTGCTTGTTCCAGAACCAGAAAATACCGGCCCCGAAAAGCAGGAAGGTCAGCCCCGTGGCTGTTATCCAGATTTTCAACTGCTCGAACGGAGCAAACAACTCTTTGTGATCGATCTTGCTCACAAGGAACCACGAGCTGCCGGGAATCTCACGCATTTCAGACATAACCGGCACACCGCGATAGTCAATTGCCCGGATGGTACTGCGTTCACCCCGCAATGCCATGGCGGCCGGAAGATCAGGCGCGTCGGCCGGGAAATGTAGCGCGAGGGCAGCATCTTTCTTGAAGCGTAAGTCGTTCAAAAACAGCACCTCGTTGCCGTCGCGTCGGACCAACAGTGTTTCAGCACTCGCGCTATGCATTGGCCAGGACTGGATCAAGGGATACAGGAAATCATACGGATCGATTTGCAGAACCAGCACGCCGACGGCCTGATCCATCCCGTGGCTACGAGTCAGGAGCGGCACAATCAGGTCAATGCTGATGGCGTGCTCCTGACCTTGGTTCCGGTGAATATCCGACAACGCCACTGTCCTTGTGGTCAACACACTCAAAGCATGCTGTACTTCCTCGAGCTCCAGTGTGTTGTTGCCGTTAATTGAAGCTCTGACCGCGCCATGCGGGTCCATCAACAAGGCATTGGTCTTGTAGCCACCGACATAACGCAACTCCGAGAGCAGTTCCTGGATCCGGTGGGTGCTGCCATTTCCCGCGCCCCCTTTTTCCAGCCAGCGCCCGAACTCGGTTGCCAGCATCGAATCATGCAACAATGCCTCGCCGCGCCACCTCAACGCATTACGCCAGGCGGTGATCTGCCCAACCTTGGTGTCGGTAATTTCTCCGAGCTCCCGGAGTTTTTCCTGTTCAATCGATCTGGTTATTCGCTGGAAAGCTACGGCAGTCGAGACAATAACCAGGATGGCGAGCACGATATACCCCAGCAATGGAAGAGAGGGTGAGATATTCCGTACCGTGGAGGGTTGTGCTTCTGAACCGAACAGTGTCATCAATAATATTCTCTTGGCAAATAGCGATGCGCTGAATCCAGCCACCCTATCGCCGCAACGCGAATGAGTCTCTACGACAACTACGCCTGCGACATCGAAATACAAAAAAAGGATGACGCCCTGCCGGGGCCGCCATCCTTCTGCTATATCGTTACAGGATCAGGCCATACAGAGTTTTTCGTCACCCGAATGCTGACCTGCGCTACTTGATCTGCAGCTGCTTGGCAGCATGCCCGTTTCTTTTTGGCAGCATCAGATTCAGTACCCCATTGTCGTATTTGGCCTCTGCCTTGGTCTCGTCCACTTCATCATCCAGGCTGAAGCTGCGATAGCTTGTCCCATGATAGCGCTCGCTGCAGATGACCCGTTCACCGTCCTTCTGTTCCTTTTCTTCTTTGACTTCGGCACTGATGGTCACCCGGTGGCCTTCCACATTCACCTTGATGTCCTCTTTCCTGACCCCGGGGATTTCTGCCCGAACCGTGTAGGCCTTATCGTTTTCCGTCAGATCAATCTTAATTTGGGGAGTTACTTCAGTCTCCCCCAAAAACGGGCGGAGACCAAAGCCCTTGAACCAGTCCTCATCGCGGAATGGATCGAAACGGGTCAGATTGAAAAACGGATCGCGTCGAATAAGATTTGCCATTTTCATTCTCCTGTCGAGTAACAACGGATTCAATCCTGAAAAGTGCCCCTGCGTTCGATAATCGATCAGTGAACGCGGGTAACGCCGGCTTTCTTGAGCATTGCATCGATTCTGGCTTCAGCGGCGAGCCAATCCGAGACCGGATCGCCACCGCTGAAGCCGCGCTGTTCGGCCAGATAATAGGCGGCAACCTTGATCATTTGATGACGATCAGTTTCATCCAGACTTGTTTTCGTAGCGCTGGCGGGTGATTTTCCACTAACGGTTGTCATTGGCGCCATGGCCGCCGGCGATTTTGGCGCCAGACCGGTAGAAGTGTTTTTTCTGTTGGTTGCAGAAGTGCGTGCCATGATTATTCCTTTCAATTTCTGACAATGAAATGACGAAAGAAACAGCAGGTTGAGTCAACCCATGCATTCCCGAACACTTGAAATCCTGCTTGTCCGAGTGTGCAGGTTGAACACTTTTACTCCTCTTGTCCCTGCCCGTCAATAGAACCTACTGCGCTGATCTGCAATAAAAAATCACGACAGGAATAGGGTTACCAATAACGATTCCGGCACCATCACGCGGGTGGCCTTGCCGGACCGTCCCTGACCAGCCCCAACAAACTGAATGGTCACAGCCCGCTGAGTACCTTGATATGCGCCAGCGCACTACGCCCCAGAGCGTGCAATTCGTAGCCGCCTTCCAGGGTCGACACGATGCGACCATGCGCAAATTTTTTGGCAATATCTTTCAGCCTGGTACTCACCCACGCATAGTCCGACTCGGTCAGCTTCAGCATTGCCATGTCGTCATCCCGGTGCGCATCGAATCCGGCTGAAATCAGCAGCAACTCCGGCTGAAATCGTTCCAGTGCCGGCAACCAGAACTCCAGCACGGCAGCCCGAAACTCTTCGCCACTGGTGCCGGCAGGTAACGGCACGTTAATGATGTGATCGTTGCCGCTGTCGGCACCGCAATAAGGATAATACGGATGCTGGAACGTGGAACACAGCATCACGCGCGGTTCTTCGTGAAACACGTGTTCGGTGCCATTACCATGGTGGACATCGAAATCCGCGATCGCTACCCGTTGCAAGCCATGATGCGCCAGTGCGTGTGCCGCGCCGACCGCAACATTGTTGAAAATGCAAAATCCCATCGCCCGTGCGCGCTCGGCATGATGACCGGGCGGACGGATGTTGCAGAACGCATTTTCCACCTTGCCCGCCATCACCAGATCGACGCCGAGCACCACCGCTCCCGCCGCGCGTAACGCGGCCTGATAGCTGAACGGGTTCATCGCCGTATCCGGATCGAGCTGCACCATGCCGTGCTGCGGGGCACTGGCCTCGATCGCATCCACATACCTGGCATCATGCACCCGCAGCAATTGCTCGCGCGTCGCCTCAGGGGCATCGTGATGCTGCAGATAGTGGAACAATCCCGAGGCGATCAACTGATCCTCGATCGCATGGAGGCGCGCGGGACATTCCGGATGATGCGCGCCCATGTCGTGCTTGAGGCAGAGGGGATGGCTGATGTATGCGGTTTGCATCGGGTACCTCGATAAATTCATTTTCCGGGCGAATCGCGGCGTCACATGTTGGTTACGACATAACCTGAAGGTTAGTCTCCACCGCAACTTCGTTGTCGCTCGTTCCTGAGCGTAGCGGTCGTAGCGTCTCCTACGGGCACCGCACGGCCTACTCCCTGCGGGTACGTCTATCCGTCCGATATGCCTTGTCACTCGCTGCGCGACTCCTTGCGCTATCCGCGCGACACGGTGGGGCGTAGCCCTCTGGTGCGGGAGCGCGGAATGGCAGGCCTGCCCGCTCCAAATGCTGCGCATCGCCGTGCCCGGCCTGCTACCCCGCAAAATGAATTTCTCAAGGCACCCGCATGGTAATAATCCGGCATCGGGACGGTGCTATGATAGTGCATCTCCAGCCAGGATCGATAACCATGGGCAAGCATTATCTCAATCCCTTGTTTGCACCCAAGTCTGTCGCGGTATTTGGCGCGAGCAACACTCCCGACACGGTCGGTCAGGTCGTATTCCAGAACATGCTGGAAAGCGGCTTCCAGGGAACGCTCTATCCGATCAATCCGAAATATGCGGAAATCCAGAACAAGCGCGCCTATAACTCGCTGGCTGAAATCGGTGAACAGGTCGAACTGGTGGTCGTCGCCACCCCGCCGCAAACGGTTCCGGACATCATCGAGACCTGCGGTAGCCGTGGCGTAAAAGCCGCCGTCATCATCACGGCGGGCTTTGGCGAAGCCAGCCATGAAGGTGCCGCACTGGAACGTGAACTACTGGAAACTGCGCGCCGCCATGGCGTTCGGCTGATCGGCCCGAACAGCCTCGGTATCATGCGGCCTTCCATCGGCCTCAATGCCACCTTCAACAAAGGAGGTGCGCTCCCCGGCAACATCTCGTTCGTCTCGCAGTCGGGCGCGCTGTGCACCGCAATTCTGGACTGGGCGCAATGCAACGATGTGGGCTTCGCCAGCGTGGTGTCGATGGGTTCGTCGACCGACGTGGATTTCGGTGAAATCCTCGACTACCTGGTGTCCGATCCCAACACCACCAGCATCCTGATGTACATTGAGGGCATCCGCGATGCCCGCCGCTTCATGAGCGCGCTGCGCGCCGCTGCCCGTATCAAGCCGGTCATCCTGATCAAGGTTGGCCGGCATCCGGCCGCCTCCAAGGCGGCGCTGTCGCATACTGCTTCGCTGGTTGGTGCCGATGATGTATTTGATGCGGCGGTCAGCCGCGCCGGCGTCGTGCGCGTGCAAACCGTCACGCAGCTGTTTACCGCCGCCAAGGCGCTGTCGTGCGGCTTCCGCCCGGTCGGCAACCGTCTCGCCATCGTCACCAATGCGGGCGGACCGGGGGTGATGGCAACGGACCGCGCCGTCGACCTCGGCCTGACAATCGCCACGCTGTCCGACGCCACCATCGAATACCTCAACCAGCACCTGCCACCCAATTGGCCGCATGGCAATCCTGTCGACATCATCGGCGATGCACAGGCGGATCGCTATCACCATGCGGTCAAAGCGTGCCTGGAAGATGAAAACGTGGATGGGGTCCTGGCCATCCTCACCCCGCAGGCGATGACCAAACCACTGGAATCGGCGCAGGCATTGCTCGAACTGGCCAATACCCACAGCAAACCGTTGCTGACCTGCTGGATGGGCGAACGTCAGGTCGGCGAAGCGCGCAACGCGTTCAACCAGGCGCGCCGCCCCCACTTTCGCACTCCGGAGCCGGCGGTAGAAGTGTTTTCCCATCTGTCCGCCTACTATCGCAACCAGCGCCTGTTGATGCAGATGCCCGGCCCGCTCTCTCATCACGTTGAACCCGATGCGGAAAGCGCGCGCCTGATCATCGAAGGCGCGATGCAGGAACATCGCAAGGTACTGACCGAAATGGAGTCCAAGGCCTTGCTTGCGGCATTCCAGATTCCGGTCGCAAAAACCATGGTCGCGCGTTCGCCCAGCGAGGCGCTGCTGATCGCACAGCAACTGGGATTCCCGGTCGCGATGAAGGTCAATTCCCGCGAGATCACGCACAAGACCGATGCCGGCGGCGTCATGCTCAATCTGGAAGATGCGCATGAGGTACGTGCGGCCTATCAGCACATTCAGGAAAGCGTCCAGCGTAATCGCCCCAATGCGAAGATAGACGGGGTTTCCATCGAACCGATGATCGTCAAACCGAATGGGCGCGAATTGATGATTGGCGTAACCAACGACCCCGTGTTCGGCCCCGTGATCACTTTCGGCGCGGGTGGTACCACCGTCGAAGTCATGGGCGACCGCGCTGTGGCACTGCCGCCGCTGAATACCTTCCTCGCACGCGAGCTGATTCGCAACACACGCGTTGCCAGCATGCTGAATGCGTTCCGCAACATGCCCCCGGCCGATGCAAGTGCTCTGGAAGATGTGCTGCTGCGCGTTTCGGAAATGGTCTGCGAACTGCCATTGCTCAGGGAAATGGACATCAATCCGCTGATCCTCGACGAACATGGAGCGTTGGCAGCCGATGCGCGCGTCGTAGTGGAATATCGCCAGCCAAGCGCAGATCGCTATGCCCACATGGCGATCTACCCCTACCCCATGCATCTGGTCGGCCAGTGGCAGTTGGCCGAGGGCACGGACATCACCATCCGGCCGATCCGCCCCGAGGATGCCGAGCTGGTAAAGGAGTTCGTGCACAACTTATCGGAGGAAGCCAAATATTTCCGCTTCATGAACAGCATGCAAGAGCTCACTGAGACTATGCTGGTGCGCTTCACCCAGATCGACTACAGCCGGGAGATGGCGCTGATTGCCGTGACAGTCGAGCAGGACAAGGAAACGGAACGCGGTGTCGCGCGCTTCTCGATCAACCCCGATGGCGACACCTGCGAATTCGCGCTGGTGGTGGCCGACGCTTTCCAGGGCAAGGGACTTGGCCAGAAGCTGATGGTATCGCTGATGGAAGCCGCACGCTCCAAGGGACTGTCGACCATCGAAGGCGAAGTGTTATGCAGCAACCACAAAATGCTCAAGCTCATGGCCCGGCTCGGCTTCTCGAGCGCAACCACCGAGGAAGATCCCTGCATCATGAAGGTCAGCAAACTCCTGTAACACTTGTCGCACTTGAGCAACACACAATTGGTGCAAACGGCGCATAATGCTCGCGCCAACGGGCGAAAACCAGCTGATAGTTATTTTTTCCACCGGGAGATGAACTATGAAACGCATTGCCTCGATCATGAAATACGTTCTAACTGCCGCGATTGCCGGATCACTTGCCGCCCCGGCATTTGCCGAAAAACCGGAATGGGCTGGCGAGGGCAAAAAGGGCGACCGTGAATACAAGGAAAAGCGCACCGAGCGCGGACATCGCGACGAAAGTGGCAGAGGGCGCGAGCGGGGCCGGGCTGAAGTCAGAATTGGCGGCCACTTTGACGAACACAACCGTGTGATTGTCCGCGACTATTACCACGAAGAATATCGCCGTGGCTACTGCCCACCGGGGCTGGCCAAGAAACACAACGGCTGCATGCCGCCCGGCCAAGCCAGGAAATGGCATCTCGGCCGGGTGTTGCCGCGCGATGTAATCTATTACGATGTGGAACCGGCACTTATCGTGAAATTAGGCCATCCACCAGCGGGCTACCGTTACGTGCGCGTCGCAAGCGACATTCTGATGATCGCGATTGGTACCGGACTGGTGGTCGACGCAATCGAGGATATCGGACGCATGCAATAAATCTCCCCGGATGGAATCCCGCGCTCCGCCTGGGGCGCGGGGTAAGCCTCAATCTGTCCAGGTATCAAACTTCTTCCAGAATCAAATTTTTTCCGACTCCATCTTGATCGCACCGCACGGGCATTCCGCCACACACATGCCGCAGCCCTTGCAGTAGTCATAGTTGAACTTGAAGCGTTTTCCCGCGCCCAGCTTGATCACGGCATTGTCGGGGCATACCCCGTAGCAGTTGTCACACTCGAAACAGTTGCCGCAGGACAAACAGCGACGCGCTTCGAACAATGCGTTGCTTTCGTCCAGCCCCCCCAGTACTTCATCGAACGTAGACTGGCGCCGGATCATGTCGAGCATCGGCCGCACCGTCTTGGGCGCATCGGAGTAATACCACGGGTTGAGCATGTCGAAACTCACCAGTTCGTGCTTTGGCGCCGGCTGGTAGGTGGTGCCGCGCAACCACGCGTCGATGTGGCGAGCGGCTTTCTTGCCGTGGCCGATGCCGACGGTCACCGACCGTTCTGCCGGCACCATGTCGCCCCCGGCAAAAATCCCTTCATGCCCGGTCATCATGTTGGCCCCGACCTGCACCACGCCATCCTTGATTTCTAACCCGGACACACCATCGAGCAGGGACAGGTCGACATCCTGGCCGAGCGCAAGTACCAGTGAATCCGCCTCGATGGTTTCCAGTTCACCGGTGGGTTGCGGAAATCCCTTTTCATCCAGCACCATCTTTTCGACCGTCAGGCTGCGGCCCTGCGCCTGTTTGATGGTGGAGAGCCATTTGATCATCACGCCTTCCTGCAGCGCCTCTTCCACCTCGAAATCGTGCGCCGGCATCTTTTCGCGCGTGCGCCGGTAGACGATGATCGCATCGGTTGCGCCAAGGCGTCGGGCCGTGCGCGCCACGTCGATGGCCGTATTGCCGCCGCCGTAGACCACCACCGTGCGCCCCAGCATCGGCTTCTCTTCGCCTTCCATGCTGCGCAGCACCGATACCGCATCGAGAATCTTCGCCGCGTCCCCGGCCGGAATGAAGGCCCGCTTGCCAATTTGCGCACCAACCGCAAGGAAAGCGGCATCGAACTTTCCCGCCCGCATGCTTTCTTCGATGTTCGTAACCTTGTTATTCAGTTTCAGCGTAACGCCAAGTTCGAGAATACGTGCGACCTCGGCATCCAGTACATTGCGCGGCAAACGGTATTTCGGTATGCCGAAACGCATCATGCCGCCTGCCATCGGGCCCGCTTCGTGAATCTCGACCGTATGGCCGAAGCGCGTCAGATGGTATGCCGCAGATAACCCGGATGGCCCTGCGCCGACTATCAGGATGCGCTTGCCGGAGCTGATCTCCGGTTTCTCGAACTTCCAGCCGAGCTTGTTCGCCTCGTCGCCCAGGAAGCGTTCGACTGCGTTGATGCCCACGGAACTGTCCAGATAATTGCGGTTGCACACCGTTTCGCATGGGTGATAACAGACCCGCCCCATGATGGCGGGAAACGGATTTTCCTTGGTCAGCTCGCGCCAAGCCTGCTCATAGTCACCCGCTTCGGCATGGAACAGCCAACCCTGAATATTCTCGCCCGCCGGACACGCCGCATTGCACGGTGGCAGCCGGTCCACGTACACCGGCCGCTTGGTGCGCCAGGAACCCGTGCGATTGGCGAGCGACGAACCGACATCGAGCGTGATAGCAAACGGTTTGTCCATCATTTCTCTCCCTGTGATGGCACCAGCCCATATTTACGGATGTTATGGTCGGCGATTTCCTGGAGCCGGGCGATGAGGTCAAGGCGCGGCGCCTTGCCGAACAAATGGGCGAAGCGCTTTTGCGGTTCGAGATAGGCCTCGACGGGCAACTGCCTGCGAATCGGTAATACGCTTACTACCTTGTCGCGCTCGGCCTCGAATACCGGGAACAACCCTGTTTCATGCGCAAGGCGCGCGATGCGAATGCTGTCGTGCGACGCTGTACCCCACCCGAGCGGGCATGGCACCAGGATATGAATGTAACGCGCGCCGCGGAACTCCATCGCACGCCTGACCTTGGCTTCGAGGTCGCGCAGGTCGGCCACGGTGGCGGTCGCGGTGTAGGGAATCTCGTGCGCCATCGCGATGGCGGGAACGAACTTGCCCTGTCCGAACGGGTTGCCGGGCTCAGTCCCCACCGGCATCGTCGTCGCCGTACGCGCGGCAGGCGGCGTGGCCGAGGAACGCTGCACCCCAGTGTTCATGTAGGCCTCATTGTCATAGCAGATGTACAGCACGTCATCGTTGCGCTCGAACATGCCGGACAGGCAGCCAAAGCCGATGTCGGTGGTGCCGCCGTCCCCACCCTGCGCGACCACTCGCACGTCGGTGCGCCCCTTGGCCTTCAGCGCCGCCGCGATGCCGGTGCCAACCGCAGCGGCATTGCCGAACAGCGAATGCATCCATGGCAATTGCCACGAGGTTTCCGGGTACGGTGTGGTGAACACTTCGAGACAACCCGTCGCGTTCGCTGCAATCAACTGGCAGTCCGTCGCGTCCATCGCGGCGTCGAGCGCATAACGCGCGCCGAGTGCCTCGCCGCAGCCCTGGCAGGCGCGGTGCCCGGAATTGATTGCATTGCTGCGGTCAGTCTGCGCCTGAATGCTGCGCTGCTCGATGTTCAGCAAACGGTTGCCGACAGTGAAGGTGCCGGTCTGGTAGAACTTGATGGGTTGGAAAGGCATGTCATACCTCCATGAATCCAAATGATCCGCCAGGCTATTGGCTTCCCTCGGCGGACAAGCAGTGCCATCACTTTCGTCGGGCATAGCCCGACCTACGCTGCGTATACTGCGCCGGTCAACAGATCTTTGACGCGACCGTACCGACATCGCGCAGAATGTTCTCCGCAGCGGGACCGGAACGGCGTGCGGCATGCTCGCGCGCCAGCTGTTTGTTGACGATGTTCCAATCCAGATCAAGAAAGGTCACGGGCTGCAGCGCATCCTGTTCCGCCTCGCGAAATAGCTTGTGCAGCGATTTTCGGGTAATCGCGCGGCCGCCCAGGCCCGCGATTACCGTATGAACGTGCGGCTGCCCGTCGGCCAGTGCCATGCGCACATCGGTAGCAAGAATCCCGCCGATGCCCACCGCGAGGCTTTTTTCCAGTACCACTACCCGCTTCGCATTCTCCAACGCGGCACGCACCTGCGCCAGCGGGAACGGACGGAAGCTGGTGATTCCCAGCACGCCGATCCTGTGGCCGTCCGCACGCATCTCGTCGATGGTGTCCTTGATGGTACCGAGTACCGAGCCCATTGCCACCACCATGGTCTCGGCATCATCGCCGCGATAGGTGTGCATCACACCGCCGGAGTCGCGCCCGAACACCTGCTTGAATTCTGCCGCGAGTTGCGGAATCCGCTCCAGCGCCTGCATCTGTTTGGCATGCGCCAGATAGCGCACTTCCATGAAAGCCTCCGGCCCGACCATCGCCCCAATCGACACCGGCGCGCGCGGGTCAAGCACCTGCTGCGGCTCGAACGCCGGCAGGTAAGCATCGACCTGCTGCTGCGTCGGAATGTCCACTCGCTCGTAGGCATGGGTCAGGATGAAACCGTCCATGCACACCATCACCGGCATGGATAATTCCTCGGCCAGACGGAACGCCTGGATGTGCAGGTCGAGCGCTTCCTGATTGGTTTCCGCGAACAGTTGCAACCAGCCGGAATCGCGCTGCGACAACGCATCGGAATGGTCGTTCCAGATATTGATCGGTGCTCCGATGGCGCGGTTGGCAATCGTCATCACGATCGGCAAACCGAGGCCGGACGCATTGTAGACTGCCTCGACCATGTAGAGCAGTCCTTGGCTCGCCGTGGCCGTATAGGAGCGTGCGCCCGTGGCGGAAGCGCCGATGGCAACCGACATTGCGGCAAATTCGCTCTCGACATTGACGAACTCGCACGGCGCCAGTTCACCGCTCTTCACCATTTCCCCGAGTGCTTCGACGATGTGGGTCTGCGGCGAAATCGGATAGGCGCAGATCACCTCGGGGCGGCACAATGCGACGGCTTCGGCAACCGCGCGCGAACCTTCGATCTGCTTAAGCATGTTGCACCTCCGCCACGCCGGTCTTGATGAGGTTGTAGGCTTCGGTCGCCGCGGCAATATTACCCTCCGCAACCTTGCCGGAAAATTTGTCGCGGATGGCCATGATGACCGACTCCAGCCGGATCAATCCGGACAGCGCCGCAAACCCGGCCAGCAACGGCACATTGGGTATCGGCCGTCCGACATGCTTGAGGCCGATTTCGGTAGCCGGCAAGGTGCGCAGCCGTTCCACCTTGCGGCCTGCAACAAACTCGCCCAAGCCGAGCGCCTCGAAACTGCGATTGGTATTAAGTAGCACGTAGCCGTCCTGCCTCAGACCGGCGAACACATCAACCTGATGCAGCAGCGTGGGATCCTGGATGATGATCGCATCCGGTTCCATGATCGGCTCGCGCCGCCGGATTTCCTTGTCATCGATGCGGCAGAACGACACCACCGGTGCGCCTGTCCGCTCGGAGCCGAAACTGGGAAATGCCTGTGCATGACGTCCTTCCGCAAAGGCCGCAACCGACATCATCTCCGCTGCCGTCACCACGCCCTGCCCACCCCGACCGTGTATCCGCAACTCGAACATCGCCGCCTCCGTGTCGTTCAGTAACGAGAACCTTACTCCTGTGCCGCGCAGTTGTCATGCAAAGTGCTCAGGTATTGTGCATAGCGTATTCGCTGTTGGCAAGCCCGTCTCGGGTTAACCGCGGAATCCTGCGGCCGATGCTCTTGCTTCCACGTTTGAAAGACACATGGCACTAGACTGAAATATCTAGGCATTCTGGCATATATGTTTTTTTTCCCAACCGTGTAGCATTCGTCACGCCTGAGCTGAATTGCCCAGGTGATTTCTGATTACTCGGTAATTGTCATGTCTTCTGTCAAGCCAGCGTTCCTAACACGTCATGCTGATAAAACCACTTCAGACAGTATGCTCTGCATACCGTCTGACGGTTCGTATTTCTCCCCAAAATCTCCCAAGATTAATGAGTTGCGTGCAAGGTACGAAGCGCTTCGAAGACGTGAAAACAAACTGCAGCAATCCGATTTCGTAAAGGCATAACCGGGGCGTCCGGGTCCTGGTGTGGTACAACCCGCAGGGATTTCCCTGTATTACTTGTAAGGATTTAAACATGGCAGCTGGTACAGTCAAATGGTTCAACGATGCAAAGGGTTTTGGTTTCATCACTCCCGATGATGGCGGCGACGACCTGTTCGCACACTTTTCTGCAATCAATATGCGCGGTTTCAAGTCGCTCCAGGAAGGCCAAAGGGTCACCTTTGAAGTGACCCAGGGCCAAAAGGGCAAGCAGGCTGCCAATATCCAGGCGGCCTGACCTGTGGTGAGTCCCCGGTCCATGGCCGGGGATTTCCGTCAGGAATCAATTTAACGGCCTTGGCAGGTTGTCTTGGCATTGCCATACAATGTCATCTCCTGCGACATCGACTCACATCTCGCGTACATGACCGCATGTCCGAGCAGACTCCGCAACACAAAAGCATGTTGATCATTTCTGCTCCGCGATGCGCCTCGTGAGGCGCTGCTGCCAATGCGACATGGTTCGCGTGGCACACAAGTCAACGACGCATCCGTTTGCTGCATCCAGATTAGCAATGGCTCGCGTGCTCAAGGGATCGCCCAGTTCGAACTCATAGCCGCGAATGCGCAGCAGAAACGCCGGTGGACTATCTTTGCCATATACCTGTTGGTAAGCATGCAACAAGGCCGCTGGAGTCATGGCGTGGCTGGAATAGCTGGTGTCTTTTACCGCCGTCAGCTCGCTAAACTCCAGGGGTGCGCTGCAGGACATGTCGGCATCGACGAAGAGCGCAAGATCGCATGTAGCCAGGTCGGTGACATGCTCCACCTGCAGTTGCATGTCCTGCTGGCACACAATCTCAGCGAGCTGTAAGCCGGCAATGCGTTCGATCAGCAACGGACCGAGCGCATCATCGCCGCGCCCGGGATTGCCATAGCCGAACAGCAGCAGGCTGGTCACGATGCTTAAACGGTCCGTTCGACCACGCCATCACTGCTCTTGTTCATCCGGCCAAGCAGCTGCCCATCGGCCGCGAGCAACTCTACCTGCAGCGGCATCTTGCCGAGCGCATGCGTGGCACAGGACAGGCACGGATCGTAGGCGCGCACGGCCACTTCGAGGTGATTGAGCAACCCTTCGGTAATCTCGTGCCCATCCAGGTATTGATTGGCGACGGCGCGCACCGATTCGTTCATCGCCTGATTGTTGCTGGTGGTCGAAACGATCAGGTTGGCCTTTTCGATCAGGCCTTCATCATTGATCTCGTAGTGATGAAACAAGGTACCGCGCGGTGCTTCGAGCACACCGATGCCGACATGGCGTTTGTCACCTTTGTCCACCAATAGCTCAGTGCCGGTAATGTCCGGGTCATTCAGCAATTCCTCGATCGATTCGGCGCAATGCAGCGCTTCGATCATGCGCGCCCAGTGATAGGCCAGAGTGTCGTGCACGAAACCGCCCTGGGCGAATTCGCGGAAGCGTTTGCGCGCGGCTTCTGCCAGTGGCGTAGGAATAGAGTCGCAGTTGTTCACGCGCGCAAGCGGCCCAACACGATACCAGCCCTGCTCCTTGCCCAGTTCAATAAGGAACGGAAACTTCATGTAGCTCCATGGCCGCACCTCTTCGCGCAGAATTTGCCGATAGCCGCGATAGTCAAACTGGTCGAAGATGTTCGCGCCATTCGCGGCACGTACGCGCAATCCGCCGTGGTATAGCTCAAGCTCGCCGCTGCCACCAACCATGCTCAGAAAATTACTGTGCACAGTGCCGAAATCAACGTGCTCCGGATGCGCGGTATGAATCTGCTCGTTCAAGGCCAGCGCGTTCTGGCTCAGGGTGATGACACC
>DASSQR010000052.1:0-56791 GCA_035702405.1 Gallionella sp. | reverse complement strand
TGCTGACGAAATTGTTGGCATCGTCAATCACGGCTTCGGAAATGGCCAGTGTCGGCCCGGCGCCGTAATAGGTTTCGTACTCCAGCAGTGATTTGATTTTTTTCGGCTTGTTATTGAGGTCGCCAACCGTGATTTCGCGCGCGAATTCGGTATAGCCGACGAAAGCCGGGATCGCGGTTTCGACTTCCGCAACCGATGGGGGAAATACGGATATTTCTTCTACATAAACGTCAGGTGTGCGGTAAGTCATCAGTGCTCTCCTTAGGTTTTCGAAAGTTGAACGATGAATCTGGCCAGCGGCATGTCAGCCCCCGGCAGGGGAAGATTCTTGATCAGCGGATTTCCGTTGCGGCTTAGCTGGAGCCGTTTCGTTGCTGCCGCCTGGCGCGGTACCATGGACGTCGAGCGAAACAGCACGGCATGAACATCCGGAATGCCAAGTTGCGCATCCGAGAAACGGTCCAATGGAAAATGATCCGGTTCGAGTTTTTCGAACGTCAGCGCGGAACTGGCTGCAGTATCGGTGACCGCAAGCTTGTCAAAATCGCTCCAGTCCGGCGGCGCGACGACGTAATAATTCAGGGTTTCCTCGCGCGCATCGAAGCGGACCTCAAAGTCAGGCGGTGGAGACGAACTCCAGAAGTCTGGTGTCACGACGATTCTGACAATCCCCCACATGCCTGCGTCCGCCAGATCGGGTGTGACTATCAGCGGGCGGCTACTGTTTTCTGCCCCTGCATGCTGCGTCACGAGATAGCAGCCGGCTGACCAGGAACGCAGGTCGAGTGTCGGCATGTTTTCACCGTCCCGGATTTTCCCGGACCACACCAGCTTGTTGTCGCCCATGCGATGGATATCCAGCGCCAGTGGTCGCGCTGTAATCGCCGCGACCGGTGTGAAGCGGTCTCCTGCCAGGTCGCTTGCACGGGCTGCATCCAGGTGGTGCGTTGCTGCGACGTTGGTATAAAGCGGCAATGGTTCCGGCATTGCGGCAGTGAAATGTTCGAAATAGGGATTACGCAAGCGCAGGCCGATGACGAGCTCCAGCCCGCTGATATCCTGCAGCGGCGAGTCGTCGTCGGCAGCCTCGAATAGCACGTGGAGCCGCCCGGCATGCATGCGCGCCAGCAGCCGCGCTCCGGCAAGTGCCCGCTGGCTGTGCTCCGCCAGGACAAAATCGAAGTCCGGACTTGGCGGGTTGGCCGTCGCGTAATAGCCGTGCGCGACGCCGAACGTAAAGAGGGGGCGGAAACGAATGTTCATCGGCGCGTTATCTCGGCTTTGATGGTGGTTATCGGCTTACCAATTCCCGTCGGCTCGATGTCCTGAAGCGTAGCCATGCGGATACGATAGATTGCCGAGGGCAGGTACTTGCCGCCCAGGTAGGCCCAAGTCTGGTTGAGCTGCTCCGGTGTGTATGACAGCAGTTCCGCATTGAGCTTCGCGATGCGCGGATCCAGGCCCGAGCTGTTTTCCGCTGAGAAGGACGGGTTTGCCTGAAAAAAGGCCAGGACGTGCGACAGGAACGACAGTGATTGTTTGTAGCCGACTGTGGTCAGGGCAAATCGCACGGCAAACATTACCGTCAGGTTGAGTTTCAGAACCGGTTGTCGCACCACATGGTGCTCGTCCAGATAGACCCGCTCCGGCAGTTGTTCGCGCAGGATCCGTTCTTCATCGATATTGATGATGGATAGCCCGATCTTGTTTTCGGGTATGGACCATTCCCCTTTGTCATTAACGAGTGCGCACGGCTCGACCATATCGTCCGGCTGGGCCAATACCCCGCGTTTGCGCAGGTACGAGTTGAGTTCGTCGGCCAGGAAGGAAACGGTAATATTCAACATGTCGGCTTCAGTGCCCTTGTTGACTATTGGTGCCGTTCAATAACTAACTGGCTACCCTGTTACAGTCTATGTGATGTCGCTTGGCCGCTCTGGTTGCCGATGGACTCAGCTGCGCCAGAAATTTGGGGTCGCGGGTTGTTATGAAAACAACAGAAAGCGATGGATAATCGCCGGGATGGCGCGAAGGACGACCAGTGAGGCTTGCAATCATGTGAATCCTCTTTCAACAAGAACTGCCACCAGCACTTGATTCCGGTACATCAGGAATCAACAATAAAGAGATGGAATCTCCATCACTCATTTGTTCTTTCCGGTTCTGGTTACATCTATCTATTCGAATTTCCACGCGAACGGACCATGTCAGAACCAATCATGCTTGCGCCGGCCTCCTGTTCCAGGGTTCCCGCTGACTGCCCCCAGCGTGCGTGCGCTGCGATGTGGAATACGGCGGGACTGCAAGTGGGGGATATTCTGGTGATTTGTAAATCGGGTTGTCAAGGGGGCGAGGCACATTTTTTTACCGAAAATATATGATCGAATGTGCCGGTCAGTTGCGAAAGCCATTCGCGGTGGAAAGTCAGGCTCTTAACCAGATTTTTGGCCAGACATGCTGTCTGGTAATGGGGGGCTGCGGTATGGCGTGATCACGCCATACCGCAGGTTCATAATTAACGGAGCAAGGTTGGCAGCTGGGCGCTGATGGCGTGCACCTTGTCTTGCCTCAGTTCTTTAGAATCACACGGTCAATGCAAAGCTTTACCGTACCGCTCTGTGGGTCGTTGCCGAAGTTTTGCACGCCAACTTCCACGTTCTTGTTGTTCAGGAATGCGGCTTCCAGCATGTCATAGTGAAGATTTCCGGTGTTGACGGGATAGTCCTTGCCATTGGTCGGATGACAGAAGCGAACGATCTTGTTGTCGACCACCGCCACGGTGTACATCGGCAGCTGTGCCGTGAAACTGGTGACCTTGCCATTTACCCACTCGAAAGTGGCGGCGGAAGCGGCGCCCGCGAAGATTCCCGCCGCGACCGCCGAGAGTGCGAGGATATTGAGTTTCATGGCAGTGCCGATTTGCTTGCCATTGGAACGACTGGATACAGCGGTGTTGATTTGCGTCATGATGCACTTCCTTTCTGTATTATCGTTAACGAGGTACTTCTGCTGGAATCCGTGAAACGTAACTCCTGTTTTGCAGGCTTTTCAAAATGGAATACAGGTGTGACAGGTGGGGCGTGCGACGGGATTCTGGTTTGCAAATCATGGCAGGATCATCCCGGATCGGGGCCGATGGTGCGAGATGGCTGGCAGATGTTAGCGGCGATACAAAATCCCCAAAAACAAAACTGCTACTGGCGCTACACTTCGTTTCTGCCACTCGAAGGGCGGCACGGAAAATTACCACTTTCCGGACTGCGGCCTGTTTCAGTCATCGTTGGCTGCCACATACAGGATCGAGGGTGGGTCTGGCCACTTTATGGGAATCCTTCTGCACCTGTCAATGCTGCATTCTTTTGCATGAATGGGTTTAGAATGCGCCCTTCGATTAATAGGGAGATTGCGCTATGGCTATGCAAGGAAAGTTAATCGGCAAAATGGTGATCGGGCAGTCCGGCGGGCCGACCGTAGTCATCAATCAATCGCTGGTCGGGGCGGTGGTCGCAGCGCGCAAGCAACCCAACATAACCGGCATCCTCGGTGCACGGCATGGCATCGCCGGCATCCTCAAGGAAGATTTCATCGACCTGACGACGCAGAGCGTCGACCAGCTTGAACTGGTCGCCGCGACGCCGGCGGCAGCGCTGGGCTCGGTGCGCCTCAAGCCCGGCAAGGCAGAATGCGAAAAGGTCTTCGAGGTGTTCCGAAAAAACGATGTGCGCTATTTCTTCTACATCGGCGGCAACGATTCCGCCGAGACCGCGCACATCATCGCCGAAATGGCGAAAGAGGCGAATTACGATTTCTGCACGGTGCACATTCCCAAGACGATCGACAACGACCTGAAGGTTACCGATCACTGTCCCGGTTTTGCCTCGGCGGCGCGCTTCGTTGCGCTGGCCTTCATGGGCGATGATCGCGACAATCGCGCGCTCAAGGGGATCAAGGTCAACGTCGTGATGGGGCGCAATGCCGGCTTCCTCACGGCGGCTTCCGCACTGGCGCGCCAGGAAGAAGGTGACGGCCCGCATCTGATCTACCTGCCGGAACGCGTGTTCGACGTCGAGAAATTCAAGCAGGACGTGCGCGAGGTCGTGGCGAAGCACGGCCGCTGCCTGATCGCCGCATCCGAAGGCATCAGCGACAAGGACGGTAACCCGATCTCAACTTCCGGCGAACGCGATTCGCACGGCAATATCCAGTTGTCCGGTTCAGGTGCGTTGGGCGACACGCTGGCAGCACTGGTGAAGGACGCTTTCCCAGGACAGAAAGTGCGCGTGCGCGCCGATACCTTTGGCTATCTGCAGCGCTCTTTCCCAACCATATTTTCCGAAGTGGACGCGCGCGAAGCGCGTCAGGTGGGCGAATACGCGGTAAACCACGCTGCCGGCACCGGTCAGCCGGGTTCCGTGTCGATCCGCCGCCTGAGCAGCAAGCCCTATGCGAGCGAATGTTTCATCACGCCGCTGGCATCAGTCGCGCGTGAAACCACCGCGATGAAGGACGAATACATCAGCACTTCAGGTAACGACGTGACGGAGGCGTGGGTCGATTATCTCGCGCCGCTGGTCGGTGAGTTGCCAAAGATGGGGCGGTTGTAGGGGCACGTTCACCCGGAGGGTGAATCGCGCCCCTGCGGAATTGGCGTTTTCGTCAATCCAGATATTCTGTCAGCGGCTGGGCTGGAACGAGTTATTCGGCCAGCACGGTGCCGAAATCGCTTCACCCAGATTAGCCGCCAGCAAGCGTTCGCGCACATCCAGCAGGCGCGTGACCAGTGCCCCTTCCACCGCGGCGTAGGCGTCCGAATCGACCTGGCGCTTGACCACGATGCCCAGCAGTTCGGTAATCGCGTTGCCGACCGAATTCTGTGAAATGGTCACGATCAGGCGGCCATTATCGTCGCGGAAC
Organism: Gallionella sp.; assembly: GCA_035702405.1. Lineage (GTDB taxonomy): Bacteria > Pseudomonadota > Gammaproteobacteria > Burkholderiales > Gallionellaceae > Gallionella. The sequence goes on along the minus strand of DASSQR010000052.1, from coordinate 51,877 downwards.
ATGATCTGTTTGTATGCGGGCCGCCAGCGGATGTCGTTGGCGAATTGCGGGTCCTGGATCACGCGCTCGCGCAAATCGCGTGCGACGCGCAGGAAACCCGGATTATCCAGCAACACCTCGTCAATTTGCGCGGGGAAGTTGGCGTGCTCAGGCACCCGTTCTTCGCCCGTGGCGACCAGCGAGAAGAAGGTACGGTAAAAATCCAGGAAGCCGCGCAGCACTTGCTCGTACTCATACCAAAAATACTGGTCACTCAGCCGCTGGTGCCCACCTTTCACCTCCCAGCACGGCAGGCCTTGCGGATAGCCGGTCAGTCGCAGCGCGGAATCCTCGGCGGGCAGCAGGCTTAGTATCTGCAAATCCAGCACTTCCAGAAATTTGCGGTAAACCTCGCTCAGGTGGCGCAGGAACAGCGTGTTGTGGCCGCTGTCGGTCAGATTGGGATCGTTCGGGTTGGCTTCTTTCGCGCTGTGCAAATCAGCCAGCGGGAACACGATGAAATGGTTGTGGATCATGCGGATGCTCGGTACACCCGGCTTGTTCAGCGGCCAGGTCGAATCGAGGCTGGCCTCGCCGCACAGGATCAGGTGTTCTGCGGGATCGGGATATTTTTCGAACATGTAGTCGCAGATGATCTGCGTCATCTTCGACCAGACCTTCTTTTCCCGCGGCTTCATCTGGTCGCGCCGCACCGGCCGTCCGAGCGGGTCGAGAATGCGTCGCGAGGTGTCGAGGATGATCGAGGTATCGAATTCGACGCTGTGGCCGATCAGCTTGCGATACATCAGCAAATCTTCGGGCGTTCGGAACAGGCCGTTTTCTTCGGTCAGGTTCTTCAGGTTGGCGGGGCTGTTGAAGAACTCCACTGCCGTCATGCCTTCGGGAATATTCAGGCTCATTTTCGGGCAGGGTGTGGCAATCTCGCGGGGTGCTGCTTTCATGCAATTCATCCGTCGGTCTATCGCTGTTCCAAAGCACGTGAAGTTCACGTTTCCCGTCTCGGTGTTCGAGACCAAAGCATTGTTGCAGATTGGATATATAAGAACAATCGAAAAAACTTATTTGCTGATATGGTTGCTCGGGTATTAAAACGATTGCAGGCTTTCCAAAAAAACGAGTTATATCGAATGCCTGGTTGCGGCGGAAGGTGAAATTGATCGCCTCACGATTCTGTGAAATGGCGCGGCGCTACCTTTGTCATTGCATAAGCGATGTGGTTTAATCGCGCCCATGAAGTTTCCCTTTCAAAACGTTGCGCTGATTGGCAAGCACAAGTCTCCCGAGATCGCCGAGCCGTTGTTGCGGCTGGCAGAATTCCTAGCGGGCAGGGGTTTGCACGTGTGCGTCGACAGTGTCACGGCCGAGCATCTCCAGAACAATCCCTATTCGGTGAAGACGCTGGAAGAGATGGTCGGGACCGTGGATCTGGCGATCGTGCTCGGCGGCGATGGCACCTTGTTGAATATCGCGCATATGCTGTCGCCTTCGAGGGTGCCTTTGATCGGAGTGAATCAGGGTCGGCTCGGTTTTCTGACCGACGTTTCGCGCGAGAACATGCTGGAAAGCATCGCCGCGATCCTGGAAGGCAAGTTCGTGGTCGAACCGCGGCTGCTGATTTCGGCGCATGTGATGCGCGACGGCGCGGAGGTATTCCGTAATTCCGCCTTTAACGAAATCGTGGTGCATCGCTGCAGCATCAGCAGCATGATTGAGTTCGAGGTGCGCATCGATGGTGAGTATCTGTATAACCAGCGTGCCGATGGATTGATTGTGGCCACTCCAACCGGTTCGACAGCGTATGCACTCTCGGCGGGCGGGCCGATTTTGCATCCCAGCCTTGATGTGCTCGAACTGGTGCCGATCTGTCCACATACCCTGAGCAATCGCCCGATCGTGGTGAAGAGTTCGTCGGTGCTGGAGATTCTGATGCATCGTTCCGGCGACAACCGGCTGCGCTTCGACAGCCATACCAATTACGACCTGCAGCAGGACGACAAGATTATCGTCACGCGCCATCCCGAGCCGGCCTGTCTGCTGCACCCGCTGGGGCATAGTTATTACCACACCTTGCGCGAAAAGCTGCTCTGGAACCAGACGCTCTAACTTGTCCGAACTAGCCAAGCCAATGCTGAAGTATCTCGCCATCCGTGATTTCGTCATTGTCGCTGCGCTTGAGCTGGAATTTTCCGCGGGGTTTACCGCACTGACCGGTGAGACCGGCGCAGGCAAGTCTATCCTGATCGACGCGCTGTCACTGGCACTGGGCGAGCGCGGCGACGCGTCCATGGTGCGCAACGGCTGCGAGCGCGCCGAGATTGTGGCCGAATTCGATATTACGGCTTTGCCGGCATTGCAGGACTGGCTGCGCGAGCAGGAGCTGACCGGTGATGACGGTGTGTGTTTGCTGCGTCGGGTGCTGGATGCCGGGGGACGGTCGCGCGGATTCATCAACGGTAGCAGTGCCACGTTGCAGCAAATGCGCGAAGCGGGCGAACAGCTGCTCGGCATTCACGGCCAGCATGCGCATCAGCTGCTGCTGCGGCCCAATGCGCAGCGCGTGCTGCTGGATGGCTATGCCGGCATCAGCGGCGATGCCGATAACGTTGCCGCACTGTTCCGCGATTGGCAGGCGCTGCAGCGCCGCCGCATCAGTCTGAGTGAAAACGCCGCGGCGCTCCAGGCTGAGCGCGATCTGCTGCAATTCCAGCGCGCCGAGCTGGAAGGGCTGCGCTTCAGCCTGCCGGAGTGGCAGGCGCTGCAGGAAGATTATGAGCGGCTGGCCCACGCGGCCAGTCTGCTGGAGACTGCGCAGTTCGGTCTGGAAACGCTGAGCGAAGCGGATACCGCATGCCTGACGCAACTCAATGCGTTGACCGCGCGCCTGCGCGACGGCGTCGGGCACGATGCCAGCCTCGGCGAGCCACTGCGCATGCTCGAGAGCGCGCAGGCGGAATTGCAGGAGGCAGTGTATGCATTGCGCCATTATGAGCAGCGATTGGATGCCGATCCGCAACGCCTGAGCGAACTGGAGCAGCGCATCCAGAGCGTGCTGGATGCCGCGCGCAAATACCGTACCGCGCCGGAACAGCTGGATGAGGTGCTGCAGCGGATCGTGACGCGGCTGGCTGAATTGGGCGGCGATGCCGATCTGGCCGGCTTGCAGCAGCAGGAGCAGGCCGCGCAACGCAGTTACCTCGTGGCAGCTCAGAAATTGACGGCAGCGCGCCAGCAGGCAGCCGCGACGTTGTCACAAGAAATTACCGCCGCGATGCAGATGCTCGCGATGCAGGGCGGTGGCTTTGCCGTTGTATTGCAGCCGCTGGGCGAAGGTGTCGCGCATGGGCTGGAGAATGTCGAGTTTCAGGTCGCGGCCAATCAGGGCGCGCCGCTGCGCAGTCTGGCCAAGGTCGCCTCGGGCGGCGAGTTGTCGCGCATCGGGCTGGCGATCCAGGTTGCGACCAGTCGGGTGGCGAGTGTGCCGACGCTGATTTTCGATGAAGTGGATAGCGGCATCGGCGGCCGGGTGGCTGAAATTGTCGGGCGCCTGCTCGGGCAACTGGGCAAGACTTATCAAGTGTTGTGCGTGACACACCTGCCGCAGGTTGCCGCGGCAGCCGATCAGCAGTGGCGCGTGAGCAAGGCGCTGCAAAACGGTATTACGTTAAGCAGCATTGACCAGTTGGATAATGCGCAGCGGGTCGAGGAAATTGCGCGCATGCTGGGCGGAATGACGATCACCGAAACGACGCGCAAACACGCGGCGGAGATGTTGGGTGTTGTTGCTTGAGGTATCATGCGATGTTTTTAAAGAAATTGTGAGATTACGATCATGCGTACCAAGTTGATTCTGTGTTCCCTGTTGCTGTCGGGTTGCAGCTATGTTTCGACGCCTTTGCTGGCGCCGTATCAGATGGACATCCGCCAGGGGAATTTCGTCACGCCGGAGATGCGCGAAAAACTGAAGCTGGGCATGACGCGGCAGCAGGTGATGTATGTGCTGGGCACGCCACTGATTCACGATGCATTCCACACCAACCGCTGGGATTATGTATATTACCTGAAGCACTATGGTCAAATCGGCGAGGAACAACGCCTGACCTTGTATTTCGAAGGTGACACGCTCGCGCGCATCGATGATTCGAAGATGCCGCCGCTGCCTGCGTCCGCTGCGGCGTCTGCTGAGCCGGTGGCAGCCAAGCCGGCGGAAGCGCCCGCGGTTGCTACGGCGCCGGTTGCGGCCGCAGCAGTCGCAACCGAGCCGCTGCCGGAAGCGCCCAAGCCACAGCCCGTCGCCAAACCTGATCCGGCCGCGGAAGTCGTGAAGGCGCTCCAGGCGTGGGCGGAGGCTTGGTCATCGCGAAATATTGATGGGTACCTTGCTGCCTACAAGCCTGATTTCGCGCCGGCGGGCATGAGCCGGAAAGCATGGGAGAAGCAGCGTCGGGATCGGATTGGCAAGTCCCAGAAAATCGAGCTGGGCTTGGGTAACCTCAACATCCGGATGCACGATGCGACTCATGCAACGGTCAAATTCATTCAGAATTATCGTTCGGCCTCTTACCAGGACAATATCCGCAAGACTCTGACTCTTGAGAAGGTGGGTAATGCGTGGCTGATCGCCGGGGAAGAAACGGAAAAGAAGTAATGGTGGGCGGGTTGGCAGCGCATAACCCGCAAGTAATTCGTACCAAAATACGGCAGGTCGGGCTTCCACCCGGCCTGCCTTGATTTGTGTATCAGTGTCGCGAGAGCGCACTCTTCACCAAAGACAATCGGACCAAAGAACAATCGGGGTAGCAATATGAATACAGTCAAAATCGTCGTGGCTGGCAGCGGCGGGCGCATGGGACGTGCCTTGCTGGAAGGAACGATGCAGGCCGATGACCTGCAGTTGCATGCGGCACTGGAGCATGGCACCAGTGCGCTGCTGGGGCGCGACGCAGGCGAGTTATGCGGTTCGGCCTGCGGCATCAAGATCGGGGCGGATATCGAAGCGGCGCTGAAAGGCGCCGATGTGCTGATCGATTTCACCCGTCCGGAAGGAACCCTGCATCACCTTGAATATTGCGTCAAACTGGGCGTGAAGATGGTCATCGGCACCACCGGTTTCAGTCCCCAGCAAAAGGCGCAACTCGCGGCGGCGGCGCAACAGATCGGCATCGTATTTGCGCCCAACATGAGCGTTGGTGTGAACCTCACCTTCAAGCTGCTGGAAACCGCTGCCAAGGTGTTGAGCCAGGGCTATGACATCGAAATCATCGAAGCGCATCATCGCCACAAGGTGGACGCCCCATCCGGTACCGCGCTGGGTATGGGCGAAGTGGTCGCGCGCGCACTGGGACGCGACCTCGCGCAATGCGCCGTGTATGGCCGTGAAGGCGTGACCGGCGAGCGCGACCCCTCCACCATCGGCTTTGCGACCGTGCGCGGCGGCGACATCGTCGGCGATCATACCGTGCTGTTCGCGGGTACCGGTGAGCGCGTCGAAATCACCCACAAGGCCAGCAGCCGTGCCACGTTTGCCCAAGGCGCGCTGCGCGCGGCGCGCTTCCTGAACCAGAACAAGCCCGGCCTGTATGACATGCAGGATGTGCTCGGGCTGAAGTAATCTGTTTCAATGCGCCGTCTTCGGGCGGCGCCGCACGATCCTGTAATTTTCGGAAATTTTCATGGAAGCATTCCTCGTATCGACCGGCATCGTTGCATTGGCCGAAATCGGCGACAAGACCCAGTTGCTCGCCTTCATCCTGGCGGCGAAATTCCGCAAACCTGTTCCCATTATCCTCGGTATCCTGGCCGCGACTCTGGCGAACCATGCAATGGCAGGCGCGCTCGGCGCGTGGATCACCACGCTGTTCAGCCCGGAAACCTTGCGCTGGGTATTGGGCATGTCATTCATTATCATGGCGGCCTGGACGCTGATTCCCGACAAGTTTGACGAGGACGAGGCGAAGCTCGCGCATTTCGGCGTATTCGGGACGACGCTGGTGGCGTTCTTCCTGGCCGAGATGGGCGACAAGACCCAGGTCGCGACGGTCGCGCTTGCGGCCGAATACCACTCGGTCGTGTTCGTCGTGCTCGGTACTACGTTGGGGATGATGATCGCCAACGTTCCAGCGGTCCTGCTAGGAGACAAAATTGCCGAACGCATGCCGGTGCGCCTGGTGCATGGGGTTGCGGCCGCGATCTTTGCGGTGCTGGGGATTGCGACGCTGGCGGGCGCGGGGGAGCGGTTCGGGTTTTAGCAGGTCAGGCTCAGCGTGTGTTGTTGGGGCTTCAGCCCCTTACAACCACGGCGTACCCCTTGCGGGTGCTGTCCGACGTGCCAGGGTAGAGCTCAGCCTGCCAACAACACGACACGTCAATCTGCCGGATAAACACCGTCGCCGGCATTGCCGCCAGTGGCGTGATTCTCGATTAGCTTGTCGATAAAGCGGCGCAGGAAATGTTCCGGTTGCGCGCTGTGAAAGCGGTCGGTTTCCTGGCCGTGGCTATACGCAATGACCGTCGGAAACCCGCGCACTTTGTGACGGCCGGCAATTTTCATGTTTTCGTCGGCATCGACCTTGGCCAGCAGGAATTTGCCGTCATAGTCCTTGACCAGTCGCTCCAGCATCGGGGTCAAAACGCGGCACGGGCTGCACCACTCGGCACCGATATCCAGCAGGATCGGAGCTTTGTGTGAGCGGGCGACGACCAGTTCGTCGAAATCGGCTTCTTCTACGTCGTAAGAGTGGATGTGCTTCATGGTAAGGCATTAGTAAAGACAATTTGCTAGTCTAGCATGCACTGACTTCGCGTCCATCACCCGAAAGGATTGGGCCTGAATGCGGGGATTTCCGAGTCATTCACCTTGTTGCCGGTATCTTGAACATTGCTGCCCCCCCTCGATTCGGCTATAATGCACGACAATCTACAGCGGGATGGACACACGGTTCGTCCCGCTTCTTTATGTCATCTGAGCTATCAGGCTGTTATTTTGGGGGTAATCTTGGTGTCGCAAACGAACCCTGCCATTCTTGTGCTTGCCGATGGGACGGTGTTTCGGGGCGTTGCCATCGGGGCTTCCGGCAGCAGCGTGGGCGAGGTGGTATTCAATACCTCGATGACCGGCTATCAGGAAATTCTCACTGATCCATCCTATTGCAGGCAGATCGTCACGCTGACCTATCCGCACATCGGCAATGTCGGGGTGAATGAAGAGGACGTGGAATCGCGCCAGGTCTTTGCGAGCGGGTTGATTATCCGTGATCTTTCGCTGACGGTGAGCAACTGGCGCAAGACGCGCTCGCTGCCGGAATATCTCAAGGCCAACAATGTCGTGGCGATCGCCGGGATCGATACGCGCAAGCTGACGCGCATTTTGCGCGAAAAAGGTGCGCAGAACGGCTGCATCGCCACGGGCACTGACGTCGATGCCGCGCTGGCGGCAGCGCGCGGCTTTGCCAGCATGGCTGGGATGGATCTGGCCAAGGACGTGACTTGCACGCAATCCTACAACTGGACGCAACGCGAGTGGAAGCTGGGGGCTGGCTATACCGATGCGGTGGATGCCCGGTTCCATGTGGTCGCATATGACTTCGGCGTGAAGAGCAATATCCTGCGCAAGCTGGCCGAGCGTGGCTGCCGTATCACGGTGGTGCCGGCCAGGACGACTGCGGCGGAGGTGCTGGCGCTGGATCCGGACGGGGTGTTCCTGTCCAATGGTCCCGGCGATCCCGAGCCATGCGATTACGCGATTGCAGCAACAAAAGAATTCATTGATGCGGGCGTGCCGCTCTACGGTATCTGCCTCGGGCATCAGCTCATGGGGCTCGCGCTGGGCGCAAAGACGGTCAAGATGAAGTTCGGTCACCGCGGCGCAAACCATCCGGTGCAGGACATGCAAACCAAACGGGTGATGATTACCAGCCAGAACCACGGCTTTGCGGTGGATGCGGCAACGCTGCCGGTCAATGCGCGCGTTACACACATCTCGCTGTTCGACGGCACCCTGCAGGGTTTCGAACTGACCGACAAGCCGGCGTTCTGTTTCCAGGGGCATCCGGAAGCGAGCCCGGGGCCGCATGACGTGGATTACCTGTTCGATAAATTTGTTGGATTGATGGAGAGAAGTCGCTAGACGTTGGTCAAGGCCGCGCGGCGACCGCACCAACTAACGACTAGCAGCTAGCGACTAAGAAATATGCCAAGACGCAGTGACATAAAAAGCATCCTCCTCATCGGCGCCGGCCCGATCGTCATCGGGCAGGCGTGCGAGTTCGATTATTCCGGCGCGCAAGCCTGCAAGGCGTTGCGCGAGGAGGGTTATCGCGTCATCCTGGTGAACTCGAATCCGGCCACCATCATGACCGACCCCAATATGGCGGATGCGACCTACATCGAGCCGATCACCTGGAAAATGGTCGAGAAGATCATCGCCAAGGAACGTCCCGATGCGATCCTGCCCACCATGGGCGGGCAGACCGCGCTGAACTGCGCACTGGATCTGGCCAAGCACGGCGTGCTGGAAAAGTACGGCGTGGAAATGATCGGCGCGACGCGCGAGGCGATCGACAAGGCCGAGGACCGGGAGAAATTCAAGCAGGCGATGAACAAGATCGGCCTGTCGTCGGCTCGTTCGGCGATTGCACACAGCATGGAAGAAGCCCTGCAGGTGCAGCAGGTAATGGGCTTTCCGACCATCATCCGGCCGTCCTTCACTATGGGCGGCAGCGGCGGCGGCATTGCCTATAACCGCGAAGAATTCGTCGAGATTTGCGAACGCGGGCTGGAAGCCTCGCCGACGCGTGAGTTGCTGATCGAGGAATCGCTGCTCGGCTGGAAAGAATACGAAATGGAAGTGGTGCGAGACCGCCACGACAACTGCATCATCATCTGCTCGATCGAAAACCTCGACCCGATGGGCGTGCATACCGGCGACTCGATTACCGTGGCACCGGCGCAGACGCTGACCGACAAGGAATACCAGATCATGCGCGACGCGAGCCTCGCGGTGCTGCGCGAGATCGGCGTGGATACCGGCGGGTCCAACGTGCAGTTCTCAATCAATCCGGACAACGGCCGCATGGTCGTGATCGAGATGAACCCGCGCGTGTCGCGTTCGTCCGCGCTCGCGTCCAAGGCGACCGGCTTCCCGATCGCGAAAGTCGCGGCGAAGCTCGCGGTGGGTTATACGCTGGACGAATTGAAGAACGATATTACGGGCGGCGCGACGCCGGCATCGTTCGAGCCGACCATCGACTACGTGGTCACGAAGATCCCGCGCTTCGCGTTCGAGAAATTCCCGCAGGCCAATGACCGACTGACCACGCAGATGAAATCGGTCGGCGAGGTGATGGCAATCGGCCGCACTTTCCAGGAGTCCTTCCAGAAGGCCTTGCGCGGCCTGGAAGTGGGCGTGAACGGGCTGGATAGCAAATACAGCGATCGCGAAACGATCGTGTCGGAACTCGGCAATCCCGGTCCGGAGCGCATCTGGGCCGTGGCGGATGCATTCCGCCTGGGAATGAGCGTGGAAGAGGTGTTTGCGATCAGCAAGATCGACCCGTGGTTCCTGGTGCAGATTGAGGACATCATCCGCCAGGAACTGGCGCTGGATGATCGGCCCATGGAAAGCCTGAATGCCGATGAACTGCGTCACCTGAAACGCAGCGGCTTTGCCGATGCACGTTTGGCCGCGCTACTCGGCACCGATGACGCGGCAGTGCGCGCCTATCGCCATGCGCTGGGCGTGCGACCGGTGTACAAACGCGTGGATACCTGCGCGGCCGAGTTTGCCACCAACACGGCGTACATGTATTCCACCTACGAGGAAGAATGCGAAGCGCAGCCTTCCGACAAGAAAAAAATCATGGTGCTGGGCGGCGGACCGAACCGCATCGGGCAGGGCATCGAGTTCGATTATTGTTGCGTGCATGCCGCGCTGGCGATGCGCGAAGACCGCTATGAAACCATCATGGTCAACTGCAATCCGGAAACCGTGTCGACCGACTACGACACCTCGGATCGCCTGTACTTCGAACCGCTGACCCTGGAAGACGTGCTGGAAATCGTCGCGGTGGAAAAACCGCTCGGCGTGATCGTGCAGTACGGCGGACAGACGCCGCTCAAGCTGGCGCACGGTTTGGCGAAGAACGGGGTGCCGATCATCGGTACCTCGGTGGACATGATCGACATGGCGGAAGACCGCGCGCGCTTCCAGACGATGTTGCGCGAATTGAATCTGAAACAGCCGCCCAACCGGACTGCCAGCAATGTGGCGGATGCGGTCGCGGGCGCTGCCGAGATTGGTTATCCGCTGGTGATGCGTCCTTCCAACGTGCTGGGCGGGCGCGCGATGGAAATTATTCACTCGCAGCCTGATCTTGAGCGCTACATGCGCGACGCCGAGGAAATGTCCAAGACTTTCCCGGAGCGCATGCCGATCCTGCTGGACCGCTTCCTCAACGATGCGATCGAAGTGGATGTCGATGCGGTGTCCGACGGCAAGCAGGTGATCATCGGCGGCATCATGGAACACATTGAACAGGCCGGGGTGCACTCCGGCGACTCGGCCTGCTCGCTGCCACCGTATTCGTTGTCCGCCGCGTTGCAGGACGAACTGCGCCGCCAGACAGTGGCGATGGCCAAGGCGCTTAACGTGGTCGGCCTGATGAACGTGCAGTTCGCAATCCAAAGCGAGACCGTCTACGTACTCGAAGTAAATCCGCGCGCGTCGCGCACCGTGCCGTACGTGTCCAAGGCGACCGGGGTGCCGCTGGCCAAAATCGCCGCGCGCTGCATGGCCGGACAGATGCTGGCGCAGCAAGGGGTTACCAGGGAAGTGATTCCACCATATTATTCGGTCAAGGAAGCGGTATTTCCGTTCATCAAAGTCCCGGGGGTAGACACGATCCTCGGGCCGGAAATGAAATCTACCGGCGAGGTGATGGGGGTCGGGGATACTTTTGCCGAGGCATTCGTCAAATCGCAGTTGGCCGCCAGCGTGAAGCTGCCGAAAGAAGGCAACGTATTCATCAGCGTGCGTGATGCGGACAAATCCGGGGTGGTGGAAATCGCCCGCTCGCTGGTTCAGCTTGGCTTTACTCTGTTTGCCACACGTGGCACGGCAGCCGTAATCAGTGAGGCCGGCGTAGCCGTGACCGTGGTGAACAAAGTTACTGAAGGTCGTCCGCACAACGTAGACATGATCAAGAACGGCGAAATCAAGCTGATCATCAACACCGTGGACAGTCGGCCAAGCGTGATGCGTGATTCCTACTCGATCCGCCATGCGGCGCTCCAGGGGCGCGTTACTTATTACACCACGCTGGCTGGCGCGCGCGCCGCCTGTCTGGGTATGCAGCACCTTGCAGAGTTGCAGGTATACGACGTGCAGACGCTACATCGGCGTCTGGGTTAAATACGCTGCCGATCGCAGTTATAAGATTTAAGGAAACGAATTTCCGATCGGCAACTGACAATAATTAGAGGAAGTACTGGTATGAGCAAAATTCCCTTGACTCTCGTGGGTGCAGAATTGATGCGTCAGGAGCTGCATCGCCTGAAGACCATTGACCGTCCGGCCGTGATTACCGCGATCGCCGAGGCGCGTGCGCAGGGCGACCTGTCGGAAAATGCCGAATACGATGCGGCCAAGGAGCGCCAGGCGTTCGTCGAAGGCCGCATTGTCGAGCTGGAGGGCAAGCTGGGGCGAGCTCAGATCATCGATCCCAAGTCGATCACAGCTGACGGTCGTTGCGTTTTTGGGTCGACCGTGGTGCTCGAAGATACCAGGAATGGCGATGTCGTGACCTATCAGATCGTTGGCGACGACGAAGCGAATATCCGGGAACGAAAGATTTCCATCAGTTCACCGATCGCGCGCGCGCTGATCGGCAAGTACACCGGCGACGTTGCCGAAGTGCAGGCGCCGGGCGGAGTCAGGGAATACGAAGTAGTGGACGTGCTATACGTTTAAAAATCCAAAATTTCGTCGCTATACATTGTTGCGCTTAAAAAATCTTGCTTGCATATAGCGCATATGCGGCGCGGCGATTTTTTTCGCGCGCCTAGTCTAGCTTAGAAATTTTGAATTTTTGGTGAACGGGTGCTCAGCCGCGATTGCCCAGCTGTTTTTTGGTCAGTGGTTTTTTGCCTTTGTGGCGCGGCATCTTCTTGATTTCGATCTTGTGGGCGTCCGGATTGGGCTGATAGATCACCAGGATTTTGCCGATGTGTTGTACCGGGGCAGCATTCAGTTGCGTGCAGATTTCCGTGAGGATGGCTTCGCGCTGCGGACGTTCTGCCATGACGCGGATTTTGATCAGCTCATGGGTTTTCAGCGTTTGCGCGATTTCCTTCAGGACGGCGTCGGTCAAGCCGGCGCTGCCGATCATCACGGTCGGATTCAGGGCATGGGCGCGACCCTTGAGGGCGAGGCGTTCGGATACGGTAAGAGATAACATTTTGGCCTTTTTTGAAATAGGCGCGAATTTTAGCAGGTTGTGACTTATGGCGCTGCGCAGGAGCGTCTGTCCCCCGCGATATTCCGCATTAACTCCCGATGAAACCCTCCAAAACCAGCAAACAATGGATGCACGAGCACGTAACCGATCCGTTTGTGCAACTTGCGCAGAAAGATGGTTACCGCTCGCGTGCGGCGTACAAACTGCTCGAAATTGATGCGAAAGACCGCTTGCTGAAACCCGGCACGCTGGTGGTAGACCTCGGGGCAACGCCGGGTGGCTGGTCTCAGGTCGCGGCCGCCAAGGGGTGCCGGGTGATTGCACTCGACTTGTTGCCGTTGCATCCGATTCCCGGCGTGGAGTTCATCCAGGGCGATTTCCGGGAAGAAGCGGTGCTGCAACAGCTGGAAAATGTGGTGCAGGGACAACCGGTGGGACTTGTAATTTCCGACATGGCCCCCAATATCAGTGGTATAGCATCGGCGGATCAGGCGCGGGCCATGTATCTGGCGGAACTGGCGCTGGAATTTGCCGTCGAACATCTGAAACCGGACGGCAGTTTTCTGGTAAAAGTGTTCCAGGGTACCGGGTTTGAGGATTTCCTGAAGCTGATGCGTAGCCGGTTTACCAAGGTGTCCACGCGGAAGCCAAAGGCGTCACGCGACCGGAGCAGTGAAGTTTATCTGCTGGGCACCGGGAAGAAATTTTGTGTTGAGTAATTAAGCAATCCATAGTTTAATGAACCAACACGGCAGCTTGTAGTGCTGCAAAGGAGTTTAACTTGAATAACATGTTTAAAAGTATTGCGATCTGGCTGGTTGTCGCCTTGGTGCTGATGACTGTCTTCCAGCAGTTCAACACCCGCCAGCAGCAGAGCGCTCAGGCGCAGCTGGACTATTCGCAATTTCTTGATCAGGTAAAGCAGGGCCATATCACCAAGGTCGTCATCGAGGGGCGCACCCTGAAGGCGACCACGACCGACGGCAAGCGCATCACGACCTATGCGCCGAACGATCTCTGGCTGGTCTCCGATCTGCTCAAGAACGGCGTATCGGTTGAAGCCAAGCCCGAAGAGGAGCCGTCTTTCCTGATGAACCTGCTCGTGTCCTGGTTCCCGATGCTGTTGCTGATCGGCGTGTGGATATTCTTCATGCGCCAGATGCAGGGCGGCGGCAAGGGCGGTGCGTTTTCGTTCGGCAAGTCGCGCGCGCGGATGCTGGATGAAAGCAAGGAACGCGTGACCTTTGCCGATGTGGCGGGGTGCGATGAAGCCAAGGAAGAAGTGTCCGAACTGGTCGACTTCCTGCGCGACCCGTCCAAGTTCCAGAATCTCGGCGGGCGCATTCCGCGCGGGGTATTGCTGGTTGGTAGCCCGGGTACCGGCAAGACGCTGTTGGCGAAGGCAATCGCCGGCGAAGCGAAAGTGCCGTTCTTCTCGATTTCCGGTTCCGACTTCGTGGAAATGTTTGTCGGCGTGGGCGCGGCGCGCGTGCGCGACATGTTCGAACAGGCCAAGAAACAGTCGCCGTGCATTGTGTTTATCGACGAAATTGATGCGGTTGGTCGCCAGCGTGGCGCTGGCCTCGGTGGCGGCAACGACGAGCGCGAGCAGACCCTGAATGCATTGCTGGTGGAAATGGACGGTTTCGAGGGTGCGAGCGGCGTGATCGTGATCGCTGCAACCAACCGGCCGGACGTGCTCGACCCTGCGCTGTTGCGCCCGGGTCGCTTCGACCGCCAGGTAGTGGTGCCGCTGCCCGATATCCGCGGCCGCGAACAGATTTTGATGGTACACATGCGCAAGGTGCCGGTGGCGGCTGACGTGAAGGCCGATGTGCTGGCACGTGGTACTCCGGGCTTTTCCGGTGCCGACCTGGCAAATCTGGTAAATGAAGCCGCACTGTTTGCCGCACGCCGCAACAAGCGCTTCGTCGAGATGGACGATTTCGAGTCAGCCAAGGACAAGATCATGATGGGCGCCGAGCGCAAGTCGATGATCATGCCGGAAGAAGAACGGCGCAATACTGCCTATCACGAGGCGGGACATGCCGTGGTGGCCAGGCTGCTGCCGAAGACCGACCCCGTACACAAGGTCACGATTATCCCGCGTGGCCGCGCATTGGGCCTGACCATGCAACTGCCGGTGGAAGACCGCTACAGCATGGACAAGGAACGTATCCTGTCCTCGATCGCGGTGATGTTTGGCGGACGGATCGCTGAAGAGGTGTTCATGCACCAGATGACCACCGGTGCTTCCAACGACTTCGAGCGCGCCACCGAAATGGCACGCAAGATGGTGACCCAGTGGGGCATGTCGGATGCGCTCGGCATCATGGTGTATGGCGAAAATGAAGGCGAAGTGTTCCTGGGTCGCTCGGTGACCACCCACAAGAACATATCCGAGGCGACGATGCAGAAGGTAGATGCCGAGATTCGCCGCATTGTCGACGAGCAGTACGCGCTGGCGCGCAAGTTGATCGAAGAGAATCACGACAAACTCGAAGTCATGGCCAAGGCTTTGCTGGATTGGGAAACCATCGACGCCGAACAGGTGGACGATATCATGGCCGGCCGGCCGCCGCGGCCACCCAAGCCGAGTCAGAGCGCTCAGGCGCCGCAACCGCCGAAGGATCAGACTCCGCCGGCAGCACCGGCCACCAATCAGCCAGCCGAAGGCGTTTAACCAATTCATCCCTGACGGGGGCGTAAGCCCCCGTTTTCTTTTCTATGTTGCAACTCGGAGACTTCCAGTTCGATCTGTCCAGGCCGCTGGTCATGGGTATCGTCAACGTCACGCCTGACTCGTTTTCCGACGGCGGCCAGCATCTGCAGCATGAAGCAGCCATTTTCCATGCCCGGCAATTGATTGCTGAAGGCGCGGATATTCTCGATATCGGCGGCGAATCAACCCGACCCGGCGCGCAACCGGTCAGCGTGCAGGAAGAGCTCGACCGGGTGCTGCCCGTCATCGAAAATTTGCGCGATGCTGGCGTGCCAGTGTCGATCGACACCTGCAAAACACCGGTGATGCAGGCCGCGATCGGCGCTGGCGTGCAGATGGTCAACGACATCAACGCGTTGCAGGATGCCGGCGCCCTGGCTGCGGTGGCCGCAACCAATGTCGCGGTATGCCTGATGCACAAGCAGGGTACCCCGCAAACCATGCAGGTGCAGCCCGAGTACCGGAACGTCGTGGCCGAAGTCAGCGCCTTTCTGCGCGAACGCATCGAAGCGGCGACAGGTGCCGGGATCGGGCATAACCGCATCGTGATTGATCCGGGTTTTGGCTTTGGCAAGACCCTGGCGCATAATCTTGAATTGCTGCGGCATCTGGACCAATTGCGCGAGCTGGAGGTGCCGGTGCTGGCGGGGCTGTCGCGCAAGTCGATGCTTGGCGTACTTACCGGACGCGACGTGAATGACCGCCAGGCGGCCAGTGTGGCTGCTGCGCTGATCGCGGTGCAACGCGGCGCGGCCATCGTGCGCGTGCATGACGTGCGCGAGACGGTGGATGCGCTGAAGGTGTGGCAAGCGCTGGAACGTTGATTTCGGCTGCAGATTACATGGATTTTACGGGCTCGCAGCGAACTGAATTGAGGTGAGTCCGTAAATCTGCAGATTGTTTTTTCTCGAGGAATGCATGAGTAGAAAATATTTTGGCACCGACGGGGTGCGCGGGCGCGTCGGCGTCCATCCCATTACGCCGCAATTCGTGATGCACCTGGGCTATGCCGCAGGCAAAGTCCTCGCGGGAACCGAGCAGGTGCCGGGAGAACGCCCGGCAGTGCTGATCGGCAAGGACACGCGTATTTCCGGCTACATGCTCGAATCCGCACTGGAAGCCGGCTTGATCACCGCCGGCATCGACGTCTATCTGGCCGGTCCGTTGCCGACCCCGGCGGTGGCCTATCTGACGCGCGCGTTGCGTTTGCAGGCCGGCGTCGTAATTTCCGCGTCGCACAATCCCTATGAGGACAATGGAATCAAATTCTTTTCCGCGCGCGGTACCAAGCTGCCGGATGACATTGAACATGCCATCGAGGCCGGCCTGGACGAGCCGATGCAGACCAATCCGTCGGACGAACTCGGCAAGGCCCGGCGCATTCACGACGCGACCGGCCGTTATATCGAATTCTGCAAGAGCACGTTTCCGGTCGACCTTGATCTGCGCGGGCTGAAGATCGTGGTGGACAGCGCGCACGGCGCGACTTACAACATTGCCCGCCACGTGTACCATGAACTCGGCGCAGATGTGTTTGCGATCGGGGCGCAACCGGATGGCAAGAACATCAATGCCGGCTACGGCGCAACCGCCCCGGCGAATTTGCAGAAGGCCGTGGTGGAACATCACGCCGACCTCGGCATCGCGCTGGACGGCGATGGCGATCGCCTGATCATGGTGGATGGCAGCGGCAAGCTCTATGACGGCGACCAGTTGCTCTACGTGATCGCAAAGCATCGTCATGCCCTCGGTGCCCTGCACGGCGGTGTGGTGGGGACATTGATGTCCAATCTCGGTTTTGAGCATGCGCTGCAGCAGCTCGGTATCCCGTTCCAGCGCGCCAAGGTGGGCGACCGCTACGTGCTTGAATTGCAGCAGCAACTCGGCTGGCAGCTCGGTGGTGAAAACTCCGGTCACATTATTTGCCTCGACAAGCACAGCACCGGCGACGGCATCATCTCCTCGCTGCAGGTGCTGCATGCCTTGCGTGCCAACCAGCAAACGCTGGTGCAGGCAACGAGTGAGTTGCAAATGTATCCGCAGGTGCTGATCAATGTGCGGGTGATCAATGCAAGCGCGTGCCTCAAAGCCGAACCGGTGACTGCGGCGGTGGCTGAAGCCGAGCAGGCGCTTGCCGGCAAGGGCCGCGTGCTGCTGCGTCCATCGGGGACAGAGCCTCTGGTGCGGGTGATGGTGGAGGGCGAGGACCGGGAATTGGTTGAGCGATGTGCTGAGGGGATTGCGGAGGCGGTAAGGGGAGTGGCTTAAGGTTTGAAGTTAGGGGAACTATAGTTCTATACAAGTTCAGGGGCATGCCGCCGATAGGTGGGCGTCCCTTGGAACGCTGGGTTATGCCTTCACGGTATCCTCGCGACGGCGTCACGCAAAATGGACATCTGCGACTCAATTTTCTCCGACAGCGAAATGTCAATGGGCTGAAACGTTTCATGGCTTCTGTCAGAGAGGAGCTGGCAAAGATCGGCAAGCGCAATCAACGATGATGCAACGTCTGCCGTTAGCTCGGAGCCTACTTTGCGGCGCCACAAGTCAATTGCGGCAGACGACAAACCGGTAAGCTGTCGCCATCCGGGCGTTTTGGTGTTTACGACGGACAGCACACGCCGCTCGGCTGAAACCTTATTGAGAAAAGAATTAGTCATACAGAACTCCTAATGTTTCGGACCCAGGAGAGGAGTGGGGCTGAGAGTAGCTCCTCGGTGATGTCTTCCGTGTCGATATTGTGATCGCTGCCCCGCGTGGAACTATGTCGAGCCAGCATTGCACCCTTGTATGCCTTTTGTGAAATAGGGCACGGTATAGGAAGGAGGAATGGGGCATTCCTGGAAAAGCACGGCTTATCCAGCATGGCCCACGACGCCGCCATCGCAATGTCCCGAATAGCTGTATATGCGATCCCCAGCTCGTATATGAGGTTCATAGTCCGGCTCTGTATTTCGTTCAGCGAATCGCGAAGCATGCCCTCAAGATCGTCTATGTCTTCGGCGGCAGTCGAATACGGTGTGGGCGAACCCAGAGATGAGAGGTACGGCGTTGGACTTGCAGAATGGATACACTTAGCCTCAAGGTGAAGATGCCAAGCAAACAATCGACCTGACTCGAAGTAGGACTTAATGACCGCAGGAGAATATACGCTCCAAGCGGCTGGATATCCAGACCATGTATCACCCAGTGGAACGACAAGTACATCAATATCGGACGTCGGCGACACTTCACCTCGAGCCGCGGAGCCAAATATGTACAGATCGTGAATCACCGTCGCGCTAGCCTCTTAACCAAGATCGCCATGAAAAGGCCAAATAAGACGAACCTGATGATGGTTAGCACCACTGCATAGGAGTCGGGAAGTTTTGATCCTCCTTGTATTCCCCAGAAACCTAATAAGGCTGACCAAAGGGCATCCGAAAAGAGCTGGGAGTGATCGCGCGTGAGAGCGAGAGCAGCGACCATAACAACGACAAGCGCAGACAAAGCGACGCGCAGGATACTTTCGCCGTTGCCCCACAGGAGGTCTAATGCCTTCCACCGCGCATGGCTGAGAACGTGTGAAATGCGAGACCAGCCTTTGTATTTGCCTCTATAGTAAGATTGCCGAGAGTAGGCTGCGTTGTAGAGGTGTTGCCCAGTCAAACTCACTTCAATTGACGCTGCCTTGTTGACAGCGTCGTAATTGCCGACTTGAGAGAAGTTGACACGCAAACTACGAGCCAGGTCGCGTGCGAGATTTTCTTCGCTCGGAAGGCAGGCTTCTAAGAAGTGCTCGTCGAGGATCGTCTTTTCCCAACTCGTATAGCGGAAGTCGCACTCTTCAAACTGCGAGCCTCTAAAGTTGGACTCCTTGATGGTCGCGCCTGTGAAATTGCATCGAATGAAGCGGCAGTTTCGGAAATAGCAGTTGGCAAAGTCGCACTGCTTGAAATTCACATTGAAGAAAGCCACATCCACTGCAAACACGTGAGAGAGTCTTCTTACGGAGAGATCTGTGTCCCGTACCTCACCGCGGAATTCCTTATGCTCAATTACTGGCTTGATGTGTTCTTGGAGTTCCATAGGACCGTCAAGTGGCTGAAGGCTAACGTGCAGCAGATGGCAATAACGCCGTATATTTCGGAGCGGTTTGCCTCGTGAACTCGCACATAGTTTTTATTCCTTTGATCTTTAAGGCGGCGAGTATCGTAGCATGGCGCATGTGATTGTGTAAGGCGGCGTGTCGGCGCAAGTTGCCGGGGGTTGCCCGGCAGCAAGTAACTTTCTTTTGTTTCGCCAAAAGAAAGTAACCCAAGAAAAGGCGACCCTGCCGGAGCGCCCTTCGGGTACCTTCGGTCGGGCGACAAAATTGGGCGGCTGCGCAACTCGCACGATCCGCTACGCGGCCACGTGCTCAAACAGTGCTCGCCTTCTCCCCAATTTTATCCCCCGCCCTCAGCGCTCCAGAAGGGAAGAAAAACCGGAGGTTCGCACCGCTCTGTAGTTTCAATTGAAGCGCGTGTCACGCGACGACTCAATGGTTAGCGGGCTAGCCAGCCAACCATTGACCGTTTTTGTTCTTACTTTCCCCTGTGCGCCGCCGAGTAGCGGAGGCTGGTCAGGGGATTTCGGCGAGGACTGTTTGAGCGCGCAGCGCGAGTTCCGCAGCCGCCTGACCAGGCGAGCAACGCAGGGCACCGCGCAGCGGCGGCAAACCGGGGGCGATTTCTTTGGGTTACCTTTCTTGGCAAGACAAGAAAGGTAACCAGCTGCCGGGCTGCCCCCGGCGGTTTTTGTTTTGCTCCGCCTAACTTCGTTTCTAAGGCGCGATCGTCGGAAGTTGCAGGCAACCCTTCAGCCTTTCCGGCTGCCAGTTCCTGACCGCCCAGTCCAGCACTTCCTCGACGCTGCCTTCCCGCAATTCTGCAGGCGGTTGCTGCCGCAAGAACTCCAGTACTGCAATCAGCGTCGTAACGATATGTTCGTTTGTGACCGCGGGTGCCAAGGTCTGTTTGCTCAATTTCTCACCTTGCGCATTTACCGCGATCGGCAGGTGCAGGTAATGCGGCGTGGGCAGGCCAAGCAGGCGTTGCAGCCAGATCTGCCGCGGAGTGGAGGCGAGCAGGTCAGCACCGCGGACGACGTGGGTGATGCTCTGGAAGGCATCGTCGACCACCACCGCGAGCTGATAGGCAAACAGGCCGTCGGCGCGCTTGACGATAAAATCGCCGAGCTCGCGCTCGAGGTCTTGTGTGATGTGGCCTTGCAGCGCGTCGTCGAATTCAACTATTTCATTTCTATTTTGAGTTTCGTCATTCCCGCGCAGGCGGGAATCCAGCAATTCAAAATGCCTTTTGTTCAAACCCACTGGATTCCCGCCTGCGCGGGAATGACAGGATAAAACAAGATCAGTGCGTACCCGCCATGCCCGTCCTTCGCGCTCAGCCCGGATGCCATGACGGCACGTGCCTGGATATACCGGCCCATCGATGCCATGCAGCGCCGAATCGGCGATTTCCTTGCGCGTGCAGCTGCACGGGTATGCCGCGCCGATGGCCTGGAGTTGGTTCAGTGCTTCCTCATAGGCGGTCGTGCGGTGGCTCTGGTACAGCACGGTTTCGTCCCAGTGCAGCCCGAATGCCTCCAGCGTGCGCAGGATGGCGTCCGCTGCGCCCGGCATGCAGCGCGGTGTGTCGAGGTCTTCTATGCGCACCAGCCAGGTTCCTTGATGGTGTTTCGCGTCGAGATAGCTGCCGACGGCGGCGACCAGCGAGCCGAAGTGCAATGGACCGGTGGGAGAGGGTGCGAAGCGTCCGCGATAGTCAGAACGTTCCATCGCCTACCGTGCAATAAGAGCGCTACGGAGAAATTTCAACTGCGGTACCTTCTCGCACCAGCTTCCACATGATGTCGATTTCAGAATCTCTTAAAGCAATGCAGCCTTTGGTCCAGTCGAAATCCTGGCTGACAGAAGACAGCCAGCCCCACCCATTCTTCTGTCCGTGAATCATGATGTTATTGCCGGGATTCAACCCACGCGATTTTGCCGCGGCAAGGTCTTGCGCATTGGGGTAGGAGATGTGGAAGGCTTTGTAAAACGAGCTGTCGGCTTTTTTGTAATCAAGTCGGTAAAGTCCCTCGGGAGTCTTTTCATCCCCTTCCTGCAACTTGTGGCCTTCGGGGTTGCTGCCTAGGGATACCTTGAATTCATACAATACTGCTCCTTCGGAAAGGAGTTGCAGCTTGCGTTCCGACTTGATTACGCGGACCAGATCAACCGAAGGTTCTGCGGCAGCCAGGGCTGTCAGGCAGAACAATACGATCCCGGCTAGTCCGCGCAATGCCTGCGTTTTCAACTGATATCAGGCGGTAACGGCCTCCTCCGCAAACTCCAACTTTACCTTCTCGTCGGCGCCCACATCCACAATCACCTTGCCGCCGTTGGCCAGCCGGCCGAACAGCAGTTCGTCGGCGAGTGCGCTGCGGATGGTGTCCTGGATCAGGCGTGCCATCGGGCGGGCGCCCATCTGAGGGTCGAAGCCGTTTTCGGCGAGGTAGTCCTTGAGTGCATCGGTGAACACGACCTCCACTTTCTTCTCGTGCAACTGGTCTTCGAGCTGCATCAGGAACTTGTCCACCACGCGCAGGATTACCTCGGTGTTCAGCGCTGCGAACGAGATGATCGCATCCAGGCGGTTGCGGAATTCCGGCGTGAACAGGCGCTTGATTTCGCCCATCTCGTCACCCTTGACGACGCTCGGGGTAAAGCCGATCTGCGTCTTGGCGAGCGTTTCCGCACCGGCGTTGGTGGTCATGATGATCACCACGTTGCGGAAGTCCGCCTTGCGGCCGTTGTTGTCGGTCAGCGTGCCGTGGTCCATCACCTGCAACAGGATGTTGAAGATGTCCGGGTGTGCTTTCTCGATTTCGTCGAGCAGCAGCACGGCATGCGGCTGCTTGCTGATGGCTTCAGTCAGCAGGCCGCCCTGGTCGAACCCGACATAGCCGGGAGGCGCACCGATCAGGCGCGAAACGGCATGACGTTCCATGTATTCGGACATGTCGAAGCGGTGGAGCGGCATGCCCATGCTGTAAGCGAGCTGGCGCGCCACTTCGGTCTTGCCGACGCCGGTCGGGCCGGAGAACAGGAAGCTGCCGATCGGCTTCTGCGGATTGCCGAGGCCGCTGCGCGACATCTTGATTGCGCGCGCGAGGGCGTCGATCGCCGGGTCCTGGCCGAACACGGTGGCCTTCAGGTCGCGATCCAGGTTCTTCAATGCGTTGCGGTCGTCCTGCGACACGCTGTTCGGCGGGATGCGCGCGATCTTGGAGATAATGTCCTCAATCTCGTGCTTGCCGATCACTTTCTTCTGCTTCGATTTTGGCAGGATGCGCTGTGCTGCACCCGCTTCATCGAGCACGTCGATTGCCTTGTCGGGCAGGTGGCGGTCATTGATGAAGCGCGCCGACAACTCGGCCGCGCTGGTGAGCGCGGCGGCACTGTACTTGACGCTGTGATGTTCTTCGAAACGCGACTTCAGGCCGCGCAGGATCGCGATGGTTTGTTCCACCGAAGGCTCGGTCACGTCCACCTTCTGGAAGCGGCGCGACAGCGCATGATCTTTTTCGAAGATGCCGCGATATTCCTGGTAGGTGGTTGCACCGATGCATTTCAGTTGTCCGCTCGACAGCGCCGGCTTGAGCAGATTGGACGCGTCCATGGTGCCGCCGGAAGCGGCGCCTGCACCGATCAGGGTGTGGATTTCATCGATGAACAGGATTGCGTTCGGTGCATCGGCAAGTTCCTTCAATACCGCTTTCAGGCGCTGTTCGAAGTCACCGCGGTACTTGGTGCCCGCGAGCAGTGCACCCATGTCGAGCGAGTACACGTGCGCGTCGCGCAGGATTTCCGGCACGCTTTCCTCGACGATGCGGCCCGCCAGACCTTCGGCGATGGCAGTCTTGCCCACGCCGGCTTCGCCGACCAGCAGCGGATTGTTCTTGCGGCGGCGGCACAGGGTCTGGATTACGCGCTCCAGTTCGAGGTCGCGCCCGATCAGCGGGTCGATCTTGCCGGCCAGCGCTTGCGCATTGAGGTCCAGCGTATAGTTCTTCAGGACACCGTCATCGCTCACTGTTTGTTGTTCCGCTTCGGGTTCGCCGTGCGGTTGCGGGGCGGGAGCAGCATCGCCCTTGTTGATGCCATGCGCGATGTAGTTCACCACATCAAGCCGGCTGAGGCCGCGCTCGGTCAGGAAATGCACCGCATGAGAATCTTTCTCGCCGAACAATGCGGCCAGGATATTCGCGCCGGAGACTTCCTTCTTGTTGGTGGATTGCACATGCAGGATTGCGCGCTGGATCACGCGCTGGAAGCCGACGGTAGGCTGGGTGTCCACGTCGCCGTCGCCCGGGATGAGCGGCGTGTGCTTGTCCACGAATTCCGCGACGACCTTGCGCAGCTCGTCAATATTTACATTGCAGGAACGCAGGACTTGGGCCGCAGACGAGTTGTCGAGCATCGCCAGCAGCAGATGCTCTACGGTAATGAACTCATGACGCTTCTGGCGCGCTTCGACAAACGCCAAATGCAAACTGACTTCCAATTCCTGAGCTATCATTTCAATTTTCCTCCATAACGCATCGTAGCGGGTGCCCGTGCTGCTTTGCAAATTCTGTCACCTGGGTGACTTTGGTTTCGGCAACATCCAGTGAGTAAACGCCGCATACCGCCGAACCTTCATTGTGTACTTTGAGCATGATTTGCAGCGCGCGTTCACGATTCATCGCAAAAAAACGTTGCAAAACAGCGACCACAAAATCCATCGTGGTGTAATCATCGTTGATCAGAATGACCTTGTACAGGCGCGGCGGTTTGGTTCTTGCGCGCTCGGGCGCGAGCAACGCGCCGTGGTCAGGTTTATTTGCCATATAGTCGTCGTATTCCGATCCGTTTTCCTTACCAATATAGTTGGCGATTTACGCCGCTTTTTCAAGCCTCAAGGAAAAATATTTTATAACCCCCCTTGACGGTATCAACTAAACAAGAGTAAAAAGCGCGCTGGCGTTTGAATCAAAGTATCTGCAGTACAGGTCTTGCCGTGTGCGATCTTGGACTCAAACAGTTTCGCGGGGTAGCTCCCGTCTTTTTTGTAAGGAAATAATCACATGGCAACTGGTACAGTTAAATGGTTCAACGATGCAAAGGGTTTTGGTTTCATTACTCCCGATGATGGCAGCGAAGACTTGTTTGCACACTTTTCCGCAATCAACAGTGCGGGTTTCAAGTCTCTCAAGGAAGGTCAAAAGGTCACCTTCGACGTAGTTCAAGGCCCCAAGGGCAAGCAAGCATCCAATATTCAACCTTCTTAATTCTTCGTTCCAGTATAACTCCTATCGATAGCATGCCGCTGGATTGATTGCAGCGGTGCTTGGACGGATGCACAAGCGCGCGCTGCGCGATGTTGACGCATCCGTGGGTGACTGGAAAAGAAAGGCCCGGCGCAGCAGCGCTGGGCTTTTTTGTTGGTGCGTTGATTTTCAATAAATGATCCGGATTGCGCGCCGGGGCACAGTTGCCGCGAGCAATTTTTCGATTCAACGCCGACACTCGATGCGGAAAAGTGCAAATGGGACGTATTCTGCTGCTCAACAAGCCCTTTGGGGTAATCTGCCAATTCAGTCGCGACGGGTTGCATCCGACCCTGGCGGACTATATTGCGCTGCCTGACTTTTACCCTGCGGGGCGACTGGATACCGACAGTGAAGGGCTGCTGGTGCTGACCGATGACGGCAAGCTGCAGCACCGCATCACCGACCCCCGGCACAAGCTACCCAAGACTTACTGGGTGCAGGTGGAAGGCATTCCGGCCGAGGCGGCGCTGGAGCAGCTGCGCCGTGGTGTGAAGCTGTCGGATTTCACGACGCAACCAGCCGAAGTGCGGCTGATGGAGGAGCCGGCCAACCTCTGGCCGCGCAACCCGCCGATTCGCGAGCGCAAGAACATTCCCACCAGCTGGCTGGAACTGACCATCCGTGAGGGCAAGAACCGCCAAGTGCGGCGCATGACCGCGGCGGTAGGGCTACCGACGCTGCGCCTGATTCGTTATCGCATCGGCGAGTGGACATTGGATGGCCTGGAATTGGGCAAGTGGCGCATGGCCGGCGGCCGGTGAGCAGGGCGCGCCATGTGGTCGCCCTGAGCACGAAGTAAGACTGATTTACCCCTGTTGGCGGCCCCGGCGCCTGGCCGGCCCGGGTTGAAACAGTCCGGGTTGCGGCATGGCCTGATGGCGTGCAGCCTCGGAGATGCGCTGCCCGTTGGCCGGCTTTGGGGGCTGCTTGGGTTTTGCCGCCTGTTGGCCATGTCGCGTTTGCTGTTCCCGCTGTTGCTGGTTGTGCGGCTGTGGCGCACGCGCTGCCGGAGTACCGGATCTCTTGCTTTGTCCCTCCTTCGGCGCCGGTTTGCGGTTACCCGTAGCTGCACGGGGCGCATTGCTGCGTTTTTGCCCCTGTGGCTGGCGCGGTGGCCGCGGCGCTTCTTCAGGGAGTTGGGTGGGCGGCACGAAGCTGTCGATTGCCACTTTCTCGATCTGGTGTTTGATCAGCCGCTCGATGTTCTTGAGATACGGCAATTCCTCGCTATCCACCAGCGAGATGGCGGCGCCGCTGCAGCCCGCGCGGCCGGTGCGGCCGATGCGGTGCACATAATCCTCGGGTACATTGGGCAATTCGAAATTCACTACATGCGGCAGCTGGTCGATGTCGAGACCGCGCGCCGCGATGTCGGTGGCAACCAGCACCGGCAATGAGCCATCCTTGAATTGCGCCAGCGCCTTGGTACGTGCCGACTGGCTCTTGTTGCCGTGGATCGCGGCGGCGGGAATGCCTTCCTTGGTCAGTTTTTCCGCGAGCCGGTTGGCACCGTGCTTGGTGCGGGTAAACACCAGCACCTGCTTCCAGTCGTTGTCCTTGATCAGGTGCGCGAGCAGATGGCTCTTCAGTTTTTGCGGAATCAAATGGACGCTTTGGTCGATCAGTTCGGCGGTCGTGTTGCGGCGCGCCACTTCGACCAGGCCGGGCTTGTGCAGCAGGCCATCAGCGAGGGCCTTGATCTCGTCGGAGAAGGTCGCCGAGAACAGCAGGTTCTGGCGCTGTTTGGGCAGTAACGCGAGGATTTTGCGGATGTCGCGGATGAACCCCATGTCCAGCATGCGGTCGGCTTCATCCAGCACCAGGATTTCGACGCCGGACAAATCCAGCGTTTTCTGCCCGACATGATCGAGCAGGCGGCCCGGCGTGGCGACCAGGATATCCACGGGCTTATGCAGCGCCTTGATCTGGGGATTGATGTTCACGCCGCCGAACATCACCATCGAGGTCAGCGGCAGGTATTTGCCATAAGTCTGCACCGACTCTTCTACCTGCGCGGCGAGTTCGCGCGTGGGCGTGAGAATCAGGCAGCGCGGGCGGCCGGGACGCGGCTTTGCTTCCGCCTTTTCGGAGAGGCGTTGCAGAATCGGCAGGGTAAAACCGGCGGTCTTGCCGGTGCCGGTCTGTGCACCGGCCATCAGGTCGCCGCCGGCCAGTACCAGCGGAATCGCTTGTGCCTGCACCGGCGTCGGGTTCGTGTAGCCCGCGTCGGCAATTGCCCGAAGCAGGGATGGGGCCAGATTCAGGCTGGCAAAAGTTGTTTTATTAGGCAAGGCAAAAACTCCTGCGACGGCCCGCGGCTCAATGCGAGCCACACCAATCGGGGCAGACGAACAAGTGATCGAATGGATCGAAAAGAAATTGAACTTCCGAACAGCCATCCATTGCCGCGTTGCCGAAAGGACAAGATTGGGCGGGCGGTCCACAGCGATTGTTCCTTGCGAACAGTTAATACACTTTGCTGCGGGGCTTTTCAGAGGTTCCTTATGCCGCTGCATTGATTGGATGGATGCAGCGCGGCGCGCATTATACCTGCACCGGCAAAAAAACGGGGCGGATATTCCGCCCCGGGTTCTGAATGCCGGCAGGCTGGACGTGCCGGCGGGTTCGTTTAATGAATAATCAGCGGCACGATCATCAGCGCGACGATGTTGATGATCTTGATGAGCGGGTTGACCGCCGGACCCGCGGTGTCCTTGTATGGATCGCCGACGGTGTCGCCGGTCACGGCCGCCTTGTGCGCTTCCGAGCCTTTGCCACCATAGTTGCCTTCCTCGATATACTTCTTCGCGTTGTCCCACGCGCCACCACCGGTGGTCATCGAGATCGCGACAAAGATGCCGGTGATGATTGTGCCGACCAGCACGCCACCCAAAGCCTGTGCACCGAGAGTCAGGCCGACGACCACCGGCACGGCGACGGGCAACAGTGACGGGACGATCATTTCCTTGATCGCCGCACGGGTCAGCATGTCCACGCAGGTGCCGTATTCCGGCTTGCCGGTGCCTTCCATGATGCCGCTGATTTCCCTGAACTGGCGGCGCACTTCGACCACCACGCTACCGGCGGCGCGGCCGACCGCCTCCATGCCCATCGCACCGAACAGGTACGGCACCATGCCGCCAATGAACAGTCCGATGATGACCATGTGGTTGGACAGGTCGAAGGTCAGCTCATGCCCACCGGCGGTGAGCGCGTGGGTATAGTCGGCGAACAGCACCAGCGCGGCCAGACCGGCGGAGCCAATGGCATAGCCCTTGGTCACGGCCTTGGTGGTGTTGCCCACCGCATCCAGCGCGTCGGTAATCACGCGCACCTCGTCCGGCAGATGCGACATTTCGGCAATGCCGCCCGCGTTGTCGGTGATCGGGCCATAGGCGTCCAGTGCGACGATGATGCCGGCCATCGAGAGCATCGCGGTGGCCGCAATGGCGATACCGTACAGTCCGGCAAATGCATACGCGCTAAAAATAGCCAGGCACACCGCGATGACCGGTGCGGCAGTGGATTTCATCGACACGCCCAAGCCCGCGATGATGTTGGTACCGTGACCAGTAGTGGAAGCCTGGGCGATATGACGCACCGGGCTGAACTCGGTTGCCGTGTAGTATTCGGTGATCCAGACCAGCGCCCCGGTCAGCACCAGACCGATGATGGCCGAGCCGTACAATGCGCCGAAGCTGTAGACGCCGTTGTCGCCCATCAGCCAGATGGTGACCGGGATGAATGCGATCAGCGCCAGTACGCCGGACACCGCCAGGCCGCGATACAGCGCGTTCATGATCTTGCCGCCTTCGCGCGCCTTGACGAAATAGGTGCCGATGATGGAAGCGATGATGGACACGCCGCCGAGCACCAGCGGGTAAATCACGGCGTTGGCGCCGGAATCGGCCATCAGCAGTCCGCCCAGTAACATGGTGGCGATGATGGTCACGGCATAGGTCTCGAACAGGTCGGCCGCCATGCCGGCGCAGTCGCCGACATTGTCGCCCACGTTGTCGGCGATGACCGCCGGGTTGCGCGGATCGTCTTCGGGGATGCCGGCTTCAACCTTGCCCACCAAGTCAGCACCGACGTCCGCGCCCTTGGTGAAGATGCCACCGCCAAGACGGGCGAAGATGGAGATCAGCGAGCCGCCGAAGCCGAGACCGACCAGCGCGTGGGTCGCTTCGGCTGCGGTCAGGCCCGTGCTGGTGAGAAAGGCGAAATAGCCCGCCACGCCCAGCAGCCCCAGGCCAACGACCAGCATGCCGGTGATCGCGCCGCCGCGGAACGAGACATTCAGCGCGTCATTCAGGCTGGATTTGGCTGCCTCGGCGGTGCGTACATTGGCACGCACCGAGACGTTCATGCCGATGAAGCCGGCCGCACCGGAAAGGATTGCGCCGATCGCGAAGCCGATCGCGGTTTGCCAGCTCAGCGCGAACAGGATGAGAAGAAACAGTATGGCGCCAACGATGGCGATGGTGGTGTATTGCCGGCTCAGATAGGCCGACGCGCCTTCCTGAACCGCGGCAGCGATTTCCCGCATTCGCTCGCTGCCCGTTGGTTTGCCCAGAATCCACTTGATCGAAATAATACCGTACAACAGTGCTGCAACTGCACATAACAACGCAAATACCAGACCCGACATGATTCTCCTCCCTATAGATAACCAGCCAATGCTCCTGGCATTCAACGTCAATGCTAGAGCACACGTTCAGAACTACCGGCAACTAGGATACTGCGGATTCATAATGGGATCATTATATTTTTGTGGTATCTCTGACTAATGTAGTTGACATTGCAGTAGGGGCGATTTTGAGCGGAGAAGGATAGTACATAAAACAGTATTGACGGTTCTGCTTTTCCGGGAACTCGTCTGCCCAAGCTGCGTGCGAACGACTCTTTCGCACTTTCCCAAATAGTTTCGTCGCCCGCGCCACGGGTAGGTCTGAAGCCTAGATAATTTGGCATATTGATTGCCATCAGTCATCGGCGTAGTTTTTAGTCCAACCCCGTTCCCAGCTTCGAGCAAATTCGAATCAACGGGAACCAGACCATTTTTCCTGTTTCATTTAACTGCACACGGCGTGATAAAAAATGACCAGAAAAATCGGCCGCAAGCCCCTTTTTACTATTCGGCAAGGCACTAACACAGGGCCGGCCTATTTACGCGCTCTCAAATTCCTTTCCCGGCCTGCCCTGTTAATACCCATATTGGTAGCGGGCTGGATTATCATCAATGAAGTGCAGTCTTCAGGCCTTCAGGCACGATATTTTTCCCATGTCGCAAATGGTCTCAAGTACGAATTGGCGGACGGTATCAGTTCCGCGATTCGTTTTCCGAAAGCGGGCCCTTATGACGAGCGTCTGGGGTACACCAGAATTCCCGAATTTACTCGCCAGTTGACCGGGCACGAGTTTATCGTATCGAAGCAGGTTCGCATGTCGCCCGAGTTATTTCGTTCGCAGTTACCGCCCATTTATCCGGAGAAAGATCGGGTTGGCCTGGAGCTGTTTGATAACAGGCAACAGTCATTCTGCTCGGCCCGTTCGCCCAAGCGCGGGTACTCAGACTTTGATGCGATTCCGAGGGTGCTGACTGAAACGCTGTTGTTTATCGAAGACCGGGAATTGCTCGATGCGCGCTACCCCATGCGCAATCCCGCGGTCAACTGGACCCGGCTTAACCGGGCCGTGTTCGATCAGGTAATTCACACATTTTATCCGTCCCATGAGGCACCCGGTGCCAGCACGCTGGTGACGCAGATAGAAAAATATCGCCATTCCCCGGACGGACGTACCAGGTCTGCCGGCGAAAAATTATTACAGATGAAAGCGGCATCGATCCGTGCATACATGGATGGTGAGAACAATATCGCTCGCCGTCGCCAGACCGTGGTGACTTATCTAAACACCGTCCCGCTGTCCTCCAAGGCCGGCTACGGCGAAATCAACGGATTTGGCGATGGCATGTGGGCGTGGTACGGTCGCGATCTCTCCGAGATCAACGATTTGCTGAATCGAAGCAAAGAAAGGACCGGCGAAGACCAGCTGCGGCGTACGGCTGAGGCATACAAGCAGGCATTGTCTCTGATCATCGCCCAGCGCCGCCCCTCTTACTATTTAATGGAAGGTGCGCCGGTCTTGATGAAGATGACCAACACTCACCTGCGGCTGCTGGGTGAAGCCGGAATTATTCCGCCCGAGTTGGTTAAAGCAGCCTTGCCGCTCCCGCTGCAACTTAATCAAAGACCGATATCGGAACCGAAGACTTCTTTTGTGTCGGCCAAGGCTGCCAATTCGCTCCGAACTGACCTGTCTTCATTGCTGCGCATCTCTTTGTACGATCTGGACCGGATGGATTTGACGGTGCAGACGACGCTGGATGACGAAACGCAGCGTGCGATCACGGACATGCTGCACCAGGTGCAGGATCCGTCCGGAGCCAAGGCTGCCGGGCTATACGGCCACAACATGCTGGACAAGGATGATAATCTGGGTCGTCTTTCTTTCAGTTTCACCCTGTTCGAGCGTGGTACCGATGCCAATCTGTTGCGGGTGCAGACTGACAGTCTCGACCAGCCGTTCGATCTCAATAACGGCGCGCGACTCAACCTGGGTTCGACAGCAAAGCTGCGCACGCTAATAACCTATCTGGAAATTGTCGCCAAACTGCATCAGTCGTATTCAGAAGCCAGCCCGAAAGAACTGGGCAAGATCCAGGTGGACAAACAAGATGCGCTAAGCCGCTGGGCGCTGGGATATTTTTCCGCGAATCCGCATCAAAGTTTGTCCGATGCGCTGGAGGCCGCCATGATGCGGACTTATTCAGCCAATCCGGCCGAAGCATTTTTTACTGGAGGCGGCTTACAAAGGTTCGAGAATTTCGAGCGGGAAGAAAATGGTCGCATCATGACTGTTCGCGAAGGCTTCCAGCATTCGGTCAATCTGGTTTTCATCCGCCTGATGCGCGATATTGTGCGCTATTACGAGCACCAGAAATCGGGGGAAAGTATCCAGCGCCTGGTGAACGAGATTTCTCCCGACGTGAGCAAAAAATCAAATGCGCGTGAAGTTTCAACGGATTCTGATCGGCAAGCGGTGTTGGCGCGATTTGCGGACAAGGAGGGCCGCGAGTTCTTGTTGCGATTCTACAAAAAGTACAAGGGTAAAGCCTATGATGAAGCCAGGCAAACGCTGATCGATGGCACGCGCGCGCAACCTAAGCGTTTGGCCGTCCTGTTCCGCAGCCTGGAACCGGAGGCGAATTTCGAGAATTTTGCCGCCTTCATGGCCAATCAATTAACGGACGCCACGCCCAGCAAACAAGCGCTGCAATCCTTGTATGAAAAATATGGCGTTGACAAGTATTCACTGAATGACCGGGGCTATCTGATCGGCATTCACCCCCTGGAGTTATGGCTGGTCGGTTATCTGCGCCAGGCTCCCAACGCGACACCGGCCCAGGTAGTGGCCGCCAGTCGCATTCAGCGCCAGGAAGTCTACGAATGGCTATTCAAGACGCGCAACAAAAAAACGCAGGACTCGCGTATTCATCAAATGCTGGAGCTGGAAGCCTTTACGGAAATCGCGGCGGATTGGCGCAAATTGGGCTATCCATTCGGGGCATTGACGCCTTCTTATGCCGCCGCGCTGGGTGCGTCCGGTGACCGTCCTTCTTCATTGGCGGAACTGATGGGGATCATTGCCAATAAAGGAATGCGGATGCCGGTCAGGAAATTCCAGGCCCTGCAGTTTGCGCAGGGCACGCCTTACGAGACTGACTTCATTCACAGTCCTGCCGCCGGAATACGTGTTCTGCCCGAGGAAATCGCCGAGATTGTGCGCCGCTCGCTGTTCGACGTGGTGCAAGGAGGAACGGGCGTCCGTCTGAAAAACGGATTTGCGCAAAAGGATGGTTCCATTATCGAAATAGGCGGAAAAACCGGCACCGGCGACCAGCGCTTTGTAAGCTATGCGCCTAACGGCAGACTGATCGAATCACGCGTGGTTAATCGCTCAGCTACGTTCGTATTCCTGATCGGGGACAGATTTTTCGGCACGCTTACCGCATACGTCCATGAGCCGTATGCGGCCAACTATACGTTCACCAGTTCGCTAATGGTGCAATTACTGAAGTCCCTGATACCCGCGTTGCAACCAATCGTGGCACAGTCCGGCGATTTCCCTCATCGTAGTAAACCGGAGAAACCCAGGGCATTCCAGCTTGATCCGGTTCTTCGTCACGTTGACCAGAAAGACGACTCGCGCAGTATCACGAAGCTTGAGCCGCGGCTTCTGAAAGATGCTGCTCAACCCGTCGACGCGGAGCGGTTGCTTTAGCGCAAGCGAAGCCCGGCTAAGTGTCTATTCCTTGCTTGATCGCTATTCCAGGGTTAGCGCCGCCGCGCCTGCGGCCGCAATTTGCCCGTCCTGAAACGAGCGCACGCCGCTGATGCCGAGGCCGCCGACAGTGGTGCCATCAATCAGCAGCGGAACGCCGCCCTCGGCCGGAATGACGCCAGGCAGCGCGAGGTGGATCAGGCGTCCGCTCAGGACGGCATCCTCGGATGCCTTGGTCGGACGCTGGAATGCTACTGCGGCATGAGCCTTCTGAATCGCGGTTTCCACTGTGCCGAACTGGGTGTCGTGGCTGCGTTGCAAGTAGAGCAAGCGGCCGCCGTCATCGACGACGGCAATGGTTACGCGCCACTCATTGCGTTGCGCTTCGTCAGCGGCGGCGGCGGCCACGCGTTTCGCTTGTTCCAGGGTAAGGACGGGTTTGGTCGTCATCTCAGTTGTTGTCCAGTGCTGCAAAAATCTGGTCGCGGATACTTTCCACGCTGCCCACACCGGGAATATTGACGTACTTGGGTGCCAGCCCATCACCCGATTGGGCCCAGATGTTGTAGTACTCGACCAGCGGCTGGGTCTGCTCGTGGTAGACGTTTAGGCGCTTGATTACGGTTTCCTCGGCATCATCCGGGCGCTGGATCAGGTCCTCGCCGGTCACGTCGTCCTTGCCGGCCACCTTGGGCGGGTTGAACACGATGTGGTAGGTGCGGCCAGACGCCACATGCACGCGGCGTCCGCTCATGCGCTTGATGATTTCGCTGTCGAGCACGTCGATTTCCACCACATAGTCAATCGGCACGCCAGCATCACGCATTGCCTGGGCTTGCGGAATGGTGCGCGGAAAGCCGTCGAACAGGAAGCCGTTGGCGCAATCCGGTTCCTTGATACGTTGCTTGACCAGGTCAATGATGATGTCATCGGAGATCAGTCCGCCTGCGTCCATCACCTTCTTGGCCGCGAGCCCCAGCGGGGTGCCCGCCTTGACTGCAGCGCGCAGCATGTCGCCGGTGGAAATCTGCGGGATACCGTATTTCTCTTTGATGTAATTCGCCTGGGTGCCTTTTCCTGCACCGGGTGCGCCTAACAATATCAGCCTCATGTTCCGTTCTCACTTAATCAAATTAAAAAACTGGAAGGGCGGGAGCAGCACGCGGACGGGAACAGCACAATAAAGCATGACATCTCGTGCTTCACTGTGGCCGCCTCGCGACGGCTCACTTTCCTGTGTTCACGGTATTATCGAAAAACGCCCTTGCAACATGCAAATCGTGTTCCGTGTCAACGCCGGCAGGGGGTGCCTGCTCGGCGATAAACACACCTATCTTGTACCCGTAATAGAGGGCACGCAATTGCTCCAATGCCTCATACCGTTCTAACACTATCGGGTTAAGCTCTCCATATGCGCGCAGGAAGCTGGCGCGGTAGGCATAGATGCCGATGTGGCGCAGCACCGGCAACTCGGCGGGGGGCGGCTCGCCGCGCGCAAACGCATCGCGCGGATAGGGGATCGGCGCGCGGCTGAAGTACAGTGCGTTGCCGTGCTGGTCGAGCACCGTCTTCACGATGTTCGGGTTGCGCATGGATTCTTCGTCGTGAATCGCATGGCAGGCCGTGGCGATCGCACATTCCGGATGATCGTGCAGATGCTGTGCTACGGCACGAATCAGTGCGGGCGGAATCAGCGGTTCGTCGCCCTGGACATTGACCACGATGGTGTCATCTGTCCAGCCGTGTTGTTCCACCACCTCGGCGATGCGATCGGTGCCGCTCGCATGGGTGTCCTTGGTCAGGCACGCCTTGAAGCCGTGTTCGTGCACCACATTGGCAATGGAGTGATGATCGGTGGCGACCCAGATCTGCTGTGCACCGCTTTGCGCGGCCTGTTCCGCGACCCTGACGACCATCGGTTTGCCCGCAATGGGCAGCAGCGGCTTGCCCGGCAAGCGGGTGGAGGCGTGGCGTGCCGGGATGACGACGTGAAAGGCGAGCATTTGAAACTTAACTGTTTGGAACCTGGCTGGCTGCGAGCGGTG
The DNA here is from genome assembly GCA_035702405.1 of Gallionella sp. Classification (GTDB taxonomy): domain Bacteria; phylum Pseudomonadota; class Gammaproteobacteria; order Burkholderiales; family Gallionellaceae; genus Gallionella. Next base: position 16,916 of record DASSQR010000052.1, on the reverse strand, counting down.
AAAAACTCACCGCGTTCTGCCGAAGGTATTCATTTGAGTTGTTCGGCCTCTTCGGGCGTTAATTTACGTGCCTCGTCGGCCAGCATCACTGGAATACCGTCTGCGATCTGGTATGCCAGGCGGTCGGCGCGGCAAATCAGTTCCTGTTCGGCCTTGTGATAAATCAGCGGGGATTTGCACAACGGGCAAACGAGGATATCAAGCAGTTTGGGATCCATGGGGTTCGATCTTTCGCAGTAAGTGGCCGATCAGCGCCGGGTCGAATTGAGCATCTACTCGCAATACCCAGTATCGCGCATCGGCAAATGGCGCGCATTTTACCGCATCTTTTTCCGTCAGGAGTATCGCATCGCAATCCGGAAAGGCAAGCTCATCGGCGCGATAGGGATGATGGTCGGGAAAAGCGTGTGGAATGAAGGCGATGCCAAGTTCCTTCAGATGCCGGAAGTAGCGCTGCGGATTGCCGATACCGGCGACTGCGTGGTTGTGCAGTCCCCTGAAGTGCGCGGCGGTTACGGCCGTGCCGGGATTGAGCAGTTGGTAAAAAACGTCCCCCGCCAGCCGCATGGGATATTGTCCGGCGGGCGCATCGCCCCCGTTCCATACGACTGCATCCACGGTTCGCAGGCGCGAAACCGGCTCGCGTAGCGGCCCCGCCGGCAATAGCCAGCCGGTGCCGAAGCCGCGTGCGCCGTCGACGACCGTGATTTCGATGTCGCGCTGCAAACGGTAGTGCTGCAGGCCATCATCACACAGCACTACGTCGCATTGCGGATGGGCTTGCAACGCCGCGCGTGCCGTGGCGACACGGTCGGTGCCGACCCAGACCGGGCAGAGGCCGCGCCCGGCCATCAGCAATGGTTCATCGCCGGCCTGCGCTGCCGACATTCCGGAAGTAACGGCCCGTGGTTCCGAAGTAGAGCCACCATAGCCACGGCTGACGATGAGCGGATGCCGGCCGTGCTGGATCAGCTGCTGGGCCAAGGCCAGCGTCAGTGGGGTCTTGCCGGTGCCGCCGACGCTGATGTTGCCGACCACGATGACCGGTACGGACAATTTTTCGCTGGAGAGGATGCCGCGGCGATACAGCGTGCGCCGCAAGGATATGAGCGTGCCGAACAGCCAGCTGACTGGAAGCAGGATCAGGTGCAGCGGGGTGACGCGGTACCAGTTGCGTTCCAGCCAGTGCACGTTATTTTTGCTGGCTCTGTGTCGTAAAGGTGATGCGTCCGTAGCCGGCCAATCGGGCCGCTTCCATGATATTTACCACGGCCTGGTGCGGGGTCTTGGCATCGGCGTTGATGACGATGGTTGGATCGGTCTGGTCGCCCGCGGCTTTTTTCAGCTCGGCGGCGAGCGCCTCGGTGCCGGTGTAGGGCAGCCCCTGGTTGTTGATCGCGTAGTGTTCTAGCGCGTCCACCGTTACGTTGATCGGCTTGGGTTGTGCCACCGTCGTCTCGCCGCCGGCCTGTGGCAGGTTGATCTGCAGCTCGGAAAACTTGGCGTAGCTGGTGGTCACCATCAGGAAGATCAGGATGACCAGCAGCACGTCGATCATCGGAATCAGGTTGATTTCCGGCTCTTCGCGGCCTTGCCCTCGTTTAAAATTCATTGCTGCTTAATCCTTGCGATCGCCGTGCACGATTTCCACCAGCTTGATGGCCTGCTGTTCCATTTCAATGGTCAGACTATCCACCTGGGCGCGGAAGTGGCGGAAGAAGATCATGCTGGGGATCGCGACGATCAGGCCGAACGCGGTGTTGTACAGCGCCACGGAAATACCATGCGCCAGAATCGCGGGGCTGTTGCCGGCCGCATTTTGCGAGCCGAAGATTTCGATCATGCCGACCACGGTGCCGAAAAGTCCGAGCAGCGGGCTGATGGAAGCAATCGTGCCGAGCGTGGTAAGGAAGCGATCAAGATCGTGCGCAACGGCGCGGCCGGCTTCCTCGATGGATTCCTTCATGACCTCGGGCGTGCTGTTGATGTTTTTCAGGCCCGCGGAAAAAATGCGTCCGAGCGGAGAATTGTCGGCCAGCTTGGTCAGCATGCCCTCGCTGACCCCGCGCTGTCTGAGTTCCCGAACGACCTCTTCCAGCAAGGCGGGCGGGGCAATGCGTTTGCTGCGCAAGAATATCAGACGTTCAACAATCAACCCGACCGAGATGACCGATGCGAGAATCAAAAACCAAATCGGCCAGCCGGCCGCTTCTACGATTGCGAACACGCGAACTCTCCAAATGTGCTTAAATCAACAGAGCGCAACTGTAGCGTGTCGCGCTGTGTTGAGCAACATTTCTCGGCTCCGGCTGCATATGTTTCGCTAAGCTGCCAATTCTCAAAGGGTATTGCCGGTTACGCACAAAACCTGTGGATAACTTTGTTGGTAACGGGTGGGGTAAACACTGTAGAGCGGCATGAAATAAGGGTTTTTGTTACCTTGCCTATTTTTTGTGATGTTGCAAAAACAATTAAAAACAATAACTTATCGTAAGTTGATGGTTTTGTTACAGCAAGCGTGGCAGGAGCCGGCGAATTTCCTTGATGTGTGGATTATTCTGGATTGTCAATATGTCTTTCGGCCTATTTGGTGAAGAAAAAAATCGTGTTTTGCAGGTCGCAGAACTTGCGCATGCAATCAGGCAGTTGCTCGAAAAAGCCGTTCCGTTGGTGTGGGTAAGGGGGGAGATATCTAGTCTGGTGAAAGCTGCTTCCGGCCATCTTTATTTTTTGTTGAAGGATGATCAGGCACAAGTTCGCTGTGTAATGTTTCGGCACAAGAATCAATTGTTGAGCGCACCAATCAACAATGGGCAGCAGGTCGAGGTGTTGGCGGTGGCCACCCTGTATGAGCCACGCGGTGAGTTTCAGCTGACGGTGGAGCAGATGCGCCCGGCGGGCCTCGGCATACTATATGAACAGTTTGAGCGGCTGAAACAATTACTGGAAAAACAGGGGTTGTTCGCCGCCGAGCGCAAACGTCCCCTGCCATTGTTTCCCAGCTGCATCGGTATCGTCACCTCGCCGCAGGCGGCGGCATTGCGTGATGTGCTCACTACCTTGCGTCAACGGTTGCCGAGCGTGCCGGTTGTGCTGTACCCGACGCCAGTGCAGGGCAGTGGCAGCGCCGAGAAAATCGCGCAGGCAATCCAGCTGGCCAATCAGCGCGCCGAATGCGACGTGCTGATCGTCTGCCGGGGCGGCGGCAGCCTGGAAGACCTCTGGTCCTTCAATGAAGAAATCGTCGCGCGCGCGATTGCTGCAAGTGCCATTCCTGTCGTCAGTGGCGTCGGCCACGAGACCGACTTCACCATCACCGATTTCGTTGCCGACATACGCGCGCCGACCCCCACCGGAGCCGCCCAGCGCGTTGCGCCGGATCGGCATGCCTTGATCAGAAGCCTGCGCGATGTCGCCCAGCACCTGCGCCGCGCGCAACGCAACCGGCTGCAGAATGCCATGCAGACCTTGGATTACCTGCAGCGCCGCATCCTGCATCCAGCACAACAGGTACAGCGGCAGGTGCAACACGTGGACCAGTTGCAGCAGCGGCTGCAGCGCGCATTCGCCCATCGCGTCCAGCAGCAATCCTGGCAATGGCGGTCGCTGAGCCAGCGGCTACAGGTTGCGAGCGGCGGTTTTGACCGGGTGCAGGAACGCAGGCTCAATCTCGCTCACCGCCTGAACAATGCGATGCACGCCGCCCAGCGGCACCATATGATGCGGCTGGAGAACATCGCCCAGCACCTCGTCCACCTTGATCCGCAACAGGTACTCGCCCGCGGTTACAGCATGGTGCAGGATGCCAATGGGCATGTAGTGTCAGACGCCGCGCAGCTCAAGGTCGGGGAGGAATTGCGGGTGACGTTTGCGAAGGGGTGGGCGCGCACGGAGGTGAAGGAACGAGGCGGCAGCCAGTGAGTCGCTGAATAAGTCGTCATGCCCGCGAAGGGTATGCATCCAGCTTGTTGAATTAACTGGACTCCCGCCTTCGCGGGAGTGACGAATTGGAGCTGGTTAGTGTTTCCCGAGTTCTCGGGAGCCGGGTTTCCTGGGCAGGGAAATCGGCATTGACCGGAGCCGCGCGGCCTACGATACTGCGCACCGGGCGGTTGGATATTATCCTTTTCTACTTTCTCAACGGCAGGCAAGCATGGCCAGTGTTGCGCAACAGAATTTCGTCTCTTTCCTCAATGGCTGGGTGAAGGATTTCATCCAGAACCTGTCCGGCGTTTCCGACAATCTTGCGCAGTACTACCGGCTCAGCGCGCGCATTCATGCCGCGCGCAGCCGGGTTCTCGGGATTCAGAGCCAGTGCGATGCGAACAAGGCCGAATTCGAGGCAAACGAACAGGCGTTGCACGCAGCGCTGCTGGAGATCGCCGAAAAGGTGGTGCGTGCGATCAAGCCGTCGGCCATCAGCTACCTGATCGCCATCATCAACGAGTGGAACAAGAGCGACGCACCTGACCGCCTCGCGAAGGCTATCACGGTTTACGACGAGGTACTCGCGCTGGTGCGGCGGTACAAGAACCGCCTGCCGCCGGACCTCGATCTGTGGGCGCTGGTGGAGGAAACACTCATCGCGGTGGTCGCCGCCTATCCGTCGAGACTGCTGAACAGCGATCCGCAGTTCAAGAATTTTACCGAGGACGCCCGCGCGCTCAGCGGTGTGGAAACGCTGACGTCCGAGTTGCGCAACCTGTTCCGGATCAACCTGTTCGATGCTGATCCGGCCCTGTTCGAGATCAACGCTGCAGTCATGGAGCGCCTCAACGGCGAAATCGGGGACTTGCAGGAACAGGCCAACGAGGCCAGGGGTGCCGTCGTGGAAGCGCTGAGCGCGATCGCGGACGTGATCGCGCGCCTTGCGGAAAACGCGGAGGAACTCAAGCCGGAGGAGGCGCGCGAGGCGGTGCGCAAGTATCTCGTTGCGCCGATCAAGGCGATTCCCGGCAATGGCTTCAGCGATGAACTGGTGCCCGATGCGACGAAGAACATCAAGAGCATCCTGAAGCACGAGGGCGGCGCGATCGGCGACGAGGTCGAACGGCGCATCTGGGAACAGTTGCGGGAATCATCGCCAGACCTGTTTCCGGCGCTGGAGCAGCCGCAAAGCCATCCATGCGGCGCGCCGCGGCGCAGCCTGGATGGAAGCTGCCAGCGGCGTACCAGCGACGACTACTGCTATCAGCACGGAGACACCCCCAGTGCCGATGCCCAGCCGCTGGCCGGCAAGTGGCGCATGTCGGGGGTGCAATCGGGCATCGAGCACTCCGGCTGGGAGGCCGAGCTGACGCTGGAAAAATCCGGCGGCGCAAAGTGGAAACAGACCAAGGGCGCCAATGCGGGCGCCAAACGCAGCGGGCGCTGGCAGTGGAATCGCGGCGTGTTCATCCTGGTCTACCGCGCCTCGCATACCGGTCGCGTGGAATGGGAAGCGCGCGTGGCGCAGCCTTCGGCCGGTTCGATGAGCGGTGATTACCGGACGCCGGAAGTTTCACCAAGTGGCACTGGCTGGGGCGGGACCTGGTCGGCGGTACGGGGTTGATGGGGAGTATTGGGTGCAGGTAGTTTCAGAGTTGTTAACGGTATGAAAGTAACGCGGCAGGGAGCGGTATTCTGGCTCAGGAAGATTTTTCTGAACTATGTCTGGGTCGGGATAGCGATGATCGTTGTTGCGAATATTCTGGATGCACAGGTTCCGCCGGAACACAGAACATATTTCAATTGGTTGTTGAGTGATTTTTTGACGACGACGGGGATTGCAGTGGCGGTGATAGCTTTGGTTTCGTAGGCGTCCGTGATTTTGTGCCGAGGCATAAATAGTTGGGTTGGTAACTATAATACCGATAAATGAAGGAGGAGATATTTCGTGGTTCGTTTAGTTCAAATGTTGGCTGTGGTAATTCTGGCCGTTATGTTGGCCGGGTGCGCAACGCTGGATCCATCGCCGGACTATACCGGGGCGGATGCCGGTTTCCTGGTCGTTGCCATGGGAGAGGGAGCGGATACATTCTACGGTAGCTACAAGCTGTTTTATCGAAATAAGTCCGACCCCAAGATAACGGGTAGAGTATATTTTCCCTCCGGTCTGTGGGCGATAAAAATGCGGGATTATTATAGGGACGATGACAGGGGTGGCCTGGTATTGATAAAGAAACTTCCGCCGGGAGATTATGAATTGGTTAATTTTGAAATCTACAATGATGGTCTCCACGGCCCTGGTGGTGCACAACTAACTTCTGATATGTGGTGGAAATCAAAAGAGGACTTTTCCATTCCTTTCAAGATTTCCGAAGGGGCGGCTACCTACGTTGGGGAGTTCAAAGCGGTTGGCATGAGATTCCATCCCTTCCTAAAGGGAAAGTACGCCGTCGGCGGTGCCTATTTTGTTGTATCTGATAAGAGTGATAGGGACATTGCTATAGCCAAGCAGAAGCAACCCGCGATCAAGAAGGTGGAGTTAAGCGTTCCGAATGTTGATGCCTTGAATAATCCACTGTTGCGATCCAAGGAGAGTTCGCCGGTAATGGAAAGCTGGATGGATTGAGCAAGCTTAGGACGGCCGGAACGCGGATTTCGCTGCGCTGTGCCCAAGCTAATAGCCGCTGATGTGAGTGCAGCAATGCCCAGCGAAAACCGCCGGGGGTAGCCCGGCAGCTAGTCACTTTCTTTTGTGTCGCCAAAAGAAAGTAACCCAAGAAAAGGCGACCCTGCCGAAGCGCCCTGCGGGTTCCTTCGGTCGGACAATAAAATTGGGCGGCTGCGCAACTCGCACGATCCGCTGCGCGGCCACGTGCTCAAACAGTGCTCGCCGTTTTCCCCAATTTTATCGCCCGCCCGCAGCGCTCCAGAAGGGAAGAGAAAACCAGCGGCACGCGACGACTCAATAATCGGTGGGCTTTGCCCACCGATTATTGACCGTTTTTTTTTATCCCCTGTGCGCCGCCGAGTAGCGCAGACTGGTCAGGGGACGTCGGCGAGGACTGTCTGAGCGCGAAGCGCGAGTTCCGCAGCCGCCTGATCAGTCGAGCAACGCAGGGTACCCCGCAGGGGCGGCAAACCGGGGGCGATTTCTTTGGGTTACCTTTCTTGGCAAGACAAGAAAGGTAACCAGCTGCCGGGCTGCCCCCGGCGGTTTTTCTGATTGGTTCCGCAAGACCGTTCATGGTTCGACAGGCTCACCACGAACGGTTAGTCGGAAGACGCTGGAATGTAAATTGTTTCTGAGTCAGTCCCTCTGCGGTATCATTACCGCCCTCAAAATTGTCACCCCATCCGTTGCAAGGTTCACCCCAGATGACTTCTGTAGATCATATCGACCTCCCCCTGATGCTAAGCGCCCGCGGCACCGTCACGTTGCCCGGCTCGAAAAGCATTTCCAACCGCATTTTGCTGCTGTCCGCGCTGGCGCAGGGCACGACCGAAATCCGCGACGTGCTGTTGTCGGACGATACCGAGCGCATGCTGGATGGGCTTCGCAGGCTTGGCGTGGGGGTGGAGCAACTGGACACGCATGTGTTCCGGGTGCAGGGCTGTGACGGGAACTTTCCGAACAAGGAAACCGAATTGTTCCTGGGTAATGCGGGTACCGCATTCCGGCCGCTGACGGCAGCGCTCGCGTTGTCGGGCGGGCATTATAAATTGTCCGGGGTGGCGCGCATGCACGAGCGGCCGATTGGCGACCTGGTGGATGCGTTGCGCATGCTCGGTGCCAACATCGATTACCTCGGCAACGAGGGCTTTCCGCCGCTGGAAATTTTCCCGGCAACACTGAGTGGCGTGACGCGCGTCAGTGTGCGCGGCGATGTGTCGAGTCAGTTCCTGACGGCGCTGCTGATGGCGTTGCCGCTGCTGAATGCGGATGTGACGGTCGAGGTGGTCGGTGAACTGATTTCCAAACCTTATATCGAGATTACGCTGGCGATGATGGCGCGCTTCGGCGTGACCTTGCAGCGCGACGGCTGGCGCAGCTTCACCGTGGCGGCGGGTAGCCGCTATACCTCGCCGGGCGTGATTTATGTGGAGGGTGATGCGTCGTCGGCGTCGTATTTCCTCGCTGCGGGTGCGATCGGCGGCGGGCCGGTGCGCATTGAAGGTGTCGGCAGCGACAGCATCCAGGGCGATGTGCGCTTTGCCGATGCGCTGGTGCTGATGGGTGCGCGCATCGAACGCGGCCCGAACTGGATGGAGGCGCGCGCGCCGGAAGGCGGCAGGCTGCAAGCCATCGATCTGGACTGCAATCACATTCCGGATGCCGCGATGACGCTGGCGGTGGCGGCCTTATTCGCCGAAGGTACCACCACGCTGCGCAACATCGCGAGCTGGCGCGTGAAGGAAACCGACCGTATTGCGGCGATGGCGACCGAGTTGCGCAAGCTCGGCGCGACGGTGGAAGAAGGTGCGGATTACATCCGCGTTACCCCGCCTCAATCTCAGCTCCTCGCGCCTGAGTCCGGTATCGACACCTATGACGACCACCGCATGGCGATGTGTTTTTCGCTGGCGGCCTTTGGCGCGGCCGGCCTGCGCATCAACGACCCGCGCTGTGTCGCCAAAACCTTCCCGGATTATTTCGCGCGCCTTGCCGAGGTGGTGCAGACCGTGCCGGTGATTGCGATCGACGGGCCGTCCGCTTCGGGTAAGGGAACGGTGGCGCAGCGTATCGCGGCGCAGCTTGGTTTCCATTTTCTCGACAGCGGGGCGCTGTATCGGCTGCTGGCGCTAGCGGCACAACGCGACAAGGTGGCGCTGGACGACGAAGCGAGTCTCGCTGCGTTGGGGCTGAGCATGGACGTAAGTTTCAGGAACGACCAGATCTGGCTTGACGGTGCGCTGGTCGGCGACGAACTGCGCACCGAGGAAACCGGGGCGGCGGCGTCGAAGGTGGCCGCGTTGCCCAAGGTGCGCGCCGCGCTGCTGGACAAACAGCACGCCTTCCGCAAGGCGCCGGGGCTGGTGGCCGACGGGCGCGATATGGGCTCGGTGGTGTTTCCGGACGCGGTGCTGAAAATCTTCCTGACCGCCAGTGCCGAGGCGCGTGCGGAACGCCGCTATAAGCAGTTGAAACAAAAAGGAATGGATGCTAATATCGCGAATCTTTTGCAGGACATCCGGGCACGCGATGATCGTGACGCCCAGCGCAGCGTAGCTCCGCTGCAATTGGCGCCAGGTGCAAGTCTGCTCGATACCACTGCTCTGACCATCGAGCAGGCGGTGCAGGAAGTGCTAACCCGTTATTCGGCAAAGGAAAGATAGGCCCCGCAGGACTCTCCGTCCGCGGGAATTTATTAACTAACCCTCTGCAAGGATGAATGTCCGCGCAGGATTTTATTCTTAGGTATATTCAATGAACGCATCTGCAGCCGCTGTACAAAACCCCGATAGTTTTGCCGCAATGTTTGAAGAAAGTTTGACGCGCAAGGAAATGCGCGCAGGCGAGCTGATTACCGCACAAGTCGTGCGCGTCGACCACAACATGGTGGTCGTCAATGCCGGACTCAAGTCCGAAAGTTTGATTCCGGTCGAGGAATTCCTCGATGTGAAGGGCGAACTCGAAGTGAAGGCGGGCGATTTCGTCACCGTCGCGATCGAGTCGCTGGAAAACGGCTATGGTGAAACCAAGCTGTCCCGTGAAAAGGCCAAGCGTCTGGCCGCATGGCACGATCTGGAAGTGGCCATGGAAGAAGGCAAGATCGTCGAAGGCTACGTCAGCGGCAAGGTCAAGGGCGGCCTCACTGCGATGGTCAATGGCATCCGCGCGTTCCTGCCGGGTTCCCTGGTGGACATCCGTCCGGTCAAGGACACCACTCCATACGAAAACAAGACGATGGAGCTGAAGGTCATCAAGCTGGACCGCAAGCGCAACAACGTGGTGGTTTCCCGCCGTGCCGTGCTGGAAGCTACCATGGGTGCCGACCGTGAAGCGATCATGGAAAACCTCAAGGAAGGCGCGATCGTCAAGGGCGTGGTCAAGAACATCACCGACTACGGTGCGTTCGTTGACCTGGGTGGCATTGACGGCCTGTTGCACATCACCGACCTGGCATGGCGCCGCGTGAAGCATCCGTCCGAAGTCCTGGCAGTTGGCGACGAAGTCGAAGCCAAGGTGCTGAAGTTCGACCAGGAGAAGAATCGCGTTTCCCTGGGCATCAAGCAAATGGGCGACGATCCGTGGAATGGTCTGGCCCGCCGCTATCCGCAAGGCACCCGCATGTTCGGCAAGGTGACCAACCTGACCGACTACGGTGCGTTCGTGGAAATCGAGCAGGGTATCGAAGGTCTGGTGCACGTGTCCGAAATGGACTGGACCAACAAGAACGTACATCCGTCCAAGGTTGTAAGCCTGGGCGACGAAGTCGAAGTGATGATCCTGGAAATCGACGAACAGCGCCGCCGCATCTCGCTGGGCATGAAGCAGTGCCAGTCCAATCCGTGGGATGACTTCGCGCACAACCATAAGAAGGGCGACAAGGTCAGGGGCCAAATCAAGTCGATCACCGACTTCGGCGTGTTCATCGGCCTGGAAGGCGGCATCGACGGTCTGGTGCACCTGTCCGACCTGTCCTGGAGCCAGCCTGGCGAAGAAGTGGTGCGCAACTTCAAGAAGGGTGACGAAGTCGAGGCTGTGGTTCTGGCAATCGACGTGGAACGTGAGCGCATCTCCCTCGGCATCAAGCAGCTGGAAGGTGATCCGTTCGGCGGTTTCGTGGCCGGTCATGAGAAGGGCGCTGTGGTTACCGGCACCGTGAAGTCGCTGGATGCCAAGGGTGCTGTGATTGCACTGGAAGGCGACGTCGAAGCTTACCTGAAGGCTTCCGAAGTGTCGGCTGACCGCGTGGAAGACATTCGCAACCACCTGAAGGAAGGCGATACCGTAACGGCTGTCATCGTCAACGTGGATCGCAAGAACCGCGGCATCAACCTGTCGATCAAGGCGCTGAACAAGGCCGAAGAAACTGCGGCAATGCAGAAGCTGTCGGCTGAAGCCAACGCCAGCGCAGGCACCACCAATCTGGGCGCTCTGCTGAAGGCCAAGATGGGCGGCGGCAAGGTAGAAGCCTAAGTTAAGGAAATGGTATGACTCGTTCTGATTTGATTGCCCGGCTCGCCGAGCTGAATCCGCAACTGCTGGCCAAGGATACGGAATATGCCGTTAAAGTGATTCTGGATACGTTGTCTTCCACGCTTGCGCGCGGTGGCCGTGTCGAGATTCGCGGTTTCGGCAGCTTTGCACTGAATTATCGTCCGCCACGTCAAGGGCGCAATCCCAAGACTGGCGATCAGGTGAAAGTGCCGGCCAAGTACGTTCCGCATTTCAAGGCTGGTAAGGAACTCAGAGAGCGAGTCTGCGAAGGCAAGTAGTCCTGATACAGCTGACCCAGCCATCCGGTGCAAGCCGGATGGGTTCCCGGTTCCTCTGAGAGGGGCTCAGGATTGGGGTGGCAATGAGTCAAATGGCGGCATATCGCAAGGTATCGCCGCCATTTTTTATGCTATCGTTACAGAGATTTTTTTCCGGTAAATGCCATGAATTATCTCCATTGGATATTGCGGGCAGCACTGTTCCTCGTGCTGCTCGGATTTGCGGTCAAGAATGACCAGCCCGTGACCTTGCGCTATTTTTTCGGTTTCGAATGGCAGACTTCGCTGGTGATTGTTTTGCTGGTATTTTTTGCTGCCGGCGCTGCGGTCGGGGTGCTCGCAATGTTTGCCAATGCGCTGCAGCAACGCCGCGAAATTGACCGGCTGAAGCGTGATATCCGCGTCAAGAACAAACTCGCCGGAGTAGGTGAAACACAACAGATTCCGATCCAGCCGTCCTGATGGAACGGTGAATTTGCCGTCATGCCGGAGATTTTTTCGGCCAAGTCGCAGATGGATACATGAGAGTACGTTATGGAATTTGAACCGTGGATGCTGCTGATCTTCCCGCTGTTCTTCGGGATGGGCTGGCTGGCGGCACGCATCGACATCAAGGAATTGCTGTCCGAATCGAGCGCGCTGCCGCGCTCTTATTTTCAGGGACTGAATTTCCTGCTCAATGAGCAGCAGGACAAGGCAATCGAGGCCTTCATCGAGGTTGTCAAGGTTGATCCGCAGACGGTTGAGCTGCACTTCGCACTCGGCAGCCTGTTCCGCCGGCGCGGTGAAGTGGATCGTGCGTTGCGCATGCATCACAATCTGGTGGATCGCGCCGATCTTGACGAGGACAAGCGCCAGCAAGCGATCTTCGAACTGGCGCAGGATTACCTGAAGGCGGGTATCCTCGACCGGGCTGAAAGCCTGTTCAGCGAACTGGAAAACACGCCGTATGCAAAATCGGCGCTGGAATTCCTGCTGGAGTTGTACCAGAAAGAGCACGACTGGCTCAAGGCAATTGCGGTCACGCAGCGCCTGACCGCCGTGTCCGGCGAGCCGCACAGCAAACTGGCGGCCTTCTTCTATTGCGAACTCGCAAATGAGGAAATTGCCCAGAACAATCCTGCCGCAGCGCGTGAGCATTTGCAGCAGGCGTTGCGCGACTGTCCGCAGTCGGTACGCGCCACCATGATGCTGGGCGACATGTCGATCAGCGAAGGCAAGCCGACCGAGGCCATCCATATCTGGAAAAACATCGAGGCGCAGGATCCGCAGTATCTGCCGCTGGTGGCAGAGCGCCTGCTGGAGGCTTATCGCAGCCTGGAGCGCGAGGTCGAAGGCCTTGCCCTGTTGCGCGATTATCTGAGCAAGTATCACTCGCTGGACCTGATGAACGTGATCTTCGCGAGTGTGTTAAAAAATGACGGGTCGGCTGCCGCGTACAGACTGGCGCGCGACGAATTGCAGCGCAGCCCGACGTTGCTTGGCCTGGACAAATTGCTTGAAGCGAGCCTGCTGGAAGTGCCAGTCGAAAAGCGTGGCGATGTTGAACTGGTGAAAGACCTGGTGCACAAGCGCACGCGCAACCTGGCGACCTATCACTGCGCACACTGCGGCTTCAAGGCGCGCCAGTTCTACTGGCACTGCCCGGCCTGCCAGGCCTGGGATAGTTATGCGCCGCGCCGCAGCGAGGAAACCGGAACACCGCTTGAATTGAAACCATGAACGATCCGAAAATCATTATTGCCCTTGACTATCCGGCTGCCGCGCCGGCATTGGAACTGGCCGAACGCCTGCAGCCGGAGCTATGCCGCCTGAAAGTCGGCAAGGAATTATTTACCGCCAACGGCCCGGCGCTGCTGGAGCAATTGATGAAGCGCGGCTTCGAGATTTTTCTTGACCTGAAATTCCACGATATTCCCAATACCACCGCGCAGGCTTGCAAGGCGGCCGCAAACCTCGGGGTGTGGATGGTCAACGTGCACGCGCTGGGCGGGCGCAAAATGCTGGAAGCGGCGCGCGAAGCGGTGGCAAACAGCGCACAGCGCCCGAAGCTGATTGCGGTCACGATGCTGACCAGCATGGCGCAGGAAGACCTTGCAGACATTGGCATCAACGCGACGCCGGCCGAAATGGTATTACGCTTGGCGACGCTGGCACGCGACAGCGGTCTGGACGGCGTGGTCTGTTCCGCGCAGGAGGCCGCTTTGTTGCGCCGGCAACTCGGGACAGCGTTTTGTCTGGTGACGCCGGGTATCCGGCCGGCGCAGGCCAGTCTTGATGACCAGTCGCGCGTGATGACGCCGCAGGCTGCGCTGCAGGCGGGCTCCAGCTACCTGGTAATCGGGCGGCCGATCACCAGGGCGCCGGACCCGCTGCAGGCATTACGCGACATCAACCGGGAAATCGGGGTGCAGGCATGAGCGCGTTGCCGAATTTTACTGGCGCGAAGATACTGGTGGTCGGCGATGTGATGCTGGACCGTTACTGGTTCGGTGATGTTAACCGCATCTCGCCGGAAGCGCCGGTGCCCGTACTCAAGGTGGAGCGCGTCGAAGAACGTCCGGGCGGTGCGGCTAACGTCGCCCGCAATATTGCGGCACTTGGTGCGAATGCGACCTTGTTGTCGGTGGTCGGCTCGGACGAGGCGGGCCATTGTCTGGAACGTCTGCTCAATCAGCACGGCAATCTGACGCCGTTGTTGCATCGCGATGATACGATTTCCACCATCGTCAAGCTGCGCGCCATTGCGCGTCACCAGCAACTGGTGCGCATCGATTTCGAGACCCCGCCGAGCCACGAGGTGCTGTCGGCAGCGCTGGAAGATTTCCGGGTGCAGTTGCCGCTGGCCGACCTGGTGATTCTGTCCGATTACGGCAAGGGCGGTCTGGCGCATCTCGCGGAAATGCTCAAGCTCGCGCGTGCCGCAGGCAAGCGGGTGCTGGTCGACCCCAAGGGGGACGATTACGAGCGCTATCGCGGCGCGACTTTGTTGACGCCGAATCGCAGCGAGTTTCGCGAGGTGGCGGGGAGCTGGAAAAGCGCCGCGGAGTTCGACGCGAAAGCTGAGAAACTGCGTACCGAACTGGGACTGGAAGCGTTGCTGGTCACCCGCAGCGAAGAAGGCATGAGCCTGTACCGCGCCAACGAGGTTATCCATGAACCGGCTCAGTGCCGTGAAGTGTTCGATGTGAGCGGTGCCGGCGATACCGTGATTGCCACGCTGGCGGTCATGCTGGCGAGCGGCGCCGACCTGCCCGATGCGATGCGTATCGCCAATCGTGCCGCCGGCATCGTGGTCGGCAAGCTCGGCACGGCAGTGGTCAGCCGCGAGGAAATCATTCAGGATATGGGTTTGTAGGGACGCGATTTATCGCGCCCATTGCGCATTTGACCACAGGAGGGCGCAACGAATTGCGCCCCAACGGGGGAAGGAAACAAATATGTACTATATCGTTACCGGCGCCGCCGGGTTTATTGGCTCCAATCTGGTCAAGGCGCTGAACGAGCGCGGCGAACACAACGTCATCGCGGTGGACAATCTCACCCAGGCCGACAAGTTCAGGAACCTGGCAGACTGCGAAATCGCCGATTTCCTCGACAAGGAAGAGTTCATCGTCAAACTGCGTGAGGGCTTCTTCGATGGTCTCGTCACCGCGGTGCTGCATCAGGGCGCGTGCTCGGATACGATGGAAACGGACGGCCGCTACATGATGAAGAACAACTACCAGTACACGCTGGAGTTGCTCGACTACTGCCAGAACGAAGAATTGCCATTCCTGTATGCGTCGTCCGCCTCGGTGTATGGTGGCGGCGGCGAGTTCAAGGAAAGCCGCGCATTCGAGTCGCCGCTGAACGTGTATGCGTACTCCAAATTCCTGTTCGACCAGATCGTGCGCCGACGCTGGCACAAACGCAATGCGCAGATCGTCGGGTTGCGCTATTTCAACGTGTATGGTCCGCGTGAGCAGCACAAGGGGCGCATGGCGTCGGTCGCCTACCATTTCTTCAACCAGTATCGCGCCGACGGCAAAGTGAGACTGTTCGAGGGCTGCGACGGCTATGCCAACGGCGGGCAGCTGCGCGATTTTGTGTCGATCGAGGATGTGGTCAAGGTGAACATGTACTTCCTCGATCATCCGCAGAAGTCCGGCATTTTCAATCTTGGCACCGGCCGCGCGCAAAGCTTCAACGACGTGGCGGTAGCGACCGTCAACGCGCTGCGCAAGACCGAGGGCAAGCCGGCGTTGAGTCTCGGGGAACTACAGCAACAGGGCATCATCAGCTATATCCCGTTCCCGGAACAACTGCGCGGCAAGTACCAGAGTTACACGCAGGCCGACATCGGCGCGCTGCGCAATATCGGCTACACCGAACCATTCCTGGATGTGGAACAGGGGGTCACGAAATATGTGGGGCAACTGCTCAAGGCAGCCGGTTAACAGGGTGTTGAAAAACGTAGCGAGGACAGCCAGATGCAAGGCGCACGGAGCTATGCATGGCCAATCGACTAAGCTGGCAAACAACGTCAGCCAAGTCGCTGGTCAACGGAGCGATGAGACATATCTTTGAGATAGGCGCGGAAGCGAGTACCGCGCAACGCGGCAGATGGTTGCCGCATAACCAGTGACTTGGCCGTCGTCTCTGGACGGCCTAGTCACATGGCTAGTTGTTTCACCAGTAGTTTTTCAATACCCTGTTAAGTCGAGCAGCGATGAATAATATTAAAACCGTATATCCCACCTTGGAAAACTTTGTCGGCAATACGCCGCTGGTGCAACTCAAGCGTATTCCCGGCAACACTTCCAATGTTATTCTGGCCAAGCTCGAAGGCAACAATCCTGCAGGGTCGGTGAAAGATCGGCCGGCGCTGTCGATGATCATGCGCGCGGAGCAGCGCGGCGACATCAAGCCGGGTGATACGCTGATTGAGGCGACCAGCGGCAACACCGGCATCGCGCTCGCGATGGCAGCGGCGATGCGTGGCTACCGGATGATCCTGGTCATGCCGGAAAACCAGAGCGTCGAACGGCGCCAGACCATGCGGGCGTTCGGTGCGGAGCTGGTGCTCACGCCGAAGCAGGGTAGCATGGAACTGGCACGCGATACTGCGGAGAAAATGCGCGCCGAAGGGAAGGGCATCATTCTCGACCAGTTCGCCAATCCGGATAATCCGCTCGCGCACTATGAAGGCACCGCGCCCGAAATCTGGCGTGATACTCACGGTACGATCACCCACTTCGTCAGCAGCATGGGCACCACCGGTACGCTGATGGGCTGCTCGCGTTTTTTCAAGGAACAGAATCCCGCGATCCAGGCCATCGGCGTGCAGCCGGAAGACGGCGCCCAGATTGCCGGCATCCGCAAGTGGCCAGAAGCCTACCTGCCGAAAATCTACAGCGGCAAGAATGTCGATCGACTGGAATATGTGGGCCAAGCCGACGCCGAGGAAATGACGCGGCGTCTCGCGCGCGAAGAGGGGATCTTTTGCGGCATCTCTTCCGGTGGTGCATTGTGCGTGGCGCAGCGCATTTCGCAGCAGGTCGAAAATG
>DASSQR010000051.1:0-7282 GCA_035702405.1 Gallionella sp. | reverse complement strand
TGGGTGACTCGAATGCCATATGCGATTGCTGTGGCTTCAAGGTCAAGCAGTCGCAGCTTCGCAAGCGCTGGGACGGCGCGATGGTGTGTTCAAAGGATTTTGAAGTAAGACACCCGCAAGATTTCATGAAGGGGCGGCCCGAACGAAACTACGTCAAGGATGCCCGACCAGGCGCTGACCCGCACTTTGTTGAGACGAATGAAATCACGGCGGATAAGCTATGACCACTAGCGGAATCAATACGTTCTCCCTATCGCGCGACGAAATCATCACGTCGGCCGCGCTGGAGGTCGGCGACATCGCCCTAGGCGACACGCTGGACGACGGCCCACTTAGCCAGTACGCATTGCGCCTGAATTCCTTGGTCAAGTCGCTGATGGCCGATGGCGCGAAGCTGTGGGCTATGCAGTTGGCGACCCTGTTTCTTGTGCCGGGGCAGGCACGGTATTCATTGGGCACGGCTGGCGACCACTGCACGGCAAGCTATGTGCGCACGACCCTGTCCGCATCCGCCGCCGCATCTGCCACCACTGTGTCACTCACCGACACTACCGGCATGTCTGCAGGCGACAACATCGGGATATTGCTGGACAGTGGGGCACTGTTCTGGACTACGATCAGCGGGGCGCCTGGCGCGCCGACGACGCTGGCCGTAGCCTTATCAGGTGCGGCATCCGCTGGAGCAACGGTATTCACCTACACTACGAAGATCAGCCGCCCGCAACGCATCGACCCTGATAGCGCATTTTGGCGCTCATCAGCATTGCAGGACACGCCTGTGGCGATGATCTCTCGGAGTGAGTACGCGCAATTGGCCAACAAAAGCGTGCGCGGCAAGCTCGTACAAGCCTTCTATGACCCGCAACTTGTGTCCGGCCAGCTTTCCGTGTGGCCGACGCCAATCAGCGCAGCCGACGTGCTGTGTTTCTGGTATGAGCGATTGCTGGAAGACTTCACGACCGGCAGCGACACGCCCGACTTCGCTATCGAATGGGGAGAGGCGCTCATTCTCGGCCTGGCCCATCTCATGGCGCCATCGGCCGGCCTGTCACTGGCTGAGCGCCAGGATTTGGAGCGCCGCGCAGAGCTGGCCCTGGACAAGGCCATGGGCTACGACCGCGAAAACGTAGGAGTGTTCTTTCAGCCGGATATGCGATGAACCTTATTTCTGTGACCTACGGAACCGGCTTCGCGCCAGTAGCGGCGCCGTCGATGCGTGACCGCGTTCAACGGCTTCAGGAAGAGTTGCTGAAGCTTCCTCAGTACGAGCCCGAGACCAAGCACTACTTCCACGGCGGCATGTACTGCCGTGAGGTATGGCGCCATGCTGGCGTGCTGGTGGTTGGCAAGGTGCACAAGAAGGAGCATTTTTACCTCATCGTCAGTGGCACTGTAACGATCACGACCGACGATGGCGTGCAGCGCATTACTGGGCCGAAGCTGCTGAAATGCGCACCCGGAACGAAGCGCGCCGTATTCAGTGAAACAGACGCCCTGTGCATGACATTCCACATCGTTGACGCTACGACTGTCGATGAGGCGGAAATAGAACTGGTCGAGCCGGATGAGGCGGATATGTACGCGCCCGGCAACCGATTGCAATATCAATCTCAAGAGGCCCTTTCATGACTTTCTGGGTAGCAGGTGCTGCTTTAGTTGGCGCAGGAGTCAGCGCATATTCTTCAAATAAAGCGTCTAAAGCGCAACAGCAATCCGTGAGCGATGCAAATGCCGAGTCGGCGCGCCAGTACGATCAAACGCGCGCTGACCAGCAGGCGCTATTGGCTCAGCAACGCGCAGATCAGCAGCCGTGGCTTGAAGCTGGTAAAGCATCGCTTGCTCAGCTTGCGGCTGGCACTTCTCCTGGCGGCGCTTTGGTGCGACCGTTCAGCATGGCTGACTTTCAAGCTGATCCTGGCTATGGATTCCGCATCAGTGAGGGCGAGAAGGGCATCCAGCGCGCCGCATCAGCACATGGCGGCCTGTATTCTGGTGCTACGCTGAAGGCGCTTTCGCGATTCAATCAGGACACAGCTTCTGGCGAATACGGAAATGCATACAACCGATACAACAACAACCAGTCTAACGATTTCAACCGACTTGCATCTATTG
This sequence comes from Gallionella sp., assembly GCA_035702405.1. Lineage (GTDB taxonomy): Bacteria > Pseudomonadota > Gammaproteobacteria > Burkholderiales > Gallionellaceae > Gallionella. Next base: position 5,170 of record DASSQR010000051.1, on the reverse strand, counting down.
CCGGGCTTGGGCAGACGGCAACCAACCAAGTTGGTCAGGCAGGACAGAACGCCTACGGAACCATCGCTAATTCCGGAATGAACGCTTCGAACAACATCAGTCAGAACATGATCGGCGCCGGCAACGCTCGCGCCTCTGGCTACGTCGGCGCGGCGAATTCACTCAACAACGGCCTGAGCCAGTACATGAACTATAGCCAGAACCGGAGTCTGTTGGATAAACTTTCCAGCAATAGCAACGTCGGCGGCTATGGCGATGAAATGGCGCGCATCAACGCGCAGCTCTACTCTGGAGGTTAAGCATGGCCGTTGACCCAAGCATCGCCATGGGCGTACGCCCAATCCAACTGTCCAACCCGCTTGAGCAATACATGCAGGTCCAGCAGATCCAGGGCGCGCAGAATCAGAACCGCCTAGCCGACCTGATGTATGGCGAGAAACAGCGCGAAGTGCAGCAAAATCTTGCGCTCAATGACATCTACAAGAACGCGACCAATCAAGACGGCACGATTGACCGCACAAAGCTCTATGGTGGGATCACGTCTAGCGGGTTAGGTTCGCGTCTGCCAGCCGTACAAAAAGCAATGCTGGATACGGACCAGACGCAGGCTAATATCGACAATCTGCGCGCGAAAACTACGAACACGACCACGCAAACTGCTGGCATGGCTGATGACCAGCGAGAGAAAAAGCGACAGCGCGCCATAACTGATATTGCAGGCTTCAAGACTCCGCAGGAAGCCATGGCAAACCTTGATGCGCACGAAAAGGCCGGCGATCTAACCCCGGAAAATGCCGCTGCGATACGCTCCACAATCCCGACGAACTCGGCCGACTTTCCGAAATGGCAGGTCGGCATGCTTCAGAGGATCATATCGGCAGGCGATGCCATGAAGCAATTAAGCCCGGATGCGAACGCGAAGCTCCAGTCAGATACCAGCCTAAAAACCGCCAACATCCAAGCGCAGACGGCCGCAAACCGTCTGGCTTTCGATAAAAGTCAAGCTGACACCAATCAAGATGCTCCGATGGACCCACTCGCCGTACGCATGACGGCACAGCAGTATTTGGCCGGCGACAGTAGTGCATTGCAGAATTTCGGACGTGGCGCGCAGGGTGCGGCAAATCTGAATGCAGTTCGCCTTGAGGTGGCAAAGCAGGCTAATGCAGCTGGTATGAATGGTGCCGATATTGCGGCAAAAATGGCTGAATTTGCTGGGCTGAAGGCCGGCCAGCGCACCGCAGGTACGCGCAGCGCGAGTATCGAGATTGCGGCAAACGAAGTAGCGCAGTTGGCCCCTATCGCTCTTGATGCATCCGCGAAGGTTTCCCGCAGTGGATTTCTTCCGTTCGGCAAGGCGCAGATCATGTTTGATGCGAACACCAACGACCCTGCAATGCGACAGTTCGCCATGGCAAACACTGCCTTGGTCAATGCATACGGGCAGGCGATGGCGCGCAACGGCACGGCAACTGTGTCCGACAAGGATCATGCCCGCGAATTACTGTCGACAGCCTTCGACCAGCCTTCATATGCTGCCGCAGTGGCGCAGTTGCAGCGAGAAACGCGCGCCGCACAGGCGGCACCGAAGCAAGTCCGCAAAGACCTTTCGGACTCGGTTGCTGGGCGTGAACCTGCGGCTCCGAACGCCGTGCCTGATGACATCGCCGCGCTGCTGAAAAAACACGGAGGTAAGTAATGCCCACGCGCGACGAGCTGTACAACGCCCTGCGCAATGCCGATAAGGCCGGTGACGCCGAAGGTGCGCGGAAACTGGCTGCGTACATTCAATCGTTGCCGGCTGAGACGCCGCCTGCGGCCCCGCCCACCACCAATCCAGAAACCGGTGTGCTCGACAGCATCAAGCAGGGTGCCGTGAACCTTGCGGCCGGCGCAGTGCGCGGAGCGGGCTCCATCGGCGCAACTATCCTGGCGCCAATCGACATGGCCAAGGACGCCATGAACGGCAAAGGACTGTCGCTGGAATCCAACCGTCAGCGGCGCGCTGACATTGATGCCGGTCTGACATCCCTCGTTGGCTCTGATCCGAATTCGATCCTGTACAAGACTGGCAAGCTTGGCGGTGAAGTGGCTGGAACCGCTGGTGTTGGCGGCGTGCTGGCGAATGGCGTGCGTGCTGCGGCGCCTATCGCTGCCAGGGTCGGTGTGAGCGCCCCTACCTTGCAGACGTTGGCGAACTCCGTCCAGAGCGGCGGCATGACCCTGGGCGGGACGTCGGGGTCGCGCCTAGCGGACCTGGCCTACCGCACGGCCGGTGGGGCGATCACGGGCGGCGCTTCGGCGGCACTGGTTGACCCCGAGCATGCGGGAACGGGGGCGGCTGTGGGCGCGGCATTTCCTACCGCAGTTCGTGCGGCCGGGTCGCTCGCAGGTGGCGTCATGAAAAAAGTCGGTAATGCAATTACTGGCGGCGAGATCTCGCCGGAAGTAGTCGCCTTAGCGGATCGCGCGAAGCAGCTCGGCATCGACATTCCCGCAGATCGCCTCGCCGACAGCAAGCCGCTCAACGCTGTGGCGGCCGGGCTAAACTACGTCCCGCTCAGCGGCCGGGCAGCGACGGAACAAGCCATGCAGAATCAGATGAATCGTGCACTGAGTGCTACATTCGGCCAGCACTCGGCGAACGTAACGGCCGCGCTCCGCAAAGCTCAGGGTGATCTTGGGGCTGAGTTTGACCGCGTTTTGCAGTCCAATGCCGTGCGCGTCGACCAACCATTTCTGGATGCGCTGGCCCAAGCCGAAAGTCGTGCAACCAGCGAACTCGGATCTGATGGTGCACGGGTCATCAAGAATCAGATCGATGAGATAATGAACAAGGCAGGTCCGAACGGTGAAATCGAAGGCCGGGCCGCGTACAACATTAAACGGACGCTTGACCGCATTGGTCGACGCAGCACGCCGGAAGCCTACTACGCTACCGACCTGAAGCGCGATCTGATGGACGCGCTCGATCGCTCGATGACGCCGGATGCATCGGCAGCTTTTGCGAAGACGCGGCAGCAGTACGGCAACATGCTCTCGCTCGAAAAATTGGCGAAGAATGGGGCTGACGGCGATATTTCGATTGCGCGCCTGGCGAACTTGAAGAACATCAACAACAAGGATTTGCAGGAATTGGCGGACATCGCAGCGCAGTTCCTGAAGCCGAGGGAGGGAGCGCACGGCGCAGCTCAACGTGCCACTGCCGCAATAGCGGCGGCAGCGATGGCGGGGCCGGTCAAAGCTGCAATGGGAATGGCGGCAGGAAGAGCGGCAAACAAAGCGCTGAACAGCGCGACCTTAAAGGATTTGATGACCGGGCAGCCAGTACAAAGCCCGCTCATCCAGGCGGCTATGAGTCCGAATCTGCTTGAGTATCTTGCTCGGTCCGCTCCGGTCGTCGCTTCTGATTGATGCCTTCGCGAAAGCCTTTGATGGCGCCGTAGATCGCGGCCAAGGCAACAAAGATCCCCAGCTTCCACAGCTTGAAGGCGATGTAGTCGCTCATTCGTCGCCCTTGGGTTTGCGGCGCACCGGATTTCCAGATGCGTCAAGTTTGGCTGCGATGGCGCCGGACTCTAGCGCCCTGGCAAGCATGTGGTCGAACAGGGCCATCATCTTCTTCTGGTCGGCAGGCGAAAGCATGGGGAACTCGAAGCTGTCCGCTAGGCGAGCGATGATCTCGGCGTTCATGCTGCGGCCGCTGGCCTTGGCGGCCTCTGCGATGCGCGCTCGCATGCCTTCCGGCATGCGCACCAGGAAGCGATCCTGTTCGTCGCTGGGGTAGTTTTTCTTCATCCCCGGATAGTAGTTGCGATTCGATATAAAAAAAATGGTTCCGACTTGATATTAGTTCCGACTTGATATAGTCTATGGTTCCGACGTGATATTAAGGAGAAGATATGTCAACGGAGCAATTTATTGTGCGCATGCCGCCCGGTATGCGTAGTTGGATTGCAGAAACAGCAAAGAAGGATGATCGATCGATGAACAACCTCATCGTGTCGATTTTGAGGCGGGCGATGAACGCCCAAAAGGAAACGCCCCAGCCGGTGCAAACGGCTGAGGCGTCAATTTGAACCCTAGACAAAGGAATCAACATGAAGCTTATCACGAGTGACAGCAACGGACAACCCATGCAGCATACCGGTCTTACAGCGCGTCAGCAGCAGTTATTGAACAAGTTCAACGCAATCACTGAGGACGGCAAGCGCTACATCATGGATGTCTTGGATGATGAGTTTAGGCACAGCCCGCGCGCAAGCGCATCGCACCTTCGCTTGATCGTTGGAGGTGCGGTATGAGCGCGCTGATCCCGTTCCAATTCGACGGCCGCGAGATTCGCGTGGTCACTGATGAGCATGGCGAACCGCTGTTCGTCGGCAAGGACATCTGCGACGCGCTAGGATTCAGCAACCCGAGCAAAGCGATGAGCGACCACTGCCGTGGGATAACGAAACGTTACCCCATCATCGACAACTTAGGCCGCGCACAAGAGGCCCGCGTTCTCACTGAGCCCGACGTGCTTCGCCTGATCGTCAACTGCACGCTGCCGGCCGCACAAGCATTCGAGCGACTCGTGTTCGAAGAAATCCTGCCGACGATCCGCCGCACGGGTTCGTACGTTTCGCCGCACGCGAAAGCCCCATCCGCCTTGGAGCCGGTCAAGGAGTTCAAGGCCCTGTTCGGCGTGGCGAAGCTGATTGGCCTGGACAAGAACGCGGCCGCAATCAGCGCGAATCAGGCCGTGGCGCACCTGACCGGTACGAACATCCTGGGTCTTCTTGGGCAAACGCACCTTGAAACGCCTGAGCAGCAACAGTACTTCACGCCGACCGAATTGGGCGAACGGATCAAGCTGAGCGGCCGGAAGGTCAACATGCTGTTGGCTGAAGCAGGCTTCCAGTTCAAGCGCGGCGAAGTGTGGGAAGTGATGGACGCCGGCCGGGAGTTCTCGAAGATTTACGACACCGGCAAGAAGCATGGTAGTGGCGTACCGATACAACAGGTCAAGTGGTCGGCAAACGTTCTGCCGCTCTTGGAACAGAACAAAGCAGCATAAAAGAAGACCGATTCACAACCAACCCGCCCCGGGCAACCGCGGCGGGTTTTTTCATGGGCAAATCGAATGCAAATCCCATTTTGCAGTGGCGCATATCTGAGCCGATCA
>DASSQR010000050.1:0-2196 GCA_035702405.1 Gallionella sp. | reverse complement strand
GCAAGGCACTCGGTCTGCCGGTGCGCAACATTCCTGGCGTCAACCACCCGGTGTTCAAGGGACAGCAGGTCAACAAGGACCCGCGCGAAGTCTATATCAGCGAGCTGTTCGATGAGCGCGGCGAGAAGAACGTGTTCCACGACTTCTACAAAGTGCTGGTGCAGGCGCTGTACGACAACGGCGTTACCAACAACGTGTTTTGCGTCAACATCGACGCGGTCATCGCCGCACTGCTGCTGAAACTGTTGTGGCCGCGCTACCGCCGCGGTGAACTCAGCGAAAGCTCGCTGGAAATGGCAGCGTTCACAGCGTTCCTGTATGGCCGCATGGCGGGTTGCGCCGGCGAAATCGACGACCACATCAACCGTGGCCGCAACATGGATACACGCACTCCGGCGTCGCAGTGCAGCCACGTGTCGTAAAGAGCAGTAGAGGGGGGAGAGGGAAAAGGGAGAAGGGGTGCGATTTGACGCCCCTTCCTCTTGCCTTGCTCCTGCTCCAATAAAGCGGATATACCGTTTGGATTTTGGAAAGCGCAACAATTCTGGAGAAGAACGCAAGACGGGTGGAGCACAGTGCGGAACCCGATCAGTCAGTTCGTCAGTCTCCGATAGGTAATACTGTTTTATTCTTGACTGATTTTTAATTTTGCAATTTGGAGAAGATATGACCGCACTCAACGTCGCACAAAAAATCCTTCTGGCCAATTCGGCCGAAGGACTGAAGCAACTCCCGGAAGCGGGACAGCCGCTCGAAATCCTGTTTACCCACACCCTGTACCAGGATGCCACCGGCACGGCTGCCGCGCTGGCGTTCGAAAAGATGGGCGTGGACCGCGTCAAGACCACTTCGGTGATCGTGGTGGACCACAAGACCCTGCAAGTCGGCTACATCGACGCCGATGACCACCGCTACCTCGAAAGCTTCAGCAAGAAATACGGCTGCTATTTCTCGCGCAGCGGCAACGGCATTTGCCACAGCGTGTTCCTGCAGGATTTCGCGACACCGGGCAAGTCGGTGATCGGCTCCGACTCCCACACCACCAACGCCGGCGGCATGGGCATGCTGGCAATGGGCGCGGGCGGTACCGACGTGAGCTTCGCGATGGCGGGCACTTCGTACAAGATTGAAATGCCGCAAGTCGTGCAAGTGAACCTCACCGGCGAACTGCATCCCGGCGTGCTGGCCAAGGACGTGATCCTGAACGTGCTCAAGGTCATCGGCATCAAGGGCAACAAGGGCATCTGCCTGGAATACACCGGCCCCGGCCTGAAGAGCCTGAACGTGTCCGACCGCGCGACCATCTGCAACATGGGCACGGAAGGCGGCGTTGCATTCTCGATCTTCCCGTCCGACGAAATCACCAAGGCCTACCTGGAAGGCCGTCAGCGCGCCAAGGACTGGCAGCCGCTGGCAGCCGATGCGGGCGCAACCTACTCGCGCACTGTCGAAATCAACCTGTCCGATCTGCAACCGACGATTGCACTGTATCCGCGCCTGAAGGGCATGGATCCGGTCAAGAACCACGCCGGCATGAAAGTGGACGCCGTGTTCATCGGCAGCTGCACCAATGCCAACTACGAAAACCTCGCGCGCGTCGGTGAAATCCTGCGCGGCCGCAAAGTCACCGTCGACACCGCGATTGCACCGGGCTCGGCAGCGATTGCGCGCCAGCTTGCCGCCGCCGGCTACCTGGAAATCTTCTACGCTGCCGGCGTGCGCGTGATGGAAAACGCCTGCTCCGCCTGTATCGGCCAGGGCTTCAGCCCATCGAGCAACGGCGTGATGCTGTCCACGGCGAACCGTAACTTCGAAGGCCGCTCGGGTACCGAGTCTGCAGCGGTGCACCTGGTCAGCCCGGCTACTGCCGCTGCCAGCGCCGTGACCGGTGTCCTGACTGACCCGCGCGATCTGCTCGGCGACAACACCCAGCTCGCGATCAAGCTGGTGCCGCCCGTCGTCGACATGGACGCCTACGTTGCTCCGCTGCCGATGGCAGAGGCTGCCAACACCGAAATGCACTACGGCCCTGGCATTGCTCCGCTGCCGACGCTCGATCCGCTGCCGGCCAAGCTGTCCGGTGAAGTGCTGCTCAAGCTGGGCAACGAAATCACCACCGACCACATCCAGCCTGCCGGCAAGTATCTCGCGCTGCGTTCCAACGCCGACGAATACGCGAAGCAGGCGACCTTTGTG
>DASSQR010000049.1:0-10040 GCA_035702405.1 Gallionella sp. | reverse complement strand
AATCACGCGCGCGCCCGCAAAGCCGACCAGCGCGCCCGGTTCGGCAATCACCACGTCGCCCATGAAGGCAAAGCTCGCGGACACACCACCCATGGTCGGGTCGGTCAGCACCGAGATGAACGGTAACTTTGCGTCGCTGAGCTGGGTCAGCGCGGCGCAGGTTTTCGCCATCTGCATCAGCGACAACAGGCCTTCCTGCATGCGCGCGCCGCCACTGGCGGCAAAGCAGATGAACGGGCATTTCTGCTCCAGCGCGGCCTGTACCCCGCGCACGAAGCGTTCCCCGACCACCGAGCCCATCGAGCCGCCCATGAAAGTGAATTCGAATACCGCGGCCACCACCGGCAACGCATGGATGCTGCCTTGCATCACCACCAGCGCATCGTCTTCGCCGGTATCGCGCTGCGCCGCCACCAGGCGGTCGCTGTATTTGCGGCTGTCCTTGAATTTCAGTGTATCGACCGACTGCACTTCCGCGCCGATTTCGAACCGGCCTTCGCCGTCGAGCAGCAAATCCAGCCGGGTGCGCGCGGAAATGCGGTGATGGTGACTGCACTTGGGGCAAACGCTATGATTCTTTTCCAGATCGGAGTGATACAGCACTGCCTGGCAGGACGGGCATTTGTGCCACAAACCCTCCGGCACATTCTTTTTGGCATCGCCCTCGCGGCGCTTAATTTTCGGCGGTAATAATTTCTGGAACCAGCTCATTCCGTCTTCCTCTCTACTCCATTGACCGTGTTCGCGTTTCCCTGCGCAACCCGGCCTGCATTATTTTTTCAGTCCTCTCCCGGCCTTTGGGCGCTCTCTCCCGCTTGCGGGAGAGAGGCTGGGGTGAGGTTCTCAGGCCTGATCTACTGCCAGCCTTAATTCCTTAACCAGCTTGCCAACGTTGGCAACAACATTCTGTTCAGTCGAGTTTTCGATTTCCTGCACGATGCGGCTGCCGACTACGACGCCATCGCACAGCTTTGCCACGGCCTTTGCGGTCGCCGCATCGCGGATGCCGAAGCCGACGCCGATCGGCAGGTCGATGTGCTGGCGCAGTTGCGGAATCTTCCGCTCAATCTCGGTCAGGTCCAGATGACCCGCGCCGGTCACGCCCTTCAGCGACACATAGTACACATAGCCGCGCGCCTGTCTGGCCAGTTTTGCAACGCGCTCATCGCGCGTGGTTGGCGCCAGCAGGAAGATCGGATCAATGCCGTACTGTTCCAGGTGCGCGAACGCCTCCGTGCTTTCTTCCGGCGGAAAGTCCACTGTCAGCACGCCGTCCACGCCGGCTTCCGCCGCGTGCTTCGCAAAGGTTTCCCAGCCCATCGCCTCGACCGGATTGCCGTAGCCCATCAGCACCACCGGCGTGCTCGCATCGCGGGTGCGGAATTCGGCCACCAGCTTGAGCACATCGCGCAAGCCCACATGGTGCTTGAGCGCGCGCTCGGAGGCGCGCTGAATGGTCGGGCCATCCGCCATCGGGTCGGAAAACGGCACGCCCAGTTCAATGACGTCGGCACCGGCGCCCACCAGCGCATGCAGCAGCGGCACAGTGAGCTGCGGATTCGGATCGCCCGCAGTGATGAACGGGATCAGCGCCTTGCGGCCCTGCTGTTTGAGTTTTTCAAAAGTTGTCTGGATACGGGACATGATGCACCTACAGGGTAATACCGGCGAGGCGCGCGACGGTGTTGATGTCCTTGTCGCCGCGGCCGGACAGATTGACCAGCAACACCTTGTCCTTGCCCATGGTCGGCGCGATCTTGGCCGCATGCGCCAGCGCGTGGCTGGACTCCAGCGCGGGAATGATGCCCTCGTACCGGCACAGGTTGTGGAACGCCGCCAGCGCCTCGTCGTCGTTGATCGCGACATACTGCGCGCGGCCGCTGTCCTTCAGCCAGCAGTGTTCCGGGCCGACGCCGGGATAGTCCAGCCCGGCGGAAATGGAGTGAGTCTCGATGATCTGGCCGTTCTCGTCCTGCATCAGGTAGGTGCGGTTGCCGTGCAGCACGCCAACCGGGCTGTTGGAAGTCAGCGGCGCCGCATGCTCACCGCTCGCGACACCGTGGCCGCCCGCCTCGACGCCGATCAGCTGCACGCCCGGCATGTCGAGGTAGTGGTAGAACACGCCCATCGCATTGGAACCGCCGCCCACGCAGGCAACCACTGCATCCGGCTGGCGTCCCGCCAGCTCCGGCATCTGCACCACCGCTTCCCGGCTCACCACCGAGTTGAAATCGCGCACCAGCATCGGATATGGATGCGGACCCGCCACGGTGCCGATGATGTAAAAGGTATTTTCGATATTGGTCACCCAGTCGCGCATCGCTTCGTTCATCGCGTCCTTGAGTGTCTTCGAGCCACTTTCGACCGGCACCACGGTCGCGCCGAGCAGCTTCATGCGGAACACATTGGGCGACTGGCGCTGCACGTCTTCCGCGCCCATGTACACCACGCATTCCATGCCGTAGCGCGCCGCCACGGTCGCGGTCGCGACGCCGTGCTGGCCCGCGCCGGTCTCGGCAATCACGCGCTTTTTGCCCATGCGTTTGGCGAGCAGCGCCTGACCGATGGTGTTGTTCACCTTGTGTGCGCCGGTGTGGTTCAGGTCTTCGCGTTTCAAATAGATTTGAGCCCCGCCGAGGTGTTCGGACCAGCGTTTGGCGTGATAAATCGGGCTGGGACGACCGACATAGTGCTTGAGGTCGTAGGCGAATTCCGCGAGAAAGTCGGGATCGTTGCGGTAGCGGTCATAGGCGTCGCGCAGCTCTTCCAGCGCGCCCATCAGGGTCTCGGCGACGTAAATGCCGCCGTACGGGCCGAAATGGCCGCTGCTATCGGGATAGTTGTACATCTATTCGTTTTACCTCTTGGATGAAACGGGCGATCTTCGCCGCGTCCTTGATTCCTTTGCTTTCCTCCACACCGCTGGAAACATCCACGGCGTAGGGCTGCACTTGTTCGATCGCTGCCGCGACATTTTCTGCATCCAGCCCGCCCGACAGGATTACCGGCAGCGGAAAATCTTCCGGGATCAGATTCCAGTCGAACGAGGTTCCGGTGCCGCCGGGTATGCCTTCGACATGGGCATCCAGCACCAGCCCCTTGGCCGTCGAAAACTGAGCCGCGCATTGTAACAAATCCACCCCCTCCTTGACGCGGATTGCTTTGATATAAGGCCGGTCAAATTCGAGACAGAAGGCCGGATTCTCGTCGCCGTGGAATTGCAGCAGGTCGAGCGGCACGAACTCCAGCACCTCGCGCACATAGCCCGGCTCGGGATCAACGAACAGCCCGACCACCGTAATGAACGGAGGAAGCGCAGCTGCCACCTGCTCCGCACGTGCAATGCTCACGTGGCGCGGGCTTTTTTCGTAAAACACCAGCCCGATCGCATTCGCTCCGCTGTGTGCGGCCGCGAGCGCGTCTTCGACGCGGGTGATGCCGCAAATTTTGATTCTGGTCATAATCTTTTTCCTCAAAAAGACAGGGCTTCTACCCTCTCCCTATCCCTCTCCCTGCAAGGGAGAGGGGATGACTGGCGTTCGATTCTCGATCTTCAATCCTCTTGTTGCGGCAATCCCCACTTCGCCTCGTAGTGAATCCGCCGCAAGTATAAGCCATCCGGTGCAAAGGTCGGCGCGGCCATGCTGCGTGACCGGCTCGCGAGCACCTCGGCGAGCCAAGTGGGCGGATGCTTGCCCTTGCCGACATAGACCAGACAGCCGACGATGTTGCGCACCATGTGGTGCAGGAACGCGTCAGCATGCAAGTCAAATACCAGCATGTCGCCCTCCTTGCGGATGTCCAGCGTGCGCAGCCGCTTGACCGGCGATTTCGCCTGGCATTCCGCCGCGCGGAACGCACTGAAATCGTGCTCACCCAAGAGGCACTGCGCCGCCGCTTGGATTGCCGCAACATCGAGCGGCGCATGAAACCAGCCCACCTTGCCCGCATGGATCGCGCTGCGTGTGGCACGATTGAGCAGCAGATAACGGTAGCTGCGCCCGTGCGCGGAAAAGCGAGCGTGAAACTCGTCCGGCACCGGATGCGCCCACCGCACCGCGATACTTTCCGGCAGCACCGCATTCACACCGCGCACCCAGGCAGTGAGCGGTCGTTTTGCCATAGTATCAAAATGAATCACCTGTTCCAGCGCATGAACCCCTGTGTCGGTTCGGCCCGCGGCAATCACCGAAATCGGCTCGCTCGCGATCTGATGCAATGCCGATTGCAGCACGTCCTGCACGGTCCGGCCATCCGGCTGGCTCTGCCAGCCGCAATACGGACGGCCGTCATATTCGATTCCCAGCGCAATCCTCATCGCAGTGCCAGCCAGAGCAACAACACCGCGCCGCCCAGCAAACCCGCATCGGCAATGCCGAAGCGGTATAGCGGCAGCTCGATTTCGCGGCTATGTTCGCCATGCGGTTCAAACAAACTGCGCAGCGTATCCTGCCAGGAATGCCCGCGCAACATCACGACCTCGGCGTAATGCAGCGTCAACGCAAGCCGTACCGCCAGCCGTTCACGTGACAACCCCAGCCAGCGCAATGGCGCAAACAGGGTATACAGGCCCGCAATGAATTGCTGCCGGTGCAGCCGATCCAGCAGGATCGCCAGCGCGGCCAATGCCGCGAGCAGGCGTGCGAGCTGCGATGCGCCATCAGCAAGTCCCTCCCGGGTCGGGCTGAGCGCACCTAGCGCATCCAGCAACGGCTGACCGGGCGTGCTGTACGCATAGATCACCAACAGGGTCAGGATGATCCAGCGCGTGCGGCGCAGCAGTTGCCACAGCTTGTGCCGTGAGAGCGCAAAAGCACACAGCAGCACAGAGCCGGCCGCAATCAGCGCCGCTTCCAGCGTCAATACCTGCATGATCCCGACCAGCAGACACCAGGTCAGAATTTGCGCGGCAGGATGAAATTTCACGTTATACAACCTCTAACAAAAAGCGGCAGCCCAGTCCTGAGCTGCCGCTCCAGCAAACAGTATTATGATTATGCGAGTTGTTTCAGCAGGGTCTGCGCCGCCTCGCGTTGGCCGACATCCCCTTCCTGCAGGACCTCGTTGAGGATAATCCGCGCGCCTGCGATATCGCCCATTTCCTGGTATGCGCGCGCGAGATCAAGTTTGGTCGCAACCTCATGCCAGTGTTCTTCCCGGGGCGGCTCCGGCGTGATCGCCTTGGCTGGCACAACCCCGTTCAGATTCAGGTCGATGCCCGCCAAGAGGTCCTCGCCCCCCTGAACCACCGGCGCCGGTTTGTTTGCCTTACCCCCTTCTGCAGGCAAATCTTGCTTGAGGTCCGGCTCCTGGGCTACAACGCGATCCAGCTCGGCCTGAATCTGGGCCAGTTCGGCTGCCTGTTCCGGGCTGCAACCCGCATCACCCGTGGCTGCGTCACCGGCAGGCCCGGGTTGACGGCGAGACGTTGACCGACTGCTGTTCCACAGAAGACCAAGTCCACCCAGCCCCAGTGCGGCCGCAGCAAAGCCGGCCAGATAAACCGCCGGCTCGCCCGTCATCCGGTCGGTCAATGATGCCCCGGCCCCAGGTGCTGCAGCAGTCTTGATTGGACTGGCGCCTTTTGACTGGGTATCGGCCTTGGCCTTCAGCTCAGCCAGGCGTTGCGCGTCCTTGATATTCTTTTCCAGCAACGCCGCCCGCTGCTGCTCGTCCCGGACGGCTTGGGCACGGCTGATCGCGGTTTCCTGCGCTGCATTCCTGGCTTCCTGCGCATTCACGGTCTTGCCGATCGCACCCGCTCCGACTCGGTCCCCCGGTGCCTCGCCCTTGGACAACCGCAACACGTCCTTGGCAGGCTCCCTGGCAACTGCAGTCTGGTCAGCAACCGCAGTGGTGATCTTGCCGCCAACCGCCTGGCGCGCTGGCTGCGCATGGCTTGCGGCTGGAACTGCGCCCGCGAGCTTCTGCCGATATGTGTGCCATTCATCGGCCTGTGCACGAATCTCCATCGCCGCATCCGGTTGTGTCACCTGAGCCAGTTCCTCCCGGCCGGGCAAGCGCAGAACCTTGCCGACCTTGATGCGGTTCATGTTGCCGTCGAATTGCCGGGCATTGGCGCGATAGACTGCGACCAGCATGCGTTCCAGGCTGACCGCTGCCGGTTTGTGCCGTGCCGAGATGCTGTTCAGCGTATCACCGCGTTTTACCTTGATCGACCCGGCGGTAGCCTTGGCTGTCCTGGTTTTAGGCTTGGCCTGGATTTGCACTCTCGGCTGACTGGCCGGCGCCGTTGCTAGTGTTTTTTTTTCGGCCGAAACCCGCTTTTCGGTTGGCGCAGCCGCCGCCGGAGCGGCAGGTTCCGCAGCCTTGGCGACCGCCTCAACAGCCGGGCCTGGTTGCACGGTGGGTGCGACCGCTTTGACATCCGCAGCCTTGGGCTGTTCCGGCACATAGCCGGGCGGATCCAGCAGGAAGGTGTATTCACGCATCAGCCGGCCTGACGACCAGCTCAGTTCGACCAGCAGGCTCACGAATGGATCATTGATTGGCTGAGCACTGCTGACCTTGAGAAAGACGCGCCCATCCGGATGGGTCACCAGCTGGAACTGGAACTTGTTGCCGGAAGGGTATTCCAAACCCGCACCCTGATAGGCCTCGGGAAGGGCAAGGCGGGCAACCAGACTGGCTTTATCAGCCTTGGTAACCGCCACCAGTTCGATTTCCGCCCTGAGGGTCTGGCCCAAGGCAGAGGTCACGTTGATCCCGCCGAGACCAACCGCGGCCGCTTGGGCAGACAAGGATAAGGCGACAACAACTCCGAGCAGTTTCAGTAGTGGTTTGCGCACGACGTCACCCTCTTCAAATTATTGAGCCATCAAAATAACACCTTAGGGACGGCAATTCAAGCCAATAGTTGCTGCCGGAAAGATCCTGTTTACTCCAAACACTGGCCCAAGTTACACCGCCTGAACGGTCCGGTACCGCGCGTCCCCCGCGGCACCCGCCGGTCAACTATCTTTCCAACAAGATGCGCAGCATGCGCCGCAACGGTTCGGCCGCGCCCCACAGCAACTGGTCGCCGCACACAAACGCGGTCAGATAGCCTGCGCCAAGGTTCAGCTTGCGCACGCGCCCGACGGCGACGTCGAGCTTGCCGGTGACAGCGGCCGGCGTGAGTTCGCGCACGCTGATGCTGCGATCGTTCGGTACGAACTTGACCCAAGGATTGCCACCCTTGATCAGTGCCTCGATCTCGGCCAGCGGCAAATCCTGTTTCAGCTTGATGGTCAGCGCGAGGCTGTGGCAGCGCATCGCGCCGATACGTACGCACAGGCCGTCCACCGGGATCACTTGCTCTGTGCCGAGGATCTTGTTGACCTCGGCGCAGCCCTTCCATTCTTCCTTGGATTGGCCGTTTTCGAGCTGCTTGTCGATCCACGGAATCAGGCTGCCCGCGAGCGGTGCGCCGAAATGCTCGGTCGGCACGGCATCGGAACGCAGGGTTTCCGCCACGCGCCGGTCGATCTCAAGGATCGGAGAATTATCGTCCTGCAGCAGCTCAGCCACCGAGCCGTACACCACGCCCATCTGTTTCAGCAGCTCGCGCATGTTCTGCGCACCCGCACCGCTCGCTGCCTGATAGGTCATGGACGATACCCACTCCACCAGCCCGGCATGGAACAGGCCGCCCAACCCCATCAGCATGATGCTGTTGGTGCAGTTGCCGCCGATGAAATTCTTGCCGCCCGCCGCGAGCGCGGCATCGATCACATTGCGGTTCACCGGATCAAGAATGATCACCGCATCGTTTTCCATGCGCAGCGTCGATGCCGCATCGATCCAGTAGCCCTGCCAGCCGGTGGCACGCAACCGCGGGAAAATCTCGGTCGTGTAATCGCCGCCCTGGCAGGAGATGATGGCGTCCATCGCCTTCAGTTCGTTCAGGTCGCGCGCATCCTTCAGCGGCACGCCGCGTCCTTCGTTCGGCGCCGTGCCGCCGACATTGGAAGTGGTGAAGAACACCGCCTCAATCAGGTCGAAGTCCTTTTCCTCACGCATGCGCTGCATGAGCACCGAGCCCACCATCCCGCGCCAACCGATCAAACCCACTTTCATGATTGCTTCCTTTGAATCCCCTGGTTACATCGCCTTTACCACCGCATCGCCCATCGCGATGCAGCCAACCTTCTGCATGCCTTCCTGCATGATGTCGCCGGTGCGGTAGCCCTGCTGCAACACCTTGCGCACTGCATTTTCAATGCGCTGCGCGGCGTCTTCGCGCGCAAACGTGTAGCGCATCATCATGGCCACGGACAGGATCGTCGCCAGCGGATTGGCGATGTCCTTGCCGGCGATGTCCGGTGCCGAGCCGTGGCTTGGCTCATACAAGCCCTTGTTTTTCGCATCCAGCGATGCGGACGGCAGCATGCCGATCGAGCCGGTCAGCATCGAGGCTTCGTCGGACAGAATGTCGCCGAAGATGTTGCCGGTCAGGATCACGTCGAACTGCTTCGGCGCGCGCACGAGTTGCATCGCGGCATTGTCCACGTACATGTGCGACAGCTCTACTTGCGGATAGGCGGTGGCCACGTCGGTGACGATCTCGCGCCAGAACATGCTGGTGTCGAGCACGTTGGCCTTGTCCACCGAGCACAGTTTTTTGTTGCGCTTCATTGCGATCTGGAAGCCGACATGCGCGATGCGGCGAATCTCCGATTCGCTGTAGTGCATCGTATCGAAGCCTTGCCGCTCGCCGTTCTCCAGCGTGCGAATGCCGCGCGGCTGACCGAAATAAATGTCGCCGGTCAGTTCGCGCAGGATCATGATATCGAGGCCGGCCACCACTTCCGGGCGCAGCGTCGACGCGCTGGCCAGTTCCGGATACAGCAGTGCCGGACGCAGATTTGCGAACAATCCCAGCCCCTTGCGGATGCGCAGCAGGCCCTGTTCCGGGCGCTGTGGGCGCGGCAGCGTGTCATATTGATAACCGCCCACGGCGCCGAGCAGCACCGCATCGGCTTCATGTGCCAACTTTTCCGTCGCCGGCGGGAACGGGTCACCCGCTGCGTCATAACCGGCGCCGCCGATATGACCATGTTCCATCTCGATGGACATGCCTTCGCTGCGCAATACTTCCATCACCTTGACTGCCTGCGCCACGATTTCCGGGCCGATCCCGTCACCGGGCAAAACTGCGATCTTCATTTACTTATTTCTTTCTCAATCAATTGGCTAATTTGTCTTGCAACTTCTCGATTTTCTCTTGCTTGGCCAGCCAGGTCAGGTGTCCGATCCTTATGTATGCGTTCAAGAACAGTTCCATCAGCCTTAGCAAAATCTTCGACATACTCGACCGTGCCTCCTCGCGTTCTCATGGCACAAACGATAAACTCACATTTCTCTTTGCGAAATTTAGGCAAGCAAAGATCAAGTTGTTTAACGTTATCTCCCCAAGTGCAAATACCCACCTTCAACTTGCCTGCTTGAAGAATCACTGCAAAATCTTTAGTGCTTTGACAGCCACGTACATACCTTAATTCTTTCCAATTTTTGCCAAGGAACAAATCTCGCAACAGCCCAATGGTTGTAGTTTTTCCAGATTCCCCTACCCCTTGCAGCGCAATGATTTTATTCATTGGAAAATCTTGTAAATTCTCTTAGGCCGACAGCCACGGCTGTTCGGCGCGGTGCTTCGCCTCGTAGGCCTTGATCTCGTCCACATGCTCCAGCGTGAGGCCGATGTCGTCCAGGCCGTTCAGCAGGCAATGCTTGCGGAACGCGTCCACTTCAAACGGATATGTCGTGCCATCCGGCGCGCTGATGGCCTGCTGCTCCAGATCGACCACCAGCCGGTAGCCAAGCTGTGTCTCCACGGCCTTGAACAAAGCATCTACCTGGCCAGCCGCAAGCTTGATCGGCAATAAACCGTTCTTGAAGCAGTTGTTGAAAAAGATGTCGGCGAAACTCGGCGCGATGATCACGCGGAAGCCATAGTCTTCCAGCGCCCATGGCGCGTGTTCGCGCGAACTGCCGCAGCCGAAATTTTCGCGCGCCAGCAGAATCTGTGCGCCCTGATA
>DASSQR010000048.1:0-23200 GCA_035702405.1 Gallionella sp. | reverse complement strand
GCCAAGAAACCGGCCGCGACCAAAGCCGCTGCGGCGAAAAAGCCGGTAGCCAAGAAAGCAGTAGCTGCCAAGAAACCGGCTGCGGCGAAGAAGGCTACGGCCGCCAAGAAACCGGCCGCGACCAAAGCCGCTGCGGCGAAGAAACCGGCTGCAACCAAAGCCGCCGCCGTGAAGAAGCCAGCTGCCAAGAAGGCAGTAGCCGCCAAGAAACCGGCAAAGAGCACTGCTGCCAAGAAACCGGCTGCAACCAAAGCCGCTGTCGCGAAGAAACCGGCCGCCAAGAAAGCAGTAGCTGCCAAGAAACCCGCGGCAGCGAAGACGACAACGGCCAAGAAACCAGCAGCGGAGAAGAAACCTGCAGTCAAAAAGCCAGCCGTAAAAAAGGCCGCGGCAGAGAAACCAGCCGCAGCAGCGCCAGCGATGGCACCGGCCGCGGCGGCGGCAAAGCCGGTAGCGCCTGCACCTTCCGCTCCTGCGCCAGTGCGTCCGGCTGCAACCTGGCCGTTTCCAACTCCGGGGATCGGCAAACCGAACTAGGCTGGAGAGGCAGTGGCAACAGCGTGCCGCGATATGTCGGGACGCGGCCTTCTGATGCGGGAGGGCGGCCAGGTTGGCCGTTCCCGCCAGCGGCTTGCGTTGCCAGGATGATGGCTGTCATCTCATGATGCCCTGGCGTTGATGCCGCCGGTGCGGCAGAGCAGGCTGAATTCCTGTTTCGTGCGCTGGCAAATGTGTCTGCTTATTTCGTCAATCTCTCATTGGCGAGCTTTTCTTTACCTCACAAACTTATAAGCTTGTGGTAGGCTTCCCGTTCCTCCGAATTTCGTGATTATTCCGTGAAAATTGCGCGATCAAATCTGCTCGTGTGGTTGCTGCCATTCTGGCTGGTGGCCTGCGCGACCCCTCAACCGATCCAGTATAAAAACGTAATTGAGCCAAAGGCCGCACCGATCGAACGAGTTCGTTCCGACAAGCCGATTGTGGCGCTGGCATTGGGTAGCGGAGGACAACGCGGCTATGCGCATATCGGTGTGATCAAGGCGCTGGAGGCGAACGATATCAAGGTCGACCTGGTGGTCGGCACGAGCGCCGGGAGCGTGGTGGGCGCGTTGTATGCCGGCGGCTATGCCAGCAACGATCTGGAACAACTTGCGCTCAGGCTCGATCAGGCGCAGCTCAACGACTACGAGTTGTCCCGGCGCGGCTACATCCGGGGGGAGCAATTGCAGGACTTCATCAATCGAGCGCTGAAGAATCGTTCCATCGAACAACTGGATCGCCCTTTCATTGCGGTCGCAACCCAGCTTTCGACGGGCAATGCCGTCTTTTTCAATCGCGGCAATACCGGGATGGCGGTACGAGCATCGAGCAGCATTCCCGGGGTGTTCTATCCGGTGCTGATCGGCACGGAGGAATACGTGGACGGCGACCTGAAGTATCCGATTCCCGTAAACGTTGCGCGTGAGATGGGAGCGGATATCGTGATTGCCGTGGATATTTCGCAGCGTCCTCAGGATAACCTGCCGCCGAAGGGAATCATCGACATCCTGACCCAGAGCCTGCGCATCATGCGCCAATCCATCGTCGCGCGCGACCTGGAAGGGGCCCAGGTGGTTATCCGCCCGGTCATCGGCTACGTTCCTGAAATGGATACTCCTGCCAAACAGCGCCTGATCAGAGTGGGTGAAGATGCTGCGATAGTAGCGTTGCCACAAATCCGCGAATGGCTGCGCAAGGTCGCCAATGAAAAAGCGCAGGCCCCGACCCGCAAACCGGCTTTGACGAAATAACGCTACTCTTCGAGTGCCACCCGGTACAGCGTAACCGGAGCGCTGCTGTTCTTGTCCAGCGCGATGCCGGCATCGACGCCGGCGCGCGCAATGTCTACCGCATTGTCGTAAATGGAATAGGCGTGATGCAGTGCACCGAGCGCGAATTCGTGCCCTGAGCCAATCGCCCAATACTGGGTGTACTCGAATACTTCACGCATTGAGTAAATGCCGAAAACGCCGTAAGGATTGACGATCAGCGCAGTGATCTGGCTCGACTCGTACGGGTCTTCATCGTCCTCCTTGGGATTCAGGTAACACTCCTCCTTGAGGATTGGATGCAGCCGGCGAAAGGTTTCAAAAATATCCGCCTTGCTGTTAAGCTCCACGTCCGGCGATTTGGCCAGCAGGTTGAGCAGCACCAGATGATGCGCGGCGCTCCCGCACACGCCCACATAACTGTTGCGGATGTGCAGGATCTTGTCGTGCGAGGCATCCAGATGCGACGGCAGGCGCGTATTGCCGAAAGTCGTGAGGGTGTCGGCCGCGATGGCGGCGACGCCATTTTTCCTGACTGCGACGATAGTAGTCATGGTTCAGTCCCGTGTAATTTCAAGTACTGGTATTATCCCCAAATACGTCATGAGCTTCTATTCCGTTGCATTGCCCTATCAGTCCGATGCCGCAGGCTATTATGCCGCGCTGGCCGATTTGCCGTGGGCGGTGTGGCTGGATAGCGGCGGTATGGCACGCTACGACATTCTGACCGCGGCTCCACAGCATACGCTGGTGCTGGACGAAGATGCAAGCTGCGATGATCCGTTTGCCTGGGTGCGCTGTGCCCTGGGTGAGCCGCTGCCGTCGGTAGAAGATATCCCATTCGCCGGCGGGGCACTGGGCTATTGGAGTTACGACCTGGCGCGCCGGCTGATGAATCTGCCACATTTCGCGCAAGCGGCCGAACGGTTGCCAGACATGGCGATTGGTATCTACGACTGGGCGCTTGTGCTTGACCATCAACTCCGCACAGCCCGACTGGTTTCGTACCGGCGCTTCGCCGAAACAGCAGTATTATTGCCGCAGCTGCTGCAGCGTCTGCAGGCGGAAATACCCTTGCCTCACGATGATTTCAGCGTGACCGGAGAGACTACCTCCAATTTCACCCCGGAAAGCTACGCGACGGCCTTCGCCGCGGTTCAGCAGTATTTGCAGGCGGGTGACTGCTACCAGGTCAATCTGGCACAGCGCTTCAGTGCGCCAGCTGCCGGCAATGCACTGGGCGCCTACCTCGCGTTGCGCCAGCTCGGTGCTGCACCGTATTCGGCTTTCCTCAACCTGCCACAGGCGCAGATTCTGTGCGCTTCGCCGGAATGTTTCCTGACGGTGCAACACGGCCGGGTTACCACCCGCCCGATCAAGGGCACCCGTCCGCGCAGCAGCGACGTGCAGCAGGACCGGCGGCTGGCCGAGGAGCTGCGCAGTCATCCGAAGGACCGGGCGGAGAACCTGATGATCGTCGATCTGTTGCGCAATGATCTGGGCAAGAGCTGTGCCGCCGGCTCGGTGCGCGTACCGCAACTGTTCGAAGTGGAAAGCTTTGCCAATGTGCATCATCTGGTCAGCACCGTCGAAGGCCGGCTCGCGCCGGGACGCGACGCGCTTGACGTGCTGCGCGACTGTTTCCCGGGTGGCTCCATCACCGGCGCGCCCAAGTTGCGCGCGATGCAGATCATCGAACAGCTGGAACCGCATCGGCGCGGCGTGTACTGCGGTACGATCGGGTACATTGGCTTTGATGGTCGCATGGACACCAACATTGCCATCCGGACGCTGGTCTACAACTACGGGGAAATCCGCTGTTGGGCGGGCGGCGGCATCGTGGCTGATTCGGATGTGCAGGCCGAGTACCAGGAGACCCTGGACAAGGCGTCCGCGATGCTCGCGCTGCTGCACCGATATACCAGCAAGTCCGTATGACGCTTGCGTAAAGCTGTCATGGCATTACAATGGCCAAGCCATTCAAGCATTTCTCATCACTCTCGGATCTACAACATTCTTGCATCGCCTCACTGCTGAGGCTGACTGGAGGTAAACATGATTACCTTGCGCAAGGCGGAAGAACGCGGCTACGCCAGCCACGACTGGCTGGATAGCCATTTCAGTTTTTCCTTCGCCGAATATTTCGATCCTGCCCATGTGCATTTTGGCAGCCTGCGGGTTCTCAACGATGACATCATCCAGCCGGACAGTGGCTTCGGCATGCATCCGCATAGCGACATGGAGATTCTCACCTACATTCTGGAAGGCACGCTGAGCCATCGTGACAGCATGGGGCATGGCGAAGATCTCCACCAGGGCGAAGTGCAATTGATGAGCGCGGGCAGCGGCGTGACGCACAGCGAATTCAACGCATCGCCCATCCATCCCGTGCATCTCCTGCAGATCTGGATCATGCCGGACGAGCAGGGACTGGCCCCGACCTACCGGCAAAAGGCATTTCCGGACGAGGCGAAGCGTGGAAAGTGGTGCCTGATTGCGTCACCTGACGCGACCGGAGGTTCGTTGCGCATTCACCAGGATGCGCGTGTCTTTGCCGCGCTGCTGCACGGGAG
The DNA here is from genome assembly GCA_035702405.1 of Gallionella sp. Lineage (GTDB taxonomy): Bacteria > Pseudomonadota > Gammaproteobacteria > Burkholderiales > Gallionellaceae > Gallionella. The sequence continues at coordinate 18,819 of DASSQR010000048.1, read as the reverse complement.
CGAAACGCTGGATTATGCGGTCGATCCTTCCCGGAAAGTTTATCTGCACGTCGCGCGCGGGTCGCTCACGGCCAATGGCCAATCTCTTTCCGGGGGCGATGCGCTGATGTATAGCCATGAGGCAAAAGTGAGCCTCACTGGGGGGAATAATGCCGAGGTTTTGCTGTTCGATTTGGGATAGAGAACTTTATTCCGGGTAAAGCAATTGTCCGCAGATTGTGTCTTTAGCTATCCGCGGATATTTCAGGAAGCACTGAATAAAGTCGTCATGCCCGCGTAAGCGGGCATCCCGTTTATTGAATGACCGGACTCGGCCTGTGCGGGAATGACGAACTTGGGCTTGTTCAGTGTTTCCTTCTGTTTATCCCGCGCTCTTCGTCCGGATGATGCGCACCACTTCAGTGATCTTGCGCAGCTTGCGCATCACGTTGGCCAGGTGCAGGCGGTTGTTCACTTCCAGCGTGAAATGCAGTGCCGTGTATTCGCCTTCGTTCACGAAATTGATATTACCGATATTGGCTTCCGCGTCGGCAATTGCGGCCGCAACTTTTGCCAGCACGCCGCGCTTGTTGGCGACGAGCAGTTTGATGCCGACGTCGAAGGGGCGGCTGATGTTCTTGTCCCAAGCTACGTCCAGCCACTGTTCACCGCCGATACGCCCTTTGCGCAGGGTCGGGCAGTCATGCGTGTGCACGACCAGGCCTTGTCCGCTCTTGATCACACCGATAATCGGGTCGCCCGGGATCGGGCGGCAGCATTTGGCGAACTGCACCGCCATGCCTTCGGTGCCCTGGATCGTGATCACGGCATGCGGGGGAACCTCGCCCGGTACGGCCTCGCCCACCCGTGCCAGTTGTCGCGCAACAACCATGTTGAGGCGCCGCCCCAGGCCGATGTCGGCCAGGATGTCCTGCCGTTTTTTTGCGCCGGTATCCTTGAGCAGTCGGGTCCAGCGCGCTTCATCGATGTCCTGCGGCTTCACCCCGAGCGAGTTTAGCGCCTGATTGAGCAGGCGTTCGCCGAGCTGGGCGGATTCGCCGGATTGCATGCTCTTGAGGAAGTGCCGGATGTGTGCGCGCGCCTTGCTGGTCGTCACATAACTGAGCCAGGCCGGATTCGGCTTGGCGTGTGGTGCGGTAATGACTTCCACCCGGTCGCCATTGCGCAGTTCGGTGCGCAACGGCACCAGCTCCTGGTTGACCTTGACGGCGATACAGCGGTTGCCGATGTCGGTATGGACGGCGTAGGCAAAATCTACCGCGGTCGCACCGCGCGGCAACGACAGGATGCGGCCCTTCGGCGTGAATACGTAGACCTCGTCGGGGAAGAGGTCGACCTTGAGATGTTCCAGAAACTCGGACGAATCGGTACTCTGGCTCAGGCTTTCGAGCAGGTCATGCAGCCACTGGTGGGTCTTCTTGTGCAAGTCGTTGATCGACGCATGGCCGCTCTTGTAGAGCCAGTGCGAGGCGACGCCCGCGTCCGCGATGCGGTGCATTTCGTGGGTGCGGATCTGGATTTCGATCGGCGTGCCAAACGGGCCGAACAAAGTGGTGTGCAGTGACTGATAACCATTCGCCTTGGGGATGGCGATGTAGTCCTTGAACTTGCCCGGAATGGGTTTGTACAGACCATGCAGCGCACCCAGCGCGACATAACAGGCCGCGAAGTCATTGACCAGCACCCGGAAACCGTAAATATCCAACACCTCGGCAAACGCGAGCGACTTGCTCTGCATCTTCTTGTAGATGCTGAAGATGTTTTTTTCCCGGCCCGTGACGTCGGCTTCGATGTTGAATTCGGCCAGCCGCTGGCGAATGGCGTCCAGCATTTTGCCGAGCACTTCGCGCCGGTTGCCGCGCGCCACCTTGAGCGCCTTGGACAATACGGCATAGCGGTTCGGGTGCAGATATTTGAAACTGAGGTCCTGCAGTTCCCGGTAAAAATCATTTAGCCCGAGACGGTTGGCGATCGGTGCGTAGATTTCCATGGTCTCGCGTGCGATGCGCTCACGCTTGTCGTGGGACATGGATTCCAGCGTGCGCATGTTGTGCAGCCGGTCCGCGAGTTTGATGAGAATCACGCGCACATCGCGCGTCATTGCCAGCAGCATCTTGCGGAAATTTTCCGCCTGCGCATCTTCGCGCGTTTCGAACTGGATGCGGTCCAGCTTGGAGAGACCGTCGACCAGTTCTGAAATGGGTTTGCCGAATTTCTCGGCGATCTGCTCGCTGGTGACCCTGGTGTCTTCCACCACGTCGTGCAGCAGGGCTGCGATGATTGCCTGGACGTCCAGGCGCAGCGGCGTGAGGATACGCGCTACTGCAATCGGATGGGTGACGTAGGGGTCGCCAGAGTGGCGCATCTGGCCTTGATGCGCGGCCCGGCTGAAGTCGAGTGCCTCACGGATGCGGTCAACATCCTGGGGCTTCAGATAGGCAGAAACTTCTTCGATCAGTAAATCTGTGTCGGCCATTCATCATCCTGAATTTGCAGTATGAAACCGTTAAAAGCCAGAGGACGAGCGGCCGGCTCACTGGTTCGGTGGTTCACCGGCAAGATGAACCTGTTGCCGGCCGCGGGCGCCGGCAACATTTTTACTGCTGGTTATCGGATCATTTTGGGTTGTAACTCAGGCCTGGCCGCGATTCAGAATTTCCTTGCCGACTTTGCCTTCGCTGATTTCGCGCAAGGCGATGACAGTGGGCTTGTCTTTGGTGTCGTCCACGAACTGGGTCGCGCCATTGGCCAGCTGGCGTGCGCGATAAGCGGCGGCCAGGGTCAGCTCAAAGCGATTCGGGATATTGACGAGACATTCTTCGACGGTGATACGGGCCATAATTTACTCCGGATTCTGTAATTGATTGATTAATGCCTGATGGCGCTCCAATTGCTCTGCGCAGCGCAGTCTGGCAGAAAGCACGACGGCATTGAGTTCGCGCAATGCCTCGTTCAGGTTGTCGTTGATGATAACATAATCGTATTCGGCGACATGCGCGACATCTTCGCGTGCGGCCGCGAGGCGCTGGGCGATCACCTCGGGGTCGTCCTTGGCGCGCCCCCTGAGGCGTTGTCCCAGCGCTTGCAGGGATGGCGGCAGGATGAAGATACTGACGCAGCCGGGGAACAGCCGGCGGACCTGCGCTGCGCCCTGCCAGTCGATTTCCAGCAGAATGTCATGGCCCTTGCCGATTTCCTGGCTGATCCAGGTTTGCGAGGTGCCGTACAGGTTGCCATACACTTCCGCGCTTTCCAGAAACTCGCCGCTGCTGGCCATTTCAAGGAAAGCCTCGCGGTCCACGAAATTATAGTCGCGGCCGTCCTGCTCACCCGGCCGCGGATTGCGCGTCGTGTACGAGATCGACAGCTTGATCTTCGGGTTGATGTCGAGCAGGGCATGTACCAGACTGGTTTTGCCGGCACCCGAAGGGGCACTGATGACGAGAAGATTGCCCGGCATGATTTACTCCAGGTTCTGAATCTGTTCGCGCATCTGCTCGATGAGGATCTTCATCTCCATCGCGCTGCGCGATACTTCCGCGTCGACCGATTTCGAGCCGAGCGTGTTGGCTTCGCGGTTCAGTTCCTGCATCAGGAAATCCAGCCGTTTGCCGACTGCGCCTCCCTGCGTGAGGATGCGGCGCATTTCGGTAAGGTGGCTGGCCAGCCGCGACAATTCTTCGTCGACGTCGATTTTGGCGGCAAAGAGCGTGATCTCCTGGCGAATGCGCTCGTCGTCGGCGCTTTGCATTGCCTCCTGCAACCGTGTGGTGAGTTTTTGCTCATAGGCCGCAATGGCAGCGGGGATGTGCGGCAGCACACCGTTGCGCAGTGCCTCGATTTTTTCCACGCGTTGTACCAGAAACTCCTTGAGTTTCTCGCCTTCGCGGGCGCGTGACGCCGAGAATTCCTCCAGTGCGGTTTGCAGCAGTTCCAGCAGGCGAGCGCGCAACTCGTCGGCGGATGCGGTCGGTGTCTCCAGCACACCGTTCCAGCGCAGCACATCGGCTACGCTCAGGCTGCGCGCATCGGGCAACACCGCCTGTACTTCCTGATTCCACGCTGCAAGCTGCCGCAGCAGATCCTGATTCAGCGCCGCGCCGGTCTGTGCTGAACGCGCGACGTAGTTGATGCGGCATTCCACCTTGCCGCGCTGCAACTGGGCGGAAATCGCTTCGCGCAATGCACCTTCGAAGCTGCGCAGTTCGTCCGGCATGCGTAACTGTATATCCAGATAGCGATGGTTGACGGCGCGCAATTCCAGCGTCAGGGAGCCGCTTTCGTATTCCGCACTGGCGGCGGCATAGCCGGTCATACTAAGTATCATGATGGGCTTTCAAAAATTGGGGGAAATAAAAGGCTGTGCTGAAGAGGCACATTATATTACGATTGCGTCTTATTAATTGTTTAGCAAATTACTCGGGACACCTCGCCCTTTCATGAATTTCACGATTCACCAGGCCAGCCATATCGGAAACCGGAGATACAACCAGGATCGCGTCGCTTATGTTTACAACAGCGACGCGGTGCTGCTGGTACTCGCGGATGGCATGGGCGGGCACCAGCAGGGTGAAGTGGCGGCGGCGCTGGCGATTGAGACCTTTACTGCGGCATTCTCGCAGCTTGGGGAAACGCGCATTGCCGATCCGAAGGCGTTTCTCGCCGATACCATGCGCCATGCGCATGAGCGCATCATGCAGATTCCGCGCGCCGACAAGCAGAGCGTGCCGGGCACGACCTGTGTCGCCGCGCTGGTCCAGGACGACCGGATGTACTGGGGGCATGCCGGCGACTCGCGCCTTTATCTGTTGCGCGATGGCGCGGTACTGACCAAAACGCGCGATCACTCGATCGTCCAGCAGTGGTGTGAATGGGGCATGATTTCGGTGGAGGAAGCTCGCACCCACCCCAAACGCAACCAGATCACCAACTGTCTGGGTGGCTCCGAGCTCGCATTCTTCATGGAATCCGGCGCAACCGTAGAATTGCAGCCCGGCGATGTTCTGTTGCTCGGCAGTGACGGGCTGTGGGGGCCGTTTACCGATCGCGAATTGGCGGAGGCATTCGCTTCCCGGCCGGTGGTCGAGGTGCTGGACAGCCTGATCGAGCGCGCGCTGGAACGCGAAGCCGGGCAATCCGACAATATCACCGGTCTTGCAGTGCGCTGGGGAGACGGCGAACTTGCTTCCGCGACCGGCGGCACGGTATGCCGGGTTCTCGATATTGCCTGAGTCATCTTTTTTATTTTTACCTTTAACGATATAAAGAGTATTCACCATGCGTCCCAGTCAAAGACAACCCAACCAGTTACGTTCCATCCGCATCACCCGCAATTACACCAAACACGCCGAAGGCTCGGTGCTGATCGAGTGCGGCGACACCAAAGTGATCTGCACTGCCAGCGTGGATGAAAAAGTTCCGCCGCACAAGAAAGGCTCCGGCGAAGGCTGGGTCACGGCCGAATACGGCATGCTGCCGCGTTCCACCGGCGAGCGCATGAGCCGCGAAGCGGCCAAGGGCAAACAGACCGGCCGCACCCAGGAAATCCAGCGCCTGATCGGACGCAGCCTGCGCGCGGTGGTTGATCTGAAAAAGCTTGGCGAGCGCACCATCCAGCTCGACTGCGACGTGATCCAGGCGGACGGCGGCACGCGCACCGCCAGCATCACCGGCGCGTTCGTCGCGCTGCACGACGCGGTGAGTACGCTGATCGCAAAAGGACTGATTCAGGAATCGCCGCTTAAGGATTTCGTCGCAGCAATCTCGGTCGGTATTTACGAAGGCACGCCGGTGCTGGACCTCGACTACGCCGAAGACTCTGCCTGCGACACCGACATGAACGTGGTGATGCTCGGCAATGGTCATTTCGTTGAAGTGCAGGGCACTGCTGAAGGCCATCCGTTCTCGCGCGAAGAAATGGATACGCTGCTGGAACTGGCGAAATCCGGTATTGCGCAGCTGGTTGAAATGCAGCGGGCGGCCCTGCAAGGTTGATAACAACCGTCATTCCCGCGCAGGCGGGAATCCAGCGGTTTTATCCAGCAATGCTTCTGGTTTTGTCCTCCGCCAAGCGGAGGTTTGTTGTATTGTCTGGATTCCCGCCTGCGCGGGAATGACGAACAAGGTTAGCGCCATGAAAAAATTAGTCATCGCCTCCAACAACCCCGGCAAGCTGCGCGAATTCCAGCGCATGTTGGCACCCCTCGGCATCGAAGTGCTGACCCAAGCGCAACTCGGCATCTCCGAAGCGGAAGAACCACACTGCACCTTCGTCGAAAACGCGCTGGCCAAGGCGCGCCACGTCAGTGCAGCCGCGGGACTGCCCGCGCTGGCGGACGACTCCGGCATCTGCGTCGCAGCGCTGGGCGGCGCGCCGGGCGTGCAGTCCGCGCGCTATGCCGGCGACAACCCGAAATCCGACCAGAAGAACAACGACAAGCTGCTGCAGGAAATGCAGGGCATAACGGACCGCCGTGCGCATTACTACTGCGTGCTGGTGCTGGTGCACCACGCCAACGATCCGCAGCCGCTGATCGCCGAAGGCGAATGGCACGGCGAGATTGGGCACGAGGAGAAGGGTGACGGCGGTTTCGGTTACGACCCTCTATTCTGGTTGCCGGAAGCCGGCAAAATGGCGGCGGAACTGACGCACGACGAAAAGGCGCAGGTCAGCCATCGCGCCAAGGCGCTGAAGGTGCTGCTGGAGAAACTGAAGCTCGGCGATTAGGCGGTATGGTCGCGCACCCTCTCCCGGCCTGACGGCCACCCTCTCCCGCAAGCGGGCGAGGGGTTTTGCCGGTCCCCTCTCCCACTCGTGGGAGAGGGGTAGGGGAGAGGGTGCCCCCTTCCGCCAGACAATTATCACGAATAATGAAAACCTCAATAGCAGTATGACCACCCACCCCCTGCAACCTGCTGCGCTCGACGCTCAGGCGGTGAATTTCCAGGCCTTGCCGCCGCTCTCGCTCTACATCCACATCCCTTGGTGCGTGCGCAAGTGCCCGTATTGCGATTTCAATTCTCACGAAGTGCGCGGCGCCTCATCACCCCTCATGGGTGAAGCGGGAAAGCTGGCATTTCCGGAGCAGGAATACGTCGCCGCGCTGATCCGCGACCTCGAGATGGCGCTGCCGCAGATCTGGGGGCGCAACGTGCATACCGTTTTCTTCGGCGGCGGCACGCCCAGCCTGCTGTCGGGCGAAAGCGTTGCGGAAATTCTGCGCCAGGTGCGCATGCTGCTGCCGCTGCGCGGCAATGCGGAAATCACGCTGGAGGCCAATCCCGGTACGGTCGAGGCGGCGCGCTTCGCGGCCTATCGCGAAGCCGGCGTGAACCGGTTGTCGCTCGGCATCCAGAGTTTCAACGACGGGCATCTGCAGGCGCTCGGGCGCATCCACAGCGCCGAGGAAGCGAAGGTGGCAATCGCCATCGCGCAGCAGCACTTCGACAACCTCAACCTCGACCTGATGTATGCGCTGCCGCAGCAGACGCTGGACGAAGCGCTGGAGGACGTGCACACCGCGCTGTCATTCGAGCCGCAACACCTGTCCTGCTATCACCTCACGCTGGAACCGAACACGCTGCTCTACCGCAATCCGCCGCCGCTGCCGGATGACGATGCCAGCGCCGAGATGCAGCACCGCATCGAGAAACTGGTTGCGGCGCACGGCTACCAGCATTACGAGACTTCCGCGTTCGCCCAGCCGCACCGGCGCTGCCGGCACAACCTCAACTACTGGCAATTCGGCGATTACCTCGGCATCGGCGCGGGTGCGCACAGCAAGCTGAGTTTTCCGGACAAGGTGGTGCGCCAGATGCGCCACAAGCAGCCGCAGGCCTACCTCGATGCGGTGGAGCAAGGCCAGCCGGTGCAGGAAGAACACGAAGTCGTGCCAGCCGACCTCGCGTTCGAATTCATGATGAACGCGCTGCGCCTGAACGGCGGCTTCGACGACCTGCTGTTTCAGGAATACACCAGCCTGCCGCTGTTCACGATCCGCGATAAACTGGCCGAAGCCGAACAGCGCGGCCTGCTGCGGCGCACGCCGGGACACATCGCGCCAACGCCGCTGGGGCAGCGGTTTCTCAACGACCTGTTGCAGATATTTTTGCCGAAGTAGCGGCGGTCTTTTGCATATTTGAACGATGGGGAGTTATCCTTTAATTTGTCACAGTCGACTGATGGTGAATCATGAGCGAAAAGAGTGTGTTGCAGAGCAAGACTCGATCCGTTTTGCGTGGTGACAGCCGGCATTGCGATGAAAGTAATGGGATGACCCAATATCTCGGTTATGGACTGGCTTTGGGTGCGTTGTTTATGTCTTCAGCATGCCAGTTTTATTATGCGGATGAGGCTATATTAGAGCACCAGAAGATGATTATTGACCCCTATACTCCGGAAGTTGCTTCAAAGTACGGCGCTGGTTTTGTGGTTACCATGAGGCGTGACGAGGCGAAAAAGGTAAAGGCACCCACAAGTCCGGAGTTCAAAAAAATGCTGGAGGAACAACTTGCCGTTGAACGATCGCTTGGGCACAGTTACTGTCCCTCCGGGTATGAAATTAAGGAAATTAGATACTTCGCGCATTCTCACACCACTATTAACGTTGACTGCAAATAATCAGCAAGCGTAGCCAAGTAGGTCGGGTTAGCGACAGCGTAACCCGACAATCCCGAGCAACCACATTCGTCGGGTTACGCGGTGAGACCGCTAACCCGACCTACTCAGCTCATTTCCGGCGAAATACCAAATCCCATACCCCATGCCCCAGCCGGATGCCGCGCTGCTCGAACTTGGTGAGCGGGCGGTATTCGGGGCGCGGCGCGTAGTCTGCCGCGGTGTTTTCCAGCAGCGGCTCTTCGCTCAGCACGCGTAGCACCTGTTCGGCATAGTCCTGCCAGTCGGTGGCGACGTGGATGTAGCCGCCGGGCTTGAGGTGCTGCACCAGTTGTGCGACAAACGGCGCCTGGATCAGGCGGCGCTTGTTGTGACGTGCCTTGTGCCACGGGTCGGGGAAGAAGATGTGCACGCCGTCGAGCGAGTTCGCGCCGACCATGTCGCGCAGCACTTCCACCGCATCGTGCTGGATGATGCGGATATTGGCGATCTGCTGCGCGTCGATCAGCTTGAGCAGATTGCCGACGCCGGGGGTATGCACCTCGATGGCGAGGTAATCGTTTTCGGGATGCGCCAGCGCAATCGCCGCGGTGCTGTCGCCCATGCCGAAGCCGATCTCGAGAATCTTCGGCGCGTCGCGGCCGAATGCTTTGGCGAGGTCGAGCGGCTGCGCAGTGTATTGGATGCCATAACGCGGCAGCAGGGTTTCGCAGGCACGCTGCTGCGCCGGCGAGACGCGGCCTTGGCGCAGGACGAAGCTGCGGATGTGGCGTTTGGAGAGGTCGGTGGTGTCGGTCATTGCTTTACTTCAACCCGTTCGCCCTGAGCTTGTCGAAGGGTGAACGGTATCCGGATTGAATCCGTTCATGCTTCGACAGGCTCAGCACGAACGGATGTGATGGTTGTTAGCTGCGTACCGAGCTGATAATGCCCGCGGTCGGCGAGCTCGGGCTGGCGCTGTACAGTTTCTTCGGCATGCGCCCGGCGCGGAAAGCTTCGCGGCCGGCTTCCACTGCCTTCTTCATCGCGCCGGCCATCAGCACCGGTTGCTGTGCCGCCGCGATTGCGGTATTCATCAGCACGCCGTCGCAGCCCAGTTCCATCGCAATCGCGGCATCCGAGGCGGTACCGACGCCGGCGTCCACAATCACCGGCACCTTCACGCGCTCCATGATCAGTTGCAAATTCCACGGGTTCAGAATGCCCATGCCGGAGCCGATCAGCGAGGCGAGCGGCATGATCGCGACGCAGCCGATGTCTTCCAGCTGCTTCGCGATAATGGGGTCGTCCGAGGTGTACACCATCACCTGGAAGCCTTCCGCAACCAGCGTTTTCGCGGCGGCGATGGTTTCGACCACGTTGGGATAGAGTGACTGCGGGTCGCCCAGCACTTCCAGCTTGACCAGGTTGTGGCCGTCGAGCAGTTCGCGCGCGAGGCGCAGGGTGCGCACCGCATCGTCGGCGGTGTAGCAGCCGGCGGTGTTGGGCAGCAGCGTGTATTTCGACGGCGGCAGGATTTCCAGCAGGCTCGGCTCGTTCGGGTTTTGCCCGATGTTGCTGCGGCGAATGGCGATGGTGATAATCTCGGCGCCGCTTGCTTCGACCGCCGCTTTGGTTTCGGCAAAATCCTTGTACTTTCCCGTGCCGACGAGCAGCCGGGACGAATAGCTTTTGCCTGCGATGACTAGGTTGTCGTTCATTTCCGTGTTTCCTGTTAAATCAAATTCTGTGTTTCTGCTGCAACCGGTCAGCCGCCGCCGACCGCGACCACGACCTCCAGTTTGTCGCCGTCCGCCAGCTGTTCGGTGGCGAATGTGCTGCGCGGCACGATCGCGCCATTGCGCTCCAGCGCGATGCGCTTGCCGGTCAGGCCCATTTCTTCGATCAGGGCGGCGATGCTGGTAAATTGCGGGAATTGGCGCGCTGCGCCGTTGATGGTGATGTTAATCACTTTCAAACTCATGCTCGATTACGATAGAATGCAATGCTATCACGCGGGTGTAGTTCAATGGTAGAACGGCAGCTTCCCAAGCTGCATACGACGGTTCGATCCCGTTCACCCGCTCCAGAGCACGTCTAAAAATCCAGATTTCATCCCAACTGCTGCGTTGCGTCAAAAATTTCTTGCTTACATATCAAACATATGCGGCGCTGCGAAATTTTTTCCGCGCCTTGCATTTGGGCGAACTCTGAATTTTTAGAGGCACTCTCCCGTAATATTATTTCGGCGCAACAGCCGGTGCCGGCACATGCTGGTCGTGCATCACGATGCGTGCGACAAACCAGATCGCCAGCACGTTCGCGGTCATCGCGACATACCCCACCATTCCATAGTCGACCAGTTGTCCCGCGCTGTTTTGCGTGACGACGAAGCCGGCGAGCGTTGTCGCGAGTCCCATCGCCAGCGACTGGGTGGTCGCATTGAGCGACATGAACGTGCCGCGCAGCTTCGGTTGTGCCGCCGAGGTAATGATGGCCATTGCCGGGATCATGCGTCCCGATACCAGGACGAAGAAGAAAGTGGTGCAGATCAGCCAAGCCCACAACGGCGCGGCGCCAAGATGGGTGACCACGAACAGCGGCAGCAAGGCGGCGGCCGCGACCAGCCGGTAAATTTTCATCTTGCCGCGCAAATCGGCCCAATGTCCGATCAGACGCGCCGTGAACAAGGTGGCGGCGCCACCGCACAGGTAAATGTACGGAATGTCGTGTTGCGCAATGCCGACATTGCCCACCGCATACAGGGTGATGTAGGGGATTACCGTGAAGCCGGAGAAGATAATCATTGCGGAGAACAGCAACGCCTTCAGGTGGTTGCGGTCGCGCAAGACGGCGAACATTGCCGAGAGGTGGTGGTCGCGGTGGTGGCCGAGATGTGAACGCAGTTCCGGCAGCGTGCGCGTCCCGGCGAAAATGATCAGCGCGGTTAGTGCTGCAATCAGGATAAAAGGCGCGCGCCACTGGAAATGATTGGCCAGCCACAGCGACAGCGGCACCCCGGCGATCGTGGAGATCGAGAAGGCGGTCGCCACGATGCTGCCGGCGCGGGCGCGGCGCTCGAACGGAATCGCGTCGCCGACAATGGTCTGCACCATTGCGCCCATGACGCCGCCGAATGCCCCGGCAAGGCCGCGCGCAACCAGCAGTGCGGTATATCCCGGAGCAAGGCCACAGGCCAGGGTCGCCAGGCCGAATAGCCCGAACAGGATCAGCAACAGCCGCTTGCGTTCAAACCGGTCGACGAAGGTCGCGGCCAGCAAACCCGACACGGCCGCGGTGAAACTGTAGGAGGCGACCAGCAACCCGAACTGGTGCGTGCCGATGCCGAACGCCTGAATCAGGATCGGACCAAGCGGCATCATGATCATGAAGTCAAGGATGTGGCTGAACTGGATGCCGGCGAGGGTCAGCAACAAATAGCGCTCGCGTTGCGGGGTCATGGGTGGCTGCATTGGGCGAAGTTTATCCTAGACCAAACTATCTAGGCCAAAAGTCATATATACGAGAAGGGTTTTATCTTGGAATATTTGCCCAACCGGAAGTCGAGGACGTTTTTCTGCCGAATTGTCTTCTGGATATCTAGGCTACATGGAAATAAATTATGGCGCGCTTTATTCCTGTAATCCAACTTTTAATATTTATTGGCACGGCCGACTTCGTATGTGCAGAAACGGTGCCGAGTATTCCTCGACCCACAAGAGTAGCGCCTATTTACAGAGTGATCCTTACAGATTGTGCATCACCAGCATCACTGGCTGGATTGTCTACCTCCACAGTCACCGCTAATCCTCAAGCATGGATTGGGCCGGGAAGTTACTGCGCTGAGCCTACTGGGAACCAATATACTCCTTTTCGCATAATATCTGGGCCATGGAGTTGCCCCTCTGGCTTTTACGGTCCTGGTCAAAGAGGATTAGGGAACTGGTTTCCTTCTAGAGTTTACTGCGATCCGTATTCCCCGTGCCCTCCAGGATATGCCCTTGGTGGCGGGGGAGCAGACGGCTGGAATTTTCCGGATGTTGACGGCCCCTACATAAACGCATATTCGTGTGTTATTGCAGGTACAGTTTCTAATCAATGTCCCGCCGTTTTACCTGATGAGGTTGCTTTTACGCTGGATGCAGGTGGGGCAACCTGTTCGCGTCCCGGCCGTTCGAAGAAAAATCTTGGTTCTTGTTCGATTTGTCAGCAATTTGCGCAGACGAACCCCGTAAACAGCGGGACAGGTAACAAATACTTGGCTGAGATCGACTACTTTGCAGCCAATGTTAGTGGGCCTGGATTCAAGCGCTTCTACAACAGCGACAGTGGCATCGTGTCAGTTGCGTTGGGCATGCAATGGCGCCATAGCTACGACCGATCGATAAGTTTCAATACAAACCATATTATTAGCACCTCGACCGTTTATCGTAACGACGGTAAGGTGTATTACTTTACCCAATGGGCTGGAGGCGCTACGTGGGCGGCTGATCCTGACGTTCCCGGTAAACTTGTTCGCTTGTCCGATACCTCAGGTAATTATGTTGGCTGGACCTATGTAAATGAACAAGATGAAGTCGAGGCCTATGACGCAGCGGGCAAGCTCATTTCAGTCACCAACCGCGCCGGACAAACTCAAGCGCTGACGTATAGCGATGGCACGGCCGGCGCCAATGGTGGCTATATGCTGGATGCAACGGGGGCGCCGACTACTGCGGTGTTACCTGCCGGACGCTTGATCCGCGTCACCGACCCGGTTGGTCGTGCCCTGCAATTTGGCTATGACGCCGCAGGCCGCATCGTCAAGATGGCCAATCCCAGTGGTGGCGTATATTTCTTCGGCTATAGCGGCACCTTGGCGACGGACAACCTGATTTCGGTCACTTATCCCGACGGCAACGTGCGCACCTATCTGTATGGCGAAATTGCCAACGTTTCGGCTACGCCCGATGCCGGGGTCAGCTATGCTCACGCCTTGACCGGCATCCTTGACGAGAACGGCAATCGTTATGCCAGCTGGACCTATGACTCGGCCGGGCACGCCGCTTCGTCCGAGCACGGTGCCTTTGGCAGCGGCATCGACCATGTCGGATTGACCTACGGCATGCCTGGCGCCAACGGCAACAGCACGACTACTGTGACCGATGCCATGGGCGTCACGCGCACCTACAGCTTCGGCACTATTTTGAGCGTGGTTAAGAACACCGGGATTGCCGGCCAGCCATGCAACGGGTGCAGTGCGGCATTCGGCTACGACGCAAACGGTAACATGACCAGCCGCACCGATTTCAATGGCAACAAGACCTGCTACGCCTACGACCTGACGCGCAACCTGGAAACGGCGAGACTGGAAGGAATGCCTCCGGGATCAAGTTGCCCCGCCGACCTCGCAACCTATGCGCCATCCACGCCCGCGGGCAGCGTCGAACGCAAAATCACCACCCAGTGGCATACTACCCTGCGTCTGCCGACAATGGTCGCCGAACCATTGCGTATCACCACCTACGTTTATGATTCCCAAGGCAACCTGCTCAGCAAGACCATCCAGCCGACCACGGATGCAACCGGCGGAGCCGGCACGACTGCCACCGCCAACGGTACCGCGCGCACCACCACCTATACTTACAACACCGCCGGCCAGGTGTTGACCATCGATGGTCCGCGCACCGATGTGACTGACGTAACCAACTATGGCTACGACGCGCAAGGCAACCTCGTCAGCGTCACCAACGCGCTCAACCGGCTGACCACACTGGGCAGCTACGATGCCCACGGCCGTCCGGGCACCCTGACCGACCCCAACGGTCTTGTCACCAGCTTTACCTACGATGCACGCGGACGATTGACCGCACGCAGCGCAGGCGGAGAAAGCACCAGTTATTCCTACGATGGGGCAGGACAGCTTGTCGCAGTCAATACCCCAACTGGCGCTACTTACGGCTACACCTATGACGCCGCACATCGCTTGACCGGCATTGCAGACAACCTGGGCAACCGCGTCAGCTATACCCTGGATGCCATGGGTAACCGCACCAAGGAAGAAGTCTTCGACGGCACCGGCAATCTCATCCAGACCCACAGCCGCGTGTTTGATGCCCTCAATCGCCTATGGAAAGACATCGGCGCCGTCAACCAGACCACCACCTATACCTATGACGCAAACGGCAACCAGACCGGCAGCACCGATCCGTTGAACCGGCAAACGACCAATACCTATGACGCCCTGAACCGGTTGAGCCAGACCACCAACGCCGACAACGGCATCATCGGGTATGGCTATGACGATCTGGACCAGCTTATCAAGGTCACCGACCCGAGGAATCTCATCACCCAATACACGCGGGACGGCTTGGGCAATCTCAACCAGCAGAGCAGTCCCGATACCGGCGTTACCGCGAATACCTACGATGCCGCCGGCAATCTCCTGACCCGCACCGATGCTAAAGGCCAGGTCGCCAGCTACACCTACGATGCACTCAACCGCCTGACCGGCATCAGCTACACCAGCGGCACCGCACCGGCCCAGACGGTCACCTACCAGTATGATCAGGGAGTGAATGGCATCGGGCACCTGACACAGGTCAGCGATGCCAGCGGCACGATCAACTACAGCTACGACCAGCATGGACGGCTGACGGCGGAAAGTCGGCTGACCCAAGGGGTGACCTATACCACTGCTTACAGCTACGACAACCAGGGCCGTCTGACCAGTATCGCGTATCCCTCGGGGCGGACGGTCAACTACACCCTGGATACCACCGGTCGCATCAGCCAGATTGCCACCACCTTCAACGGCACGACCAAAACGCTGGTCAGCAACATTGCCTACGAACCGTTCGGCGGCGTGCACAGTTTCACCTATGGTGATGGCCAGACCGCCCCCATCCAGACCTATACCCGCCAGCGCGATCAGGACGGACGCATCGCCAGTTACACCCTCAACGGCAGGGCCCTGTCCCTCGGCTATGATGCGGCCTCGCAAATCAGCTCCATCACCGATTCGCTGAACCCGCAGATTCCGGCCAACTATACCTACGATCCTCTGAGTCGGCTCACCAGCTACAGCCAAAATACCATCAGCCAGAGCTACGGCTACGATCTGGTTGGCAATCGCACCAGCAAGACTCTGGGTGCAACCACCACCACTTATGCTTATGCCACCGACAGCAACCGGTTGGCGAGCATCCAGGTGGAGGCAGCCCCTCCGCAAAGTGTTGTTCACGATTCCAACGGCGCGATCTCGAGTGACCTCACCCGTCAGTACGCCTATGATTGGAGGGGCAGGCTGATTCAGACGACGACCGCCCAAGGCGTCATCAACTATGAAGTCAACGCACGGGGGCTGCGGGTCAGGAAACAGGTGCCCTACGCCAACACCGACACCCTATACCATTATGATGCCCAGGGGCATCTCATCGCCGAGAACGAAGTTGCCAGCACCCGCTACCGGGAATACATCTGGCTGGGCGACCAACCTGTTGCGGTGATGCAATGAGACACGATCCAATGAATACCAATTACGCCTTACTGCCCCGCATTGGCAAACTAGTGGTCGCCTGGATGATAGTCGTGGTGGGCCTGACCGCTGGCTGGCTGGTCAACTCGGCCAACGCGCTGGTGATGCAGAGTCCAACCACCTCAACCCTGAGCATCACCCCCAGTTCGGCCATGGCCGGTCAAACCGTCACCCTGACAATGACCGTTACCGGCACGAACCCGGCAGCACCACCCGCCGGCACGGTTGTATTCAAGGAAGGTCTTAACGTTGTACTGGCCAGCGTTCCTCTGAACAATGGCATCGCCACCCTCGACACCCGGTTCAACACCACCGGCCTTCACGCCGTCACTGCGAGCTATGGTGGCGACACCAATAACGGTGGTACCTCAAAAACTACTTGGTTCACCATCACTGCAGCCGCGACCACTATCCATTTGACCGCTTCCGCCAATCCAGTTCGTCCGGGCCAGGCAGTGACCTTGACCGCGACTGTAACTGGTGCGAACCCGACTGGTACGATTACTTTTAAGAATGGTAATACCATACTGGGCGCGGCTTCACTGGCGGCAGGCAGTGCAACCCTAGCGCAAGCTTTTAACACCGTCGGCGACTATTCCCTGATGGCAACCTATAGCGGTGACACGAACAACCTCACGAGCGCCTCCAGCCCCATTACCGTGGCGGTCACGGTCGAGCCGCAGGTGTACTACATCCACACCGATCACTTGGATACGCCGAGAACGATTACCGACACCAGCGGTAACGTAGTGTGGCAATGGGACAACGCCGATCCGTTCGGGATAAACGCGCCGAATGAGAGTCCGGGAGGGGCAGGGCAGTTCATTTTCAACCTGCGGTTTGCGGGGCAGTACCACGACCGAGAGACGGGGTTGCATTACAACGTCAATCGGGACTACAGCCCGGCGCTGGGTAGATATATTGAGAGCGATCCTGCGGGCCTTGCCGGCGGAACCAACTCGTATACCTATGTTAGCAATAACCCACTACGGTTCACTGATCCTCTTGGATTGGTTCCCAATCCAGCTGAAGGTGCATGTATAGCTGGCCCAAACCCAGTCTGTGTTGGAGGAGTTTTGACGGATATAGGCACTTCAGTCCTCGGGGGAGGTGCTCTCGCTGGAATATTGATGATGTCTGGTGATTCAGCGAGCAATTCCGATGCTCAACGTCAGGCCGAATATGAGAGAGCAAAGAAATTCTGTGATACACCACCTCCGCCTAGTGGGAATGATTGTTCAACTCTTTCGAAGCAAATAGATCACGCTGAGCAATGCATTAGTTTGTATGAAGCTTGGGATAACAAATGGCTGCTTGGTAGACATGGTGAAAAAATTCAAACTTGGAGAAACAGGTTGCAAAACCTAAAAGATGAACATAAGCGTAAATGTACAAATAAATGTCCATGAAAAAACAGACACTAAAAGATGTACTTAAAAAATATAGTTCTCACCCTGAGTTTTTAGGTCTTGACTTGGTCGATCCGAATCAAAGGGGTGCAGTTGATGACACCCCTTTACATATCGCATCGCGTAAAGGAGAACTTGAGGATATTCAAGTGTTACTAGATAGTGGTGCTGATATTAATATTTCCGGTGATTTGGGCAATACTCCACTACACCAAGCGGCTATGTGTGGAAAAGTTGAAGTTGTAAAAAAGTTGTTGTCATGCGGCGCTAATTCGGATCTCAAAAATGAGTTTGGCCAAACACCATTAAAAGTCGCAGAATTAGGTAAACATAATAAAGTTGTTGAGCTTCTTGCTAAGAGGTAGGGAGGGTGCACGTTGAAGGGCCCCGCCACACCGCAATAAGGTGCCTCTTGAGAGCGGCAGATTGAACCGCCCCGTGGTTTGGCGAGGCTTCTAATCTTGAGGGAGAAGAAGCATGAGATTGATGCGGGCTTGGGGGATGGCGCCACCAGCAGGGAATGTGAACGCATCAAGGCTCTGAGCCGAGGTGAAGGAATTGCGCCACGCCAGTGAGATTCTGAGGCTGGGCAGCGTTATTCTTGCTCAAGCGGAGCTCGACCGCCCACTCAAATTCAGGATGGATAAGGTTTATACAGGATATAACTAATGAGGCTTTTGCAAACTGCATGCCGGTATCAAGATTTGAGAATACTGTTCGCGAAAATGGACATACTGTTTTATGGCAAGGGCAAATTGCTTTAGTAGGGCCTTATCGAGTATCAAAAAGGGTGAATGCATTTCGAAAATTGAGCAGGTCGGATTGTTTTCCCAGTCTCAAGGAGTTACCCCCCCTAAACTCTGTCAATGCGAAAGAGGGAAGCTGCTTCAAATCGCCTCCGGCGATATTGCCAGGCAAGAAATGATGACTATGGGGGCTATATGAAAATGAAGGCGGCTTTTGCTTTCGCATTTATTTTAATCGTTGGTATTTGCGCCGGGTGGTTTGGGAATGCTTATTGGGAGAGCAGAGTCAGGAAAGTTCAAAGCGTCATGGCTGCAGTTAGAGCACATGAAGCAGCGCAACGCGGTGACTTGGATAAAGCAATTGAATATGCAACATATGCCCTATTGCTAGATAGGGACTCGCCCGTCGCTGATATTCAGTTGAAGGAATTTACCAAGAAGCGTGCAGACCAAATAGCCGCTAGTTGTAATCCTCTGCCAAAGTGGGAATACTGGAGCAGTTAATCAATAATGAGCTTCGACTATGGGGATTTCTCCTCAGCGGAGCGCGAT
>DASSQR010000047.1:0-21427 GCA_035702405.1 Gallionella sp. | reverse complement strand
GGCGCGCGCCGCGCTCAAGCTGGGTGCCGGTTGCGTGCATGTCTTTCTGCTGGCCGACAATGCGCCAAGCGTGGACCTGGTGCAACCGGAATTGATCGTGCACCACGCGACCAAGGCCGCACCGCTGCCCGATACCGACGTCCTGGTAATCGGCTGCGGACTGGGGCAGGACACGGTGGCGCAGAAACAACTTCACGATGCACTCCACAGCGATGCCACGCTGGTGCTGGATGCCGGTGCGCTGAACCTGCTCGCCGAGCGCCCCGACCTGCGTATCCCGTTGCACGCCCGAGCCGCCGCCACCGTGCTGACGCCGCACCCCGGTGAAGCCGCGCGGCTGCTGGAGTGCAGCACCGCAGAGGTGCAGGCGGATCGCGTCGCGGCCGTGCTGCAGCTGGCCGAACAACTGCGTTGCAGCGTGGTACTGAAAGGTGCGGACAGCCTCTGCGCAGTCCACAATGGCAAACTATTCGTGAACCACACCGGCAATCCCGGCATGAGCAGCGCCGGTATGGGCGACGTGCTCGCGGGTATGATTGGCGCATTTATCGCCCAGGGAATGACAGCAGACGACGCGCTGTTGCTGGGCGTGCATTTGCATGGCGCCGCCGGTGACAAGCTGGCCGAACAGCATTCGACCATCGGCATGACGGCGACCGAGGTGACCGAATGGGCAAGATGGCTGCTGAATCAGTGGACTGCAAAATAACAACGAGACAGATGCTACACATGAATAACCGCTATTTTTACTGCTACTCCCTGCCTCTTGAAGTTGGCAGTATTATCCGCCCAGGAAATTGGGGACGCATTCTACGCACCTATACTCCGCAATCACCTCAGAATCCTTGGTTACTTACGCGAGAATTAGCCTTTGAACTTGCACGCATAAAGAATTACCCCAATAAACCGAGCAGACTCGATTGCCTTTTCATTTGCCTCAATGAAGGTGATCTCAATGAATTTCGAACTGCTAGCAACCGTCCTTTTGATCTTATGTACGAAGTTGAACTGGTAAATCCAGACGCGCCTAGCCACATTGGGGACTGGACCATTGCAAATATACAAAGCACTGACAACATATCGATCTTTGAAGATCGAGCCAATGCTTATTGGCAGGATAATAATGCCATTAAGCAAGAATTCCTCACTTTAAGTCCAATTCGAATTACTCGTATTATTCTGTAACTTCAACGCATGACTACCCCAATCGATATCTCCGAACAAGCCGGCGTGCGCTATCTGCACTTCGGTTCCACCTGGATTCAAGGCGCGATGCGCATCGCGCGGCCGTGGGCGCTGGAATTGGAGTACACCCGCGAGATGATGGTCAGTCTGCTGTTGCACGATGACACCCAGTGGCCGCGCAAGGTGCTGTTGGTCGGGCTGGGCGCCGCGTCATTGACCAAGTTCCTGTACCGCCACCGTCCGCTCGCGCACCTCACCGTAGTCGAAATCGAGCCCGATGTCGTCGCTGCCGCACGACACTTTTTCAAGCTGCCGGAAGACCCGCAGCGCATCAATCTGGTCATTGGAGATGGCGCGGAATACGTGCTGGGCTGCAACAAGAAATTCGACCTGATCCTGATAGACGGCTTCGATCGCTGCGGGCATTCCGGCGCACTCGACAGCCTGCCGTTCTATCAGGCCTGCCGCAGCCGTTTAAACGATGAAGGCATCCTGGCCGCCAACCTGCTCCTGCGCAGCCGCGGCTTCAGCGGCTGCATGACCCGGCTCGGCACCGCCTTCGACGATCGCGCGCTGTTGCTGCCATCGTGTGAAAGCGGCAACGCGATCGCCTTCGCGGCTGAAGGCAGCCCGATCGAAATTTCGTTCGACGACCTGAAAGAAAGTGCGCTGCGCCTGAAACAGGACACCGGCCTGAATCTATTGCCCACGCTGAGCAGGCTGGCGCAGGCGGGGACGTGCCTGAATAACCGGCTGGTGCTGTAAGAGCGCACATCAGTGACGTTCCCTTAGCACCTCGAGCACGGCGCGATATGCCGGCTTGGGGCGGAACTGCCGATCAAACAGCAGGGCTGCATCAAAACCCGGGAAATGTTCCGGCACCCAGGAGTAACGATCGCTGGCGCCCCAGACGGTAAAGCTCCGGCAAAGTATTTCCTCCAGGCAGACCTGCAACATGTCCCCATAAATGCGTGCCTGCTTTGCAAGCTTGCTGCGTGTAACCGGCTGCTGGATGGCGACATCCATTTCGGAAATGTGAACATCCAGACCCAGTTTGGCCAGACGCCTGATATTGGCGGCCACATCCCTGGGTGCTGGCGCGTCGTCCAGCGTCACGTGCATCTGCAGGCCCACGCCGTCAACCGGCACGCCTTTGCCTCGCAGCGAAGTGACCAGTTGCAGCACGCCGTCCGACTTGGCGCCTAGCCCTTCCGCACCGTATTCGTTATACAGCAGTTGCGCTGCCGGATCAGCTTCATGCGCCCACGTGAAGGCCAGTTCGAGGTAGTCCGGCCCGATCCCCCTCGACCAGAAGGTGTCGAGCAGATTGCCGTCGTCCCCCACCACTTCGGAAGCCACGTCCCATATCGCGATGCGGCCCCGATACCGCCCCACCACGGTTTGAATATGCTCGCGCAAAATCGATTTCAGGGTGTCGCGATCGAAGTTTCCCTTGGTCAACCACTCGGGTAGCTGCTGGTGCCAGACCAGCACATGGCCATGCACTGCCATGTTGTGCTCGGCGGCAAAGGCCATCAACGCATCCGCCGGTTCGAAATTGTACTGATCGCGCTGTGGGTGAATCTCTTCGAACTTCATGATGTTTTCGGGAGTGAGCAGATTGAACTCCTGCCCGATTAGCGTGCGGTATTCATGGTCGGTTTCCAGCGCTGCCATATCCACCGAGACGCCGACACGGAAGGATTGCTGCGCCGCAAAACTGCGCAGCGTAGGTTCCGGGGTACCATTGGGTTGTCCATAGCCTGGATTGGATACGCTGGTCAGCAACAATACCAACATCACGCAGATTTGTAGCCGCACGATCCATCCGCCCGGCTCAATAGCCGCCATAGGTATAGGCAATAAGACCGGCCGCTTGCCTGACGAAGGCCGGCACCGCCGGATTAGCTGGCGGGCGCAGGCCGACGGCGCGCGCCCAGCGCTCCAGATCGGATTCGCCATCCGGTCCCGCATAGTTATCCTCGGAACGGTAAGCGGGATCCTGCATGGCCTGCGCGAGCGTCACAAACGCGTAGCCCCGCCGTTTCAGCATGGCGACCAACGCCCCGAACTGGTTAGCATTGAGCGCATTGGCATGCACCAGCAACACCTGCGGAATCTCGCGGCCAAACAAATCAACCGACATTTTTTCACCCTGTTTTACAACCTGTTCCATATAGGGTACGTAGGCATCCGCGATTCGCTGCATCAGTTGGGTGTCCTTCTGATGCCAGGCCTTGATGTAGGCGGCGGCAAAAATCCACTCCGAGCTGTTCAGCGTAACTGGGGCCACGGTGTAACCACGCCCGGCCAGGAATTGTTCGAATGCCCGGCGCTTCTCGAGCGTCAAGCCCACCTGCAGGAAGGGATAACGGAAATATCGCAGATGAAGACCGCGTTCCTCAAGCAGTCCCTTGGTGACGGTTTCGCCACGAATCACGTCCTGTTCGAAGATATCCAGCGGCGCCTGGTTCAACGAGGCATGGGAAAAAGTATGATTACCCAGTTCAACGCCGGCATCGACCCACATCTTCAGCAGGCCAACCTTGGCATCGTCCAGTTGCCCCTGATTGTAGAGTTTGCCTTCATTGACGAAACCGACAACGGGCACCTGCCCGGCGTTGATCTGCTGAAGCAACTGGCCGATCCAGTCGCGCATGGTCGAAACGTCCGGCCAATATTCCAGGACAAACGGAAGATCGTCGAACGTGACAGCCATGGTGCGGCCACTGGAGATGCTCGGCTGCTCTGCCGCACCGGCACCCGCAAATGGCACCAGCAGACAGGCAAACAGCAGAAAACTGAATAGCCGGTTTTTCACGCAACTCCTCCTGCCGTTCTTCCGGATCACAGAACTAAGACTGGATTGCAGCTCCGAAAGTTTCAGAATCTTCTGGTCACAGACAGTCCGAATCCGCGTGACCGGTATGCACCGGTAGTGCCCCCACCGTAGTTCGATAAGCCCGCCTGCACCTTGAACATCCAGTCGCGGTAAAGCCCGATGGTTCCTTCGGCGACGATATCGGCGCCCGGCCGGTAGCCGGTCAAGGTGTTATCTTTCCATGGTCCGAGACTGAAGGTCACGCTGAGGCCATCATCATCGCTGAATTTCCAGTAGGTGTATACGTTCACCGCATAACGCTGATACATGCGCGGTGCATAATAACCGTTGCCGGGATCATGGTTGAAACTGAACCATTGGCCGCTGACACCCAGGTCCAGGTTCAGACGTTGGGTACGCAGAAACGCGCGCCGCGGTGCCAGATCGAGTTCCGAGCGGATGTTGCTGTCCGAAAAGGTGTCATAGGCCAACATGCCGTCAATCGTCCAGCGCAGGTCGGGGGTCCAGGTAGCATTCAGGATGTTTTCACGCCGTTCGATACCGAGCGCCGCGGCGCGCGGCGACACCGCGTACAAGTCCTGACGGCGCGACAAGCGCGTGGCCAGTTCGTCCACCGGCTGGAAATCCGCTCCCACCTCATAGATCAGGCGCTGTTTGCCATCAGTTGAACCACCGCCCACCCTGGCGTCCACCGCAAGCTTGGGCGTGAAACGATGTCCCAGCCCCAGCCAGGCGCGGTTGTACGCCGTGTTCTCGCGCCCGTCCGGTGTCTCGAAACCGCTTCCCGTCGCCGCATGCAGCCATAACCGGTCAGCTCCGCCGAACAGCCGGGTTTCCGGTGAAATCTGATACTGGCCGTCGATGCCGACCGGCCGCGTGGCAGTACGATCGGAGGCTGTGCCATAGTTTGCCGAAAACCGCACGAAAGAACGCAACGGTGTTTTGATGACGCGCTCAAGGTCATGGGTTTCCTTGACTTCGGGCACTTCACCCTCGGTCTCCTTCATTTGCGCACGCAGCCTTTTGGTTTCTTCGAGGCTGGCCAGCGCTTCCCGCGGCCGGTGTGCCGAATTCAGTGCGACGGTACGGGTATAGGAGAGGTGATAATCCTTGTGAGCGGCTGGCTCCATGGCATCAACGATGCCAAGAGCGGGAGTCGGGCGATCCGCCCAGGCCAGCACGCGTGCCTTCTGTTTCTTGTAGGGATCGATGTCACCAAACCGCTGGCGGTATTCTTCCAGCAACTCGATGGCGCGCGCATAGTCGCCACGTTCCGTTTCCACCTCAATATATTCGATCCACGCCACCTGGACCTGGGGATGCTTGGCCAGGTAGGCCTTGTAGTATTTCGCCGACTCGTCGGTTTGTCCGCTCCACGCATTCACACGCGCGATGCCAAGGATGGCGCCGGGGTTGTTCGGGTCAATCGCCAAAATCCGTCGGTAACTATCGAGCGCGGTCGGATAATCCGAACTCCAGGCTGCAAGGTCGGCACGCGACTGCAGATATTCCAGATTTCTGGAATCCAGTTCCACCGCCCGATTGATTGCCGCCATCGCATGTTTCGCATCCTTGAGCGAAGGATAGGCCTGCGCCAGCCGGTAGAACAACGCCGGATCGTTGGCGGAAAAACGTGTGGCATTCTGCAGGGCTTCTGCCGACGCCTGATCGTTGCCGGATAGCGCATACAGATCGGCCATGCGGAGCCAGTATTCCAGGCTTTCGCCATAACGCTGGCGGTATAACTCGCCGGCCGCCAGCGCCGCCGGATAATCACCGCGCTCCGCCTCAAGCTCGATATATTCCATCAGCGCCACTTTGTCCTGCGGCTGGGCTTTCACATAGACCTGATAATATTTTCGTGCACTATCGCGATCGCCCTTCCAGACGTTGGCACGCCCGGCCGCCAAAGTCGTCGCCATGTCACCCGGTGCCAATTCGAGCACCTTGGCATAACTCGACGCCGACAGGGCAAAATCCTTGGTCGAACTCGCGAGCACCGCCTGTGCCCGCAGATACTCGACATTGTTCGGATCCAGTGCAACGGCGTGCTTGACCGCCTCCAGTGCCGCCGCGTCACGCTTGGCGCTGCCCTGTGCCTGCGACAGCCGGAACCACAGCTTCGCGTCATTCGGCGCATGGCGCGTCGCCTGCTCGAGGGCATCCGCTGCCGCGGCCGGATTACCCTGACGCGCCTGGATATCCGCAATCCGTTGCCACAGATGCGTTTGGCCGGCATCCCGCTGCAAGGCTTCCTGATACACCTTGATGGCATCGTTCCAACGACCTTCCATTTCCGCGCGCAACCCGGCATCCGGGACCACTTCGGCGCCTATCGCGGCCAATGACACCGACATCAGGATACTGCTCAAAAGTAGACGATTCATTTGCGCCACCGTGTATTTTTAGAAATCCAGACATCCTTGGCAAAACGCAACATGGTGACGAAGTCGAACAGCAACACCACGTAGCGTACCGGCGTCAGCACTATTCCCTTTACAATGAATTCCAGCCGGTTGCCCTTGGCAGCGATCGCCAGCGCCGTCCAGGCAACCAGGCATTCGGCAATCACGGTGATGGCCAGGCCCTCCCACATCCCCAGCAGCAGCATGATGATGATGGCGGTGGGGAAATAGATCTTTTCGAGCGCCGACATGAACATGACCCAGCCGATCGGGCGTCCATACTCGCGAGTATATGCATCACCAAAAGGCTGGCGGTACTGTTCCTTGACCTTGCGTTTTTCCAGGATGTCTGCAGGCACTTCGTATTCGTGGCGGCGACGCTTAAGCGCCTTGAACGGGCTGCGCATCAGTTCGTCGAAGTAATAGCAGGTTTGCAGGAACGCTGACGACCACAGGTAAACCTGGTGCGGAAGGCGAGTTGCCTCGGGTTCCTGGGAGCGCGCAACGACATCGGTCAGCTGGATGTTGCGGTAACCCTGGTCCAGCATGGCGAAACCGATGAAGATGTCCTCCGAGTTGGTCAGGTCATCCCCCATGACCGGTTCGTACTTGTCAAACAGGTCTTTCAGATATTGGCGCCGATATGCAACTGCACACCCGACCGGGTTCAGCATGCTGCCGAAGAACACCATCTGTCCCCGGTAAATGAAGCGCTGCAACAGCATGTAGAGCACTTCGCGGTAAAAATTGGTCAGCCCCTGCTGGAGATGGTGTTCCCAGTTTACTTCCGGATGCACCGGCGCATCGGGAACCACGGCAAGAAATTTTTCCATGGCCGGTTCGTGGATCAAGTGGCGCCGGTCCCGATCACGCAATGGCAGGATCGTGCCGCACGCGGATGCGATGCCCTTGCCCTTGTAGAGTTCCTCCACCACGCGCTCGATGTAGTTCTCGGATTCCAGCACGGTATCGCCGTCGAGGATGAATTCCACCTCTG
The DNA here is from genome assembly GCA_035702405.1 of Gallionella sp. Taxonomy (GTDB): domain Bacteria; phylum Pseudomonadota; class Gammaproteobacteria; order Burkholderiales; family Gallionellaceae; genus Gallionella. Next base: position 13,998 of record DASSQR010000047.1, on the reverse strand, counting down.
CCTCGAATTCGCGCGCCTGCCGCTTGAGAGTCGGCGTCTTGCCGATCGGCGCCTTGCGATGGATAACCATGATCTCCAGATTATTCGCTTCGCAAAATTTGTGCGCGAATTCGATGGTACGGTCGGTGCTGCCATCGTCCACGAGAATGACCTTTTGCGGCCTTCTGGTCTGCTTTGCCACCGAAGCCAGGCAGACCGAGATATTGGCCTCTTCGTTGAGGGTCGGGATCACCACGTTCACCGTCGCCTGGCGCCAATCTTCTGCGGGCGTGGGCACCGTGCGATCGGGTCCGTGAATCAAGCCAAGGATACTCAGCAGAGTATTAGGGCTGAGCAGAAACGGGGATATGCTAGCCATTGTCAGCCATGCCTTTCCTTTGTAAGTTCAATCAGGTTATCCAGCGTATCTTCAAGCTGCCAGCGATGCTGAAAATCAGTCAGCCGGAGCAATTTTTCCAGAGAGGGCTTGCGGCGCAGGATATCGTCATACTGTTGGCCGTAAGCTTCCACATAACTCAAATGTTGGTGGTTCGGCGGCTTTTTGGCGCGCGCGCAAACCAGGTCGGCCAGCGCGCTGATGGAAATTTCGCGATCATTGCCCACGTTGACGATTTCTCCGCTCGCAGCCGGAGTACTGGCCAGCAAATCAAGCGCCACGACGGTATCCCGCACATCGCAGAATGAACGGGTCTGGGCGCCGGTGCCGAAAATGGTGATCGGTTCGCCTGCAACCGCCTGTTCGACAAAGCGTGGCACCACCATGCCATAACGCCCGGATTGCCGCGGACCGATCGTATTGAACAGCCTTACGATGCAAATGTGCAGACCATGCTGGCGCGCGTATGAAAGTCCGTGTGCTTCATCGGCCAGCTTGCTGATCGCATAATTCCAGCGCGACTTGGCGCCTGAGCGAACCAGTAGTACGGCATCCTCATGCAGCACTTCATCGTCGACGGGTCCGTATACTTCGGAGGACGACGCGATGATGATCTGCGGCCGCCAGTGGCTACTGATTGCAGAACGCAACAGGCGCTCGGTACCCGCAATATTGGTTGCCAGCACGCGGATCGGGTCTTCCAGCACGCGAAACACCCCCACCACCGCCGCCATATGATAAATGCGGTCCGCCCACGTGACTGCCTTTTCCAGCCCGGACCACGTGAGGATATCTGCTTCGTCGAAATAAAACTTGGAATTATCCAGAAACGGGGCGATATTTTCCCGTCTTCCGGTGCTCAGGTTATCCACTACATGAACGGCGTCCCCCATGGCCAGGTGGTGTTCCACCAGATGGGAGCCGATAAAACCTGCACCGCCGGTCACCAATACGTGCATGTGTTCTCCTGTTACGTCGATCCCTTGACCAGGTACTGCAATTGCTGCTGATGATGAACTGAGTCAAGCCTACTACACCCGCATCGGTTGTGCAATTCGTGCTTGCTGCAAACTCGCGTACTGTTATTGCAAGAGGACGTCTTGCGGGTCAACTTGGGTGCAATTTTTCTGCTCTCTTGACTTGGCGATACAGTTAGCTCAATCTTGCATACGCCCTTCGTGCCCGCCGTTTACGAAAGTTGCATTTCAGAGTTGTATCCACCGATTGCAGGAGGTATGACATGACTAGCAGAGTTTCGAAAAAAATGCTCACACCGTTCGAGACTTGTCTCCCGACCGGCGCTATCCTGATGGTCAACCTGTTCGATCCGCAGATATCGACCACGAAACTGTTCCTCGAAGCCATCACCTCGCATCATCTGCCGTACCTCGTGATCGGCAACAAAATGGATCTGGTCGAGCAAAACGAGATCACCCGCATCGCGACCGAACTGGGCGTAACCATTCATCCGGTGTCGCTTACCAAGAACTACAACACCGACGAGCTTACCGACATGCTGCTGACAGACTTCCCTGCCACGGCAAGGATCGTGGTGCTGGGAGTATTCAACACCGGCAAAACCAGCCTGATCGCCCACCTGACCGGCCTGCAGCTGAAGATCAGCAATATGCCGGGCACAACCCTGTCTTTCGAAGAATACCGCTGGTGTGACCGCATCCTGATCGATACGGTGGGACAGGTCATCGATATCAACCGCCCGCTGATGGTCGGATATGATTTTTCGGGACTCGATAATCCCAGTGACATGTTCGATCATGCCCTGCGCCAGGAAGCAGAGGGTATCCTGTCCTCGATCGACCTGGCACGCTCCGGCCTGGTCAAGGCCGTTGCCGCGATCAAGGAGCGCCTGAAAGCGGGCGGCAAAATCGTTTCAACCGGAGCCGGCGCATCCGGTCTGGTCGCCGAGGAAATCGCCGGGCAATTCTTCGAAACCGGCGTGATCTGCATCTCCGTTACCAACGCGTTCAGTCAGGGATTACCGATTTCGTTCGCAAAAGGGATGGCCGAAGAGGAAGCAGGCCTCGCGCGTTTCGTCGCTGCTCACTTGAATGCCAGCGATGTGCTGATCGCAATCTCTGCCTCCGGCGGAACCGGCTTCGTCTATGAAGCACTCCGGCTGGCACGGGAAAAAGGCGCGCTTGCGATTGCAATTACCGAGAACAAGGATACCCCGATGGGTGTCAACGCGGACATCGTGATTCAGAGCTGCGCAAAACCCGAAGGGCCTTCCAGCACCCGGATCCAGACCGCCCATCTGGCCATTGGTCATGCGCTGGTGTGCATTCTGGCGGCAATCCGCGGACTCAGTGCCGAAGAGTCAATCAGCTACATGATGCCGGAGCATATTGCGACCAAGAAGATGGGAATCAAGTAATCGCAAAGGATAATATTTTTCTGCCTGCTCACCGCAAAACGGCAATCAGGTATCAGCTAAATAACGCTGGACAACTCCCCGCGATAAATTCCGGGAGAGGAACCCGGACTTGGCCGGTCAGTCACAACCGCCATACCGTATAGCCCAGACTTCGCAGGGCATTGGCATCGAAGCGGGACTTCACATCCATGAACACGCCCCCGTTGACGATCTTGGCCTGCAACTCCTCCATTGAACACTCCAGGAACGACCGGTGCGCGACTGCCGCAATGACAGCGTGAGCCTTGGGCAGGTGCTCCCACGGAGTGAGCTCGACACCATATTCCTCCAGCGCTTCTTCGGCATCCGCCACCGGATCGGATACATGCACCTTGATCCCGTAGCTGGTGAGTTCGTTGACAATATCGACCACGCGGGTATTGCGCAGGTCCGGGCAGTCTTCCTTGAAGGTGAGTCCGAGCACGTTCACTGTCGCTCCCTGGATTGAGTGTCCGGTGCGAACCATGTTTTTTACGGTCTGCTCGGCGACGTACTTGCCCATGTGATCGTTGATGCGCCGGCCCGACAGGATGACCTGCGGATAATAGCCCAGCGTTTCTGCCTTGTAGGTCAGATAGTAAGGATCCACCCCGATGCAGTGCCCGCCCACGAGGCCGGGACGGAAGGGGACAAAATTCCATTTGGTTCCCGCGGCCTCCAGCACCTCCAGAGTATCGATGCCGATTTCGTGAAAAATCAGCGCAAACTCGTTCATCAGCGCAATGAGCAGGTCACGCTGCGTGTTTTCGATCACCTTCGCTGCTTCTGCCACCTTGATTGAAGAGGCCCGGTACACCCCCTTGGGCAGGATGGAGCCATACAGTTCCGCCACCCGGTTCAGAGTGTCGGCATTATCTCCGGAAACGATTTTGATTACGGTGGTCAGCGTGTGCTCTTTGTCACCCGGATTGATCCGTTCGGGAGAATAGCCCACGTGGAAGTCCTGTTGCCACTTCATTCCCGAGGCGCGTTCCAGTTCGGGAATGCAGACCTCCTCCGTAGCACCAGGGTACACGGTGGACTCATAGACCACCACCGCCCCGCGCTTCATGTATTTCCCGACTTCCTGGCTGGCCTCGATCAACGGCGTGAAATCCGGCTGGTGCGCGATATTGACCGGCGTCGGTACCGCGACGATCAGGTAGTCCGCATTGCGCAACGACTCCGGCGAGGTGGAATAAACCAGGTTCTTTGCGGATAGCAGGTTATTCGATGAAATATTGTCGTGCGGATCAATCCCCTTGCGATAGCTGTTGATCAGTTTCTCCGAAGTGTCGAACCCGATCGTTGGATACTTTTTTCCGAACTCCACTGCGAGTGGCAGCCCCACATAACCCAGCCCGACAACTGCGATTGTTTTGTCCATGACGCCCTCCCCTTTCATGAGCCAAACTGACTAAACACCAAGAGACTCAGCCGCGCGGTTCAAACGTCGCCAGCTTCGTCGCCGCAGTCAAACCGAAACTTCAACGCAAACACAATTTGGTTGTATGTTTGAAAGTAGATGAAACAACCACCTCTCTCGCCAGTCGAACCAACAATATCCGTCAGCGATTCGGGAAATTCAACCCAGCAGGCTTGCCAGCGTCAGCAGCAATAGCAGCAACAGTATGAAAACAACCGAACGCCATACCAGCCCGATGGTGCTGCGCATGAAGTCGACATCGGCCTCGTCGCCGACACCCAATTCGGCGCGATCCACCAGCATGCCTCCTTGCGGGATCGGCATGCCAAGTCGCACCCCCAGCGCACCGGCGCCGCTGGCCAGCAATATTCCAGCTTCCGGATCCGCCCAGTTCGCCGCCTGCGTGCGCCAGCAATATACCGTATCCTCGAAATCACCCACGATGGCGAAGGTCGCCGCGGTCATGCGAATCGGCAACCAGTTCAGCAAATAAAAGGCCCGACGCGCGAAGCGGCCGAACTCTTTCAACTCCACTTCAGCTTCTTCGCTCCAGTGTCTGCTCAGAAATTGGCCGAGACGATACAGCAACGCGCCCGCCGCGCCGCCAAGATCCAACGCACTGAACAGCACAAACCAGACGATCACGCCAAACACATTGCGATGAGAGGCCAGCAATGCTTCTTCGATGGTGACCCGGGCGACTTCTTCGGCGTTCAGTTCATGCGATGGAATACCGCGCCACTTGGACAAATGGCCGCGGGCCTCATCCAGTTTGTCGTCGCGCAACGCCTGCTGAATATCCGTGAAATAGTGGCTGAACTGCCGGAAGCCCATGGTGAGATACAAGACCAGCACGTTGAACGCCCAAGCCAGAATCGGATGCACCCGATGCAACAACCAATATGCCACCAGCACGCCGAGCAACAGTGGCACGACCGCCAGCAGCCAGGCAATCTTGCCGTGTTTATGCTGCCCGGTATTGAAGTGACGCTGAAAATAATCGACGTAGCCGGACAACCAGCTATACAGATATTTGCGCGAGGAAAGCGGGTGGAGTTGCTCCAGCATCAACGCGGCAATCAAGGCAAACAAACTCATGGCATCAGAAACACATTCAACGAAATTCGTAGCGCGAAAGATAGCACACAACGCGCGATTCGTTGAATGCCGATGCCCTGCCCGCACCGTTTCATCCGCGCTTGCCATTCGCCTTGACAAGTTAACAGCATCGGCGTAGACAAGCATCCGATTATTCGTTCGCCATGACTATGCAAGGTCAATGAATCCGCCGCCGGGAACTACAAAGAATATTATTGCTCTCATGCACGTGACGGCTCACTCAAGGAGAAAACGATGCAACATTCAGCTTGGAACCGGGTTTGCACGATCGTATTAACGACTTGCCTCTGTAATGCCGCCATGGCAGACAATTCCGCCAGCGGACAGGCGGTACAGGCCGCCGGCCAGGCAATGCAAAATGCCAGCGGCTTCAGCGTACGTGCCAGCGCCAGTGTGGTCCATGCCATCGCCGCCTCGGGCCAGGTAACGTTTGCCGTATCCGCCATCCCGCTGGCGGTGGGTGGAGCCGTGAGCGGGCAGCTGGCCCGGGATTCGATTAACGCAGCGAACGCCCCCATCGGCACTCCGCTGCCCATCACCGACGAGATCATCACCATTACGCCACCCGATGTTGCCCTGAAGACCAGCAACCCCGAACCCAAAGACAATAAATGAAAATGATGCGCGCCATTGCATGGTTCGTCCTGCTCTGGTTCGGCCTGTTTTCCTCGGCACAGGCTGGCAGCCAGGCCGGCGGGGAGCCTCGCTTTCCTGCCGAAGACATCATCAAATTTTCCAAACAGGTCGAGAAGACCCTTGCCCGCAAAGGCGCCCGGGTGGCCCTCCTCGCGCGCATCGGGCGCCCGCTGGAGGAGCTTCCGGAGGGCATGCGCTTCACCCATGTTTCCTTCGTTGTCTATTCGCAGATTACCACTCGTGATGGCCGGCAGATCCCCGGTTACGCCACCTATAACCTCTATCAGCGCGATGACAAACCGGACGCCAGCAATCTGGTGCAGGACTTTCCGGTGGATTTCTTTGCGGGGGTGGCCGTGCTCGAAGCCGGCATTGTCATTCCCTCGGCAGAGTTGCAGCAACGCCTGCTGAAGACCATCGCCTCGCCCACCTATGCCGCTTTGCATGACCCGCATTACTCGGCGATCGCCAACCCCTATACCCTCGGTCGCCAGAACTGTACCGAGTTTGTGCTTGACGTGATCAATGCCGCGATCTACCAGACCAGCGACATCAAGAAGATCAAGGCAGTCGAAAAGGCCTATTTTTCCGCGCAACCAGTCAATGTGGGCCCGCTGAAACTGTTGTTCGGCTCGATGTTCTCTGCCGAAGTCACACTCTCGGATCAACCCGGTGCACCCGTCACCGCCACATTCGAAACCATTGCGAAATATCTGCAAAAATATGATGAAGGTGTCGAGGTGCTGACCGTTACTCCGGAGCAACAGAAATTGCCTTGAGCGGCAAACAAGAGGTATAAACTCGCAAAAACCTGAGAGGCAACTCGCTTCCCATGATCAACCTGAAAGGAACCACCATGAACAAGCATTACCTGTCGGCAATCGCACTGTCAGTCTGCGTCGCGACGGCAAGTAGCGCCAATGCCGCAGACGATACCCACGCCGAGCGGGCTGCCTCGAATGCCGCTCAAGCCAGCGGCCATGCGAGTGCCAGCGCCGGTCATTCCATTGCAGCATCGGGACAGGTCACTTCGGCCGCTTCCGCCGCGCCATTGTCGATCGGCGGCTCTGCCTTGGTCTCGGGCGGTGCGGTAAGCATGGGTGCAGCGCACGGGTCGGCGCACGCGGCGACTTCCAAGCCAAATGGCGCGCCGCTGGAAATCACGGATGAAGCCATCACGGTCATGCCGCCCAACGAAGCGCTGAAAAAACCCAAGGAAACCAAACCGGAAAACAAGCCCGGCAATAACATCTGACCGAAGGAACTGCCATGCGCTCTTTATTTAAAACATTCAGCCTGTTCCTGTTGTTGATCACCACCTCGTTGCCGGTCTGTGCGAGCAGCATGGGAAGCGATCAGCCACTGTTCCCGGCCGAACAAATCATCAAGTTCGCCAAGAAAGTCGAAAAGACACTGGCAGCCAAGGGCGCACACGTGGCGATCCTGGCTCGCATGGGGCGTCCTCCGGCAGAGTTGCCGGAAGGAATGCACTACACCCATGTCGCATTTGCGGTGTATTCGCAGATCACCACATCGGATGGCAGAAAGGTGCCCGGCTACGCTATCTATAACCTCTACCAGGAGAATAACCGTCCTGACGTCAGCGACCTGGTGCAGGATTTCCCGGTAGATTTCTTCTCCGGTGTCGCCGTGCTGGAAGCCGGCATCATCATCCCCTCGCCTGAACTGCAACAACGCCTGCTGGAGGTAATCACTTCGCCCACCTACAAGGAATTGCATGATTCGCATTATTCGCTGATCGCCAACCCGTACACTCTGGGCAAGCAGAATTGCACCGAGCATACGCTGGATGTGATCAATGCGGCGATCTACCAGACCAATGACATCAAGAAGATCAAGGCCAACGAAAAGGCCTACTTCGAAGCCCAACCGGTCAACGTCAGCCCGCTCAAGCTGGCGCTGGGAGCCATGTTCAGCAAGGAAGTCTCCATGTCGGACCAACCCAGTTCACCGCCGGTAACGGCAACTTTCGAAACGATCGGAAAATATTTGCAGAAATACGATAATGGCTCGGAAATGATGACGATTACGCCGGATCAGTAATTCCGTGCATCAAAACAGAAAACCTGCCGGAGTTGCTCCGGCAGGTTTTTTACTCTCAGACCTAAGAAAATACTGAAAAGCCCGAATCTGTCACTTTCGCGAAGGCGCGAGTCCAGTTAATTCAATAAGCTGGATGCCCGCCTGCGCGGGTAGGAGGACTTATTCGGTGTTTCCTTAAACAATCATCCCGGCGGCAACCGTATTATTCGTCGCATCATCAATCACGATAAAGCTGCCGGTCGCGCGGTCGGTCGCGTAGCTGTCGAACACCAGCGGCTGCTGAGTCTTCAGCGCAACGCGCGCAATGTCATTCATGTTCAGCTTGTCGACCGCATGCTGCTCCAGCGAGTTTACGTCCACGCGGTAGTCCAGGCGCGAAAATAGACACTTCGCCATGCGCGTGGTGTGCTTGACGATGTATTTGCGGTTCTTGTCGAGCGGCGATTCCGACAGCCAGCACAGCGTCGCCTCGAATTCCTTTTCCACTCTTGGTGCAGCCCCGCCCCGCACGAACGTGTCGCCGCGCGAGATGTCGATCTCGTCTTCCAGCGTCAGCGTCACGGACTGCGGAGCAAAAGCGGTGTGCAAGCTGCCATCGTAAGTGACGATTTCCTTGACCTTGCTCGTCCGCCCGGAGGGCAGGATGGTGACTTCGTCGCCCACCGATACCTCACCGGCCTCGATGCGGCCGGCAAAGCCTCGGAAATCGTGATGCTCCTCGGTCTGCGGCCGGCACACCCACTGCACCGGAAAGCGGAAGTCCGTGGTGTTCACGTCGTGGTCGATGGCTACCGTCTCCAGCAGTTCCAGCAAGGTCGAGCCGATGTACCAGTCCATGCTGTCGCTGCGGTCGACGACATTGTCACCATTGAGCGCGGACAATGGAATGCAGTGCACGTCATGCAGGTTCAGTTGCGCCGCGAAATGCCTGTACTCGCCGATAATTTCCTCGAAACGCTGTTTCGAATAATCCACCATATCCATCTTGTTCACCGCCAGCACGATATGCGGCACGCCGAGCAGGCTGGCGAGATAGGAGTGACGTCTGGTCTGCGTCAGGACGCCCTTGCGTGCATCGACCAGAATGATGGCGAGGTTGGCGGTGGACGCTGCCGTCACCATGTTGCGCGTGTATTGTTCATGCCCCGGCGTATCGCCAATGATGAACTTGCGCTTGGGCGTGGCGAAATAACGGTAGGCCACGTCGATGGTGATGCCCTGCTCGCGCTCGGCCTGCAGGCCATCGGTGAGCAGCGACAAATCGACTGCGCTCATGCCGCGTTTTTCACTGGTTTTGGCAATGGCCGAGAACTGGTCCTCAAAGATGGACTTCGAGTCGTGCAGCAGGCGACCAATCAGCGTGCTCTTGCCGTCGTCCACCGAACCGGCGGTGATGAAGCGTAATAGTTGTGTGGTGTTGCTCATGATTCGTTACCCCGAAATTTCCCGTCTCGTCATTCCGGCGCAGGCCGGAATCCAGCGGTTCTATTCAATATGCTTTGATTTTGTCCCGCATTGCGAGAATCATTTTCTGGCTGGATCCCGGCTTCCGCCGGGATGGCGGCCTAGAAATAGCCTTCCTTCTTCCGCAGCTCCATCGACGCTTCCGAGGTCTGATCATCCAGCCGGGTTGCACCGCGTTCGGTGATACGTGTGGCCGCGGTCTCCTCGACAATCTCGCGCACGCAGCAGGCGGTGGATTCCACCGGCGCGGTGCAGGTCATGTCACCTACGGTGCGGAAGCGCACCGAAACGACCTCCACTTTCTCGCCCCGCTTGGGCTGTACCAGGTGCGACACCGGCACCAGTTGCCCGTTGCGGCGGATGATCTCGCGTTCGTGCGCGAAGTAGATGCTGGGAATGTGCAGGTTCTCGCGCTCGATGTATTGCCAGATATCCATCTCGGTCCAGTTCGAAATCGGGAATACGCGGATGTTCTCGCCGGGGTTCACGCGCGTGTTGTACAGGTCCCACAATTCGGGGCGCTGGTTCTTCGGGTCCCACTGGCCGAACTCGTCACGGAACGAGAAAATGCGTTCCTTGGCCCGAGCCTTCTCCTCGTCGCGTCGCGCCCCACCCATGCAGGCATCGAAGCCGAACTCGGCGATGGTTTCCAGCAGCGTCACCGACTGATAGGGGTTGCGCGGCTTTTCCGGGTCCTTGATGACGATAGTGCCGCGCTTGATGGAATCCTCCAGCGAGCGCACGATCAGACGCTCGCCCAGGTCCTGCGCCAGCTTGTCACGGCAAGCGATCACTTCCGGAAAGTTGTGCTCGGTGTCGATGTGCACCAGCGGAAACGGAAACTTTGCCGGACGAAAGGCCTTTTCGGCGATGCGCAGCATCACGATGGAATCCTTGCCGCCGGAAAAGAGCAAAGCCGGATTTTTGCACTCGGCCGCCACCTCGCGCATGATGTGGATGGACTCGCTCTCCAGCGCATCCAGATGAGTGAGGGTGTGACTGCTCATATTGTGTTCATAAAGTTTCATATTGTTCTGTCCTTCGCGTTCAGGCAGAGATTTTCTGTCTATGCCCGTTTCAGAATGCGGCTTGCTGCGTGCAAGCCACATTCCTTGCTCTCAAAAAAGCTTTGGTTCCGGCTAACGTCGTGAGCTTTTCGCTCCCGACATTACCCTTCACCGAAACCCGGAGAGCAAACGGGCTATGCCCGTTTCAGAATGCGGCTTGCTGCATGCAAGCCACATTCCTTGCTCTCCGGGTTTTCCCACCACCAGCGGCCGGCGCGGATGTCTTCGCCGGCGGTAATCGAGCGGGTGCACGGCGCGCAGCCGAGGCTGGGATAGAACTGGTCGTGCAGTTTGTTGTATGGCACATCATGCTGCCTGATGTAGGCCCATACGTCCTTGTTCGACCAGTCGAGCAGCGGGTTAAATTTCTGCAGACCGAACTCGGCGTCAAACGATGCCACTTCGAGGCTTCCCCGCGTGACTGCCTGGTCGCGGCGCAGGCCGGTTACCCAGGCCCCCTTGCCGCGCAACGCACGGCGCAGCGGCTCCACCTTGCGTGCAAAGCAGCAACTCTTGCGCGACTCCACGCTGTCGTAAAAACCGTTTACCCCGTTTTGTGCAACATAGCGTTCCACTGCGGCACTATCCGGGAAATAAACCTTCAGTGGCGTGGCGTAATGCTGTGCAACCTGCTGCATCAGGTTGTAGGTTTCCTGCGGCAGGCGGCCGGTATCAAGACTGAAAATCTCGATATCGAGCTGATGTTTGTTGATCAGGTCGGTCAGCACCATATCTTCCGCACCGAGACTGTTGGCGAAGCACACCTGCCCATGATCACGCACGGCCTGTTTCAACACCTCTACTACCTGTTCGATCTTGTGTTGCATGTTCGTCTCCTATACCAGCAAACCGGCGGTGGTTTCGCTCAAATCGAGTTGCGCGTCTTTTTCCGTCGCGAATTTCGCCACCTTCACCGTCCATTCATCCACCGCCGCGCTGATCGGCGCGAGTCCATCCACGGTGATCTCGTCCAGATGCAGCAATGCCTTGACCGTGTGCAGGAACTGTTCGGCCAGTTCACCCGCGACCAGCTGCTGCAACTGCGTCGCCAGCAGGCTCAGGTCATCCTGACGCGCGCCACCGAGCAACTGCGCGAGGCCGGAACCGAGCAGGCGCAGGATCGCCTCATTGCTCTGCGCGGCTTCTTCATACTTGCGCTGGAACACCAACGCGTTGCGATATTCAAGTTCGTGTGCCGCTTCATAGAAATTCGCGCCAATCTGCACCTGCGACGCACCTGCGCACTCACCGCCGCCCAGGTTCACCACCGCAAAGTCGGTCACGTCACCGTAATCGCGCATCACTGACGGCAGTTCGGCGGAGGTCACTTCGCCCAAGTCAGCCAGCAACTCCTTGAAGTAATCCGGCTGCTGCGCGCGCGCCCAGGTGAAGAAACTCGCTTCGCCACTGGCCTGATGCGCCTGTTCCACGCGCTCGATCGCCTTGCCGATGCGTGCGACCGGCAGTGACGGGCCTTTCAGCGCCAGTCCGCCGCCCGCAATGCCGCTACCCGCGAAATACATCTGGTAATGGGGCACCAGCTTGCCGTGCAGACGCTTGCCCTCACCATAGATACCGATGTCACCGGTCTCCGGTTGGGCGCAACCGTTGTGGCAACCGGACACGCGCAGGCGCAGATCACCCGTGCCGCCAGACAGCTTGGGCGCGACCAGCATGCTGGCCGTAATGCCGAGGCGGCAGGTTGCCGAGCCGGGGCACGCTACCACGTTGTCGCCGGCGACCGGTTCACGCAAGCCGAGTGCAGCCAGTCCCTCGCGCAATGCGTTCACCTTGTCCTGCGGCACGTTCAGGATGACGAGATTCTGATCCTGCGTGCTATGAATTTCGTTCAGCCCATAACTGCGCAGCAATGCGACAAAGCCGTGCAACTGCGGCGCAGAGATTTCGCCAATCGTCAGCGCGACCGGAAATACGAATAGTCCATCCTGCCGCTGCGCAAACAGCTTGCGCGGTGCACCCTGCCCCGGCACTTCGCTGCCAGTCTGCGCGCGCCACTCGCCCTTGGGATAAGGACGGTTAGCCAGCGCCAGTTTGGTGCGCTCGAATTCCTCGCGGTATTTCTCGATAAAGCCCTGTTCGCCGAAGCGTTCCACCAGAAACTTGATGCGCGACTTGGCGCGCCGGGTGCGGTCCGAATACCTGTTGTGCAACACCACCAGCGCTTCCAGCGCGAACAGCAGCTCGTGTTCCGGGATGAATTCCTCGACCACAATCGACTCGCGCGGCTTGTGCCCCAGCCCGCCGCCGGCGCGCACCTGGAAACCGTGTTGCCCGTTTCTATTAACGGCTACCACGCCGCAGTCATGCAGTAATGCCTGTGCGCAATCTGCCTCGCAGCCGGAAAAGCTGATCTTGAATTTGCGTGGCAACTGCTGGTTGAGCGGGTTACGCAGGAAGTGCACGGTCGCGCCATGCACGTGGCTCGCCACGTCCACATGTTCGCGCGGGCACACGCCGGCCAGCGGGCATGCCGTCATGTTGCGCACCGCGTTGCCGCAGGCTTCGCGCGAGGTCATGCCGACGCCGGCAAGGCGGCGCATCGCCGCGGGCATCTGCGCCAGCGGAATGTAGTGAATTTGCAGCGACTGGCGCGTGGTCAGATGCACGATGCCGCGTTGCGAATACGTCTCGGCGACATCCGCCACCGCATCCAGCTGCTCGGTCGTCAAGCGACCTCCGGGCACCTTCATGCGAAGCATGTACACGTCCGGCTGGCGTTGGCCGTAAACGCCTTGTTGCAGGCGCACGGCGGTGAAGCGGTCGGTGTCCATGTCACCGGCCTGGAAGATTTGCATGGCCTGTTCGAAGCGATCGATTTCGGCCAGGTCGGATAAATTTTGTGTGTCAATGCTCATTGCTTTTTTTCCTTTACACAACTTTTAATTCAGTACCAGCTTGGTGCCAATGATCAACAGCATCGTGGCCAGCATTGGGCGCAGGACCCTCTCCGGAACTCTGGCGCTCAAATGGCTGCCCAGATAAATCCCCGGCAGAGAACCCAGGAGCAGACTGACCAGCAGCACCAGATCCACGGTGCCCAAGGCCAGATGCCCCAAGCCGGCCACTGCAGTCAGCGGCACCGCATGCACGATGTCAGTGCCAACCACCTTCACCGCCGACATGCGCGGATACAGGAACAGCAAAGCAACAGTACCGAGCACGCCGGCACCAACCGAAGAAATCGTTACCAGCGCGCCGACGATGACGCCGGTCGCCACGGTCGCTGCCGGCAGATAACGATGGTGCAACTCGTACACCGTGCCGTCGTCACGCCGCGCCAGCTTTTTGATGCGGTCCTTCAGCAACAGGGCGGTTGCGGTCAGCACCAGCGCCACACTCAGCACGCTGGTCACCAGACCGCGCAGCGCCTTTTCGTCCAGCGCGAGATATTTCAGTGAGGCAATCGTGATCA
>DASSQR010000046.1:0-13563 GCA_035702405.1 Gallionella sp. | reverse complement strand
GAAGCCGGTTATGTCGGCGAGGACGTGGAAAATATCATCCAGAAGCTTCTGCAGACCTGCGATTACAACGTCGAGAAGGCGCAGCGCGGTATCGTGTATGTCGACGAAATCGACAAGATTTCGCGCAAGTCGGATAACCCTTCCATAACGCGCGATGTGTCCGGCGAAGGCGTGCAACAGGCGTTGCTCAAGCTGATCGAGGGCACCAAGGCATCCATCCCGCCGCAGGGTGGGCGCAAGCACCCCAATACCGAATTTCTGCAAGTAGACACGACCAACATCCTGTTTATTTGCGGCGGCGCGTTCGACGGTCTCGAAAAAATCATTCGCAACCGCTCGGTGAAGGCTGGCATCGGCTTCGGCGCGACCATCAGCAGCAAGGATGAGCGCGTGACCGGTGAAACCTTGCGCGACGTGGAACCGGAAGATCTGATCAAATTCGGCCTGATTCCGGAGTTCGTCGGGCGTCTGCCGGTCGTGGCAACGCTGGAAGAGCTGGACGAGGCGGCCCTGGTGCAAATCCTGACGGAGCCGAAGAACGCGCTGACCAAGCAGTATCAGAAGTTGTTCGGGATGGAAGGCGTGGAGCTGGAGTTTCGCGAAGGGGTGCTGGTGGCGATCGCCCGCAAGGCCTTGGCGCGCAAGACTGGTGCCCGCGGTTTGCGCTCGATCCTGGAACACGCGTTGCTGGATGTGATGTTCGAATTGCCTTCGATGGACAATGTGAGTAAGGTAGTGCTCGATGAAATAACCTCGACCGGCGAAATCAAACCGATTGTGATTTACGCCGATACAACCAAGGTTGCTTGATAACGTATTGTTATTGCACGATATTTATCTTGTCCGGATGGGAGCTTGAATTATTTTTTACGATCCCCATCTAACCTTCAGCTAACGAAGAGGTTAATGCCATGAACGAACAAGATATCCCGGCTACTACTGCCACCAATTTGCATCCCCTGCTGCCTTTGCGCGATGTGGTGGTGTTCCCCCATATGGTCATTCCGCTGTTTGTCGGTCGGGCACGGTCGATTCGTGCCCTGGAGACTGCCATGGAAGCCGGCAAGGAAATTGTGCTGGTGGCGCAGAAGTCGGCAGCCAAGGACGATCCCGGCAAGGATGATCTCTATTCCATCGGCAGCATGGCAAATATCCTGCAGATGCTCAAGCTGCCGGATGGTACCGTCAAGGTGCTGGTGGAGGGAACCAAGCGCGTCAAGGTTTTGCGCGTGGTTGAGGCTGACAGCCATTTCGATGCCGAAGTGGAATCCATCCCGGCCGAGGGTGGTGCTGACAGCGAGTCCGAAGCGATGCGCCGCGCGCTGATCAGTCAGTTCGACCAGTACGTGAAGCTCAACAAGAAGATTCCGCCCGAAATTTTGACCTCTCTGGCGGGTATCGATGATGCCGGCCGGCTGGCCGATACCATTGCCGCACATCTGCCGCTCAAGCTGGAACAAAAGCAGGAAGTCCTGGAAGTGTTTGGCGTGCGGAAGCGCCTGGAGCGCTTACTGGGGCTGCTGGAGGCAGAGATCGACATCCTGCAGGTCGAGAAGCGCATTCGCGGACGCGTGAAGCGCCAGATGGAAAAAAGCCAGCGCGAGTACTACCTGAACGAACAGGTCAAGGCAATCCAGAAGGAACTGGGTGAGGGCGAAGAGGGTACCGACTTCGACGAAATCGAGAAGAAGATCAAGGCTGCCCATATGCCGAAAGAGGCGCGCGCCAAAGCTGAATCCGAGTTGAAGAAGTTGCGCCTGATGTCACCGATGTCGGCGGAGGCAACGGTTGTGCGCAACTACATCGATGTACTGACCGGCTTGCCTTGGAAGAAAAAGACCAAGATCAGTGCCGACCTGAAGCAGGCAGAGGTGGTGCTGGAGGAAGATCACTATGGTCTGGACAAGGTCAAGGAACGCATTCTTGAATACCTGGCGGTGCAGCAACGCGTGGATCGTTCGAAGGCGCCGATCTTGTGCCTGGTCGGCCCTCCCGGTGTCGGCAAGACCTCGCTGGGTCAATCCATTGCACGTGCCACCAACCGCAAGTTTGTGCGCATGTCACTGGGCGGGGTGCGCGATGAATCCGAGATTCGCGGCCATCGGCGGACTTATATCGGTTCCATGCCTGGCAAGATTCTGCAGAACATGAGCAAGGTCGCGGTAAAAAACCCGTTGTTCCTGCTGGATGAAGTGGACAAGATGGGTATGGACATGCGGGGTGATCCGTCTTCTGCGCTGCTGGAGGTGCTCGATCCGGAGCAGAACAGCACGTTTGTCGATCACTACGTCGAGGTCGAATACGATCTGTCGGACGTGATGTTTGTGGCGACGGCCAATACCTTGAACATTCCGGAACCGCTGATGGATCGCATGGAGATCATCCAGGTTTCCAGTTATATGGAAGACGAAAAGGTCAATATCGCCACGCGCTATCTGGTACCGAAGGCGCTCAAGAACAATGGCCTGAAACCGGAGGAAATCAGTATTACCGAAAGCGCCCTGCGTGATATAATTCGTTATTACGTTCGCGAAGCAGGCGTACGGAGTTTGGAGCGCGAAATTTCCAAGATTTGCCGCAAGGTGGTGAAAGGGCTGTTGCTAAAGGAAAGCTCGCGCAAGGTTGTAATCAGCTCGCGAAATCTCGACAAGTATCTTGGTGTGCGTCGCTATTCATATGGGATTGCCGAGAAGCACAATCAGGTCGGGCAGGTGACCGGTTTGGCGTGGACTGAAGTGGGTGGTGAGTTGTTGACCATCGAAACGGCCGTGATGCCGGGTAAAGGCAAAACGACCACCACCGGTAAACTGGGCGAGGTGATGCAGGAGTCCATCCAGGCTGCGATCAGCGTGGTTCGCGGTCGGTCCAAGCGATTGGGGATAGATGATGAGTTCTATCAAAAGTCCGATTTGCACATTCACTTGCCGGAGGGTGCAACCCCCAAGGACGGCCCCAGTGCCGGTATCGGGATCTGCACTTCCATTGTGTCTGCATTGACTGGGATTTCGGTGCGTGCGGACGTGGCAATGACTGGCGAGATCACTTTGCGTGGCGAAGTGCTGCCGATTGGTGGTTTGAAGGAGAAACTGCTGGCGGCTCAACGTGGCGGAATCAAGGTGGTTTTGATCCCGGAAGAGAATGTCAAGGACTTGGCAGAGATTCCGGATAATATTAAAAATAAACTGGATATTCATCCGGTTAAATGGATAGAGCAGGTGCTGGAGCTGGCTCTGGAGCGCAAGCCCGAACCTTTGTCTGAACCCTCTGTTGCGGCTGGTTTGCCAGCGAGCGGTGGCGTCCAGGAAGTGTCGCCCGTCTTGAAGCATTAAGTAATACTGATGGGTAATGGTTTGTGCAATACGAGGGAAAAAGTATTCCAATGGCTTGACCAAGGCCGCGAAGCCTTGATATAAAGCCGTTGCAGGGCTTTTCCTGTTTTTTTACCACTAGCAAAGGGGACATACGTGAATAAATCTGATCTGGTTGATGCAATTGCAAGTTCCGCTGATATTTCGAAGGCAGCTGCAGGCCGTGCGTTGGATGCGACTGTAGAGTCCATCAAGAAAGCTCTGAAGAAGGGTGATACGGTAAGCTTGGTTGGTTTTGGCACCTTCAAGGTGGGCAAGCGTGCTGCACGTAATGGTCGTAATCCGCGCACCGGCGAGACGATCAAGATCAAGGCAGCCAAAGTTCCTAAATTTACCGCTGGTAAAGGTTTGAAAGATGCTGTAAACTAGCAATCTTTGTCGGGTGCTTAGCTCAGCTGGTAGAGCGTCGCCCTTACAAGGCGAATGTCGGCGGTTCGATCCCGTCAGCACCCACCAATAGTTTCTGATGGTTTTTGGAGTGGTAGTTCAGTTGGTTAGAATACCGGCCTGTCACGCCGGGGGTCGCGGGTTCGAGTCCCGTCCACTCCGCCAAACTAAGGCGAACGCAAGTTCGCCTTTTTTCTTTGTTTTGCTGAATAGTTAAAAGTCGGATTGCTGCTATGTTTGATTTTGTCCAAGAGAAAAAACGGCTGGTACAGATTGTTTTGGCACTAATCATTGTGCCGTTCGCATTCTGGGGGATAGATTCCTTTCGCCGCTCCGGAGGCGGAGAGGCTCCAGCCACTGTCGATGGCGCAAAAATTACGCAGCAAGAGTTCGACAACGCCTTGCGTCAACAGCAAAATCAGATGCGCCAGATGCTCGGCGCAAATTTTGATCCCGCGATGCTGGACAAGCCCGAATTCAGACGCGCGGTGATGGATAACCTGGTCTCGCAACGCTTGCTGGCAGTGCGCGCCAAGGCCGCAGGTCTGGTGGTGACCGATGAGCAGATCGCGCAAATTATTCGCGGGATCGAAACGTTCCAGGCTAATGGAAATTTCGACAAAAAACGTTATGAAGCCGCCCTGGCCGGCCAGAATATGACTCCGCTGATGTTCGAGGCACTCCTGCGGGATGAAGTGCTTGGGCAGGAACTGCGTGATGGTTATGTGCAGAATGGCTTTGTATCCAATACCGTAGCGGACAATGTCATCCGCCTGAATGAGCAGCAACGCGTAGTCAGCATCTACAATATTCCGTTTCAGCAGTTTGTGGCCCAGGCCAAGGTGGGCGAGGCTGAACTGAAGAAATACTACGACCTCAACCAGAAAGAGTTTCAGAGCCCGGAACAGGCGAGGGTTGAATATGTGAAGCTCTCTGTGGAAGGGTTGGCCGGCAAGGTGGAAGTCTCGCCTGACGAAGTGCGCCAGTATTACGATTCTCACCAGAATGATTTTGGCACCTTGGAGCAGCGCCAAGCCGCGCATATCCTGATCGCCGCGGCGGCGACTGCACCTCAGGCCGAGCAGGACGCTGCCAAAGCGAAGGCGGAGCAGGTTCTCCAGCAAGTTAAGCAGAATCCCGGTAAGTTTGCCGAATTGGCGAAACAGTATTCGCAGGACCCGGGTTCGGCATCTAGTGGCGGCGACTTGGGGGTCTTTGGTCGTGGCATGATGGTGAAGCCGTTTGAAGACGCGGCGTTCGCGCTCAAGCCTGGCGAAATCAGCGGGTTGGTGAAATCGGATTTTGGCTACCACATCATCAAGTTGATTGCGATCAAGCCCACCCGCGTATTGTCATTTGATGAGGCGCGCGAAAGCATTGCAAACAAATTGCGGCTGCAGAAAGCGGCAGACAAGTTTGCCGAGCTCGCGGAGAAGTTTACCGAGGCGGTTTATACGCAGAGCGATACTTTGAAACCAGCGGCCGATCTGGCGGGTACAAAGATCGAGCAAAGCGGCTGGTTGATCAAGGGTGCGCCGGCGGCCGAACCCTGGACCCCGAAGATGCTGCAAGCAGTCTTCTCTGATGACGTGGTCAAGAACAAGCGCAACACCGCTGCCATCGAGGTGGGGGGTAATACCATGGTTGCAGCTCGCATACTCGAACACAAACCAGCGGCTGCCCGCGCATTCAACGAAGTGCGCGAGATGATCAACCAGAAATTGCAGCAACAACAGGCGCTGGAGCTGGCTGCCAAGCAGGGTAAGACGCTGCTGGAGCAGTTGCAGCGCGGCGAGAAAGCGGAAGTTAGTTGGGCTCCGGCGCAGACGATCACCCGTGCGCAACGCGCTAATCTGGACGTTGGAGTGGCGCGCAAGGTGTTCCAGGCGAATGCCGCGAAATTGCCGCAATATGTTGGTGGGGAAGTTCCGCAAGGTGGTTATGTGCTAGTACGGGTGGAGGCCGTCAAGGATGGCGACAAGCCTGATGACATGAAACGTGCCCGCTATTTGCAGCAGCTGCACCAGATGACCGGCGAAGCGATGTTCATGGCATTCCTGGCTGACGCCAGGAAGCAGGCAGATATTAAGGTGAATTTGCCGGCTAATGCCCCGACGCAGCCCTGATTCGAAAAATCCACGAAAATAAAAACGCCACTTAAAGTGGCGTTTTTATTTGGTGCTGCAAGGTTTGGTGGGAATGCTGCCAGAGATCAGCATGCGGCTCTGGCAGCGGATATTGCTGCTTATGCCTCAGTGGTGCCGAGTGCGGTAGTATTGAAGCCACCATCCACGTAGGTGATTTCGCCGGTTATGCCGCTGGCAAGATCGCTGCACATGAAGGCAGCCACATTGCCGACTTCTTCGATGGTCACGTTGCGCTTGAGCGGAGCATGCTTTTCGTTATAACCCAGCAGCTTGTTGAAATCGGCGATGCCAGAGGCTGCCAGGGTCTTGATCGGTCCGGCTGAAATGCCGTTGACGCGGATTCCCTTGCGTCCCAGTTGCATTGCGAGATAGCGCACGCTCGCTTCGAGGCTGGCCTTGGCCATGCCCATGACATTGTAGTGCGGCATGGTGCGCACCGCGCCAAGATAGCTTAACGTCAACAACGAAGCGTTGCGGCCTTCCATCATCGGCAGTGCGGCTTTGGCCATGGCAGGGAAGCTGTATGCGCTGATGTCATGGGAGATGCGGAATGCCTCGCGGCTCAGACCGTCCAGAAATTCGCCATCCAGCGCCTCGCGTGGGGCGAATGCAATCGCATGCACGAAGCCGTCAAATTTGTCCCAGTGTTTGCTCAAGTCGGCAAACAACCGGTTGATATCTTCGTCGCTGCTGACGTCACACTGGAAAACCAGGTCACTGCCGAATTCCTTGGCCAAGTCTACTACGCGGTTGCGCACGCGTTCGCCCTGGTAGGTAAATGCGAGCTCTGCGCCTTCGCGTTGCATGGCCTGGGCAATACCGTAGGCGATCGAGCGGTTGCTGATCATGCCGGTAATGAGAATGCGTTTGTTGGCCAGAAATCCCATACTGTTCCTCTACAAATGGTTGGTCAAAAATATGCTGATTATAACTGCAATGAGAGTTTCTTAGGGTATGAGAACTGCGGGGAATGGTAATAGTGTTTACATACCTTCGCCATAAAACGCGTCCTCAAATTCTTCAGCATACTCGGTGTCGATATCGTCCGCCGACTTGAACCTGCGGGACTTTCGTCCGGGTTTTGCGGGATATACCAAGGGAGTGATCGGCTGTTCGGCCTCGGTTCCGGCGACCTGGCCGGTGCCTCGATTCGAATCGTTCTTGTCCGGGATATCAGTCATATTGTTTTGTGCACCTCAAGCCTGTGCCTCGCAGGTGATCTCCGCGATAGAAAATACTTCCGTAATGGATATGCTGCGTCATTCGCCGGCATCAGGCAAAGAAACGCTGGCGGGCCTCGGTCGTAATGCCCATGCCGGTAGACTGCGCGCGTTGCAGTAATTCCCAGTAATAGCGATAGGAGGCGCGATCATGCAACTTGCCTTCATGCTGGATTGGTCCCCAGTCGGCGTTCTGCGCCGCGACCAGAATGCTGGCGGCTTCGCTGACCTCGGCGAAATCCGGTCGCATGGCTTCAACGATGGCCTGAATCTGGTTGGGGTGGATGCTCCACATGCGCAGGAAGCCGAATTCTTCACGGGCGCGCCGGGCATCTTCGCGCACCACTGCCGGGTCACGGATTTCGGTGGTTACATTGTGGCTTGGCACAATGCCATTGCCCAATGCGGCGGTGGCGATCTCGCATTTCGCCTTGGCCACCAGCGGATGACTGAACTGGCCGGGTGAGCGCATCGCGCTGGCAGGAACGGCGCCATGGTGTCCGGAGACAAAGTCCATCAAACCAAAATCAAGTGTTTCGACATGCGGCAGACGAGCGATCTCCCACGCCTCGTGCAGGGCACCGGGGGTTTCGATCAGGACATGGACGGGGATCTCCCGCGCGATGCCATAGCGGCTTCGCAGATCGTCGAGCGCCGTGATCTGGGTTAGAACATCGTCGGCAAATTCCGCCTTGGGCATGACGATATAGGCGACGTGTTGGCCGGCGCGCCCGATGATGATGTCGAGATCGTCACGCCAGTATGGGTGTCGGACATCATGAATGCGGACACCGATGCGCCCGAACCGGTTTTCATCCGACTCAATCAGGTTTGCGACCATGGTCGCATGCTCCCGTTCCTGGCCGGCGGGCGCTCCGTCCTCGCAGTCGGCTGTGATGTCAAAGATGGGCTGGCCGAACAGCAACGATTCGGTCTGAATCTGGAGTGCTTTCCTCAGCAGCTTTTCGCTGCCGGCAAAATGTTCGCAGGCGGGAAGCCGCGGAAATGGGCGGCTGCCGGAATAAAGTACTTCGGCTGGATGCAAGTAGGTTCTCATAGGCGCGGTATTCTAACCGAGTCGCCGCTCGATGCGACATCCGTCCTTGGCTGATAAGCTACCTTGCCTAAGGGTTATGTGCCGTTTCATCGTCTCCGTCTGGCGTAGCACTTGCAGTTCTTTTGCTTGATTTGAGTGCACCGGCTTGGCAAACTGCGTCCTGTTTCAAAATTGTGTAATCCCAAGTAACTTGCTGGGATATAATGTGAAATTCCGTAAAACTCCCCTTGTCAATCTTTCAGACTTCTTTATAATCCCCTTCGAAAATTTATAATCGGTTGTGCAAAAATTTATAATTAGTTGCTTCTATCATTATTATAAATGGCAACATAGTCGATTGTTTCCATTCACACATTAGACATATCGGTTGCAGCTGCCGCACGGTGGCGGATTGATTGGGGGAGGGTAATATATGGTGAACGCACCGGCAGGGGCGGGGGGTTGTGCGTCGTCTACGCAAACATGTGGGCAGCATGATACGACAGAAACGGGTCGTATGATAACTGTCTATATCATGGGCAAAGCGTACGAGGTGCCGGCCGAAGCGACCATCATGGGCGCGATTGAATACGCTGGTCATCAAATCATTCGGGGTGCTGGCTGTCGCGAGGGCTATTGCGGCGCTTGTGCCACCATCTATCGTTTGCCCGGCGACTACAAAATTCACACCGGTCTGGCCTGTATGACCATGGTTGAAGACGGTATGACGCTGGCACAGGTTCCGTCGGTTCCGGCCGAAAAGGCAATCTACGATATCGAAAAACTCAAGCCGAACGTCAGCGCGATTCAGGAGATGTATCCCTCGGTGTTCCGCTGCGTTGCGTGCAACACCTGCACCAAGTCTTGTCCGCAAGGTCTTCAAGTGATGGACTACGTTCAGGCTGCCAAGCGCGGTGATATCGCGCAGGTGATGGACTTGTCCTTCGATTGCGTGGTCTGCGGTCTGTGCATGCTGCGTTGCCCGGCGGAAATCACCCAACCCTTGATGGGTATCATGGCCAAGCGCCTCTATGGCCGCTATTTGCGCAAGGACAGCCCGGAGCTCGCAGAGCGGGTCAAGGCGGTGGAAAGCGGCGCCTACGAATCAGAATATGCAGAGCTGATGCAGATGAGCCGCGAGGCGTTGTCGCAGCGCTATTACGCACGGGATATGGAATAAGAAAGGGTTTGCAATGTATCCAGAGTACATGAATGAATCGCTGCGCAAAGTAGCGGAAACGCGCCCCCGGCGCTTCGAATTGGCGAAAAAGTCGGAGCCGGTCTACCCGCCGATGAATGCGGAAGAACGGCGCGCGGTGCTGGAAGCGTTCCATCCGGACTTTGAAGCGAGTGCGCGCCGCGCTGTTGCAGTTGGCCCGAACCGCGGCGAATCGCTGACGACCGAAGTGGCCGATCTGCTGGAATCCCATTCCTGGCTGAGCAGTAAGCAGGTGGATCTGAGCAAGCCCGATATCGAAACCGACATGCTGATCATCGGCGGCGGCGGCGCCGGCTGCAATGCGGCGCTAGTCGCGATGCGCGACCACGGCGTGCGCTCTGTGATTTGCACCAAGCTGCGCATGGGCGATGCCAACACGATGATGTCGCAGGGTGGCATGCAGGCCGCGGTGTCGCGCACTGACTCGCCGACCCGCCATTATCTGGATGCGATCGGTGGTGGTCACTTCGAGAACAAGCCGGAACTGGTTCGCGCGCTGACCGAAGACGGTCCGGGTGTGGTCAAGTGGCTCGAGGATCTCGGGGTTTGCTGGGACAAGGAAACAGACGGTTCCGTGAAAGTCATGCATGGCGGCGGCACCTCGCGCAAGCGCATGCTGTCCTGCCGCGACTACACCGGCGCGATGATCATGCGCACGCTGATGGACGAAGTGCGCAACCACCCGGACATGATTACCGTGAAGGAATTCATGCCGGCTGTGGAACTGATCATGGACAGCGAAGGCCGTTGCGCAGGAGCAGTCTTATATAATATGGACAGCGAGGAGTTCTTCGTCGTCAAGGCGAAGTCCACCGTCATCGCCACCGGCGGTTACGGTCGCCTCCATATCCGTGGTTATGACACCACCAATCACTACGGCGCTACCGGCGACGGGCTGGTGATGGCCTACCGCGCCGGCGCGAAGCTGATGTACATGGACTCCGTCCAGTACCACCCGACGGGCGTTTCGTTCCCCGAGCAGATTGCGGGCTTCTTGGTTACTGAAGCAATTCGCGGTGCGGGCGGCCAGCCACTGAACAAGGATGGCGAACTGTTCGTCTTCCCGCGCGAACCGCGCGACATCGAGGCTTCGGCGATCATTCGCGAGTGCGTGCAGAACGGCGGCGGCATTCCGACACCGTCCGGTCGTGACGGCGTCTGGCTGGATTCCCCGCTGATCGACATGCTGCACGGCGAGGGTTACACCGAAAGACACTTCCCGGCCATGTATCGCCAGTTCATCCGCTACGGCATCGACATCACCAAGCTGCCGATGCTGATTTATCCGTCGCTGCATTATCAGAATGGTGGCGTCGAAATCAACGAACGTTGCGAAACGAATATCCCCGGGCTGTATGTTGCCGGTGAAGCTTCCGGCGGTCTGCATGGCCGCAATCGCCTGATGGGTAACTCGGTGCTCGATTACAACGTGTTCGGACGTCGCGCGGGTCGTTACGCGAGCGAATACGCCAAGCAGACTGAACTTGGTCAGTTGAGCCTGGCGCATCTCGACAACTACGAGAACGAACTGGCCGCAGCCGGCGTACAAACCGAACTGGTCACCCCGATCCTGTTGCCGTCCTACGCACCTGAAGACGTCAAGAAGCGCCAGCTGTTGCGTGGCGGCAATGAGTTGCCGGGCTCCACGGTGTTGCATAACCGCATGCACGCAGAAATGGCGGGCGCGAAGTAATACCGATGAGTCACGTTGATGACAAGGTGATCGAGCTGGCGCGTGCTGCGCTCAGTTTCGAGTTTAGCGGTGAACACTTTTACCGCCACGCGGCCGAGATGACCCGGAATGCGAGCGGAAAAGCAATGTTCCTGCGTCTCGCGGAAGCAGATACCGATCGCATGGCTGACCTGCACAACTTGTTCAGCAGCCTGGTCGGCAAGGAAGAATGGGAGCGTCTGGTGGCGGAAGCGTCGGCGAATACCAGTTCGTCAAAGGTGGTAGCCGACATGGAAGCCGAGGTTGCGCGGCGGGGGCACAGCGTGGTGGCAGACGATAGCCAGGCATTGCGCCTGGCATTGGAGATGGAGCGCCGGCTGATTCACTTGCTCAATGAATTGGTCGCGCATACCAATGATTTCCAGGTCATCAAGTTGGCCGGCAGGATGATTGAAGGCGAAAACTTTCAGTATGACAACCTGCAGGCGCAACTGGACAGCGTGATCAACACCGGTTTGTGGCTCGACAGTCCCGAGTTCCGCATGGACGCAAAGTTTTGAAAGGCAATCCATGAATACAACTACCCGCCTTTCCTCCACGATAGGCAGTGCCTTTGTGGAAAAGGTAGAAAAAATCAGCGGTCAGAAATTGCTGGCTTGTTATCAATGTGGCAAATGCTCGGCGGGCTGCCCGATGGCAGCACATATGGACATTCTGCCCAACCAGGTTATTCGCATGGCACAGCTGGGCATGCGCGAGCAATTGCTGGCATCGCGTTCCATCTGGATGTGCGTGTCCTGTTTGACCTGCAACACGCGTTGTCCGAAAAATATCCGGATCGCCGAGGTCATGGAATCGCTGCGCGAAACCGCGTTGCGCGGGGGCCAGCGGCATGATCATCTCCATATCGAGGAAATTGCTCCCGAAGTGCGTGGCACGCTGCCGCCGATCGCCATGATCAGCGCGATGAGGAAACTGACATCATGACGGGAAGCAATAACAAACCAATGAAGCTCATTTACTATCCAGGCTGTACCCTGAAGAATCACGCACGCAATTTCGACGATTCCACCGTGTCGTCGATGGCGAAGCTGGAAGTGGAAGTTGCGGAACCCAAACGCTGGAACTGCTGTGGCACGGTGCATTCGCTGGGCTCCGAAAACGTGATGAACCGTGTTGCGCCGATTACCAACCTGATTCGCGTCAAGGAAGAACAGGCCAACGAGGTCATGACGACCTGCGCGATGTGCTACAACACCCTGAAGCGCGCCAACATCGACGTGAAAAAGCGTCCCGATGTGCTGGCGACGATCAACGAATTTGCTTATCTCGAACAGACCAAGTACGAAGGCGATGTCGATGTGCTGCATCTGCTCGAGTTCCTGCGTGACCGGATCGGTTTCGACAAGCTCGCGGCGAAAGTGAAGAAGCCGCTCGCCGGCTTGCGCGTGGCGTGCTACTACGGCTGCCTGTTGGTGCGCCCGAAGGAAGTCGCGTTCGACGACGTCGAGAATCCGATGATCATGGAAGACCTGATTCGCGCGCTCGGCGCGGAGCCGGTTTCCTTCCCGCTCAAGACCGAGTGCTGCGGAGCCTATCATGCCGTCGGCAAACCCGAGATCATCGCGGATCGCACCAACAAGATCATGGGCTCGGTGCAGGAGCAGAAGGCTGACCTGGTGGTCGTGAGCTGCCCGATGTGTGCCTATAACCTGGATTTCCGTCAGGACGATGCGCGCGCGCTCAATTCGGAATTGCAGCGTATGCCGGTGCTTTACTTTACCCAGTTGATGGCATTGGCGTTGGGCTGCGGCGACGAGGCCCTGCGCTTTGATCTCCACCATATTGATCCCGCGCCGGCGTTAGCGGCACGCGGACTGGCCTAAGGGAGGAAGCATGTTTTTCAATGATCTCAAACAGCTTCATGGCAATGTCTATGTCAACGAAAACTGGTGCAAGGGCTGCGGTTTCTGCGTGCAGTTCTGCCCGACCAACGTGCTGGACATTTCGCCTACTTTCAATGCGAAGGGCTATCACCCGCCTTACGCCAAGAATCCGGAAAAGTGCCACGACTGCCGGTATTGCCAAATGATTTGTCCGGAGTTTTCGATCTTCGTGACACGAGATGACAGTAATAAAGGGGAAACACAAAAGTGAAGACAGTATCTGCAGATCCTAAAGGGGTCGACTCCGGTCCACATTTCATGGATGGCGACCACGCCCTGGCTGAAGGCGCGTTGGCAGCTGGCTGCCGGTTCTTTGCCGGTTATCCGATCACTCCGTCGACAGAAGTCGCCGAGCGTTTTGCCGAACGCGCGCCGGAAGTCGGTGGCCTGTTCATCCAGATGGAAGATGAACTCGCGTCCATCGCCGCATTGATTGGCGGTGCTTGGGGCGGCCAGAAGGTGATGACCGTGACCTGCGGTCCCGGCTTCTCTCTGATGGCCGAAAACCTCGGCCTCGCGTGCATGACCGAGACGCCGATGGTGATCTGCAACGTGCAGCGCGCTGGCC
>DASSQR010000045.1:0-22666 GCA_035702405.1 Gallionella sp. | reverse complement strand
TGGCAGCCTGAAGCTTTCCATATAGCAGGTGATGCCGCACAAACATCTCGTCCTGTGCACTGTCATATCTTCCGATATCCACTTTTCCATGCAGCGCCTGTAGCAGCGCCTGCTCGGCGTTCCGCAACAGCTGCGCGCCATTTACGGCGTGAACCGGATACGCACAGATTCCGATGGTGTAGTGAAACAACAACGGAGCCCCGTTGAAATCCAGCGTGTTATCGTGTTTCAGGTATTCACTTACAAAGCTCAGTTCATCCAGCTGAATCGGCATCGTCAGCAGTACAACAAATTCGTCACGGGCAACCCGGGCGATTTTGCCGCGCTCGCCCACGATACTGGCCAGTTTTTCTCCAATCAGTTTGATCAGTTGGTCGCCGTCACGTTCGCCCAGGATATTGACCATCTCAAACAACCGTTCCATTTTCAGATGCGCTGCCACCAGTTTGTTGTTGCCCTCGCCAAGTTTCGCGATTTCCGCCTTGATGAGTTCGGTGAGCATGGTACGGTTGGGCAGCCCGGTCAAATCGTCGTGCAGCACCAGGTATTGCAGCTTGTTCAGGTATTTTTCCGCGGTACTGGTGCGTTCCGCCACCAGTCTTTCAAGATCATGTTCGAATGCATTGCGTGGTGCGTTGGCCGCCGCGGCGGTAACGGTGAAGAATAGCAGCGCGAGAAAATGCTGGCCGAACTGGACGGAAGTATAGGCGCAGGTAAACAACGCGTTCTCGCATGAATCATAGATGATGAAATTGACGATGAAGAAAATGATCGTCCAGTACCAGCCGCGCCGCTGATCGGTGACGAAAAAGGCGACAAAGGGATAGATATAAACCCAGTAAATTCCAGTGCCTTCGATGCCGCCAAAGAACAGCAGCCCGCCAAACAACAGCACCGCCGTAACCATCAGCAGGCTTTCCGCCATTGGCATGGACTTGTCATGCCTGGCCAGCAATAAAACCGGGCCCAGGAACAAAATTATGAGGGACAGTTGCAGATAGCCGAGCGCGGGGTAACCGAAGTAACGAATGTTTGCGATCGAAAAAATCAGGGCGGTCGCACTTCCGATCAGCGTCAGATAGACAACCTCCTTGCGCCTTTTTTCGAACGGCATCGGGCTCCCGTGGGCCAGGCCGAAGAGTCTTCTAAGCAGATAAACGGCACGTTTCAGATCACGTACGACAGTCACTGCGGCCCCCTGAAAGGTTGTGTTTTGCCTGTAAATCAAGAGTATGGCAAGGATTGCAGAATCCTCACCGGAAAGCAACATCCGGAGCCGATTAATGGGTATTACCGGTAATACTGAAAGCCGATTTTCAGTTTGGGTCTGGCAGTTTGCGCAACACGATGCCCCGAAACCAGCCTCCGGCCATCAACGGTACGTCGCTGACTACGTCCAGGCAAGGCACTTCCTGCAGCGCATCCTCAAAGATCACGTCCAGCCGCGTCGCGAACCGGCGTACCAGCGGATTGACCAAGCGGCGCAACAAGGCATGCTCCCCCGGCCGCAGGAATTTATCGAAAATAATGATCGTGCCGCCGGGCTTAAGCACCCGCGCGGCTTCTGCCAGGCATTTTTCTGGTCGTGGCACAACGGCCAGAATCAGGTGCAGCACCACATGGTCGAACTGATCAGCGGCAAACGGCAGCGCCATGCTATCGCCCAGCACCCAGTCCACCTGCAAACCTGTGCTGCGCCGCCCCGCATGCGTCAGCATTGCGGCATTGAAATCAAGCGCAGCATACCGGTGCATGGCAGGCAGCAGGGGCAGATCGAGCCCGGTGCCGACGCCGCTCAACAGCACCTTGCGCGGCGCATCTGTCGGCAATGCCTGTAGCGACCGGGTGCGCGCCTCCCTCAGAGGGCGTGCAACCAACGCGTCATAGACCGGCGCAATCAGGCTGTAGCTCCACCGGAGTGACCGATTCTCGCGATAAGGTTGCGGGTCATTCACCATACTGCCAGTGTAGTGGAATTTTTGCGAAACGCGGTATAAAGTTTAGCCGTGTTGTTAACTAACTCTCTGGAGAACAGGATGAAAATCTGGCAATGCGCGATTTGCAGTTTTATCTATGATGAAGCGGCCGGTTGGCCGGCGGAAGGCATCAAGCCGGGGACGGCCTGGGCAGACATTCCCGACGACTTCAAGTGCCCGGAATGCGGCCTGAGCAAGGCTTCATTCGAAATGGTCGAAATCAAGCGCAAAAGATAGCACTGTTTTTGCACCCGTCGCGGCACGCCGGCTCAGGCGTGCGTCAGGTAATCCAGCACGATTCCGGCGAACACCGCTGCACCAAACCAGTTATTGTGCAGGAATGCGGCAAAGCAGGCTCCGCGCTCCCGGTGTTTGATCAGGTGATAATGGTGCAGCGCAATGCCGCCTGCAGCCAGCAACCCCAGGTTATATGGCCATCCCATTCCGGCCATCTGTCCGGCAAGCGCAAGCAGCACCAGCGTAATGGCGTAACAGGCCATTACCGCCGCCACATCATGCTTGCCGAAGAACAGCGCCGAGGAATGAATATTGAGGTGGATGTCATCATCCCGGTCGACCATCGCATACTCGGTGTCGTAGGCAATCGCCCAGAATACATTCGCCAAGAGCAGCAACCACGCGACCTGCGGCACGGTGCCAAGCTGCGCGGCAAACGCCATCGGGATACCGAAACCGAACGCAATCCCGAGATACGCCTGGGGAATCGCAAAGAAGCGTTTGGTGAATGGGTAGCTGGCAGCCAGGAAAACTGCCGGTACTGATAGCAGCAACGTCAGTTTATTCAGCGGCAAAATCAGCAGGAAGCTGATCAGCGACAGCCCTGCGGCGAGCCACAGGGCTTCACCCGGAGCGATACGACCACTGGTGATGGGACGCTCCCGCGTGCGCTTGACGTGTTTGTCGATGTGCCGGTCAGCATAATCGTTGATGACGCAGCCGGCGGAGCGCATCAGCGTAGTGCCAAGTACAAAGATCAGAATGATGGACCACGCGGGGTGGCCGTCGCCCGCAATCCAGACCCCCCACAAGGTCGGCCACAGCAACAGTAAAATGCCGATGGGACGATGCAGGCGGGTGAGCTGGATGTAGAGATGCAAACGTTCGGTCAGGTTCATGGTTTTTGTGGATCGAGGATTGAGGATTGAGGATCGAAGTGCCGAGCCCACGTTTCGCTCGATCCTCGATCCTCGCTCCTCAATCCCAGTTTCAATATTTCCGGCAAAAAAACTTCCGTGACAAGCAGCGGCGCGTCATGCAGACAAAAGAGCGAGCGGCGCGCCCACAGGCGTTCCGGTGCTGCAGTCAGGTCTGCCGCCGCCTGCTGATACAGCGGATGAGCGGGACGCAATGCCTTGTAATGCAGTGGCTGGCGCCGCACTTGCGGCAAAGCGAACAGCAGGGCGCCGAGCGGCTGGTCGTTCAGGGTTCGCAGTGCCGACCAGGTGCCGCGCAGATGTTCTGCGGCACAGGCACTGTGCGCGAATACCACCGGCTGGCCGTCGGCGCACAGGAACACTTCGCGCGAATAGGCGAGCTGTTGCGGCGCCACCCCCAGCAGGGCGGATTCGTCGAGGGCAATGCGCGCGAGGCCGCTGCGCACGTTATGCACGGCAAAGTGCGAGCAGCGTTGCCGGATGCGCTGGGTCAGCGACCCGCGGTCACCCAACCAGGGTAACAGGTCCGCTTCACAGCCTAAGGCGGCGCTGTGCCAGAATATGTCAGACGTGCAGGTAGTCATGCTTGTGTGCCAGCCAGCGGCGCAAGTGCGCCTCGGCCGCTTCCGGAAAATCGCGCAGCAGGTGGTCGGCCGCCTGCCGTGCATGGTCCAATAAATCTTCGTCCGTGTTCAAATCGGCAAACCGCAGCAGCGCAACGCCGCTCTGCCGCGCCCCGAGCAATTCGCCCGGACCGCGTAATTGTAAATCCTGTTGCGCAATGGTGAAGCCGTCTGTATTTTCAAAAATGATTTTCAGGCGCGCGCGCGCGAGTTCGGACAACGGCTGCTGGTAGAGCAGGATACACATGCTGTGCGCTGCACCCCGTCCGACCCGCCCGCGCAATTGATGCAGCTGCGCGAGCCCCATGCGCTCGGCGTGTTCGATGACCATCAGGCTCGCGTTGGGCACGTCGACCCCGACCTCGACTACCGTGGTCGCCACCAGCAACTGGATCCCACCCGCCTTGAACTCCGCCATCACGCGCGCCTTTTCAGCCGCAGCCAGCTTGCCGTGCACCAGCCCGACCTTCAATTCTGGAAAGGTCTCGGCAAGCAACTGAAAGGTCTCCAGTACGGTCTGTAATTGCAGCGCGTCGGATTGGCTTCGGCCGCTATGCTTAACGTTCGCTGCGCTCACATTAGCCTTCGCCGAAACTCCGTTTTCGTCGATCAGCGGGCATACCCAATACGCCTGCCGTCCTTCGAGACAGGCCGCGCGCACGCGGTCAATCACTTCGTCGCGGCGCGCCGCGCTGACCAGCTTGGTGACCACGGGTGTCCGGCCAGGCGGCAATTCGTCAATGAGTGACACATCCAGGTCAGCGTAATAGCTCATCGCCAGCGTGCGCGGAATCGGCGTCGCGCTCATCATCAGCTGGTGCGGCTCGGCACCTTTGTTGCGCAACGCGAGGCGCTGCTGCACACCGAACTTGTGCTGTTCGTCAACGATCGCGAGCCCCAATCTATGGAAGGCAATATCTTCCTGCAGTAGTGCATGGGTGCCAACCGCGAGCAGCGTTTCGCCGGAACCGATGCGTGCAGCGACTGCCTGCCGCTCTTTTTTCTTCAGGCTGCCAGCCAGCCATACCGGTGTGATGGCAAGCGGCTCCAGCCAGTCGCGCAGCTTGAGATAGTGCTGTTCGGCCAGAATCTCGGTCGGCGCGAGCAGCGCGACCTGATAGCCGTTCTCGATCGCCTGCAGCGCCGCGAGGGCCGCGACGATGGTCTTGCCGCTGCCGACATCGCCAAGCAGCAGGCGCTGCATCGGATGCGGTTGCGCCAAGTCATGGCTGATTTCTGCAAAGGTACGTTGCTGCGCGCCGGTCAAGGCAAATGGCAACCGCCCCAGCAAACCCACGGTAAGCTTCTGCTGCGGAGGCAACAGCGGCGCGGCACGTTTGCTGCGCGCGCGATGATGCATTCGCATCGACAGTTGCTGCGCGAGCAATTCGTCAAACTTGATGCGCCGCCAGGCAGCGTGCGTGCGTTCCTGCAGCAGACCGGCGGCAATTTCAGGCCCCGGATGGTGCAGCAACCGGACGCTTTCGGCGAACCCCGCCAGCCGGAGTCGTTCCAGCAGTGCGGGCGGCAAGCTCTCCGGCAGCGGCACGGTCTCCAGCGCATTCGCAATCAATTTGCGTAATACCGTTTGCGATAGTCCCGCCGTGGTCGGATAAACCGGGGTAAGACTCTGTTGCAGTGGCGTGCCGTCATCCACCGACCGGCATTTCGGATGTACCATCTCCAGCCCGTAATATCCCATGCGCACTTCGCCGAGCGCCCGAATCTGCTTGTCGACGGCGAGCTGCTTTTGCTGACTCGGGTAAAAATTCAGGAAGCGCAAATACAGCTCGCCGCCATTGTCCTCCAGGCGGCACACCAGGCTGCGGCGCGGCCGGAAGACAATTTCGCTGTGACGGATGACACCCTGTACCTGCACCGTTTCCCCCGCCTGCGCATCAGCGATCGGCGTCAGATGGGTCTCGTCCTCGTATCGCAACGGCAGGTGCAGCAGCAGTTCGGCACGATGGTGGATACCCAACTTGGCAAGTTTGTTAAGAGTGGCGTCGGAGACTTTGATCGGTTGCACGTGCAAAAGCGGAAATCAATCCTGGACGACCAGCACCCCATCCATTTCCACCAGGGCACCGCGCGGCAACGCCGCCACGCCCACCGCGGCGCGGGCCGGATAGGGCGGACGGAAATAGCTGGCCATGATTTCGTTCACCTTGGCGAAATTGGCAAGGTCGGTCAGGTAGACATTCAGCTTCACCAGATCATCGAAACTGCTGTCGGCCGCGCTCGCCACCGCACGCAGATTCTGGAACACACGGTGAATCTGCGCATCGACGCCCTCTTCCATCTGCATGGTGGTCGGATCGAGGCCGATCTGCCCGGACAGGTAGACGGTATCGCCCACGCGAACCGCTTGCGAATAGGTGCCAATCGCGCTGGGCGCATCGGGCGTCTGGATGATTTGTTTATTGCTCATATTGACTCCATTTCAAGAAAAATTCGCATCCGGATGCGGCATACCCGCGACCGGGTCGCGCCGAATCGGCAACGCCATCAGTTAATCAGGGCGTAATTATAGCGGCTCAGGTAATTACCGTCGGGCGTTCCCGTCCGGTCAGCCGGCGCAGGTCAGAGAGTTGCAGCGCAATGCTGATCAGGGTGGCCAATGCCTGTTGTGCATCAAGATGATGTTTTGAGACGTCCGGCTCGAACGATTCCAGATAGATGCGCAGCGTGGCGCCCTCGGTGCCGGTGCCGGACAGCCGGAACACGATGCGCGAGCCGTCGACAAACAGGATGCGCAACCCCTGACCGGTGCTGATACTGCCATCCACGGGATCGGTATAGCTGAAATCGTCGCATTTCTTTACCTGCAAATGCCCGAATTGTGCGCCACCCTGGCCGATCGCCAAGTCGGCCTGCAGCCTTGGCAACTGTTCCTGCAATCGCCTCATGACCGCGGCGGCGGCATCCGCAGGAAGTCCCTCGTAATCGTGCCGCGAGTAAAAATTGCGCCCATAGCGCGCCCAATGTGCCCGTACCACTTCGGCTACTGATTGCCTGCGCACTGCCAGAATGTTCAGCCAGAACAATACCGCCCAGACGCCGTCCTTCTCGCGGATGTGATTCGAGCCGGTGCCAAAACTTTCCTCGCCGCACAGCGTTACCCGGCCGGCATCCATCAGGTTGCCGAAAAATTTCCAGCCGGTCGGAGTTTCATGGCAGGAAATACCGAGGGCCGCCGCCACGCGATCCACCGCCGTGCTGGTGGGCATCGAGCGTGCAATGCCGGCCAGCCCTTGCCGGTAACCCGGCACGAGATGCGCATTAGCCGCCAGAATGGCGAGGCTGTCGGAGGGCGTGACGAAAAATTGTTTTCCCAGGATCATGTTGCGATCGCCATCACCGTCGGACGCGGCGCCGAAATCCGGCGCCTGTTTGCCATTCAGCAACTCGACCAGTTCATGCGCATAGGTAAGATTCGGGTCGGGATGACCATTGCCAAAATCAGGCAGCGGCACCGCATTGAACACGCTGTCTGCCACTGCACCCAGGCGCCGCACAAAAATCTCGCTGGCGTACGGGCCGGTTACCGCGTGCATCCCGTCGAATTTCATGCGGAATCCGCCCGCCAGCAGCGTGCGAATCGCGCCAAAATCGAACAGCGATTCCATCAGGTCGGCATAGTCGCTGACCGGATCAATGACCGACACGGTCATGCCACCCAGATCAGTGGTCCCCACCTTATCCAGTGCGATGTCGGCAGCCTCCAGAACGCGGTACTGCGTGATGCGCCTGCTCGCCGCAAAGATCGCTTCGGTGATTTTTTCCGGTGCCGGGCCACCGTTCGCGATGTTGTACTTGACCCCGAAATCACCCTCCGGGCCGCCCGGATTGTGGCTGGCCGAAAGGATGATGCCGCCCTGGGTGCGGTACTTGCGGATCACGCAGGATGCCGCCGGAGTGGACAGAATGCCGTCACGGCCGACCAGTACGCGCCCGAAGCCGTTGGCCGCTGCCATCCTGAGGATGATTTGGATCGCTTCCCGGTTGTAATAGCGGCCATCCCCGCCCAGGACCAGCGTCATGTCGGCCGGTGCCTGTCCCGAGTCGCTTAACGTGGCGATAACCGTGTCGAAAATGGACTGGACGAAATTTTCCAGATAGTGCGGCTGCCGGAACACGAGCACGCGCTTGCGCAACCCGGAGGTACCGGGTTTCTGGTCTGTAAAAGGAGTCGTTGCAACCATACGGACTGACATCTTCATTCCTCCCGGGCCTGCAAAATTCTTTTCCGGCATCTTACCACCAGAATTGCCGAGAAACTTTACTCCACCACCACTGTCCATTACCTGACATCAGGCGGCTGTTGCCACGCTCCCCAAAGCCGGCAATTCCTGCAATAATCGCGGCACGAATTGATAATATGGTAAGGAAGGGCGCAATATGATGAGCCAGGATGATTTGAAGCGCGCGGTGGCCAAAGCGGCAGTCCAGTATGTGCCCGTTGACAGCATTGTGGGAGTGGGCACCGGTTCAACGGCCAACTTTTTTATTGATGAACTGGCTTTGATCAAGCACAAGATTCAGGGTGCCGTCGCCAGTTCGGAAGCTTCGGCCAAGCGCCTGCGGGGCCATGGGATCGAAGTGCTGTCACTGAATGAAGCCGGCGACCTGCCGGTGTATGTTGACGGTGCGGACGAGATCACGCGCCATATGCATATGATCAAGGGCGGCGGCGGTGCGCTGACCCGGGAAAAAATTGTCGCGGCGGCAAGCAAGAAATTCATTTGCGTGTGCGATGCCAGCAAGCTGGTAGACGTGCTGGGCAAATTCCCGCTGCCGATCGAGGTGATCCCGATGGCGCGCAGCTCGGTGGCGCGACAGCTGGTTGCGTTGGGCGGGCAGCCCAAATTGCGTGAGGGGTTCACCACCGATAACGGTAATGTGATTCTTGATGTGCACGGACTGCAGATCATGAATCCAGTGGAACTGGAGTCCACGCTGGACCATATCGCGGGTGTGGTGACGAATGGCCTGTTTGCGCGTCGTCCGGCCGACGTGCTGCTGCTGGGCACCCCGGAAGGTGTGAAGACGCTGATGGCATAAATGTTTTACCCGTCCTGGCAGAGTTGGGGTGGGAGGTAGCATCCTCTCCGATTGGATGAGGAGCAAGGAGAGAGGAAGGGCGTCATCTGCCCTTCATATTTGCCGCTTAAACTGTTGAGTCGATTTTTTTGAGGAATTGCCATGCCCAGTAATGAACATATTTCGCGCCAGTTTGACGCCGAGCTCGAAGCCATCCGCGCCAACGTGCTGCAGATGGGCGGGCTGGTGGAAAGTCAGATCAAGAGCGCCGTCGAATCATTGCTGAGCGGTGATGTGGCCATGATGTCCCGGGTGATTGAAGAAGATCATCGGGTCAACGCCATGGAAGTAAAGATTGACGAAGCCTGCAGCCAGGTGATTGCCCGGCGCCAGCCGACCGCGAGCGATCTGCGCCTGGTGATGGCCGTGGTCAAGACCATCACTGATCTGGAGCGCATCGGCGATGAAGCAGAAAAGATCGCGCGCATGGCGAAAATGCTGTCGGAAAAACACGGCCTGGCGTTTCCGCACTACCATGAAATCAAGCACGCGTCCGAAATCGCCGTGGACATGCTGCGCAAATCACTGGATGCGTTTGCCCGCCTGGACGTATCGATGGCCGCGCAGGCAGTCCGGCTGGACGACCAGGTGGATGAAGAGTTTCGCGCCATCATGCGTTACCTGATTACTTTCATGATGGAAGATCCGCGCACCATCTCGACTGCGCTGGAAGTGCTGTTTGTCGCCAAGGCCATCGAGCGCATCGGCGACCACTCCAAGAATATTTCGGAATACGTCATCTACATGGTCAAGGGACGTGACGTGCGCCATGTCACCGTCGATGAAATAGAACGCGAAATCAAACTGTAGTGACGCAACAGCCCATTCTCGCTGCGGTTGATCTGGGGTCGAACAGTTTCCGGCTGCAGATTGCGCGGGTCGAGAATGATCAGCTGTACATGCTGGACGGACTGCGCGAGCCGATCCGGCTGGCCGCCGGGCTCACCAGCAACAAATATCTCGATAGCGCATCGCAACAGCGCGCCTTGGCCACGCTCGGGCGCTTCGCTGAACGCCTGCGCGGCTTGCCGCGCGAAGCCGTGCGCGTGGTCGGCACCAATACCTTGCGCGTGGCGAAGAATGCCGCAGACTTCATCCCGCAAGCCGAACATATCCTGGGGTTCCCGATCGAAATCATTGCCGGGCACGAAGAAGCTCGCCTGATTTACCTCGGCGTGGCCCACAGCCTGCCGCAAACGCAGGAACAGCGCCTGGTCATGGACATTGGCGGTGGTTCCACCGAGTTCATCATCGGCAGCGGCTTCACCCCGCTCAACCTGGAAAGCTTGTACATGGGCTGCGTCAGCTACAGCCTGCGTTTTTTTCCCGGCGGCAAAATCACCCGCCAAAGCCTCAAGGAAGCGGAACTCGCTGCCCGCAACGAATTGCAGACCCTGGCCGCGGAGTTCAAGGGACCGGAACGGCAATGGACCGCTGCATTTGGCTCTTCCGGTTCGGCCCGGGTATTGTGCGATGTGCTGGAACAGAACAACTACAGCACCGGCGGTTTGACTCGCGACGGACTGGAACGCTTGCGTGGCGACCTGATCAGGGCCGGCGACGTGCATAACCTGACCTTCGCCGGATTGCGTGCGGACCGCGTCCCCGTGTTTGCGGGCGGTTTCGCCATCATGTACGCCACCTTTTGCGAGCTGGGTATCGAGCACATGCATGCCGCACCCGGCGCGTTACGTGAAGGCGTGCTATACGATCTCCTGGGGCGTTTCCACCACCACGACATGCGCAATGTCACGGTGCATCAATTCATGCGCCGCTATCACGTCGACACCAGGCAGGCGGGGCGGGTCGCAAAACTGGCTCGCATCTTCGCGCAACAATTTCTGGGCTCGGAACTCGGCGAAAATGCGCTGCAAATGCTCGACTGGGCCGCGCACCTGCACGAGATCGGGATCAGCGTGGCCCACAACGGCTATCACAAGCATACCGCCTACATCCTGGCCAATGCCGACATGCCCGGCTTCTCGAAAAAGGAGCAGGCGCGCATGAGCCTGCTGACGCTGGCGCAGCGCGGCAAACTCGAAAAACTGCAGGGACAATTGCAGGAAGGCAACGACATCGTCCTGGCCATGAGCCTTCGCTTGGCAATCCTGTTTTATCGCAGCCGTAGCGACTGTAGCCTGGATGGCTTGGGCGGACGCTTCAGCGGCACCAAGTTTTACCTTTCGATCACACCGGACTGGCTGGCCCAAAACCCCCTGACCGAAACAGCGTTGCAGGATGAGATAAAACAGTGGAAAACGCTCGGGGTAGGTTTGCAGGTAACCTCCGCGTAGGGGCGCTACCGATCTGGCTCAGTCCGCTATGATGGGTTGAGCCTCAATTCTTCGCCACAAAAAAACGCCGCCGTCTCCTTCTCCAAGTTTCCCCGGTTATGAAAAACGGCGGCGCGTCAGTACCAACGCCTTGGCGGAAGCAGCGGATAATCCCACTGCTCCGTCTGACTGTTTATAACGGCGAGGTCGTGCCGGTCGCGGTTACAGACCAGGCCGAGAAGCCTCCGCTGTTATACGTGCGCACGCGGTAGTCGTATGACGTGTTACGGGTCAATCCGCTGTCGGTATAGGTCACATTACCGGCGCCTGTATTGCCGGATACCGCCACCCAGCTATTCGTGCCCGCCGTGCTGCGTTGCAGCTGCCACCCCACTGCCCCGGCTGGCACGCTGAAGTTCACCTTCATCTGCGTCGATTGAAGCAGGACGCCGCTAACCGAGTTTATCGTCGGCGCAGTTGTCGGTGCCGGGAGCGTGATGCTGCCTGCTGCAGACGTATTCCAGCCGCTATAGCCGACTGCTGTGACGCGGTACTGGTAGGTCTGGCCGCCGGCCAATCCCGTCGAAGATGTATCGATAAAGCTGGTGGCATCCATCGCGGCCTGCGCAATCTGCGTCCAGTTGGCGCCATCGGCACTGCGTTCGACAACATAGCCGGTTTCGTCCGCAACGTTGGACCAAGTCACGGTTACCCGTGGCAACTCCTGGTTAGGGTCGGTCGACGCGGTGATGGACGAGATGCCCGGCTTGCCCGGCAATGGCGGGACGGCTACGGTCGCGCTATAGGCCCAGGCAGACGGCACCGCCACGGTCTTCACCGCGCGCACCCGATAAGTCACGCTCTGGCTCGTATTGCCGGCAGTCATGGTGTTGTCGACCGCTTGCGTGGTATTGGGCGGCAGCACTCCGCCCAAAGCCGTCCAGTTGACGCTGGCGGCGCTGCAAGCGGCGCCGAGACAGCGTTGTATCTCGTAGCCATCCTCGCTCACCGCGTTATCAAACCACTTGATCGTGATGCTGGGTGTACCACCGCTGCTGTTCGTTGCGAATGGTCCGGTCGCGACTGCCAGCGTCACCGACTGGATTGTTGGCGGCGCGACGCCGGCCACGATCTGGTTGGAATACGCGTAGAGCGAGTTCCCAGTCACGAGGTTAATTGCCATCACGCGATATACGTAGTCACTGGACTGCGCCA
This sequence comes from Gallionella sp., assembly GCA_035702405.1. Lineage (GTDB taxonomy): Bacteria > Pseudomonadota > Gammaproteobacteria > Burkholderiales > Gallionellaceae > Gallionella. Next base: position 10,301 of record DASSQR010000045.1, on the reverse strand, counting down.
CTGTCGTATCGACGAACTGTTGGGTGCTACCGGTGCCGGCCGCGGGCGGCGCAAAGCCGTTCTGCGGGGTTACCGGTGTAAAGCCGCCGGCGACACCGTTGGTGACCGGCGCGCGCTCGACGACAAAGCCATCTTCATTGGTCGCGTTATCGACCCAGCTGATGGTGACCTGACCGACACCCGTAACGATGGCCTGCACGTTGCCCGGTGTGAACGGCGCCGCAACGGTAGTAACCGATGTCGTGCCTGAGGCGAGTACCGCGTTCGCTGCGTCAAGCGCCTGCACGCTATAGCTGTATGTCGTCGCGGGCTGCACCGAAGTATCGGCATAGCTCGTGGTCGTGGTCGTGCCCAGCACCGTCCCGTCACGCTGGATGCGGTAGCTCTTCGCACCAGTCATGTTGGTGGTCCAGCTCAAGTCCACGCGATAACCTCCCGCAGCGGTCGCACTGAGATTGACAGTCGGCGCGGCCGCTGCAGTGCATCCCTGCGCCTGCGGTTGCGACCACATCGAGGCATCGAGGTTGGGCGTAACCGCACGAACCTGATACACATAGCACTTGCCCGGCACCAGCGCCGGATCGGCATCCACGTAGGTGTTGGTGCCCGTGGTCGGCGCGCCGCCGGCCGGGCCCGCGGTCTGACTGCCAATCCGGCCGATGATGGTCATCGGACCGCTGCCCACCCCGTTCGTCATGTTGTCATAGCGCCAGAGTTCGAACGAGTTTTCGTTGTTGGCGTTATCGAACCAGGTCAGCTTGATGCTCGAAGCAGTTGAACCGCCGGTGGAATCCCGGCTGGCCGTCAGGTTGGTCGGTGCGGCCGGCAGAGCGGAGGCCACCTTATGCACGAATACGTTGGAATCCGGCCCGTCACCCTTGCCATTGAAAGGCACGACCTTGAAACCGTAGGTCTTGCCCGGGCTGGCGAGCGACGCATCGCCCAGCACATGCTCGGTAAAGGTCGTCACGTCCTTGCCAACCACCGCGAGGCGGTCCCAGTCCGCAGTCGTATCGCTCTTGCCGTAACGAATCCAGATTGTATAGCCATCAGCATTGGCCACTGGCGCCCACTCTATTTTCGCAGCGAACGAATCCGGCGCCAGTGTAACCGGATCGATGTAATCCGGATCATTGGAATTCAGCGCACGCACCGCGACGGTGGTTGCCGCCGGCGCGCCGGACACGGACGTATCATCGCGATCGACCAGGAACGGAGCGCCCTTGCCGGTTTCCAGCCACGCGGCATATGCTACGCCGCCCCAGTTGTCGTTCAGCGGCACACCCGGGTTGAACGGATCGTTGATACCCGACAGCGGCTTGCCGTTGATCGAATTCGACAGGTAGGTCGGATTCAACGGATAGCTGGGATCGAGCAAATTCGGCGGACCTTCCGGGCGGACGGTGGAGGTATCCTGGTTGCGCAGATGCTCCATGAACTCGCGCGTGTGGGTCTGCCAGTAGACCTCGGCCGACGCCGTCAGCACGCTGCCCTGCGGTGCATTGAAGCGGTAGGTCACTTCATCCCAGTTCTGGCTGTCCGGGTAGCGTGGGGCCACCTTGCTGTTCTTGGCACCTCCCTGTTCGAATGGCACCATCGTCGCCGGATCGTAGCTCCAGAACTTGATACCGGACATACGGTAATCCTGATAAGTAAAACCCTTCGGCGGAATCCGGTTGTCGAACAGGATGAAGTTGTTGGTCAGTGCCGGCGATGCAGCGCAGCGCGCGGGCGTACCCGCACTCGGAGTCGGGAAAATCGCCGCGCCATTCGCGTCGACGCAAGTGCCGGTAACCCGTTCGTAGACCATTACCGCATTGCCACTTACCGTTGAGGTTCCGTGAGAAGATGGAGTGGCATCAATTATGGACGTCAGCGCGCGGTTGAAACCGTTCTTCCTGGCATCCGTAAACAGCATGGCCTGTGTCTCGTCATATACACCGGAGGTGTAAACCGCAGTACCGCTGGCATCCTTGACGTTGATGGCAAGCCAGAAGCGCCGGCCATCCGGATAGCCGGACGGAATGCGGTGGCCGGACTTGTTGGTCACCCTGACCTTCATTTCATATACGCCCGGCTTGCTATTCACCTCAGTCGGCGGCTGGCTGATCCTGACCTCGACGGCATCGCGCAAGGTTATCTCGGTATTATTTTTCGCGCGGTCCCACATCGGGCCGCGATCGGACAACATGCCGGGGAACGGGCGCGGATCCTTGCCAGTCCGCAACCCGATCACTTCAAGATCAACTTCCGGATACAACACCTTCATCATCATCGGCAGATCACGGTTGGCGCCCGTCAGCTTGTGAAAGGCGGTGCCACCCTGCTTGCTGCGGTCCTTGCCATATGGAAAGCCGCCCACGAGGTAAGGATCGGCATTATATGAACCCGGATCAAGGTCGGTGTATTCATGCCTGAGCGTTGGCATGTGACAGTCCTGGCAACGCTGTTCGCCATTCCAGGTCTGCTTCTTGATAGGGTCGTAGCCGACGTTGCTCGCTTTCGAGAAATCACTGAACTTCCACTCGGTGAACGTGCGCTGTTCCGGCATGCCGTGATTCAACACCGGTACCGTCAGGTCGTGACAGGAACCACAGAACTCCGAGGTGCGAATGAAATTGTTCGGGCTGGGTGAACCGCCAGGGCCAGGCGGAACGACCGGCAACAGGAGGTTGGCGGTATCATTTTTCGAGGTCTTGCGGCCCTTGCCACCGACGGTCGGGTGTTCGATCGCGATGCCCTGGTAGCTGTAGTTGGTACCGCCGGAGCCCGCATTGGTCGGCGCACCGACCGGCACTTCCAGCAGCGGCGGCAAGGTGCCGTCCAGATTGTAGGCCAGGTATTGTCCGGCCGAATTCTGCACCGGCTGACCAGCCGGCACCGGATTCATCGAATTGCCGCTCGCCGCCCACCAATCCGGATAGACCGCGTAAATCTGGCCAGTATAGGAGCCATTCAGCGGCACGTCGCTGAAATAGACATCGGTCATGCCCGAGTACTTGCCGATATAGGTCATGCCATCCAGATACTGGAGAGCCGTATCACCATATGGCATGCCGGGTGCGACGGTCGGATCGCCGACCTGATCCTGGTAGGCGCCCCCTTGGTGTTCCCAGTCAAAAATGCCTGCCAGCAGGTTCCACACCTTGTCGGTGAGACTTAAATCCTGACGCTTGTGGCTCACACTACCGACTGCACGGTGGCAGGTCTCGCACATGATGCCTTCGTCGTCAGTGGAAAGCAGGATGCTGTGCATCATGGTCTTGCCTTCCGCGCTGCCGCCGAGCGTCGGGTCAAAGCGCCCCGATAACCAGCCATTTGGCGAGTGACAGCGGAAGCAGACATTGCCGGAACCATCCAGTCCGGTGAGGGACTTGACCAGGTTGTTCACGCCGATCTGGTTCGCGCGAAAGACCGGATCGCGCGCCCCGCTGGCCATGTTGCCACCGGCCCAGTTACCGAAGTGACCGGTATGCTGGTCGACCGAACCAGCATGGCAGGCTCCGCAGGTCACCACAAATTCGAACACATTCCACTGCGCCGGGAATGTGATATTCATCAGTTCCTGCTGCTGGGTACCCGGATTCGGCACCGCCCCGCTCGGCAGCGCCCGCATTGGCACATCTGCATGCGCAACACCCACCAGCAACAACGTGAGCATGACAAATGCTGCTCTTATGCGCGCAGCCAGAAGTTCGCGCCCTCTCTCAAATAGTATTTTTTTATAACCACGACCGTCCTGCACTCTTGCCTCCTATAGCAACATTTATTGACTTGTTATATTTCGCCAATGGTCGCCACACTCGAGGTTTACCTGCCCCCGGTGCGCTATTCACCATCAATGCGCTGTCCCGTTGCTTGTTATTCACTGGCGGCAGCCGGTCTGAGACACAGATGCAATTCCGTTCAGGTGCAGCCCTGCATGGACTGTCCATCTGTTCGTGTTATTCGCGGGTTGGTGCGCAAGACCATTCACTACCACACGGCTAACCGCCTGATAGGATTAAATGATTGGCTATGTTGGAATCTTGACGACATGTCGAGCGTCTGACAATCGTACTAAAGTACAATACCAGCAGAGCCCGGATTTTTACTAAAAACAAGTCACATGGTATGCGGGAGAAGGGTTACGGCGACTTGGCACCTCGGCTTTATTCCTTGTTCCTTACCGCAAAAAAAACGCCGCCGCTTTCCTTTCCCCGGGATTTTCTCCGGATTATGGAAAACGGCGGCGTCCACCTACCTAACCGAAGCCGCGAGTTACCTCGCGGCACTGAGCCGGCAGCTTACAGCATTGACGTCGTGCCAGTCGCCGTGGGCGACCAGACCGAGAAGCCTCCGCTGTTATACGTGCGCACGCGGTAGTCGTACGACGTGTTGCGAGTCAGCCCACTATCGGTATAGGTGACATTACCGCCGGTTGTGTTGCTCGCCACTGGCGCCCAGGTATTGGCACCAGCGGCACTGCGCTCCAGCTGCCAGCCAGATGCGCCGGCCGGCACGGTGAACTTCACCGTCATCTTCGTTGGCTGCAGCAGGATGCCGCCCACCGAAGTGATCGTCGGTGCGCCCGTGGGCGTCGCGATCGTCACACTGCCCGCAGCCGACGTATTCCAGCCGCTGTAACCGACCGCCGTGACACGGTACTGATAGGTCGTGCCGGCAACCACGCCGGCATCAGCGAAGCTGGTCGCATCCATTGCCGGAGTTGCCACCTGCGTCCAGGTCACACCGTCGGTGCTGCGTTCGACCACATAGCCAGTCTCGTTCGCCACGTTGCTCCAGGTCACCGTTACCTGCGGCAGTGGCCCGTTCGGATTGGTCGACGCGGTTGCGGACGTGGTCGGCTTGCCCGGCACCGGCGGAACAGTAGCAGTGGCACTATATGCCCACGCCGTTGTCCCCACCGGCAGGACCGCGCGCACCCGGTAGCTTACGCTCTGGTTTGCAGCAGGCGCGGTCATCGTGTTATCGACCACCTGCGAGCTATTGGCCGGCAGTACGCCGCCAAGAGCGGTCCAGTTCACGCTGTCAACGGCACACGCGGTACCGATGCAGCGCTGTACTTCATAACCGGTTTCACTTACCGCGTGGTCGATCCACGTGATCGTGATGCTCGGCGCACCGCCACTGCTGTTGGTCGCAAACGGACCCGTCGCCACCGCCAGCGTCACCGCCTGGATGGTTGGGGGTGCGTCGGTAACCGTCACCTGGTTGGACAGCGTGTACAGCGAGTTGCCGTTTACCAGGTTAATTGCCATTACGCGGTACACGTAGGTAGTGGACGGCGCCACCGTTGTATCGACCCATTGCTGTGTCGTGCCGGTGCCCGCTGCAGCCGGTGCAAAACCGTTCTGCGGTGTTACGGGGGTATATGCGCCGATCACGCCACCGGTAACTGTCGCCCGTTCGACGACAAAGCCGTCTTCGTTGGTGGAGTTATCCAGCCAGCTGATGGTGACCTGAGTCACACCGGTAAGCACCGCTTGCGCGTTGCTTGGTGTCAACGGCACCGCTGGTGTGGTAGCCGCTGCGGTAGCTGTCGCCAGTACCGTGCCAGCTGCATTCAACGCATTGACCGTGTAGCTGTATGCCGTTCCCGGCTGTGCGGTGGTATCGGCATAGCTGGTCGTCGTGGTCGAACCCAGCACCACTGCGTTACGCAGCACCTGGTAGCTCGCCACTCCGGTCACGTTCGTGGTCCAGCTCAAATCCACGCGGAAACCGCCGGACGGTGTTGCCGTCAGGTTGATGGTCGGCGCTGCTGCCACGGTACAACCCATCACCAGCGGCGTGGTCCAGGTGGATACTTCCGGGATCGCGGTCGCAGCCCGTACCTGATAGTAATAGCAGGTGGCTGGAGCAAGACTCGCACTGTTGTCGACCCACGTATTGAGACCGGTCGCCGGTGCACCACCCGCCGGTCCGCCAGTCTGGGTGCCAGCGTTCAGGACGGTCAATGTGCCGGAACCAACCCCGTTCACCATCGCGGAGTAGCGCCAGATTTCGAACGAGGCTTCGTTGGTGGCGTTATCCTGCCAGGTCAGCTTGATACTGGTCGCCGTCGAATCCGGCGCCAGAGTGCTGGCCGTCAGGGCCGAGGGGGCAGCGGGCAGCGCGGACGCCACCTTGTGCACATAGACGTTGGAATCCAGTGCGTCACCCTTGCCGTTGAACGGCACGACCTTAAAGCCATAGGTCTTGCCCGGGCTGGCCGGCGAAGCATCGCCCAGCACGTGCTCGGTAAACGAAGTTACGTTGCTGCCGACCACGGCCAAGCGGTCCCAGTCAGCGGTCGTATCGCTCTTGCCGTAACGGATCCAGATCGTGTAACCATCGGCGTTAGCCACCGGCGTCCAGTCGATCCTGGCGGCGAAGGAATCCGGCGCCAGGGTAACCGGATCGATGTAATCCGGATCGGTCGCATTGAGCGCGCGGACGGTGACGGTAGTCGCGGCGGGCACTGCAGCAACCGTCGTGTCGTCACGATCGACCAGGAACGGTGTGCCCTTGCCGGTTTCCAGCCACGCGGCATATGCCACGCCACCCCAGTTATCGTTCAACGGCGCGTTCTTGTACGGGTCGATGATGCTCGCCAGCGACTTGCCGTTGATCGAATTGGACAGGTAATTCGGGTTCGCCGGATAGTTCGGGTCGAGCGGGTTGGGCGGACCTTGCGGACGCACGATGGAGTTATCCTGATCACGCAGATGTTCCATGAACTCGCGTGTATGCGTCTGCCAGTAGGCTTCGGCCGATGCGGTCAGCACGCTTCCCGCGGGGGCGGTAAAGCGATAGGTCACCACGTCGAAGTTCTGGCCATCCGGATAACGCTGGGCGGCCACACCACCTTCTTCATACGGCACCATGGTCGTGGCGTTGTAGTTCCAGAACTTCACACCCGCCTGACGGTAATCCGCGTAGGTAAAGCCTTTCGGCGGAATGCGGTTGTCGAACAGGATGAAGTTGTTGGTCAGGGCAGACGACGAAGCACAGTTCGCCGGCACCGCCGCTTGCGGATCCGGGAAGATCGCGGCGTTATTGGCATCTTTGCAGGTGCCAGTGACACGCTCGTATACCATCACGGCGTTGTTGCCCGCGACGGTGGCATCGATCACATTGCTCTGTGCGCGCTTGAATGCCTGAGTCGCGCTGGTGCTCAGCGTGGCTTGGGCGGTGTCATACACGCCGGACTGGTACACGGTAGCGCCGGTGCTGTCCTTGACATTGACTGCCACCCACAGACGACGACCATCCGGATAACCGGACGGAATCCGGTGACCGGACTTGTTCAGCACCTTGACCTTCATCTCATACACGCCCGGCTGGCCGGCTACTGCCGTCGGAGCCTGCATGATTGTCAGGTCGAGCGCATCACGCATCGAGATTTCGGTATTATTCTTCGTGCGATCCCACATCGGGCTACGATCAGACAGCATGCCGGGGAACTGGCGCGGATCCTTGCCGGTCGGGGCGCCAAGCACTTCGAGGTCCACTTCCGGATACAGCGCCTTCATCATCTGCGGCAGGTCGCGGTTCGCGCCCGCCAGCTTGTGGAACGACGTACCGCCTTGTGCCGCGCGATTCTTGCCGTAGGGGAAGCCGCCCACCAGGAACGGATCGGCATTGTAGGAGCCAGAATCCAGGTCGGTGTACTCATGCTTCAGCGCCGGCATATGGCAGTCCTGGCAGCGCTGCTCGCCGTTCCAGGCCTGACGCTTGATCGGGTCATAGCCAACGTTGGTCGCCTTCGAGAAGTCGGAGAACTTCCACTCGGTGTACGTACGTTGTTCCGGCATGCCGTGATTCAGCACCGGCACCGTGAGGTCGTGGCAGGAGCCGCAAAACTCGGAGGTGCGGATGAAGTTGTTCGGGCTGGCCGAACCGCCGGAACCCGCCGGAACCACCGGCAGCAGGTTGTTCAGCGTGTCAGTTGCCGAAGTCTTGCGGCCCTTACCGCCGACGGTCGGGTGTTCGATCGACAATGCCTGGGCATAATAATCAATCACGCCGGTCGTGGCATTGGTCGGGGCGCCAATCGGAACTTCAAACACCGGCGGCAAGGTGCCGTCGAGGTTGTAAGCCAGGTACTGACCGGCGGAATTCTGCGCGGGCTGACCTGCGGGCACCGGATGCGTCGGGTTGCCGTTCGGTACCCACCAGTCCGGATACACTGCGTAGATCTGGCCAGTATAGGAACCGCCAATCGGCACGTCGCTGAAATACACGTCACTGCCACCCGAGTATTTGCCGATATAGGTCATGCCGTCGAGGAACTGCAGCGAGGTGTCACCAAACGGCAAGCCTGCGGCGATGGTCGGGCTGCCTGCCTGGTCGGCGGGCGCATGGCCCTGGTGCTGCCAGTCAAACAGACCCGAGAGCAGGTTCCAGACATTGTCGAGCACACCCGTCGTGGCATTGTTCAGCACGTCTGGCCGCTTGTAGGTCACGCTGCCGGCCGCACGGTGGCAGGTTTCGCACATCACGCCTTCGCCGTCGGTCGACAGCAGGATGCTGTTCATCATGGTCGAGCCGTCGGCCGCGCCGCCGAGCGTCGGGTCGAAGCGTCCCGACAGCCAGCCGTTCGGGCTGTGGCAGCGGAAGCAGACATTGCCCGCACCGTCCTGCGCCGTAACGGACTTGACCGTGTTGTTCACGATCACCGTATTGGCGCGGAACACAGGGTCGCGTGCCGCGCTAGCCATGTTGCCGCCCGCCCAGTTGCCGAAGTGCGCAGTGTGCTGGTCAACGGTGCCGGCATGGCAGGCGCCGCAAGTCACTACAAATTCAAAGATGTTCCATTCCGCCGGGAACGTGATGTTGGTCAGTTCCCGCTGTTGTGTGCCCGGGTTCGGCACTGTGCCGCCCGGCAACGCACGCAATGGAACATCGGCATGCGCGGCTCCAGCGAAGGACAAGACGAACATGGCGAATAAAGCCATGGCGCACTTGTCCACCCACTGTCGCCTCCATATTGAAAGCATTTCATAGATACTACGTATCTTCACGATATCTCCTGAATCAAGTTGGTGATTGGTATTTTTGTTATTGCATCGATGGTTGCCACTTGAGGACTCCCATCGACGCACCTTCCCCCCTTTTGCTGCATGATTGCTGACTGTCAGTAAAACAGTGCGCAATTCTTGTCATGGGCGACCATTCTCGGAGCCCAATTTATTTTGCTCAGATTCGGACTGAGTTCAGGTGCCTGGTTGGCTGCGTGCATCCCTGGATTCGGGTGCATTGTCATCGGGCAGGAAATAACTGCGCTGAACGTACAAAACACTTCATTCCGTCATGCCGCAAGGCCGTGTCAGACCAATACCAGTATTATTTTTTACTTGGGAACCGCCACTTGGCAGCCGCTCAGGTTTCCATCCGGTTACGAAATGGGGTTGAGTGCAATACCCGTGCCACACCTCGTTCAGTTGCCTGCAACCCGGGCTTATACAGATATTCAGCGTTTATTTACTGACAGTTAAGCAAACCGGAGCTTAACGATATTACGGTAGGAATATGATGATAATATGATGGATTTGTGACAGAAACCGTCAGCAATCCAACAACTTACGACGAGATTCTGACAACCAGTAATGCAAGAGATATCGCAACTAGTACACACATTGAACAACATTGCTGCCTTTCGCTACGATATCTCCCGGGTCGGATGCCCTATCGAACCCCTTCCGGATTCAGCATCACCGGCTGCAACCTGAGGTTCAGGGATAATTTGCCCTCACGCTTGCTATCCAGCGCCAGCGTGCCTTCGCCCCCCCTGGACAACTGCATGGTGCCGGTCTGTCCCACGGGCACAATCCTTGCGATCGGCAGGCGGATCTTGCCGACCCAGTCCTTTGGGGTTGCTATTGGATTGAATGGCAATTCTGCGTTGATCTGGCCGGAAATCACACCAGCCTGTGGCCCGGCATGCCCGGCCGCCGGTGCTTTTTCATCCGTCAGCGTCCATTTGCCATGGACATACCAGACACCCTTTTTCTGCCCGCGCTGATCTGAAGCCGGAGAAAATGCGGACATGACCAGCCGGAAGGTCCCGGCGGGGACCAGTGAATCCGCCTGGTTCGTTGCCGTGGCTTTGGCTTCGAGAGTAAAGTTTTGGACAAGTTTGCCCTCAATGTTAGAGGTCTGCCCTTTATCGACGACTGTGGCGCTGGTCAGGTTCCACGATTCCGCATTACCGTACTTGGGTGCCTCTCCAGCTTCCTGCGCCACTGCCGGTGCAGGATGCAAACCGGCCAGCGCCAGCAGCAGGCCGGCAGCAGCAACCAACCTGGCGCCAGCTG
>DASSQR010000044.1:0-47809 GCA_035702405.1 Gallionella sp. | reverse complement strand
TGGCCTTGCGTGAGGCCGGACGGCTGCCGATGTTGAGTTCGGCGATTTCGCGAATCGGCGTGGCGGTGAAAAAATATTCGGTGAAGCCTGGCGTTTCGTAGACGAGTTCCCGATAGGCCGCGAACGCGTCGAGGCTTAGTTCCTCCATGATGCGGTGATATTCCGGCATCGCGCTGTCGGCGCCATGGTGATGCAGCAGCGTGGCCTCCATGGTGGCGGCAATCAGCGTTTCGAGGTTGCGCCGGCCAATCTCCGGATTGGAATATTTGCTGGAAATCACCTCGCCCTGTTCGGTGATCCGAATCTGGCTGTTCACGCTGCCCGGTGGCTGCGCGAGGATTGCCTCGTAGCTCGGTCCGCCGCCGCGCCCGACAGTGCCGCCTCGCCCGTGAAACAGGCGCAGTTCGACGCCGTGTCTGGTGAAGACTTTGACCAGTTCCAATTCGGCTTTGTAAAGTTCCCAGTTTGCGGTGAGGTAACCGCCGTCCTTGTTGCTGTCGGAATAGCCCAGCATCACTTCCTGCACATTGCCGCGGCTGGCCAGAAGCTGGCGGTAGTAGGGAATCGCGAACAGCTCGTCCATGATCGCCGCGCAGCCGCGCAGGTCTTCGATGGTTTCGAACAACGGAATGATGTTGACGTGCAGCACGGGTGCTTCGCCGCCTTCTGCCAGCCGGACATGTTGCAGCAACTGGACCTGCTGCAGCATCAGTGCGAGTTCCAGTAGATCGCTCACGCCGTCGGTTTTCGAAATGATGTGGTTGGGCAAAGCGGCGCGCCCAAAGTCCTGGTGAATGCGTGCGGCCGCCTGCATCATGCGCAACTCGCCCTGTACCACCGCAGAATATTGACCGATGTGGCTCAGCAGCGGCCGGCCTTCCTGTAACGCGGCCAGTAGTACGGCACGGCGTTCCAATTCATCGAGATCAAGGTAATTGGCCTTGCCGGTGCCATGGGCGAACAGCTCGGCTACCGTCTGTTCGTGGATTCCGCTGTGCTGGCGCATGTCCAAAGGTGCGAGATGAAAGCCGAACACCTCGGCGGCACGGCGCAGATTGGCCAGCCGGCCCCGTGCCACCGACACCGCGCCATGCTTGAACAACGAATCGATCAGGACGTCCAGATCATCAATGAATTCCTGCGGCGAAGCATACGGTTGCGCCTCCTTGTCCAGAGGCGGCAGATGCGAGATGGTGTGACCCAGTCGCCGCGAGGTGGCCGAGAGGCGCGAGTAAATCAGGATCAGCGCGCGCCGGTAGGGTTCATCCGCCCGGCTGGTGCCCTTGTCCGGCGAAATATCAGACAGGCGGCGCAGGGCCTCGCTGATATCTACCAGCCGATCGGTCAAGCTGAAACGCGTGCCGAGCAGGTGCGTCTCGGTCAGATAATGCTCGAATGCCAGTGCGGAATGCTGCCGGATTGCGTCCTGCATTACATCGTGCGTGACATAAGGGTTCCCATCGCGATCTCCGCCAATCCAGCTGCCTACGCGCAACAGCGGCGGAACCCGCATGTCGCCGTCATAGCGCGATCCCAGCTGCTTTTCCAGATGGGCATAGATTTTCGGGATTTCGCTGAGGAAGGTGTAGCGGTAATACTCCAGGCCGTTCTTGATTTCGTCGCGCACGGTCAGCTTGGCGGTGCGCAACATGCGCGTCTGCCACAGAATCAGCACAAAGCGGCGCAATGCTTCTTCATTTTCAGCCAGCTCGTCCGGGGTCATGTCGACGCGATCACGCTCGGCCAGCAGGCTGGAAATGATCAGTTGGCAATCGAGGATGCTCTTGCGTTGGACTTCCGTCGGGTGCGCGGTCAGGACCGGCGAAATCAGCGCGTTGTCCAGAAAAGTCTGCAACACCTTCTTGCCGAGGTGCCTGTGTTCGATCCGGTCGAGTGCCAGCAGCAGGCTGCCTTCTTTGGGATCGCTGCCGGCCTTGAGATGAGCGCGGTGGCGCCGGTTGTGGTGCAGGTCTTCGGCGATATTGGCCAATTGCGAGTAGTAGCTGAATGCACGCACCACCACCAGAGTCTCGCTCGGTGACAGCGCATCCAGCGTTTGCTCGAGCTGCACGCGGTCTCGCTCGTCCTGGGTCTTGCGGAACCGCACCGCGGCACGCCGCACATTTTCGACCAGTTGAAAGGACGCCTCACCTTCCTGGTCGCGCAGGGTGTCGCCGAAAATGCGCCCAAGCAGCCGCATGTCTTCGCGCAACGGCAAATCCTTGCTGGAAATGTCGGCAGGTGCGGCAATCAGATTGATCACATTCATCTCGATAACGACGGCGCAAAAGCGCGGCGCACCCTATGATAGAATGTGCCGGGCATTAATTACATAATTCAGGAAATCCGATGAGTCAGGCATCAACCACCCCTTCTCGTTTAGTGATCGCTTCGCGTGAGAGCGCGTTGGCCATGTGGCAAGCCGAGCACATTCGGGACAGACTGCGCGCATTATATCCGCAAATCGAGGTCAGCATATTGGGCATGACCACGCAGGGTGACCAGATTCTCAATGTGACGCTGTCGAAAATCGGTGGCAAGGGTCTGTTCGTGAAAGAGCTGGAAACCGCGCTGCAGGACGGGCGTGCCGATCTGGCCGTGCATTCGCTCAAGGACGTACCGATGCAGATGCCGGAAGGTTTTGCGCTGGCGGCCATCGGTGAGCGCGAAGATCCGCGCGATGCCTTCGTCTCGAATCAGTATGAAAATTTGGCGGCGTTGCCGCCGGACAGCAAGGTTGGGACATCCAGCCTGCGCCGCGAAAGCCAGTTGCGTGCCCGCTTTCCGCACCTGCAGATCGAGCCGTTGCGCGGCAATGTGCATAGCCGGTTGCGCAAGCTGGATGAAGGTCAATATGCCGCCATCATTCTCGCCGCTGCCGGCCTGAAACGTCTGGGGCTTGGCGAGCGCATCCGTGCCGTGCTCAGCAGTGATGAGAGTCTGCCGGCAGTGGGACAGGGCGCACTGGGCATCGAATGTCGTGCCGACCGCGCCGATGTGATCGCCTTGCTGCAACCGCTGCATCATCCCGAGACGGCTGCATGCGTGCTGGCAGAGCGTGCCTTGAGCCGTGCGCTGGCCGGCAGTTGCCAGGTTCCGCTGGGCGGCTTTGCTGAAATCCAGGATGGCAAGCTGCGGCTGCGCGGCTTTGTGGCGAGCCCGGATGGCAAGCGCATGGCGCGTGCTGAACTGTTTGGCGACATTGCCGATCCGGAAACCCTGGGGAACCGGGTGGCCGATGCGTTACGTGCACTGGGTGCAGACGAGATTCTCGCCGCACTGGAACACTGACGCCGGCGGGCGATTCGCGCCCGGATGTCGTCCGCTGCCAATTTAACGGCGGCGTCACGATAAAAGCGTATTATTTATGACCGAATACGGAATGAGGGGCGCTTGCCGGTAATGACTGCCGATTTGCCGCTGGCGGGACTGAAAATCGTGGTTACGCGTCCGCGTGATCAGGCTGTGCAACTGGCGCAGCGCATCGAACAGGCGGGCGGCGTGCCACTGTTGTTCCCGCTGCTGGACATCGAAGCAGTCCCGGATAACCCCACGTTGCAGCAGCAAATCGCCCGGCTCGACCAATTCAACCTCGCTATTTTCATCAGCCCGAATGCCGTGCATTACGGTATGGCGGCGATTCATGCAAATGGGCATTTGCCCCGCCATCTGAAGATCGCCACCGTCGGCCAAGGCAGCGCGCGGGCGTTGCGCGGGCTTGGTGTTGCCGAGGTGATTGCACCGGTCGAACGTTTCGACAGCGAGGGCTTGCTTGCGTTGCCGGAGCTGCAACAGGTTGCCGGTTGGCGCATCCTAATTTTTCGAGGTAATGGCGGGCGCGAGTTGCTGGGGGAGACGCTCAGGGCGCGTGGCGCTACCGTGGAATATGCTTGCTGTTATCAGCGCAGCAAGCCGCAATTCGATGTCGGTGCATTGCTGTCCAGTGCACCGGATGTCATCACTGTAACCAGCAGCGAGGCGTTGATGTATCTCTGGCATATGCTGGACAGCCAGGCCAGCGCGTTGCGCGCAACGCCGCTGTTTGTACCCCATGCGCGTATTGCCGAGCTGGCGCGCGAGCAGGGCTGGCAGGAGGTGCACGTGACACCGGCGGGCGATGATGGCTTGCTCGCCGGGTTAACGGAATGGGCCAGCAAAGGAAAGACTGTTTCGTCACAGGCTGCACGGGCGCAGCGGTGACAAAAGCGAAAGTTTGATTGAGGATACACGACGGAATGAACGAGCAAACTGCACAACGGGAACAGGCCGAGCCACAGTCACCGGGGGCGTCAGAGAAGCACCCGATTCACAAGGCTTCGGTGGCGGATTTTTTTGCGCGCATCAGCGTCACGCAAATGACGCTGGCCGTGCTGGTGGTCATTTTCCTCTGGCAATGGCTGGACGGGCATCGCGCGATCAGCGACATGCAGCAGCAACTGGCGAAAAAGATTGCCGAGATGGATGGCGTCAGCAAGGCCAATCAGATGATGCTGGCGCAAAGCCAGGACCAGGTACGCGAGTTGTCCGCCAAGGTGGGGATGCTGGAAGCGCGCTATGCCGAGACGCAGAACCAGCGCGCCGCGCTGGAAGCGCTGTACAACGATCTGTCGGCCAGCCGCGATGAAACGGCCTTGGCGGAAGTGGAGCAGATGTTGCTGATCGCCGGTCAGCAATTGCAGCTCTCCGGCAACGTCAAGGCGGCGCTGATCGCGATGCAGAGTGCAGACGTGCGCCTGCAGCGCATGAACCGTCCTGCATTCAACGGTCTGCGCAAGGCCATCGGCCAGGACATGGACAAGCTGCGCGCGCTACCCAGTGTGGACATCAGCAGCATCAACTTTCAGCTGGATGGTCTGGCGAGCCAGGTGGATGAACTGCCACTGGTCTACCAGCAGCGCACCTCCAGCGCGTCTGCTGCGCCTGCTGCACCGCCGAAGGACGAAACTGCCTGGCAGAAATTGTGGCGCGAAATCTGGCAGGAAGCCAAGCAGCTGGTGCGCATTGAGAACACCGGCAAAGCCGAAATCCCGCTGCTGGCGCCCGACCAGGAATTTTTCCTGCGGGAGAATCTGAAGCTGCGCCTGTTGTCGGCGCGCCTCGCGTTGCTGCTGCGTGACCAGAACAGTTTCAGGCAGGAACTGCAAACGGCGCAGTCCTGGACC
The DNA here is from genome assembly GCA_035702405.1 of Gallionella sp. Classification (GTDB taxonomy): domain Bacteria; phylum Pseudomonadota; class Gammaproteobacteria; order Burkholderiales; family Gallionellaceae; genus Gallionella. Next base: position 42,647 of record DASSQR010000044.1, on the reverse strand, counting down.
GCGCGCTATTTTGATACCAAGGCAAGCCAGACCGTGCGCATGCAGGCCGCGCTGAAGACGCTGGCCGCGGCCGCAATCAATATCGAATTGCCTGATATCAGTCCCAGCTTGCAGGCGGTGCGCAATTACCGGGTAACCCACGAAAATGAGCGCAAGGTCGCACTGGAAGCACGGCCAAAGGCTGCACGATGAAATACCTGATCTGGATTCTGATGCTGTTCGCCGCCGCGGTCGCCATGACGACCGCGGCAGAAAACCCGGCCTATGTGCTGCTGGTGTATCCGCCCTACCGGATCGAGTTGTCGCTGATGCTGTTTGTTATCCTGCTGCTGTTCACCTTTGTGTCGGGTTACGGCGTGGTGCGCGTGATCCTGGCGGCGATGCGGCTGCCGGCATCGGTGCACAAATTCCGCCACGAACGCGCGCAGGCCAAGGCGCGGGAGTTGCTGGACCAAGCGCTGGGCGCGTACTTCGAAGGGCGCTATGGCGAGGCCGAGAGGGCGGCAGCGCATGCGATCGAACTGGACGAACCTTCCGTGCTGTACCCCATTGTTGCAGCACGCGCCGCCCACGAATTGCGCGAATACGAAAAGCGGGATGCGTATCTGTCGGCCATTGAAGACCAGTCATTGCATGCTACTACCATGCGCCTGATAGCCGCGGCCAGGTTCATGCTCGATCAACGTGACCCGCACGGCGCCCTGCGTGCGCTGCAGGATTTGCGGGCGAGCGGGGTCCGGGATTATCCCGGCATGCTGGCGCTGGAACTGAAAGCACAGCAACAGGCCGGAAACTGGGACGAGGTGCTTGATCTGTTGGCCCAGCTGGAAAAGCGCAATGCCATCGATCCGACCGCAGCAACGCAATTGGGCCAGAAAGCCTGGCTGGAAAAAATCCGGCAGCAGGAAGATTTGGCTGGCATCGAGCGGTGCCTGAAGGCTATGCCCGTAAATTTCAAGTGGCGCAGCCGAATCGCGGCGACCGCTGCGCAGGCGACGATCCGTTTCGGCAACTGCGTAATTGCCCAGAAATTGCTGACTGACAGCTTGAATGTATACTGGGACAGCGAATTGATTGCACTGTACGGCGACTGCCCGTCAGGCGATGTAGTGTCGCAGATTGAACAGGCCGAGACCTGGCTGAACCAGCACCCGAATGATGCCGGGCTGCTGCTGTCACTCGGCAAATTGTGTTTGCATCAGAAGCTATGGGGCAAGGCGCAAAGCTATCTGGAGGCCAGTCTCAGCGTTGAGCCCAGCCACGCAGCCTACAATACCTTGGCCCAATTGGCCGAACGCCTGGGCAAATCCGACGAGGCCTTCAAGTATTACCAGAGCGCGGTAGCGTTGAAATAGCAACCTGCAGCGCCCTGTACAGGGAGACTGCTTATGCGAAGCAAGCTGCATCTATTGTTGCTGCTGGCGGGTTTGGCTCTGCTGGCCGCAAATGCCCGGGCCGCCGCGATCTACAAGTGCAAGGATCAGCAGGGTAATCTGGTTTACCAGGATGCACCCTGCGCGCAGAAGGCAGAGACGGTCTCATCGCGACGCATGGCTATCGAAGCGCCACAGGTGCCAAATGAACCGGCGACGGTCAGCAACGGCGTGCTAGTCATCAAGCAGCGCGGCAGCGGACACTTTTTTGTGGATGGAAGCATCAATGGCAAGCCGCTGACCTTCGTGATCGACACCGGCGCTTCTCTGGTGGTGCTGCCCAGGCAGCTGGCATTCTCGGCGCAAATCTACTGCAGAAATCAGGTGATGATGCAAACCGCCAAGGGGCCGGCGAGTGCCTGTAGTGCAGTCATTTCCAGGCTCGGCGTCGGGCCGTTCCAGCTTAGAGACGTTCCAGCGATGATTTCGGGTGACCTTGGTCAGCCTCTGCTTGGCATGAGTGCGCTGCAGCAGTTCCGGATTGAGCAGGAACAAGGTGAAATGCGCATTTCTCTGCGGAATTGAGGTTCCCAGCCATCCTGCCTGACATGATGCGCCAGTCAGGCAGGATCGACATTGCCACTGCAATGCCAGAAGAGTCCCGCAAAACTGGACGTCTTTTCTATCTGCCAGACGCGCGTCTTTAAGTTTTTCCAGACCGGTGCGGCATTTTGTCGCGCGACATCATGTCGCATTCACAAGCCTGATTTTATTCCCTATTATCTCTCTCGGTTAGTTCTTGATGCCAATTGTCGCAGCCCGGTTTCGTCGGGCCAGACGGCTGGTTTTGGCATAGTGGCTGGCCACGATAGTTCATCCAAACTTGCGTCACAAGATTTGTGGATTCATAGCGCAGAACAAAAAAAGAAGAAAAAAGGAAAAAGAATATGTTCGCTAAGTTGAAAGCAAGCAAGTTGTTCAAGTCGCTGTTCGAAATGTTTTTCCCTGTACCCAGCGCGCGTGCCAGAAAAGCAGGCACCGCAAATTCGACAAAGGCTACGACGATAGCAAGTCCGGGTACAGCGGTCGAATCAAGGTAAGTCCGTCCCGACTATTTTATATCGGTGCAGTAACAACGCCTTTGTGGTGTTGGCCTGATTGATCTCATGCTCTCAACGGCCATCCTGGTCGGCCGTGGCAATTCACTGCAAGCATTGGGTCGCGCTAAAGGGGTGCGGTCCGGTCTGCTTCCAGGCTAATTTGGCCGGCTGGCAGGGTTCCCGAGTGGCTATGTGGTACAGATTTTGTGCACATGTGTTGGCGGATCATGTGCGCATTGCCGTCGTCATTCCGCCAAAAATAGAAACGTTACAGGAGACTTGAAATGAAAATCAGAATCATCAAGAAGCAATGTATCAATGTTCGTGGTCGTTCAGGTGCAATGTGCGCATCCATGTGTGCGCCGATGGGCGTTAACTAAGTAGCGTTTCGCTGCTTCCGTTTTCTCCAGAATTGCCAGGCGGAAGCAGCGTCTTCAGTTGTCCGTTTTGCTGTGATCATGCTTTTTAATAGAGGATGTTGCCATGCAGATTGGTCTGAATTTTACGCTGGGCAGCACGCTGGAGCTGGTACAGCGCCTGGTGCGGGAAGGTGAGATAGATTATTGCGAGTTGCTCATCGACAATTTTCTGCATGTCCCGCCGGATGAACTGGCAGCAGCTTTCGATTGTCCGGTCGGATTTCACATCATGTTCTCCAAATTCATGGAGAGTGATCCGGAATACCTGGACTCGATGGCGACACGGTTGCATCGGTATATCGATGTCATGAAGCCGCTGTACGTGTCCGACCATGTTGCGCGCTTCAACCATAACGGCCGCCAGCTGTATCACCTCGCAGAACTGGATTACCGCACCGAATACGATGCGGTGCGCCCGAAGGTCGAAAGCTGGCAGGAAAAACTTGGGCAACGCTTGTACCTCGAGAATTATCCTTCAATTATGGACTGCGGTCTGGATGCGCCGGCGTTCTTCGAACGCATCACGCGCGAGACCGGCGCCGGAATGTTTTTCGATGCCTCCAATGCGGTATGCTCATACCACAATTGTGGCCTTCCCCTGGAAACTTGGGAAAACCTCATTGCTTCCACGCCCCATTTCCACGTGGCCAGCTACAACTATTCCATCCTCGATCCCAAGATCGTGCTCGATACGCACGATGGTCCGCTGGCCGAAGATACCCTGGCATTTCTGGAGCGCTACAAGGACCGCTTCGATAAACCGGGCGCGACTATGACCTACGAGCGTGACGTAAACATCGAATACGACGCCATTGTCGAAGACCTGCGCAAACTGCGCGCGCTGTTCGGTACCGCCAAAGAGGTGAAGCATGTCCACTGACCGTACACTGGATAGTGATTTGCTGGGCGCGCTGATGGTGCCGGCCCGCCAAGGTGACTTTCCACGCAACTCGCGCGCTTTCGTGCGCATCGATAGCAGCCTGCGGGCATACTGGCACGCGTTGTTCGATATCTGCCCGGAACTGCTGGAGCTGAGCGGGCCGGACGGAATTTCGATTTTCCGTCCCTTCATGGCCTGGGCCAGCGAGCACAAGTATTCGCTGAACTGGACTTACTATCTGCGCGTTTATCAGTGGCTGCTGCAGTCTGAATTTCGTAACCGGGTAACCGCGGAAATGGCGCAGTCTCTGACCGCAGCTTCGGCTGCGCGGTGGGCCACGGGTGACCGTAGCGCAAGTGCCGGAATCGTGCTCGGCTGCGCCGATTTTCCCGAGTTGATCGTCGGCTGGAAGTGCCACACCGTGAACGGCGGGCGAGAAGTCGAAAGCTTGGAAATGGAGGATTCATTGCCCAAGCTTCCCGGACTCTTCGGCTATTTCACGGTGCCGGAATTCGAGATCGAAACGTTCCCCGGCTGGACTGAAATTCCCCAATGAACTGGGGCGAGTTGTGGCGCGGCTACGTGCCGCTGCTGTTGACCTTCATCGGTGCCCAACTCATTCTTCAAGTTGACCTGGCGATGCTCTCACGCCTGGGCGAGCATGCCACGGCTGCCTGTATTGCGTTACTGCGGATTGGCCTGATTGACCTGATCCTCTCGATGGGGGTTGGCGCAGTTGCCTCCGTGGTAGTGTCGCAGGCTTTCCGCGCCGGGAATGTCGACGCAGTCGTGCCGCAAGTGTTAACGGTCGCAGCTCTGCTGGGCATCGCCACAACCGGCGTCGGTTTGCTGATTTATCCTCGCCTGGTATTCTGGTTTATCGGTAGCAATGAGGTATCGGCTTTGGTGACTGGAGCCATATTCTGGTTTGCCTTGGCTGCACCCTTTCGCCTGACGGGCATCGCCGCGATTTATGCCATCCACGCTTTGGGCGAAGGCAAATCGGTGGTGTACTGGAAACTGCTCGAGGTGGGCCTGAAGGTATTAGCCAACTGGCTGTTGGTTTTCGTGCTATCCCTTGGTTTCAAAGGCAGCTATCTGGCCACTCTGCTGGTTTCTCTGCTGGGGTGCGGGTGGGCGCTGAACCGGTTGCGGCAACACGCGAAAGTTGGGTTCTGCATGCCGAAGACTGCGTGGGTGCCCGATTTTCTACGCCAAGTCGGTTGGGAAGCGCAGCGTCTGTTATCCGGGCAATTGTTTGCGCTGCTCGCATTTGTGCTGTTCGCCTCGTCATGGATCGCGCCGCTCGAATTGCCGCGTCTCAGTGCTTTTTCGGCGGCGACAGCATTGATGCTGTTTCTGTTTGCGCCGCTTGCCGCCTTGCTGCGCACGCTCGCGTTCCAACTTGCCGGCGCTTCGCTGCCAATGATGTTTTCGGCGCTCAAGTCCTTGTGCTGGTGCGGGATGCCGCTGCTAATACTAGTAGCCGCGGGGTTGTATTTCTGCGGTGATCATCTCGGCCAGATCGTATATGCGCAACGGGACAGCCGCTGGTGGTCGATGCTGGTTGCGGTGCTGGCCATATCCCTGCCTTTACGTTACCTGAACAATCTGCAACGCACGCTACTCCAGACACGGCAGGAATTTGCCGCCGTGGCGCGAGCGGAAAGCTTTACCACCTGGTTGATCGGTCTGCCGCTGATCATCATTGGTCTCGTGCTGGACAGCCCGCTAATTGCTTGCAGCCACCTGGTACTGCCGGAGTTGGGCTGTACAATGTGGTTAACATGGCGCTACGTTCTGCCGCTATACCGGATGAGCCGCGTGGGTGCCCCGGAGCCCGTTTTGCTGGTTCAGCAGACGTAACAACACAAATGCGGCATTTTGCCGCGCGGCATCATGTCACATTCCAAACTCGAAAGAATTATCGAATAATTCACCTCGCCAAAAGTAACGTCGATCGCCGCATTCGTGAATCTTAAGGCCATTGTTTTACGGTGTCTCCTCCCCCCGCAGGCATCGTTTTTCAGAGGGATCGACGGCTGCTTTTGGCGTTTTCATTTGTGCGCTTATTGTTCCGTTCTCGAACCGGTAATTTTTTGCGTGTGTGGCGGGTGAAGACCGGGTTCGTTCGACTATCGGGGAAAACAACAGTATGAGTCTTATTTTCCGGATGATGTAGCAGGGGGGTGGTGCGACATCATGCCGCATTCCAATTTGCGGAGACCGCACGCATAATCGACGTGCCAGGAACAATACGGCTACGGTTTACTCATGACCGTGTCTGAACCAGACGGTGTCCCCCGCAGTTCCTGGCAACTTCGGCTATTGCGTGCCCAGAGTCGTATGTCTACGAAGGCCGTTGGTCGCTAATGTGGTACTTTCAACCTTTCAGCGTAAACGTGAACGCATCGGAGAAGAATGCTTCTTCCGGCAAACCGCGTAATTTGATGAAATCGCGGTGGGCGGCCTCCACCATGACCGGTGTACCGCACACATAGACTTCATGGCCAGACAAGTCGGCGCAGTCGTCCAGCACTGCCTGGTGCACAAAGCCGGTGCGCCCCTGCCAATTGTCACCGGGCAATGGCTCTGACAACACCGGCGTGAAGCGGATGCCGCGAGCTTCCCATTGCTGCGCCAGCTCGAGCATGTACAGGTCGGCCCGAATGCGCGCGCCCCAGTAAAACTGTATTGGCCGTTTCAGGCCGATGTGCAGCGCGTGTTCGATGATCGCCTTGACCGGCGCAAAGCCGGTGCCGCTCGCAACGAAAATGATCGGTTTGTCTGAATCTTCGCGCAGGAAAAACGTGCCGAGCGGTCCCTTGAAACGCAGGATATCGCGCTCCTTCATTTGATTGAACACCAGGCCGGTGAACATTCCCCCGGGGATGTTGCGAATGTGCAGTTCGAGCACGTCATCCTGGTGCGGCGCATTGGCCAGCGAAAAACTGCGCGCCTTTTGATCCGGCAGCAGGATGTCGATGTACTGGCCGGCGAGGAATTGCAGATGTTCACTGGCGGGTAATTTGAGTTGCAGCACCATCACATCGTCTGCCAGTTTCTCCATTTTTTGTACGCGGCAGGGCATGGTCTTGACCGGAATATCCCTGATCGCACTCACTTCCCGGCACTCGATCACCAGATCGGAACGCGGTTTTGCGCAACAGAACAGCGCAAGGCCGGCCGCCTTCTCGGCCTCCGACAACGCGCTATCAAGATGCCTGCCATGATCGACCTGCCCCTCCAGGATCTTGCCCTTGCAGACGCCGCAAGCACCGTCGCGGCAACTGTAGGGCAGCGGGTAACCATGTTTCAATCCGGCTTCGAGAATGGTTTCTTCCGGTTCGATTTCAAAGCGATGCCCGCTGGGCAAGATGGTGGTGTGAAAGGTCATGGTGCAATTTGGCGGTTACACGAATCCATAAATTCTAACGCATAATTATGTCATGAAGAGCTTGCTGATCGTTGGTTGCGGCGAGGTTGCTCGGCGCGTCATTCCGCTGTTGAGCCGGCATTACCGGATGTTTGCGCTGGTGCGCAGGTGGGATCTGGTTGAGCCGTTGCGTGTCCTGCAGGTGACGCCGATCCTGGGCGACCTGGATGATCGTGCGAGTTTGTACCGCCTCGGCGGCTTGGCTGACACCGTGCTGCATTTCGCACCACCGCCCGACAGTGGCACGCGCGACCCGCGTACCGCCAATCTGCTTGCTGCACTCGCACGAGGCAAGTTGCCGCAGCGGCTGATATACCTCAGCACCAGCGGCGTATATGGCGACTGCGGCGGGGCTTGGGTGACCGAAGCACGACCGCTTCACCCGCAGACGAAGCGCGCGCTTCGCCGGGTTGACGCAGAACGGCTGATTCGCGCCTGGGCGGCCCGCAACGGGGTGAACGCTAACATCCTGCGCGTTCCCGGCATTTATGCGGCTGATCGCTTGCCGCTGGATCGTATTCGAAGAGGTGTGCCGGCGATCATTGCGAACGAAGACAGCTATACCAACCACATTCATGCCGACGATCTGGCGCGCATTGCCGTTGCGGCATTGCGCCATGGCGTCCCCAACCGGGTGTATCACGCCTGTGACGGCAGCGTCATGAAACTGGGTGAGTATCTGGACCTGGTGGCGGACGCGCAGGGATTGCCGCGCGTACCCCGTATCAGCCGGACCGTTGCCCGGCAGGTGTTGCTCGCAACGCTGCTATCTTTTCTGAATGAATCCCGCCAGCTGAGCAATCAGCGTCTCCGGCACGAACTGCGCGTGCAATTACGTTACCAATCGGTAACTAACGTGCTGATTCCATAGAAATATTTAACAATTTGAAACAATTGCCCTGAAACGTCCACTGGGCTTGCCGTGTCATAATGCGAACTATTCAAACAATAGTTTTAATTGACGCGGAAAAATGAGCAGCCGTGCGCGCGTAGTAGCTGCAACAAAACCTTCTGGTCCGGTTGAGTGCGTATAAAATTCGAGTAATAAGACAGATTCATGAACAAATCGTTTTTTTGGGTAGCATGCCTGTGCTTCATCGCGATTGATGCTGTAACTGTGTCATGCCAAATGGTACGCGAATGAATATGCATGCTTCCCCCACTCCGGTACTCAGTACCAGGAACCTTGCGCTCCACTTTGACGAAGGACGGACCAGGGCTCTGGACGGGGTGGACCTGGATATCCAGGAAGGCGAGTTTGTTGCGATCACCGGACCGAGCGGCTGCGGCAAATCCAGCCTGCTCAATCTGGTTGGTACGCTCGATAACCCCACCTCCGGCGAACTATTTTTCCGCGGCCAGTCTTACTCGGAATTCAGGGAGCTCTCCCTGTTTCGCCGCGAGAACATCGGCTTTGTCTTCCAGTCGTTCAACCTGATTCCCACCCTGACCGCGCTGGACAATGTGATCGTGCCTACGATCGGCCGTTCCGGTACCGCGAATGGCCATCAGGAACAGGCCCGCGCGCTCTTGCAGCAAATGGGATTGCAGGACCGGCTCAGTCACTTTCCGGCCCAGATGTCCGGCGGAGAACGCCAGCGCGTTTCGATCGCACGCGCGCTGATCAACAATCCGACGGTCATTCTGGCCGACGAACCGACCGGCAGCCTTGATTCCGCGAATGCGGCGCATGTGCTGGACGTGCTGGTGCGCATGCGCCAGGAAAGAGCGCTGACCATCGTCATGGTGACCCACGATGCCGGCGTCTCGGCGCGGGCCGATCGCGTCATCCGCATGCGTGATGGCAAGATCGAACCGGATGACCGGAGGGCTGCGGCATGAATCTGTTGCAGTTCGCGCTCAGCAATCTGTATCGCCGGCCGGCCCGCACCCTGCTGACGATCTCCGCGATCGCGCTCGGCATTGCCGCGGTGGTCGCGCTGACGAGCATTTCCTGGGGGTTTGAAGCGAGCTGGCAGAAGGCCAACGATGCGCGGGGCACCGACCTGATCATTACGCGTCTGGCCAGCGAGAACACTATGCCGTCGCCGTTTGCGGCCGAAAAAATTCAGCAACAGCTGACTCAGTACCCGCACGTCAAGCAGGTTGCCGGCTTGCTCAGCGAGATGCTGACCATTGGCGCGGATACCCCGCCCATGTTCGTATTCGGCTGGGAACATGGCAGTTATCTGTGGGAACATCTGAAGCTGCTGGAGGGACGCTGGCCCTCCGATCGCGCCGAACCCGCGGTCGCGCTGGGCATGCTCGCCGCGGAACTGCTGCACAAGAAGCCCGGCGATCAGGTGGAGATCGAAGGCCAGATGTTCCTGGTCGTGGGCTTGTTCCAGAGTCCCGCGCTGGTTGAAAACGGCGCGGTACTCATGACACTGGATCAGGCCCAGCGGGTTACCGACAAGCCGGGCAAGGTGAATGTGCTGAACATCGAACTTGATGACGCCGCCACCGAAGCGGATATCCAGCAGATCAGGAGCCAGGTTAATACGGGGCTGCGCGGTTTCACCGCCATTACCTCTGGCGAGCTCGTCAGCCAGAACGCCGTCGTGCGCATTTCCAAGGCGATGAGCCACGCGACCATCCTGATCGCTAGCCTGGTCGGCGCGCTGGTCGTGTTCAACACCATGCTGATGAGCATCAGCGAACGGACGCGGGAAATCGGCGTGCTGCTCGCGCTTGGCTGGCAACGCCGGACCGTCATCAAGCTGGTGGTCAGCGAATCCGTGCTGCTCACGCTGGCCGGCGGTTGTATCGGTATCGTGCTCGGTCTCGGCATTACCTGGGGGCTGGAGCATCTCGAGCTGATGCGGGGCAAGATCGATGCCGTGTTCTCCGTGCCGTTCCTCGGCGCCACCCTCGGGCTGTCCGTGCTGCTCGGCATCTGCGGCAGCCTCTACCCGGCGTTCAAGGCGGCGCGGCTGCTGCCGTCTCATGCGTTGAGGCAGGAATGAAGGACGCCTCCATAAATTCATTTTGCGGGCGAATCGCGGTGTCGCGTGCTCGCTCATTCCTCGTCTATCTATTCGATATGCCTCGTCATTCGCTGCGCGGCTCCTTGCGCTTCATCCCGCAAAACCGAATTTCTAGAGGCGTCCTCGGACATGTTGCCCGCGCACTCGGGATGTTATTGGTCGGCTTTGCTACACAGGGAAATTGTTCCGAGCAATCGGCCGCCGCGATTGCCGAAACCATGAGGACGGCGCGTTACTCCGACGGTTTCGAGGCGCGCATGAACGTCTCGGTGTTCAGGGCAGACGGATCGCGTGTTACGTCATTCAAGCTTGCGGTCATTGGCCAGGTGGGCGAGAGCGGCCAGCGCCTGCTGCTGCGCGGAATTACACCGGAAAAGGTGCGCAACCGTTTCGTTGCGGCAGAGAAACGCGCGGGTGGTCCGATCCGGGCGATTGCGTATACCGATGCTGCCGGCGGCAGCGAGAAGGCCGATCCGGCTGCGAAGCTGTTCGATTCCGGCATGGTGCTGTGGGAGATGTTTGCCCCTTGGTGGAACTGGGGTAAACAGAATCTGGTCGAAACCGATACGGTGGCCGGTCGCAGTTGCACCGTGGTTCGCTCGCAAACCGACGAGAGTGCTGCGCCGATCCGCGAAGTGGTCAGTTGCGTGGACCCGGGCGCGAAGCTTTCGCTGCGGACACAGCTGTTCGACCGGCAGCATGCGCTGGTGCGCACCATTTCCGTGGAAAAGCTGGTGCGCAAGGGGTCGGGCGCGATGGCGGCCAAGCGAATGACCATCACCGAGGCAGACGATACGGTGACCGAGGTTGAGGTTTACAGCGGTGACGAGCATTACCGGATTACCGCAGATACATTTGCTGCACTTGAGCCCCACCGGGGAATCAGTAAATAGAGGTTACGATGAAACACATGAATCATCTGGCAGTAACCGAAGACCTGTCCGGCACCTGGTGCAACGCCAGCGCCGTGACGTCGAGCGTCATGGAGGCAGTGAGCTTTGTCACGCCGGTCCTGGAGAAATTTTTCATCCTCACGGTCAAGGAAAGTTTATCCGAAGGAACGCCGGCCGAGCTGCGGGAACGCTGCCTGGGCTTCATCCAGGAGGAAGCCGAGCATTCGCGCGTGCACAACAAGTTCAACAGCTCGGTGCTCAAATACCTCGGGCGGGTGCCGCCCGGCCTGGCACTGGTCGAAACGCTGCTGGATACCGCGCGCCGCCGCCTCTCGCTCTCCAAACGCCTGCTCATCGCGGCGGCACTGGAGCACTTCGCGGCTGTGCTGTCGAAGGTCTACGTGAACCAGGGAGTGCGGCTCGACTTTGATTCGGCTTATGCCCGCGAGATGTTCCTGCAGCATGCCTATGAAGAGATCGACCATCGTTCTGTGGTGTTCGACCTGTGGCTCAGCAAAGGCGCCATCGGCAGTTTTGGCCGCTCCCTGGCAGTGGTGGGCATCCTGATGGCAGGGTTTGTGTACGTCTCGGTAGCGGTAACGTGGATACTGTATCGCAAGAATTGCCGCCACCTGTTTCAGACCATGGCCGACCTTGGTTGTTTTGCGGTAAAGAATCGGCTGGCGATCAAGGCCTACTCGCCGTTATCCGAGCTGTTCTCGTTCGTCCGCCGTGGCTTTCACCCGGACCTGCTGGTGAAGAACAGTTAAAGAAATGCTCCGGCGGTAACATCAAAAAATTTATGCGGGCGATGCCCGTCGTAACAGGAAATTGCCGGCAATTCCTGCCAGTCAACACAACAAATGAGGAAGAACCAAATGAGAGGCATCAAGTTTGCCGCCGCCGCGCTGTGTCTGGCGGTGTGCTCCGGAACCGCATGGGCGCAGGAACAGACCACGGAGTTGCCGCGGTTGACCAGTGAGTACGTCAAGGATCCCGCCGCATTCAAACTGGCAGCGAACGAACCGGAGGTGCTGGTCAAGAAGCCGGGCGGTGCTGCGCCGACAGTCAGGCAGCCCGAGTTCGAGCCGCCGATGTTTTCGGGCAGCAATGTGCACAAATATCTGGGGATCGCGACCGTTGCCGCAGCGGCAGCAACTTTCCTGACCCATAAAGACCGTTGCGAAGGAGCGGCCTGTGCTGGTCCTCAACCGCCGCGCAGCACGCATAACACGCATGCCAACTTCGGAAAAGCGACGGCGGTGCTGGCGGCTGCGACGGTCGCGACCGGTTTGCTGTCGCACTGGGACGACTTCAATCTGGAAGATGGCCTGGCCGATCCCGACAACCAGCACGTGTTGCTCGGCGCGACCGGCGCTGCCCTGATGATGTACGCGATCAACAAATCCGCACGCTCCAACGTGCCCACCAATCACGCCGGCGTGGCGGAGCTGGGTGCGCTCGGCATGATCGTCGCAATCAAATTGACCTGGTAAGGGAGAAGCCGGACATGAAGAAGCTCATATTTCTGTTGATGACCGGAACCCTGCTGGGCGCCAGCAGCACCGTGCAGGCCGAGGAAAGTCTGTTCCAGTGGGCGACCACGGTGTGGCGCGAGAAGGAAGTAAAGCCGGTCACCAACAAGACCTGGAAGGAAGAATGCGGTTCGTGCCACCTGGCCTACCAGCCCGGCCTGCTGCCCGCAAAATCGTGGGAAAAGCTGCTGAACGAAAAGGCGCTGAACGATCATTTCGGCGAGAACGCGTCGCTGGGCGACGCGGCGCTGAAGGAAATCCACGATTACGCCATTGCGAATGCAGCGGACAAGTCTTGGTACAAACGCTCGCGCAAGATTGCGGTCGCGACCGAGACGGGCGATGCTCCGGTGCGTATCACCGAACTGCGTTACATCAAGCGCAAGCACCAGAAGATTCCCGAGAAGATGATCAAGGGGAACCCGGACGTGAAGTCGCTGAGCTACTGCAATGCGTGCCATACCAAGGCGGAAGAGGGCGTGTATGACAACGATACGGTGTCGATTCCAAACTATCCGGACTGGAAGGATTAATCCCACCTATCCGTGATTTGAAAACCGCGCCGGCCGGACTTTGTCCGGCCAAAAGGTCAGCAGATTTTCTTCGCGGTCTTGACCAGCATTCGCATCCAGAACGTGAACTCAAACAGTAGTCCGGCAAAGAATAAGACAATTGACCCGGTCTGCAAACCAAACGCATACAGGGCGAGAGCGATCGCCAAACAAGCCAGGGTTACAACATGCCTCATGGTTTGCTCCAATGAATGATGTCCGCGTAGGTTCTTGCGCTAGTAAAGCGACTTCCCGAATCGCTCCGTCCTTGGTATCCAGTTTTCCGTGATGGCGGCAGAAACCAGAATGCGCTCGGCACGGCCAATCAGCAGTTGGCGCGGAACGAAACCGATGTAGCGTGAGTCGGCGCTGTTGTCGCGATTGTCGCCGAGCATCAGGTAGCTGTCGGCCGGGACCATGACGGGGCCAAAATTCATCGAGCGGGTCAAGTCCGGCAGCCATTGCACCAGATGGCGCTCGCCATTCAGCTCCTCGGAAAGACGTATGGCGGGCAGAATCGTTTGAGCGCCCAGCGCTTCCAGGACTTGGGCGTCCAATTGGTAGTCGGCCTTCTTGCCGTTGATGATGAGTTGCTTGTCGCGCATCTCGACCCGGTCGCCGGGCAACGCGATGACGCGTTTTATGAGGCGCGTGCCGTCCTTCGGGGAAGAAAAAGTGACGATATCACCGCGCCTGGGTTCGCCGAGACGAGCGACGATGATGTCCGTGAGCGGAACCTTGATGTTGTATGCGAGACGATTCACAAACACCACATCGCCTTCGACCAGGTTGGGATGCATCGAGCCGGAAGGAATGGGATTCCAGTCCGCAATCGCAGTACGGAACACCGCAAACAACAGAATGAAAACGATGTACCCACGGTTTTCTCGCAGCCACTTTTTCATTTTATCTCTCCGGTTAACCAGACTCACTCAAAGACCAGAAAATTGCCAACAAGTTCAATGGTCTTGGCTGGTGAGGCCATTCTAACAGCAAGGAACAGCATATCGAGAATGGTGGCGCGTCACAGGTTGCTAAAGTCATTAGTGCTTGCTTATAATAAGTAATGCTTATTATTTTGTGAGACGCATGGAGCCCCAACAGGAAAGTCTGGGTTTTCTGCTGAGCGATGTTTCGCGCCTGCTCCGGCAATCATTCCAGAAACGTATCGAAGGCAGTCCTCTCACCCAGGCGCAGGGCCGGGCGCTGGTTTACGTCTCGCGTCATGAAGGAATCCGCCAGGTCGAACTGGCAGAGGTGCTGGAAGTCCAGCCGATCACCCTTGCACGGCTGATCGATCAACTGGAGCAAAGCGGACTCGTCGAGCGGCGACCTGATCCGACTGACCGTCGCGCCTACCTCCTGTTTGTCACTCCCGCGGCCGCGCCTCACTTGGCGGCTATTCGCGCGGTGGGGAAGTACATCCGGGCGGAAGTGCTGCGGGGCATCGACAAGCAGGAGATCGCCGCACTTTACTCCGCATTGCACAAGATGCGCGACAACCTTACCTCTCGCTGAGGACGCCAGATTTAATACAGAACGAGCTTTGCTATGAGTAATACCCATACCGACGCAACATCCCAAAAGACTCCCAAGAAAAAGAAGCGCCTGATCCTGCTGGTCGTGGTGCCGCTGATAGCGGGCCTGATCAGCCTGATTGTGTACTTGACCGGCGGGCGCTATGTCGAAACCGACAATGCCTACGTCAAGGCCGAAAAGGTGCCGATCAGCGCCGATGTCTCCGGGACCGTCAAGGAGGTGCTGGTGCAGGAGAACCAGCCGGTCACGGCCGGCCAGGTGTTGTTCCGCATCGATCCGCTGTTGTTCCAGGTCGCGATCGCCAAGGCCGAGGCCAAACTGGCGCAGGTGCGCACCGACCTTGCCGCGCTCAAGGCGAGTTACCGCGAGAAGCAGGCGCAGATTGCGTTGGCTAAGACCCGGCACGCGTTCGCGCTGAAAGACCAGCAGCGCCAGGCTGACCTCGTGGCGAAGAATTTCATTTCCGCCTCCAGGTTTGATGATGCCAAACAAAGTGCCGATATCGCGGCCCAGCAGATTGCCGCACTGGAACAGGACCTGAAACGTATCGCGGAATCGCTGGGCGGCAGTGCGGATACACCGTTCGAGAATCATCCGGGCTACCGCGTTGCGCTGGCCGAACTGGAGCAGGCGAGAATCGACCTCGCGCACGTCGAAGTGCACGCATCGCAGGCCGGCATCGTGAGCAAGCCGCCGAAGCAGGGGCAGTATCTTGCCGCGGGCAACACGGCAATGGCCCTCGTGGTCAGCGGCAATCTCTGGATCGAGGCCAACTTCACCGAGACCGATCTGACTTATGTGCATCCGGGCCAGCCCGTTGCGATCCGCGTCGATACCTTTCCCGATGCGGCTTGGCGCGGGGTGGTCGACAGCCTGAGCCCGGCCACCAGCGCTGAGTTCTCGGTGATCCCCGCGCAGAATGCGACCGGTAACTGGGTCAAGATCGCCCAGCGCGTGCCCGTCCGGATCAAACTTGACGGCGCGCAGGATATGCAGAAATTGCGCGCCGGCCTGAGTTCGGTGGTGGAAATCGACACCGGTCATCGACGCCGCGTTCTCGGATTTTCACTGTAAGTTTTACAATGACTGCCGCCACTCCGGAAAGCGCACACCGTGGCTTCGTTACGCTGTGTGTGATGCTGGCGACCATCATGCAGGCGCTGGACACCACCATCGCCAACGTCGCATTGCCGCACATGCAGGGGACGCTGGGTGCAACCCAGGAAAAGATTTCCTGGGTGCTCACGTCCTATATCGTGGCGTCCGCGATCTTCATGCCGCTGACCGGCTTTCTCGCCGCGCGCTTCGGCCGCAAGCGCGTGTTCATGTGGTCAGTGGCGGGCTTCACGATTACCTCGATGATGTGCGGCGCCGCGCAGAACATCGAGCAGATGGTGCTGTTTCGCTTGCTGCAGGGCGTGTTTGGCGCGAGCCTGGTGCCGTTGTCGCAATCGGTACTGCTCGATGCCTATCCGCGCGAACGGCATGGCGCGGCCATGGCGCTGTGGGGCGTGGGCGTGATGGTGGGGCCGATTGTCGGCCCGTCGCTCGGCGGCTGGCTGACCGAATACTATAACTGGCGCTGGGTGTTCTACATTAACCTGCCGTTCGGCTTGCTGGCGTGGTTCGGTCTCGCGGCCTACGTGCACGAAACGCCGCTCAATCGCACCCGGCGCTTCGACCTGTTCGGTTTTGTCCTGCTCAGCCTGGGCTTGGGGGCGTTGCAGATGATGCTGGACCGCGGCGAATCGCTCGACTGGTTTGCGAGCCCCGAAGTGGTGATCGAGGCGATGCTCGCCGGCCTGGCGTTCTACCTGTTCATCGCGCATATCTTCACCCACGAGCACCCGTTCATCGAACCGGGGCTCTTCAAGGACCGCAACTTCAGCGTCGGCCTGTTCTTCATTTTTGTCGTCGGCATTATCCTGCTCGCGACGATGGCGCTGTTGCCGCCGTTCATGCAGAACCTGATGGGCTATCCGGTGCTCGACGTCGGCTACGTGCTCGCGCCGCGCGGCGTCGGCACAATGATCGCAATGATGATGGTCGGAAAACTGTCGGGCAAGGCCGATCCGCGCCACCTGATTTTTTCCGGCTTGCTCCTCACCAGCTTTTCGCTGTGGCAGATGACCCGCTTCACCACCGATGTCACTTCGTGGGAAATCGTCCATACCGGCATCACGCAAGGGTTCGGCCTTGGACTGATCTTCGTGCCGCTGTCCACCATCACATTTTCGACGCTGGCGCCGCACTACCGCAACGAGGGTACCGCACTGTTCAGCCTGATGCGCAACATCGGCAGCAGTATCGGCATCTCGGTCGTGATCGCCTACCTAGCGCAGCGCACCCAGATGAACCACGCCGCCTTTGCCGATTACCTCAATTCGTTCAGCTTGGCACTCAGGCAGGCGAACGAGGCGGGCGCGTACAACTTGGCCACTTCAGAAGGATTAGCTGCGCTCAATGGCGAAGTCACCCGTCAGGCCGCGACACTGGCTTATCTGCAGGATTTCCGGCTGATGATGTTCATCACGCTGGCGGCGATTCCGTTGATCTTTTTGTTGCAGGCGCCGAAGAAAAAAACTGCCGCTGAAGAAGCGGTTGCAATGAAGTAAGTCCTGCTGCTCGACCGCCAACAACCGGGCAGATACTTCGCTTATTTCTGAAGGAGTGAAGCGGCGTGCACCACACGCAGATCGCACTGCTTCAATCTCTTGACCAGTATCCGCATGACCTCGAGGGAGAAGTCCGGCACCTCCTGCACCAGGAAGCGAAAATGTTCCCGGTTCACGATGGCAAACCTGCAGGGGGTGTGGGCGGTCACCGTACCAAAACGCGGTGAGCCATCCACCAGAGACATTTCGCCGACGAACGACCCTGGCGACAGCTCTTCAAACAAGACCCCGCCAATCGTGACGGCTGCTGCTCCTTCCAGCAGCACGTACATTACGTCGCCAGGATCACCCTCGCAGAACAACTTCTCGCCGCTTCCTATTTCAATGCGTTTGGGATTTTTTCGGAACAGCTCCGGCAGGAGCTTGGTTGTATGCTGAAACATGTTCTCTCCGCGGTTATACAGGACAACAAAAACCTTTGACTTTCTGTGGGCCGGCACGGCCGGCGGGTCCCGCAGAATGCGCCATATCTCAGGCGTAGACCGGAGTGCCGCCGGTCACGCGGCTCCGAAGTTCGGCCAGCATCTGCTTCTCGTTCATCTCCAGCGCCCATGCGGGGCGTAGCTGGAAATGCGGCTCGTCTACCATATTTTTCCAGTTGCCGCCCCATTCCAGACCCAGCTCCATCCCGAGCACGCCAACCGCCTTGTACTTCGGCGAGTCGCCCAGGTAGCTTGCTCCCTCAAAGATGCCAACATCGAAGGCGATGCCGAAATTATGATTGGAGTATCCGCCTTTGGCGTTCGTGACGATACTTCCGTGCGAAGTTCGGCCCTGCGCGTAGAGCGCGTCCTGCTCCGCATAGGTTCTGAGTCCGCTAATGATCTTGATCCGGATGCCGTTCAGCGCGGCCTTTTGCACCAGCGCGCGGGCGAGCGGCTGCACTTCGGGCAGCAAGGTCGCAATGGTCTTCTCGCTGCGCGCATCCACCGCATCGACCGCCAATGGCTCCGGCTGTGTGGTCCCAGACGGTTTGCCGATCCGGTCGTAAATGGCACTCCAGGTTTCCGGTCCCGCACGTCCGTCCACGGTGACACCGAGTGCCGTCTGGACCGCAGAAATCATTTCTTCAATCTTCATGCGTACCTTTCCTGTCGTAAACCGGAATGATTGGCGCCTCGATCAGTTAGGCGCCATGCAAATAATATTATTACACGTTGGCGGCAAGCGCTTGATTTATTGTTGGCTGAGCAATTTTTTGGAGTGGCAATGACAAGTGGTTCAAGCCCAACTCTTGTTACGGCAAGGAGGCATTGGCCCCCGTTCGTATGGTAGCAGCGGGTTCATTGACCGAGCCGGAAAGGATGGCGTTGTCGGACATGCCGTCTTGTGTCAAGCGGCTTCTTGGCTAAACGAGTTGAACCGGCGCACGTAGGAGTGAAACGTCCTGATTGGCGCTCTATTTTTTCAGGGCACCCTTGAGATCACCGTAGCCGGCTTGCACCTTCCCGACAATTTTCTGAGCCTTGCCCTTGGTTTTCAGGGCCTTGTTGCCAACGATGCTACCCGTGATTTCCTTGACCTTGCCCTTTACCTGTTTGATGCGGCCTTTGACTTGATGTGTGTTCATGGCTGTCTCCTGTTAAAGCATTTTGACAATTGACCGAACAGACTACAAAGCCAGGCGCGGGATGGGCGGCACCTGGCAAGCAAGTGATGATGTCTAATTATAAACGCGGCGAATGGGAGGGAAATAACCTGAATTGTGCATTTTTGTACCAAATTCAGGTGTTTGGAGTGGGTGGCCATTACGCAATGTTGTGCCCCAGATTTCACAATGCTGTATCCGGGTATTTGCTCACTGGTCGTTCGTCCCCGCATCTGTCTTGCGTGTCGCATTCCAGAATGTATTGAAGACGAGCCTTGTTCCAAGCCACCAAGCATAGATCGCATAGGTTGATTGGCATTCATCATCGTCTAACAGGCCATGCGCTAGTTCATTCCGAAGGTTTGCCCCGAACGCGTCACAAAACAGCGCCTTAAGTTCAAACGTCAAATCTTCTCCAAAGATAAGAGTGACTTCAGGCATTTCCATTAATGTGCTGAGCCCGTTTTCATTCTCGATTCCGTCCTTATCGAGAGTCGTGGTCTTGATGCCCGAGGCTTTCAGATGCCAACGAACCATGTGCTCAATCTGTGGAACCAGAAGATGTAGAGCGACGAGGAAATCGTTGTCGTAGCCGGCAAAAAGAGCCTTTCCAAAAAGTCGTTTGCGGTCTCTTGGAACGATTGGAGAGCGACTAGCGATGGCGATAAAATCATCTTCGCGCAGTCGATGTTCGAGACGCAGTACTTCTAAGGCTGGCCAAATATCACCTTGAACTACTATGCCTAACTCCATTCCATAATGCTTAACCATCTCGGCCCAAACGGTCGCCTTATACTCGACAGAGTTTGTATCACCAAAACCCATTCCTGGTCGCTTGGCGATTACGCGCCCATCTCGTGACATGAAGGTAGCAGGCATGAGTGCTTGAATGGGGTGGTCACGAAGCATTTTTTCCGAAAACTCGCGTATCTGGGCAATCTTGGCACCAGGGTAAATGTTCGCGAATGCTGCCAAAGCATCTATAGGCGACTTACCCTTCACGGCATTTCTAGCATTTTCTATCAATACCGAAATGTCAATGGACGGCGACGTGATGGTGCCCATCTCTCCCAACGACCTGGTACCAGCTTCATTCAAGTGCCTGTGAAGATCAGCTACTCGTTCATCAACTCTGTGGGAAGCGCGCTCACTACGGGGTATTGAGCGATAGGCTTGGATTGCATTTTCATAGAAGCTGGCTGCTACCATATGGCTGGGTTGATCTGAAGCCGTTCTCGCAATGGCCTCCTTAACCCAATCTTCAGCGACGCATGCTGTCATCTCCGCAACCTTAGCTTCATTGCCTGACTGTTGGAACCATTTTGAGGCTGCCTCAAAATACTCCCTGGCTTGATGAAGATCACCAGCGAGATCGAAATCTCGTGCCATGCGTTCCAACTTCTCTGCAATAAAAACGCGCCGGTCATGTCCAAGTCGATTTGTAGCCAAAAGATTAGCCAGCCAAAGCGCGAGGGATTCGTCGCTTTGTTTTGCGGTGTCAAAGGCTGTAATGATGGCAGCCTCAATTTCCTTCATACGCTCGCCTGCTCCGGCTCTGAGCATTTTCGTCAGACTAATTGCACGCGCCCAACATTCCTTGCCACCACGTATCCACGTTGCGGGATCGAGAGGGATTTTGCGGTACGCATCAATAGCCAACAGCGCATGCTTTGGGCTTCGCGGTTTAATTAAGAGCCAAACTAAGTCAGCTAGACGAGCTTGGATCCAGATATCATCCGCCTCTTCAGAGAACTCTGAGAACAACACAATGTCTGGTTCCTGAAAATCCTCGGGTAATGAAGATCGTTTGCCATCCATAACCATAAAAGGTTTGAATGGCTCATTGGGACTGCTCGGATTTAGCATCATCGAACAGGCATCAGCTAACAACCAGAGACACTTCCCTTCAGATAGCTGTCCTTTCTCAATAGCAATCTGGGCAGCTGTCGAAAGAGATTGCCACATGCTCGAATAACCAGCCCGGTCACTGGATTCGATGGCAGCTTTCCAGCCAGAACGGCGAAAGTCGTCAATGGTTACGGCCGTTTGTTCCGGGCAACGTTGCATACGAAATCCATCTCCTAGAGAATCTAGATGACCAATCGTTCGAGTTCAGCGAACGCAGCTGGGAAGAATGCAATGGAATCTGGGATGCTTCCAGCCATGTACGCCTTTTCTCGGATTCCGTTGCGCGATATTCAGAATATGTTGCTACGGCGGTTCAAACTGGCCCCTACGATACTGCGTTGAAGCTGTTGCTCATTTCAACGAGCTGCAATAGCTTGGTCTTGGCCGCACCACTGGCAATCACCTGATCGGCTTTGGCAATACCAGCCTGCAGGGTTTCTGCCAGTCCCGCCACATAAATCGCCGCACCCGCGTTCAGCAGAACGATGTCGCGCGGGGCGCCGGCTTCGTTGTCCAGGACGCCCTGCAGAGTAGTGCAGGCTTCCTCGGCGTTGGCGACGCGCAGTGCCGCGAGCGGGGCGGCGGTGAGGCCGAATTGTTCGGGGCGCACGGTGTATTCGCTGACCTTGCCGTCCTTCAGTTCCGCGACATAGGTGTCGCCGGATAGCGAAATCTCATCCAGGCAGTCGGCACCGTGCACTACCAGCACGTGCCGGCTGCCGAGTTCGCCGAGCACTCGGGCGAGCTTGGCGGTGAGCGCGCGGTCAAATACACCAATCACTTGGTTCTGCGCGCCGGCCGGATTGGTCAGCGGGCCAAGCAGGTTGAACATGGTGCGCACGCCGAGTTCGCGCCGCACCGGCGCGGCATGCTTCATCGCGCTGTGATGCTGCGGTGCGAACATGAAACCGATGCCGATGCTGTCCACACAATGGGCGACCTGCTCGGCGGTGAGGCCCACGTTTACGCCGAGTTTTTCCAGCACATCGGCACTGCCGCAGGTGCTCGACACGGAGCGCCCGCCGTGCTTGGCGACGTGTGCGCCGGCCGCGGACGTCACGAATGCGCTGGCCGTGGAGATGTTGAAGGTATGCGCAGCATCGCCGCCGGTGCCGCAGGTATCGACCAGGAAGCCGGTGTGTTTTACGCTGACTTTGCTGGACAACTCGCGCATTACGGTAGCTGCCGCCGCGATTTCATCTACCGTTTCACCCTTTACCCGCAACGCGATCAGTATGGCGGCGATCTGCGCGTGCGTGAGGTGCCCGCCCATGATGTGGTGCATCAGTTCGCGCATTTCATCGAAGGACAAGTCGTGGCGGTCCAGCAGTTTGGTCAGGGTCTGTGCGTAATTCATGATTTCCAGTCAATGCGGCTTGCGGGAATACGTTTCCTGCTTTGATGATAACTCAGGGCGCGATGAATCGCGCCCCTACGCTTTCCCTTCCAGAAAATTCTTCAGCATGGCATGCCCATGCTCGGTGAGGATGGACTCGGGATGGAACTGCACGCCGTGCACGGGCAGCGTCTTGTGGCGTACCCCCATGATTTCACCGTCGTCGGTCCATGCGGTGATTTCGAGGCAGTCGGGCAGCGTCTCGCGCTCGATCACCAGCGAGTGGTAGCGTGTGGCGGTGAACGGGTTGGGCAGGCCCTGGAACACGCTCGTGTCGTTGTGATGGATCGGCGAGGTCTTGCCGTGCATCACCTGCTTGGCATGAATGATGTGCCCGCCGAAGGCCTGACCGATGCTCTGGTGACCGAGGCACACGCCGAGGATCGGAATCTGGCCAGCCAGTTCCCGGATTGCCGCCACCGACACGCCCGCTTCATTCGGCGTACAGGGGCCGGGCGAAATCACGATATGGTCCGGATTCAGTTTTTTGATTTGCTCGACGGTGATTTCATCGTTGCGGTACACCACCACATCCGCGCCCAGCTCGGCAAAATACTGCACCAGGTTGTACGTGAAGGAGTCGTAGTTGTCGATCACTAATAGCATATTCGTTGTATCCTGTTGATTCTATTGCAGTCGGTGTGATTCGTCGCCGATTTGATACCTGCTTTTTTAAACACTGGATGAAGTTGGTTGGACGAAAAAGGCCGAACCCAAAATCAGCATTGTCGCATTGTGCGGTCGCACCATCAACAAACGTGCCTGAATTCAGGTTCGATGTGGGCGTAGTCGCTCGCTCCATATCGGAAAACGCGATCCTTGGCGCTCAGCGGGCTCGGGTGGACTGAGAATGTGCCGGCTTCCCATTGCATGGCAGCCGTCCTGAAATCCAAGCTATCAGGCATGCGTTTCATCCGGGCCATGGCGCCTGCGCTGATCTCGGGCAAGCTTAACTTTGATTGCAAACGGGAAGTTGCCAAGCCATCTGTCTCTCTTTCAAAAGCGACTAGGTGCGCTGCGATCCAGAGTGCGATGCGTAGTCGTGGATTCTCCCTGATAGCTCGATAATCAGTTTCCGCAAATTGGGGGAGCAAAAAGTAATTCGCGAGAGGTTTACTTTTTTTGAATGGTTTCCGTTAGTAATTTTGTGTATTTTTCTACAATCATATCCCACGTATAAAACGCTCTGATGCGTGCTACGCTGTCTGATGACACCATGTTTCGGGTTGATATATCGCAATTTTCTACAGCATTGCTCAAAGCCGGAATATCCATCTCTGATCGAAAATACATGCCCATTTCGCCTAAAACTTCGCGGTTGAACATGTTGTCATGCGCGATAACTAGGTTGCCGCAACCCATTGCTTCCAGCAGCGATGGGTTGGTGCCGCCGACAGAGTGACCGTGAAAATACGCGGCGCAGTAGTAGCGCAGGGCAAGCAATTTTTTCTGGTCATAAATTGCGCCGACAAAGCGTATTGAGGGGATGTTTATATCCCTGAGCTTGGCGACGTATGGCGTGCCGCTCAGGTGATTGCCGACGACGATGAGTGGCCGCGTGGTGTCGGATAACGCGTAGCCACGCAAAATTTCGAGTACGTGGTTTTCAGGTTCCAACCGGCATACGACGAGGTAATACTCGAACGGCGCCAAGTTCATTTCGGCTAACACGCCGTGGTCGGGGCCGGACTCGATAACCGGCGCACCGTAAGGAATGACGCTGACCGGTGGTAGCCTGGCATGGCGTGACTGCAAGGAGTCTTTGATTCCCGCCGCGTCCGCGATAATGCGATTGGGTGTCCACATGGCAATCGCCTCCATCATCTTGAGCCAGATTTTCGCTGGTTTGCTCCACTTTGAGCGCTTCCATTCCAGACCGTCCATATTCAGCCAGACTTGTTTGCCCCATAGCCTGGGGATGAAACAAAACATCGCTGCACCGTAACCAAGCATATACACCACCTCGTGGTCCCGGCGCGCGTGCCAAAGGCAACGCAGGTCAAACACGACAGTGGAGAGCGGGCCCAGTTTGGGCAGCGGCACATACTCGAGTTTTACGCCACCAAGTCTCGCAGGCATTTCGTCTGTCGTTTCGCAATATACCGTGACATCAAAACCACGCTCCACCAGGCCGAGAGAAAGCTTTTCCGCAAACGTCTCGAACCCGCCGTAGCGTGCAGGAATGCCCTTGGTGCCGAGTATCGCGAGTTTTCCTGCCCCAGACCGTGCTGCGGTGTCTACATCCTCATCTTGGGTTAGCGTAAACAGCTGCAGGTTAGGCACACCCTCGAATGCAGTGGGCTGCCTCAAGATCGCCACGCCCTCATCGGTTGAGGCGTTAGTCACCGGGATGGTTTTGTAATCATTCGCCAACGTAGCCAGGCTGCCACGCAACCCATCCACCAAGGACCGTACCATGTTGACGCCGGAAAGAAAAATGGAAAAGCGAGGATGGCTCATTTTGCGTTAACACTGCTAATCGAAATGGCCGATTATGCAGACGGCTATATGAAGTTTTGATGACCGTAATCCGCAACCTCTGGTTTTTACGTCGAAATTAATAAAAAATTCATATTCGGTCTCTATAAGATGCTGCGAATAGGTTAAAAATCGGAACGTCATGACCCGCATTTTTTGAGTGTCACCTGCTTCATTCCGAGTTTGGCTCGGAATTCAGAAAGGAACGAACATCACTGCGCTTTGCATGCCAGTGATACCAACTTTCGCCGGCATGACGTGTCACCATTCATATCTGTCAACCGCCTGCAACCGGTGCAGTCATTCCGGCATCATTCTTGGCTCAAAAGCGGGCGCCGCACGGCGAATGCTTTGCCGAATCACCTACGACTATTAGCAGTTGCACAACGAGCAGCGGGGTGTTCCCTGAATGGAATTGCGGAGGTGGTGCAAGAAAGGTAGCACCCATAACAGTTCGGACTTAATCTGACAGCCGGGTCTTGTTTCTGATTTTGTGCCAAGTGTCACCCACGGAATTCTTACGGGTTATACCGTCCCAGGCAACTTGCTAATAGTGTACGCAGCACAACCCAGTTGCCGCGAACGCTGCTGATTTTGGTAGGCACCTTGCCCCGAGGATAGCGCCGGGCAGTGGGTAGTTCGAGGCAGCGATAGCCCAGCTTGGGCACGCGATAAGACAGGTAAGCGAGTAATTCATACTGGCCAAAAATATCGCGGAAAGGCGCAATGTCTTCATCCAGCAATATTTTGCGGCTATAGGCACGAAAACCTTGCGTGGTGTCAGTCCAGTGAAAGCCGGAGCATAGACTCAGCATTGGCGCGTGGATGCAACGAATGGCAAAGTTTCTGGAGAGTGGGGTGTTTTCCGTTACACCGCCTGCAATGAACCGTGATGCCTGGACAAAGTCCACGCCATCCTGCAGCGCGTCAATGAAGCGGGGAATGGCAACGGGGTCATCCTTATTGTTGCCATCAATGCTGATGATGCCCGTGTAGCCTTGTTCCAGTGCAAAGGAGTAGGCACAACGCAACTGCCCACTCAATTTTCCTGTACCGGTTTTGATGAGCAGACCGCTTACGGATTGCGCTTGCAGCGCATCAATCTGCAGAGAACCATCATTGCTCCCGCCATCCACAATGATGATGTCTGCTATCGCGGCAACGTCGAGTTGGGTCATGCGCGACAACAAATTCTTGATTCGATCGCCTTCATTGATCACCGGAATGACGACACAATAATCCTGTTTACGCCCCAGCCAGAAGGCGGTGGTATATGGGGGTATCTGCCAGGTAGCGCGCTGTGAGTCGGATATCTTTTGCATGGGATTCAGACGGTACGAGCAGTGATCAGCACGACCCCGGCAATGACCAGACAGATGCCTGCGCCGGTGGTCCAATAAAAGGGTTCGCGAAATATCATGAGGGATAACGCCGCGACGCAAGCCACTGCGCCCGATGTCAACACCGGATGCGCGACGTTCAGCGGGAAGCGACTCAATGCGGCGGCATAAAGCAGGAATGCGCAGCCGTACAACGTCAAACCCAACCAGAACGGCCAGTTGCCCAGCACGCTTGACGGTTCACTCAAGCTGGGAAACCTGCGTGGCGGCAACGTCGCCATCTTCACCAATACACTGGCTGAGGCGTTCGCGGCAATCCCGATAACCAGAACCAGCCACTTCACCGCTGCACCTCCGCCTCGGTTTGCGCAGTGCGGTAATGCCGAGTTGCAATCTGCAAAGCACGCGTTACGGCTACTTCGTGCGATTCGTTTTTTGCCGCCAGCATTTCGATTGAAACGACATGATGCGGCAGGAACTTGTGCAAGGCGGCGGCGACCAGATCATGGCGGGTACTTGAGTCACCCAGGGTAAGCAAATCCGGTTCGCTGGCATGAATGTGCCCAATCAGCTGTGCGTGCTGATGTACCATATCTGATGGCGATTCTGCGTTGATCGTCAGCGTCCCGGTGTCCAGATGCAAACGTATCGCAGGGTGATTGACCAGACGCACGATGCGCGCGGCTTCGTCGGTGCTGGTCATGAAGTTGCAGCCATAACTCGCGGGATTGGCCTCGAGGCAAAACACCACCCCCATGCTTTGCGCGACCTCACCCAGACAAGTGAAAAAATTGACGGCGATATCATCTGTTTCATCATCGCCGAGGCCGGAACGGTCGCGATTTTTCGGTGCGCCAAAGACCAGGCGGGTTGCGCCTAGTTCGGCGCCGATCCGGCTTGCGGCAGCAAGGTGTCGCAGCATGGCATTCTGAGTTTCCGGTAAGCCAAACATGTTCAGACCATGCGTGCCGAACATCAGCGCCTGCATCCCGGTAATCTCGATGCCACGCGCCTCCCATGTTGTCCGCACCTGAGCGATAGATCGCTCATCTGCCAGTTGAAAATCAGCGAAGTATTTGCCCGGCGCGATATCTATCGCGTCGACTTGAAAACGGCGGAGCAGGGCCGCGATGGTCTCGTCTTCCGACACGTCCCACGCAATGTTGGAAATGGCGATCCTCATGATTGCACCGCCGGGCTTGAGGTTAATGTTATCGGCTCGGATTGCGCATAGCTGCGTATGGCGAGTAAGGTGGCCGCCTTGCTGTATTGATAGCCGTTCCGGCCGTTCATTTGCGCGGCATGGATGGAGCGCATGTCATAACGTGCGGCAGGAGAGGTCAGGCAGTGTTCAAAGGGGCGGGCAAAACCTGCTGCCGCTACCTCGGCAACGCTGATCGGTTCCGCGGTAAGATGCACCAGATTCAGGCCTTGCCGCAGTGCGGTCTGGATGTCGTAAGCCAGATTCACCATGGGGTAGAACTGGAAAACGCCGCGACTATCGATGGCGTGCAAATTGTTGTGATTCAGGAAATCGAAAATGACATTCTTGCGCAGTCCTGGCCCGACGAGGCCGGGCAGGCGCACGATCAGGTGATGAGTGAAATGGTCGGCAACAAATTGTTCCAGCATGCGCCGGTGCAGGCCATAAGCGTGTAAGCCATCTTCATCGACCTGCGTCGTTTCATCCACACCGGAAGGGGCCTTAAATACGTCTATGGTGCTGATCAGCACGAAAGTGGCGCACTGTATAGTCTTCAGGTGGCCAATCAGTCCCTCGATAATTTGACGATCTGCTTCCGGCTCGCGGTTGGCAATCCATTTCTTCGCAGGTGCAGCCGCGCATACCACGAGGTCGAATTGTTTGCCGTCAATTTCGGCGATATTGGTCGAGCGATAACAAAAGTCAAAAGTTTGCTGCTTGAGCAGTGTTGATCCAACAAATCCGGTATATCCGATCAGGGCGTCAGTCATTTCGTTTCCTCGACGATTACACTCAAGCGGTCAGCGGTTCACTATCCAGCTTTTTCAGCACGTCATAGATGTTGTCAATCTTGCCGCCCAGAATTGAATAGCAATTCGGCAACTCCGCGTGGTGCTCGAACAGAATTGGTCGCCCATCATCACTTTCGTTCTTGACCAGCACGGTTTTGATTTCAAATAATGACTCCACATATTTTGCGTGCTGCATCGCGGGGATGTAGCGCGATACATCACGCATCATTCGTTCGACGCGGCTTTCACGATGATAATCGGCGAGTTTGCGATAGGTTTCCTCACCGGCCTGGTCTGGCCAATTCAGGTGCGGGGTATAACGCACATGAGACAGGGTGTGCAGGCCACGTGCGGGAAAGGGCATGGTTGAAAAGAATGGCCCGTCCATCACCGTGATCCCCAGACTTTGCAGACCGGCGGGCATTCGTATCAAAGCCATTTCCGCGAGTTCGTGCTTCAGTCCGGTCGTCGTCCCGGGAAAATCTCCGCTGAATTGATTCAGTCCACTATAGGTACAATTGAACACGTAGCGCGCGGAAAATTCCGCTGCTTTATCCGCGTTGCGCGCACATTGAACGCGCAGCGTATTGCCGCTGCGGCGTAAGTTCTTTACCCGGGTTTGTAGCTGCAGCGCCACGCCGGCAGTCAACAGATCGCGCTGTGCCGCGGTCTTCAGTGCTTGCGCGTTAAAGGCATATTCTTCTACCAGGAATAACGCCTCGATCAAGCGCGGTTCGAACAACTGAGTGAGTGAATCGGGTGCCGGCTCTATGTGTGCACCGATGTCTCTGCAGAAGCGTACAAACTGTCGTGAGGTAACTTTTGAATTACGTCGTGCGATGGCATACAGCTTGGTGAAATTGGTCTGTATCGCCGCCGGATAGTCGCGCATGAAGCGGGGTAGATTTACCCGACTGCGGAATGCGGTAGTGAAGCTGCGCGGATAGTGATAGCCATTGTGAATGCGCGCCTGATTGTTGTAGGACGCGCGGGTCAATAGCTCGCTTTCACATTCAATCAGCAGTACGCGTGGCATCTGGCGCGCGGTTGCCAGATAGCTGGCAATGCTCACGCCATAGAAACCGCCACCGATTACCACTGCATCGTATTGCATTAAATGATGCTTAGCGGTGTTGCATGGCTACAACGTTTAATGGCAGTGCACCATGCACCGCTTCAATGTTTAATTTCTCGAGGCGTGTCATGGTGGCACTGGTGAACTCCTGCGCAATGAAATAAAGCGGCCCCTCATTGGACAGACTCGTCATTTGCAGGATGTATTCACCAAGCACCATCAGCACGAGAGAGATTAAAAAAAACATGCCTGATTGTTGCAATGACACCGTTACCCAGCCGGGCGCAACGTCGGTCTTGAATAAGGCGATGGCAATAACATACAGCGAATAAATCGCGTTTGACGTCGCACCAATGAATGACAGTGCGGTAACTAATCGCATCGGTGCGCGAGTGGTAGAAACCAGCAAACGCATTGCGCGATCCACGCCGTCACTCAGGCGTTTAATTTGTCGCGACTGGGGGGCATGGTTGTAGTCGAGATTGACTCGCGCAAACCCCACGGTAGCGGGCAAGTAACGATAGGCCATGACTGGCATGGGATGTTGCAGAATGAAGTTGATTACACGCTTGCTCAGGACGCGGAAGCGCGTTGCTTCACTATCCAGATTGCCGCCCAGTAATTTATACAAGCCGTTGAACAAGCTGGAACAAGCGAGGTACCCCATGCTGTGCGCCGATTTGTTCTGGTTCCTGGCATACACTACATCTGCCCCCATTACCGCTTGTTCCAGCATCACAGCGAGGAAGGTTGTATCGTCCATGGCAGGATTCAGCGACACAACAAAGTCTCCCAGCGCGTTTTCTACTCCAGACCAGGCGGCAGTGTCCTCATCCACTTCTTTAGCCAGCGCAAACACCTGCATATTGGGCAAGCCATCGACCGCAGTGAGTTGCTTCAGGACTGCGACGCTCTCATCGGTCGAGGCGTTGTCTACCACGATGATTTCGTAATCACTTGCCACCCTGGCCGCGTTGGCGAGCATCTGCGTCAATATTTCGCGCAAGCCACTTGCCTGATTGCGGACCACGATGACCACGGAAAGGAAAATCGAAAAGCGAGGTTGGCTCATTCTGCGACAACGGACCAGAATCGAAAGCACGGATTATGCTCATGGTTATATTAAATATTTATGACCCTGTTGCATGAGCCGGCTTAAAGATCGGATTAACAAAAAGTTCACATTCTGTCTCTATGATGCTGCGAATTTCGAATCATCAGTCAATTCGATGCACCTAAGATTCTTCATCGCTTTACTCTTGTCCGGCTTACTGCCCAGTGCCCACGCGGTCAGTGACGATGACCTGAACCTGATTGATGCAGCGGGTCGTGGCGATCTGCGGATATTCAAAATGATGCTGGAAATGGGCGCGAATCCGAACGCGCTGGATAAGGGCGGCAATAGTGCGTTGGTAAAAGCCACTGTTGCCTCGCAGCGCGATTTTGTGCGTCGTTTGCTGGAACTACATTCTGATGTGAATGTGCAAGGCAGCCTGGGTGTTACGCCAATAGGCGCCGCGGCGATGCGTGGCGATAGTGAGATTGTGAAGATGTTGTTGAATGCGGGTGCGCACCCGGATGTACGTGATAGCACAGGTGCGACACCGTTACTCAATGCTTTGCGTTTTCAGCGCGACACAAATTTCCGGCTGTTGCTGGAAGCTGGCGCGGACGCGGATATGGCAGATACGCAGGGTGAAACCCCGTTGATGGCGGCGGCCCAGATGGGGCGCTCAGACTATGTGGACGCGCTGTTGGCCAAGTCGGCCGACCCGAGTCTGATCGGTAAAGAAGGGGTGACGGCCCTGTATTACGCTATCTTTGAAGGGTATGAAGACATCGCCCAAAAACTGGTGCAAGCCGGCGCCAGTGTGCATGGTCTAAATAATGGTTATTCACCGTTGCATTGGGCACAGGTGATGGGGCGCGAAAAAGTTGTTCCGCTTCTGGTGAGTGCGGGCGCAAGAGAGTAAGAATGGCGTTCGCTTACGCCCCACATTGCCCTGGGAGCAGATCCGCAGTGCAGATGGTTGCAGTATCCGTTCCGGAATTCCAGATTCAACAATTATCTTGATAGGAGGGGTTTGGCTAAAAACAGAACTTTAGCGACAAATTGGACTGTTTGCCTTGTGGACCCGCTACTCGGGCGCGTAAGCCATTTCAAGCCTTGCTGGTCTGGTATGCCGGTAATGCTCTAAACGCCGGATTCAGCAAACTGGAATTGCAGAGGCTGCACAAGAATGGCATCAGCATACTGCGTCTTCTGGTGTACGGCACTTGCCAAATAATCTTTTGCGCAGATAAAACTCACGTCGATTCAGAAAATATATGATTTTTTTAAATGACGAATTTACCCTGGCAGGAGAAGATCCCGAACGCTTTGTCTGTGTGGTGAACAGTTCCTTGCGTGTGACGAGTGAGCCGCAATTTTATGCGTGGGTACAGGGCGACGTGCAATATCTGTTGCCGCATGAAATCCTGGTATGCGCCATCGTTACGGGAGGTGACGCAAAAATGCGTTACTACCGGTTCTCCAGCACCCTGCAATTTCGGGAACAACATTTCCGCTCGGTCTGCGACCCGGTGGATGGGCTGCTCACGCAAATGATGGAACGCACTTTAGCCAGCGGCGCAGCCTGTGCTTTGGATGATGTCGTGTCGTTCGGTGATTGTGATCAGGCATGGTTGCCCCTGCTGCAAAACTACGAATTGCGCAATGTCGCAGGATATGGATTGCGCGGGTCGGATGGTTCACTACGGAGCTATTTCTGCTTTGCACGTTTGTCTGATGCACTGGACCAGCGCACCTTGTACCTGCTGGAAATTCTGATCCCCCTGCTGGATGCAGCACTGTCGCGGGTGGTGGCAAACGAGAGCGTAAGGGACAAATCTAATTACCAGGAAGCTTTGCCGCTGAGCAGGCGGGAAATCGAGGTGCTGCAGCAAGTGATGAAGGGTAAAACCAACCAGATGATTGCGGGTGACATGAATCTCAGCCCGCTGACAATAAAAAATCACATCCAAAACATCATGAGGAAGTTGAAAGTCAAAACCCGTGGGCATGCCGTCGCGAACGGCATCAAACTGGGATTATTGAAGTCCAATCGAAACATCTCTGATAGGGACTGGAAGAAATAATGTCCCGATTACTCCAATCAGTCGGCCTGTTAACGATGCTTGCAGGTGGGTGTGCTGTGCATGCGGGCGAGCAGGAAATCAGACAGTCCATCGGCATAAATGCGCCACAAGTAAAAATTGATTCCATCAGCAGATTGGGAAATACCGGTTTGTATCAGGTGGTTACTAATGGCATCAACATTTTTTACACCGACGATAAAGGCGAGTTGGGTTTTTTCGGCAACGTCGTGGACTTCAAAAATGGCGCGAACCTGACCCAGCAGGAAAAGGACAGATTGACCAAGGTAGATGTGGCGAAGCTGCCGCTGGACAAGGCCATTGTTAGAGTTAGAGGTAATGGCGCACGCAAGCTCTATCTGTTTTCAGATCCGGAATGCCCTTACAGTCAGCAGATGGAAAAGGAATTGCAGGCTGTGAGTGACGTAACGATATACACCTTCTTGTTTCCTCTCGCTGAACTGCATCCAGATGCCGAGCGCAAGGCAAGATTGATCTGGTGTGCCAGGGATAAAACCCAAGCCTGGGACGATATGCTGCTGCGACAGCAAGAACCTGCGGCGAATGATGCGCCTTGTGCGACGCCGCTGAAAGACGTCGCCGAGCTTGCATCGAAGCTCTGGATCAAGGGTACGCCAGGGGTAATTTTTGAAAATGGAAAATTGGTCATCGGCGCAATCCCGCGGCGGCAAATTGAAACCCTGTTGAATGCGGCGGTCCCAAAGCAGTAACTTCATTGGTGTTCGCGGGCTTTACGGGCAGTAACGGGGGTGCGTGGTCGCGCAGGTTCGGGGGCAATCTATTTTTGCCGATGCGGCCTGGCGCGGCTTTTCGTTGTATGACGCCTATGACGTGACGGTTGGTATGACATGCCGCTGTCTTTGCCTGATCCAGAAAATTTTCATTCTGTATTCATACGGTTGTAATACAGGCTCGATACTCTCGTCGATTTAGTTGACAGGGTGATGCGTGGTGCAGGGCTCTGCTGCAAGTGGCAAGAATGATGATGGAGATAGTGTGAAGACGAGGTCAACAGCGCATCGAAACAATCGCGTCACTGCATTACGGTACAGCGTGGCGATGCTAATCCAACTGGTAGTTTCCGCCCCGACGTACGCAGACCAGGAAGATACCTTGAGTGCTGTTGCCGGTGCCAGGTATCTGTACGATAGCAACCTGTTTCGCTTGTCATCTGCAGTCGACCCGCTCGCTGTGATTGGCAATCCAAACAGATCGGACAGTTTGCTGTCGCTTTTCGCAGGCGTAAAACTCGACAAAAAGTATTCGAATCAGCGTGTGATGTTCACTGCCGATGTGAACTCAACCAGATACAGCCGGTTTAAGTTTCTGGATTATCAAAACACCAACTACAAAGGTGTGTGGAGCTGGCAAATCGGTTCCAAGTTGACTGGCTCGGCAAATGTAAGCCGCAATCAGAGCTTGAGCAGCTTTAGTGATACGCAAATCTATCTTCGCAACCTCAATACCGTGGATAGCCGTCATCTGGATCTGGATTGGTGGCTGCATGCAAACTGGCATCTGTTCGGTAGCGCTTCATTTGACGAAACCAGTAATTCGGTTTTTAACACCACCAATTTATCCAGTCGCAGCCGCTTCGTTGAATACGGCGTAAAGTATGTCGCCGCGGATACCAGTTACGTGGCGCTGTTATCCCGTAATTTGACGGGCGATTATGCCAACGTAATACCGAATCCTGTGCTGCTGCTTGACTCCGGCTATACCGAACGGCAACAAGAGTTGAAAGTAAATTGGCAGTTCACGGTCAAGTCGCTGCTGAGTGGCTATCTGCTTCATATCAATCGCACGCACCCCCGATTTGCGCAGCGCGACTTCAACATAGTCGTTGGTGGTATGGCGTTGCGCTGGGATCCGACTGACAAGACGCATGTAAATGTATCGGTGAAAAGAGGTGCGGGAAGCTGGTGGGACATCGGCAGCAGTTACTACATAAACGATACCGTCTCCGTCGGCCCGGTATGGGAAATCAGCCCGGCGCTGACTGCACGCTTGACTGTGGAACGCGGCAGAAAGGATTACCGTGGCGCAATTGTTCCCATTCTATTGGCCCGCAAGGACGTGACCCAGTCATTGATGCTGGATCTGGACTGGATACCGCGCCGCAATCTGATGCTAACCACATCCTTGCAGCAAAGTCGCAGGTCATCGAATTTTGCAACCTTTGATTACAAGGACTACAGCTGGATGGTGTCTGGTCAGTTGGGCTTTTAAGAGGCTTAATCAATCTGTAACTTTGCGGAACTAAAGTGGTGGATTGAATGCAGTGGACATCATGCGTTATGTAACCGGATTTATTAAATATTTGAGGCGATATGAAATTCGTACCATACCATTTTAAGCGTGTTTGTCCTGGGGTCTCAGGTATAGCGGCAATGCTGGTGGCTACGGCATTGCTCGGTTGTGGTGAAAGTGCTGCCAAGAAGGCGGATTCTCAGGTAGTGGCGAAGGTCAATGGCGAGGAAATTACCGTGAGCCAATTGGGCGCTGCGCTGTCCAGCGCACCACCAATGCTGGGGAAAACACCGGAAGAAATCAAGCGTGAAGTGCTGGACGGTCTGGTTGTCCAGAAGCTTGCGGCACAACAAGCGGTCGCAAAAAAGCTGGATCGCACGCCTGCGGTGATGCAGGCCGTGGAATTTTCCAAAAACACCATTTTGGCGCGTGCCTACATGGACCCGCTGGTCGCCGGCCTGGCCAAGCCAACTTCTGCGGATGTGCATAAATACTATGTCGAGCACCCGGAGTTATTTTCCGAGCGGCGTGTGTACAAGCTGCGTGAACTGGAAGTACCGGCCCAGCCAGGTTTGGCAGAAACCATACGGAATCTGGTCAAGGAAAAGAGCATGGAAGGTGTGGAAGCCGCTCTGAAGGAAAAAAATATCACACCTTCTGTCAAGACTGGCGTGCAGCCTGCGGAGCAGCTTCCACTGGAGTTGCTGGCGCGCCTGAGCAAGCTGAAAGATGGTCAGATGCTGGTCATTGAAATGAGCAAAACGGTAAGTGTGCTACAAGTAGTGGAATCCAAATCAGTCCCAGTCGATGAAAAATCCGCTTCGGTCTTCATCGAAAATTTCCTTGGTAATCGCCAAACCAAAGAGACGGTCGAACGGGAAATAAAATCACTCAAGACCGCGGCCAAAATCGAGTATTTCGGCGATTTCAATAGCAAGGGCGGGGTAATGCCCGTAGCAGAAAAAATGACAGAAAAAGCAGCTCAGCCAGATCCCGGAAAAGGTATAGCAGGGATTAACTAAATTGGGTTTGTTCCTTGGGCCAGATAAGGAGTAGCGGTGAATTGCAAGAAGATTGTGTCTGTGTTGCTGGTGTTATGTTCGCTGCTTTGTTGTTCTTTGGCGCATGCGATCGAGGGCAATGATTACCGTTTGGGCGCGGGCGATGCGATCAGAATCGTGGTGTTCCAGAATCCCGATTTCACAGTCGATGCGCGCGTCTCCGAGAGCGGGGCAATCTCTTATCCCTTGCTCGGTACGGTGGTGTTGGGTGGCTTGACCATTAGCGCAGCAGAGCAGGAAATTGCACAACAGCTGCGAAAAGGCGGTTTTGTGCAACAGCCGCAAGTAAACATCACGTTGTCGCAAATTCGCGGCAATCAGGTATCGGTTTTGGGCCAGGTCAATCGTCCCGGCCGTTATCCCCTGGAGACCTTCAATACGCGGGTGACCGATATGCTGGCGACAGCGGGTGGCGTAGCCAGCACGGGCGGGGAAGTGGTCGTGCTATCAGGTGTGCGCGACGGTAAACCGCTGCGCATTGAAATTGATATAGCAAGGTTATTCGTGAGTAAAGGTCGTGACGATGACGTTTTGGTGCGCGGCGGCGATGCGCTGTATGTGGATCGCGCGCCGATGTTCTTTATTTATGGCGAAGTGCAGCGCGCCGGCGCGTATCGTATTGAGCGCAAGATGACGGTGATGCAGGCTTTGGCGCAAGGCGGCGGTCTTACTGCACGCGGGACGGAAAGAGGCTTGAAAGTGTATCGGCGCAATGAGAATGGTAAGGTGGAGATGACCACGCCTGAACTGACCGATCCGGTACAACCTGACGATGTGTTCGTGATCCGAGAAAGCCTGTTCTGAACAAGGGCGCATCGATTCTGAATTTGTAGAGACACCCGTAAGCATAGACAAAACGGAATACAGTCCATGAGCTTCTATCAATTTCTGCTGACCTTGAAGTCGCGCCAAAAAATCGTATGGGGCGTGTTGTTGATTACTGTCCTGGCTGTTCTGGCAATCAGTCTGCTGCTACCCAAGAAATATACCGCAACGACAGCCCTGGTGCTGGATGTAAAAACTGCGGATCCGCTGAACGGCACCGTCGCGCCGGCATTGATGATGCCTAGCTACATGGCGACCCAGACCGACATCATCATGAGTGATCGGGTGGCACAAAAAGCGGCGCATTTGATGAAGCTGGATGAGAGCGTGCAGGTGAAAGAACAGTGGCGCGAAGCGACGGGCGGGCAGGGCTCGATGATGGTCTGGCTGGGACAGTTGCTGCAGAAGAAGTTGGAAGTGAAGCCCTCACGCGACAGCTACGTCATCAATATCGATTTTTCTGCGGCGGACCCCGTATTTGCTGCAGCGGTAGCAAATGCGATTGCGCAGGCTTACATAGAAACCAATCTGGAATTGAAAGTCGAACCGGCGCGTCAGTATGCCGTCTGGTTTGAAGACAAGGTGAAGAGCTCGCGCGCCGTGCTGGAAAAGGCGCAGGGGCGTCTGGCCGAGTTCCAGCGCCAGACTGGCTATGTGGCTACTGACGAGCGTAGCGGCCGGATCGAGAATGCCAAAATTGAGCAGCTTTCCAATCAATTGGCATTGACCGAAAGTCAGACCGCAGATACGCAAAGCAAGCAGAAACAAACCGGCTCGAAAGATACGATGACGGATGTGATGCAAAATCCCATTATCCAGAATATCAAGGCCGAACTGATCAAGCAGGAAGGCAAGTTGCAGGAGATGAGCCACAACCTGGGATACAACCATCCACAGTACCAGGCGACCAAGGCCGAGGTTGAGCACCTGAGAAAAAAGCTGGATAGCGAGACGCAACAGATTATGAAAAGTATCGAAACCAGCAACAACATCAACCGCCAGAAAGA
Organism: Gallionella sp.; assembly: GCA_035702405.1. Classification (GTDB taxonomy): domain Bacteria; phylum Pseudomonadota; class Gammaproteobacteria; order Burkholderiales; family Gallionellaceae; genus Gallionella. The sequence goes on along the minus strand of DASSQR010000044.1, from coordinate 5,180 downwards.
AAACGAGCTGAAAGCGGCGATCCGCGCCCACAAACAGCAGGTGATCACCGACAGCGCACAACGCGACCAGGCCATGGTCTTGCAGAACGATGTGGAATCTGCGCAAAAGGCTTACGACATGGTAATGCAGCGCTATACATCCAGCCATCTGGAAAGCCAGTCCAGCCAAACCAATATCTCGGTGCTGAATCCTGCTACCGAGCCCATAGTTCCAGCTTCGCCCAAGCTGTTGCTGAATCTGATCGTCTCTGTGTTTATGGGCGGCTTTCTGGGTATGGGTGTTGCATTTGCCTCCGAGATGTTTGATAAGCGGGTGCGCACCGTGGAAGATTTACTGGCCCAGACTGGCGTGCCAGTGCTGGCGCATTTGCAGGAAGCCACGCCAGCCGGCTGGATGCGGAAAATGTTCATGGCGGTGATGCCCAATAGATACGTCAGGGCGGCAAGCGGATTTGTTTGATCGCGTTGATAAAACTGCGAATTGAATGGCCGTAAGATTACGGCTGACCTGCGACAAAGAAATTGGAAAACATTATGCAAATCGCACCGGAAATTCTCAGGGATCGTACGATCGGTTCCATCCTTCTTGATGCCGGCAAGTTGTCTACGGATAAAGTGACGCAGGTGCTGGAGCAGCAAAAAAACAGTGGTCTGAGTTTTGGCGAAACGGCGATTCAATTGGGTATGGTTGCACGTGAGGACGTGCAACATGCCTTGGCGCAGCAATATGATTATGCCTATCTGCCAAAGAATAATAGCGCCGTCTCGCCTGATTTGCTTGCGGCTTACGCGCCCTTTAGCGACACGGTGGAAGCCTTGCGTGCGACACGTACCCAGCTCATGCAAAAGCGCTTTACCGGACCAAGCGACAAAAAAAGCCTGGCTATCGTTAGCCCTGCGACAGGCGAAGGAAAAAGCTTCATCGCGGCAAATCTGGCGATTGTATTTTCGCACTTGGGCAAGCGCACTCTGTTGATTGACGCGAACATGCGCACACCAAGCCAGCACCGATTGTTTAAACTGACCAATAGTGCCGGGTTGTCTTCAATCCTGGCCGGGCGCAGCAACACGCAGGTGCTGCAGCATGTTGCCAGCATTGCCAATCTGTCGGTGTTGACCGCGGGGCCGACACCGCCCAATCCGCAAGAGCTGATTTCGCGGCCTGCCTTCGGGCATTTGCTTGATAGCGTGGCTGCGAAATTTGAGGTCATTCTGATTGACACGCCATCTTCCAGCGAATTTGCCGATGCCAACATTCTCTCCGCGGCCGCCGGCGCTGCCGTCACTGTGGTGCGCAAGAATCACACCCGAGTCGAACAGTTGCATCAGCATCTGGGCGCGATAAACAGTGCGGGCGCAGAGACGATGGGATTGATTCTGAACGAATACTGATCGCCAAACAATGTCGATCGTTTCTGACAGCCAAGTGCCATTCAGCAAGACCGGAGCAGCCAATCTTGTGCAGTGGTGGCCGGTGTTGCTTGGGCTGTGCGTATTGTTTGTGCCTACCTATCAACGCCTGGCCTATGGCTTGTGGACGAGTGAAGAACAGGCGCACGGCCCCATCGTGTTGATATTGGTGTTGTGGTTGTTGTGGCGCAGCAAGGATTTGCTCGCGGGGCTGAGCACAAGGCCTGCGCCGCTGATGGGGACTCCGTTATTGCTGCTGGGCTTGTCGTTGTATGTGGTAGGCCGTTCGCAAAGCATACCCATCTTTGAAGTTTCAGCCCAAATTCCTATCCTGATTGGCACGATATTACTGCTCAGTGGCAAACAAGCTTTGCGTGTCCTGATAGTCCCCATTCTGTTTTTATTTTTCCTGGTGCCGATTCCGGGGTTGATTCTGGATGCTCTCACCGGCCCTTTGAAGGAGCAAATTTCCGCGTTGGTCGAGAACATCTTGTATGCCCTCGGCTATCCTATTGCGCGTAGCGGCGTCGTACTCAACATTGGCCCTTATCAACTGCTCATTGCCGATGCCTGTTCCGGCCTGAACTCCATGTTTTCGCTCGGTGCACTAGGCCTGTTCTACATCCACATCATGCAACATCGCCATGCGTGGCGTAATTGGATGCTGGGGTTGAGCATTATCCCCATTGCATTTTTTGCCAACACCGTGAGGGTGATTGGTCTGGTGCTGTTGACCTACTACTTCGGTGATGAAGTCGGGCAAGGCTTCTTCCACAAGTTTACCGGCATGGTGTTGTTCGTGTTTTCGATCTTGACGCTGGTGCTCTTTGATAGCGTGCTGAATTTTTTTGCGAGGCAGCGTGCAGCATGAGTCAGCTGACGAGACCTGTGGCGCAACGCACAACTTCCTGGCAGCACTATGCCGTTGGCATGGCAATGCTGGGCGCCGCGGTACTGGCGGTGCTGCTTGCCCCCAGTCATTTTCTGGCAGCACAGGGAACAACACCCGACTTGGAAAAAGTCATTCCGCAGCAGTTCGGGGGCTGGGGCCAGATGCCCCAGATGGGCATTAGTCAGATCAAAACCGCCGTTCCCGGTGAGAAAACATTGTCCGAGTCCATTTACGACAAGACGATATCGCGCAATTATCGTGGCCCGAACGGTGAGTTGATCATGCTGGCGGCTGCTTACGGTGCACGTCAGAACGACGAACTTAAAGTTCATCGTCCCGAGGTTTGCTACGTCTCTCAAGGTTTTCAAATTGTAGCCGCCAAAGCCACGCAGATGCGCATCAACCAGACCCCGGTGCAGGTCACGCAACTGATTGCACGCAACGGCGCACGCATCGAGCCGATAACTTACTGGATACGCATAGGTGATACCACCATGCGTGGCGGCATGAATATGCGCTTGGCGATCCTCAAGGCTGGATTGATGGGCGACATCCCGGATGGCTTGCTGATGCGCGTTTCCAGTCTGGTCAATTCCGAAGCCGAAAGCGAGCAGGCATTCAGAACTCAGAATGAGTTCCTGAATGCCATGCTGGCCAATGCGAATGATGCAGACAAGGCATTTTTGCTGGGCAGGAACACTGAGCGCTAAACGTCTCGATCGAGCGCCTGAATACGATGATATACGACGCACCGCAACTCTCCATCATCATCGTCAATTACAACGGCAGGCAGTTCCTGGCGGACTGCCTGGATTCCATCGCCCGGCATGTGAGCTGTCCGCATGAAGTCATCATCGTGGACAACGCCTCCAGGGATGGCAGTTGTGATTTTCTGCGCAGCCACTATCCCGATGTTCAACTCATTGAAAGTCGCGTGAATACCGGCTTTACCGGTGGCAACAATCTTGGGGCGCAATATGCCCGGGGCAAGCTGTTGCTGTTGCTGAACAACGACACCAGACTGGTCACCGATTTAAGCCCGGTACTCCGACAATTCGACGATCCTCAGCTTGGCGTATTGGGTTGCCGTTTGCGTTATGGCGATGGACGACAACAGCTGTCGATAGGCTTCGATCATACGCCCATGCGGCTTGTGCTGTCCTGGTTGGGATTGGGCTCGATCAGCGCGCTGCCGCGTTGGTTTCGCCGTTCGGAGATGTGTCTGGACAAGTACGCACAGGACCACGCAAATGTGGCTTGGGTGTCAGGTGCGTGCCTGTTCACACCGCGTGCATTATGGCAACAGGTGGGTGGATTGGACACCGGCTATTTCATGTATGTGGAGGATGTGGACTACTGTAAACGTGTGCGCCTGGCCGGCTATCGCGTGGCGTACACCGCCGCTGCCGAAGTGGTGCATTACGAGGGCTCTGGGCGGGCTTGGGTAGGCGGCAGTGCGCTGCGCCACACCATGCATTCGTACCTGCGCTACAGCAAGAAATTCCACAGCAGTTTTTCGGTATTGTCCTTGCGCGCACTGTTGGCAGCGGTGATGCTGGCGCGCGCGTTGGCCTATGGTGTTTGCACGTTTTTCTCGCGCTCACAGATCTGGCAAGAAAAAAATAAAGCCTATCGCGCCGCTGCCATCACCCTGCTGAAAGGCGCGTCGTGATTAATTTGTTGTTCGTGCACCAATCCGCCGACCTGTATGGCTCCGACAAGATGTTACTGTCCCTGGTTAAGGGGATTGATAAACAACGTTTTCACGCCATCGTGCTGCTGCCGGTGGAAGGGGAATTATTAACCGCTTTGCATAATGCGGGCATAGAAGCGCATGTCGTGCCGTTGCTGCGACTGGGGCGCGCCAGCATGAGTGTGAGCGGGTTGCTTAATTTGTTCCTTGGTGTCGTTCCGTCATTGCGTGCGATGAATCGCGTGTTGCAGGGCCGCAAAGTTTCCATCGTGCATTCGAATACCCTCGCAGTGCTATCAGGCGCATTGTGGGCGCGCTGGCGCGGCTTGCCACATGTCTGGCATGTGCATGAGATGGTTGAGCAGCCGAGAATTGCGCGGCATCTGTTTCCCTGGTTATTGCGCTTGTTCGCTGATGCCGTGGCATGTAACTCCTATGCCACGAGGCGCTGGCTACTGGATGTTCAGCCGGACATGGTGCAGCGCAGTAAAACGATCTGGAATGGCGTGGATCGAACGGTGCCACTGGATCTTGAGGCGGCGCAGGATTTGCGCCACAGACTGAATCTTGCTCCCGACACCGTGCTCTTGCTGCTGATGGGCCGGATCAATCGCGGCAAGGGACACCAGCTCATGGTGCAAGCAGCAGAACGCCTGCAACAAATGGGCGTGACACAGGTACATTACCTGATAGCAGGCAGTGCGCCGCCGGGACAGGAGCACTTGCTGACCGAATTGCAGCAGCGCATTACGGCATCTGCCATCGCCGATAAGATTACTGTAATAAATTTCCAGCAGAATATCTGGTCAATCTGGGATGCCGCCGACATCGCCCTGGTCCCCTCGACATTACCGGAGGCATTCGGCATGGTCGCGGTGGAAGCCATGCTGGCAAACAAGCCCGTGATTGCCTCAGCGCAGGGCGGCTTGCTGGACATCGTGGAGGACGGTGTGACTGGCTTGCTCTGCCCCGTAAATGACGTGGATGCCTGGGCAGCGGCCATGCACAGTCTGGTGTGCAATATGTCGCAAAGGAAGCAAATGGGACAAGCCGGACAAGTGCGGGCGCTGCGCCACTTTGCACTGCGCGAATATGTCAATAAATTTGAGCAATTGTATTGGGATATCAGTGAACAAAACACATAATCTTGGGCAGCGCACCCTGGGAATGAGTTATCCCCAGGTC
>DASSQR010000043.1:0-49537 GCA_035702405.1 Gallionella sp. | reverse complement strand
AATGTCTTGCCTGCTTCAACCAACCATGCGGTGTTCACGCTATCTGTTACGGAGTCACCAGTACTCGATTTTTTGGCACTCGATTTCCCGGTGCCGGATTTTTTTATGCCGACTTTCTTGGCAGCAGTTTTTGCGGTGGTCACCACACCGGAATCTGTGACGTTACCTGAAAGGGAAGCCATACTTGCTTCCAGAAACTGTGAGTTGCCCGTTGCGCTAGTCGGCACCAAACTTTGAGCGCTGAAGTATGTGGCAAGAGCATCCACCTCTTCAGGCTTCAGGGCCGCAGCGTTTGGCGACATGATGCTGTTCGTGCGCCTGCCCTCGACAAAATCCTGAAGTTGTTTTTTTAGATACACCCGCGACTGGCCGGCCAGGTTTGGAAATACAGGCGCGACTGCTTTTCCGTCAGCACCATGGCATGCACTACAGGTGCTGGTTACGATCTGTTCGGCGCTCGTGGCGTTTGCAGCATCGGGCTCGGTACCCAGAGCAGTGACAAATGCTTTTCCGGCATTATTTAATCTGCGCAATATGTCCATATCGGCGGCATGCGCTACGGCGGGGACGGCAATCATGGCAATCAATGCCACTCCAGCCCTGCACCGCATACGCGACATGCTTCCATCTTTCGGACGACATTTGTACGGTTTATCAGTTTCCAACTTATATTCCTGCTCTTGCCACTTGTTATTCACGGTACGACCCTCCCATGTTGATTGAAAATTGGAGCAACCAGGATAGCGGTGCTCCCCCATATAACTCTCGGTACATTTGCCTTCAAAAGACGACAAGCTTCCGCCGTACGCCTTCTCTCATCCCCTAATCCTGTAATGTTCGTGCTTCACCACGTTATTTCAGCAAATCAGGGAATTTATCGCCTTGCGTTTATATATTCATGTACTAATATTCTTGTTACTAGCTGGGACCGTGTACTTAAACGATGGGATCGTTGCACCACGCAAGAGATGTCAACATGGTGCCCGCATGGGAGAAGAACGCGGCTGCGTTCCATATGAGAGGGCAGGAGCGCCCAGCAAAGTCCGTCTATTCGACCGACTGCGCAGGACAACTTCCTGTCAACCGCACTTCAGGCGGCATGAGTATCAGCAATTGATCGGCTCGACTTGGCCGGTGCCACTATTTCTTAGTTGGATCTCTATAACCAAGCTTTATCGACGCCGACTTTATTACAAACCGTAATACTTTAATATATGCCAAACGATATAGATAATTGCGAAATATTATCTATATACTTTGGTATATTGACACGCACGACAATCTATGGAGCACGCATAAGCGTTAAGTGCACCGCAAGCTGGACCCGGAGCTAATTCAGTGAGGTAAACCCCCGGTTATGCCGGAGGACTCCAATAGTTTGACTTATGCGGCAGTCATGCAAGCATGCAATGACTGCTGTGGTTCCCACCCCTTTCAAGGGGTGGGGATGGGTTGGTGATGGGGAAGATGCACATAGTGAAACCCGCCCTCATCCCAACCTTCCACCTGAAGGGGAAGGAGAAACCCCAGCCGCCACTGGCGGCTCACGGTTTTATCGCCCCCTTTGAAGGGCTCGCCCAATAAGCCTCCGGCGTTGCCGGAGGTCATTTAACTACGGGCTATTGGCGAAAAAATTATGTTTTACGGCCAACGGATCGCTGAGGCTGCCGATCCTTGCTCAGCATGAAACAAGCGTATGGCTGAAGAATTGACGATGGCAGCGTGAACAAAAAGGGCGCTGGCGCTTAGAGTTGTTGCCCGTGTTCCCGCGTCGCGTGGAACTGCACCTTGGGCCAGCGTTCCTGCGCGAGGCGCAGGTTCACGCCGGTATCGGCGAGGTAGGCATAGTTGCCGTCCACGTCCTTGGCCAGGCGAGACTGGTTGGCCTTGACGAATTCGTTGAGATGGTTCTGGTCGGGGCAGGTCACCCAGCGTGCGGTGTGAATGCCGGCGCGTTCGAATATCGCATCGACGCCATATTCGGATTTCAGCCGGTGCGCGACCACTTCGAACTGCAACTGCCCGACCGCACCGATCAGCGGCGTGTTGTCCACCAACGGATCGAACACCTGCACCGCGCCTTCTTCGCCCAACTGATGCAGGCCCTTCTGCAACTGCTTGGCCTTCATCGGGTCGCGCAGGCGCGCGCGACTGAACAATTCCGGTGCGAAATAGGGAATGCCCTTGAAAGTCAGCGCTTCGCCTTCAGTCAACACGTCGCCAATCTGCAACTGGCCGTGGTTGTGGATACCGATGATGTCGCCCGCATAGGCTTCATCCATGCGCGTGCGCTCGTTGGCCATGAAGGTCACCGCGTTGGCGAGCTTCATGTCCTTGCCAGTGCGGCGGTGCTTGACCTTCATGCCGGAGGTATAGCGGCCGGAACAGACACGCAGGAACGCGATGCGGTCGCGATGATTCGGGTCCATGTTGGCCTGAATCTTGAACACGAAACCGGTAAAGGCCGGCTCGGTCGGCTGCACCATGCGCACGTCGGTCGCGCGCGGCAAGGGCGACGGCGCCCAATCGACCAGCGCGCGCAGCACTTCACGCACGCCGAAGTTATTGATACCGGAACCGAAGAACACCGGGGTCTGTTGTCCCTGCAAGAATTCCTGCAGGTCGAACGAAGCACCGGCACCCGTAATCAACTCGGTCTCGTCGCGCATGGTCTGCATTTCGAGCGGGCACAGTTCGGCCAGCTTGTCGATTTGCACGCCTTGCAGCACTTCCACATCCTGCTCGGCTTTTTCCTCGCCCGGCGTGAAGCGCAACACAGTGTCGTTGAGCAGGTGATACACGCCCTGGAAGCGCTTGCCCATGCCGATCGGCCAGGTAACCGGCGCGCATTTGATCTTCAGCACCGACTCGATTTCATCCAGCACTTCCAGCGGTTCGCGCACTTCGCGGTCCAGCTTGTTGATGAACGTGATGATCGGTGTATTGCGCAGGCGGCATACTTCGAGCAGCTTGATGGTCTGTTCTTCCACGCCCTTGGCGGCATCGACCACCATTACCGCGGCGTCCACCGCGGTCAGCACACGATAGGTGTCCTCGGAGAAATCCTGGTGGCCCGGGGTGTCGAGCAGGTTGATCACGCAATCGTCATAGGTGAACTGCATCACCGAACTGGCCACGGAAATGCCGCGCTGCTTTTCGATTTCCAGCCAGTCGGAAGTCGCATGGCGGCCGCTCTTGCGCGCCTTCACCGTACCGGCCATCTGGATCGCGCCGCCGAACAGCAGCAGCTTTTCGGTCAGGGTGGTTTTACCCGCGTCGGGGTGCGAGATGATCGCAAAGGTGCGACGGCGTTTGACCTCGCGTGCGATCCCCTCAGCGCCGGCTGATGGGGTATTGCTGCTGATTTCTTCCGCGGGGCTATTCATCGCTGCCTTCAAACTCTCTCTGAAACGCGTAAAACAAAAAGGCCTGCATCAATGCAGGCCTTGTAAATTTGGTGGCCCGGGGCGGAATCGAACCACCGACACAAGGATTTTCAATCCTCTGCTCTACCGACTGAGCTACCAGGCCATTTACTACTTATTCTTTTCGCGGTTGATTTTTGATGCGGACAACTCGCGAGAGCCGCGCATTATACATTTATCCTGTGAAATGACAAACCCCGCCGAAGCGGGGTTTGTATTTTTGCGACAGAAGATAAATGTCAGAACCGTAGCGAGCGGTTCGAGTGCAAGGCGCGCGGAGCTCTGCATGGCCAATCGACTAAGCTGGCAAACTACGCCAGCCAAGTCGCTGGTCAGCGCAGAAACCGGAATGTACTCAAAGTACATGAGGATTTCGAGCACCGCGCAACGCCGCGAGCGAATGGGTGGCGGCGGAAGCCGCCGAGCACCCATCGGCCTACCCCTTGCGGGTGAATCGAGCCGCGCAGTAGGCTCAATTACATCATGCCGCCCATGCCACCCATACCGCCCATGTCACCGCCGCCCATGCCAGCAGCCGGCTTCTCTTCCGGCAGTTCTGCCACCATGCAGGCGGTCGTCAGCATCAGGCCGGCGATGGAGGATGCGTTTTGCAGTGCAGTGCGGGTTACCTTGGTCGGGTCGACCACGCCCATCGCGAGCATGTCGCCATACTCGCCGGTGGCGGCGTTGTAACCGTAGCTGGCGGAACCTTCCAGCACCTTGTTCACGACCACGCTCGGCTCGTCACCGGCGTTGGCAGTGATCGCACGCAGCGGGGCTTCCATCGCGCGCAGCACGATGGTGATGCCGGCGTCCTGGTCGTGGTTGTCGCCCTTCAGGGTGGCTACCGCCGTCTTGGCGCGCAGCAATGCCACGCCGCCGCCCGGGACGATGCCTTCTTCCACGGCAGCGCGAGTTGCATGCAGCGCATCTTCCACGCGAGCCTTCTTCTCTTTCATTTCGACTTCAGTTGCAGCGCCGACCTTGATCACTGCCACACCGCCGGCCAGCTTGGCCTTGCGCTCCTGCAGCTTTTCCTTGTCGTAGTCGCTGGTGGCTTCTTCGATCTGCTTGTTGATCGTGCCGATGCGGGCCTTGATCGCGTCTTCCTTGCCGGCGCCGTCGATGATGGTGGTGTTTTCCTTGCCCACTTCGATGCGCTTGGCTTGGCCCAGATCATTCAGCGTGGCCTTTTCCAGCGTCAGGCCGACTTCTTCGGCGATCACGGTGCCGCCGGTCAGGATGGCGATGTCTTCCAGCATGGCCTTGCGACGGTCGCCGAAGCCAGGTGCCTTGACCGCAACAGTCTTCAGGATGCCGCGGATGTTGTTCACCACCAGCGTAGCCAGTGCTTCGCCTTCCACGTCTTCAGCGATGATCAGCAGCGGACGGCCAGCCTTGGCGACTTGTTCCAGCACCGGCAGCAGGTCGCGGATGTTGGAAATCTTCTTGTCGTGCAGCAGCACGAACGGATTTTCCATCGCGGCGATTTGCTTGTCCGGATTGTTGATGAAGTACGGGGACAGGTAGCCGCGGTCGAACTGCATGCCTTCCACGACTTCCAGTTCGTTGTTCAGCGACTTGCCGTCTTCAACGGTAATCACGCCTTCCTTGCCGACCTTCTCCATCGCGTCAGCGATGATCTGGCCGATATCGGCGTCGGAGTTGGCGGAAATGGAGCCGACCTGGGCGATTTCCTTGCTGGTGGTGCAAGGCTTGGAAATCTTCTTCAGTTCTTCCACGGTCGCAGCCACGGCCTTGTCGATGCCGCGCTTCAGGTCCATCGGGTTCATGCCGGCGGCCACGAACTTCATGCCTTCCATCACGATGGATTGAGCCAGCACGGTCGCCGTGGTGGTGCCGTCACCGGCCACGTCGGAGGTCTTGGAAGCCACTTCCTTGACCATCTGCGCGCCCATGTTTTCAAACTTGTCCTTCAGTTCGATTTCCTTGGCGACCGAAACACCGTCCTTGGTGATCGTCGGTGCGCCATAGGAACGGTCCAGCACCACGTTACGGCCCTTCGGGCCCAGCGTTACCTTGACGGCATCAGCCAGAATGTTGACGCCAACCACCATCTTGCTGCGTGCGGCATCGTGAAATTTTACGTCTTTAGCTGCCATGTTCTGTTCTCCTGAATGTCTCTGAATTCTTAGGCTTCGACGATGCCGATGATGTCATCTTCGCGCATGGTCATGTATTCCTGGCCTTCCATCTTGAAGGCCTGGCCGGCATATTTGCCGAACAGGACGCGGTCGCCAACCTTGACGGTCATGGGATGCAGTTTGCCGTCATCACCCACCTTGCCGTTGCCGACGGCGATAACTTCGCCTTGATCCGGCTTTTCGGTAGCTGCATCGGGAATCACGATGCCAGAAGCGGTTCTACGTTCTTCTTCCATACGCTTGACGATGACGCGATCGTTCAACGGACGAATTTTCATTCTTGGTTCTCCTGAATCATTGGGTTGATTAAATGCGAAGGCGAGATTCAAGACCTTTCGCTGCGCTGCAAAAATAGCGGTTGTAAGGTCTCGTTAGCACTCACCGCCTGCGAGTGCTAATAATAGGGACAACATCGCGGTATTTCAAGAGCGCGATATTATTTTTTTGTCGCTGGGTTGCCCGGAAGTATTTAAAGTTGGAAGAAAAACGAAAACAAAATTGGAATAATTGAGTACGTTGGGAGAGAACTATAGTTCTCTCTCGCACGAATCCGCCCTTCGGATGTATGGATCCTGAGCGTCCGACGGCAAGTGGTTACGGGTCATGACTATAGGGTGAGATTTTCGCAAGCGAGTTAACAGCGAGTGCGCTGCGGGCCAAGCTTTGATGGAGTTTGCCTGATTGACGATAACAATGGTTGCGGCATCCGATTGGTATTAAGTTCTGTATGGAAGTGGGGAGCGCAGGACAATGGAGGGATCGTAGCCATGGGCTGCAATGAAGCTCTGGATTCCAGCTTCTGAAATGTTTTTTCGGGCTGCGGGCCCAATGATGATTCTTGAGATAGGCAGTGGTTCGGGTGAGGTATTTGCCTTCAGTTCATAGGAGCAAACGTATGGTGTAAGAACTCCTCCAGCTTCACGGAAATTAATTTTTGTAAAACGTTCCATCACGCCAGCGTTGCCCTCTTGGAAAACCATCCGTACCTCACGCTCGCTGGAGAAGGCCTTATCTTTAAAACAGAATGCGTAGGCCTGCAAAGCGCTGGCTAAATACTCTCCATATGGTTGGTCTAGCTCGTCAGGATGTTTTTTTAAGTATACGGCGGTTTCATCCATCTCCTTTGCGTCAGCGATTTCGCTTAAGTCGCGCTTGTATTCTCGGGCAAACCGCCTGATTACGGCAAGTAAGACCTTATTCTTTTCGGCATCCGTATAGAGCACTTTGTGCAAGCTAATTATCGGCATAGCCCAGAATGGCAAAAGCCCTACCGTTACGTCAAACTCTATTGCGACACCACTGCCGTTGTCTCCGTACGCTCTCCACTGTTCAAGCAAGTCTGCTTCCAGGGAGAAACATGCAATGTAGTACCGATTCTTCGCGAAATCGGGAAGTTTTTCTGCCGCTCTTCTTAATATACGAGTGAAGCAGGAATAACGTTTCTTTTTTAACAAGTTATGCAATAGGCCAGCTATGTACTGAAGGCCATGCTCCACCTCGCTAATGTCATTCAGGAACCTCGCGTCTGTCATCCAGAAGCCGCGCTGGCTTACAATCCCCATGAGCCCCAATGGCGTTGTGTAATGAACCAAGCGTGTTGGACGAGCCCATGTCGACAAGAGATAGCGTATTTCGTGCCTTGGCAAATCTGTGGGCAGCAAAGCATTCATGAATCGCATTCCAAGCTCGGGTTGCATTGGATTGTCTTTAGCGTCCATAAGGTTTTTCTTACCTACGAGGTGCCCCTAAAGGAGCTGTTTGCGGTTAGCGAAGTATAGGATGTTCGAACTTTGTTTTCCAAGAGCAACGTGAGGCAACTGCCGACTGTAACTATGACTTCTGAAAAAACATGATAATTTGGCTTGCGCATCGCTTTAATTGCGCAACGCAATTGTGGTGGGCAGATGTACCATCGAGCCCTCGGCTCGCAACAGAGGACTGATCATGGATACGAGAAGGTTTGAGTTATTTTGGCAGAAGGACGGCACGTTACATCCCCAGGCTCCCGGATGGACGCGGCTTCGCACCAATATGCGGAATGCGTTTCCATCGCCTTACCGCCCGACTGCTAGCGATCCACTGGCCGTTGAACTCGGTCATGCCATTCAACTGGTCGATGCGCTGAAGCCCGCCGCGAACGGCCCCGCGTTCCTGGGGACGAAACCCGCAGTTCCCGATTACACCAAGGCGGAGCAGGCCACCCTCGACGCGAAGATGGCCACGGTCCGCAGCGTGGTGAATAGCTGCCGTGACCTCTTCGACGGCATGCCCCACTGGAATCACCCGCTGACCATGCCCAACGTTGTTCCTCCGCCAAACCTTGCGGGGATCATCGGCGCGATGATGACCGGGGTGTTCAACCCCAACATCATTGAGGGCGAATACGCGTGGAACGTTGCGGAATCGGAGCTCGAATGCGCCGCGATGTTGGCCCAGCTGATCGGTTGGGATCAAAAAACCTCGCGCGGTCTGTTCACCTTCGGCGGCACGGGCTGCTATCTCTACGCCCTGAAGTACGCGCTGACGCGCGTGCTCGGGCCCGACTCGCGGAAGACCGGCATCCGCACGGACGCGAAGCTGCTCGTGTCGCAGCAGGGGCACTACTGCAAGCTCAACGCCTCCGACTGGAGCGGACTGGGCATGAACAACATCATCGAGATCGAGACCGATCCCGACACCAACGCCATGGATCTCGCAGACCTCGAGCGCCGTCTGCAGGAATGCCAGGCAAACAACGTCCCGGTCGCGTTGGTCGTGTGTACGATGGGAACCACCGACGCGAATGCGATGGACCCGGTCGCCAGGGTGCGGGAGCTGATCGAAAAATATCCCAACCCGGCGGGTTACGGGAAAACCTTCCTCTACTGCGATGCGGTCATCGGCTGGTCCTGGCTGACGTTCGGCAACTACGATTTCGCGGCCAATCCGCTCGGATTCTCGGGCAAGGTGCTGCGTGAACTTCAGGCGAACTATGCCGCCATCCGCGATGTGGTCCATGCCGACGCAGTGGGCTGCGATTTTCACAAGGTCGGTTGGGCACCCTACAATTGCAGCCTGTTCATGTACCAGGATCGGGCTGAATTCGAGCAGCTCATGCGGCGGCCGGACGCCAACTATCTGCAGGAGCGAACCACCTACAACCCCGGGCTCTACACGCTCGAGGCTTCCCGCTCGGGCGCCGGCTCGATGGCCGCCTGGGCAACGCTGAAGTACTTCGGCTACGAGGGCTTTCAGGCGACTCTGGGGGGCATCCTGGAAATGCAGCAGTACTTGCGTGACCTGATAGAAGAATTCCCCGAAGTCGTGTGCGTCAACCCGCACGACTTCGGCTTCGTGACCCTGTTCCGGGTCTATCCGCCGGGAACCGACGCGCGCACCCAGTACCAGCGCGAGCTGACCGACCCTGCGGCAAAGAACGAGTTGGTGTCGAACAACCAGCTGCAGCAGGCGGTGGCCGACAGGCTGTGGCTGTGGTTCCGCGACGGTCAGCTCCACGCCGGCCAACATGCTCCCTACATTAGCTACACCAGTGGTTTCCGCCCTGCGGAGTACAACCGGGATGAGTCGGATCCGGATGCAATGGTCTACGCGCTCAAGTCGTACCCGATGAATTTGAACATCAATCCCGCATCGATGCAGACGCTGCTTAAGCTGGTGGTTGCCGCCAGAGATTCCGTGAGGGCCTAACAGGGTGTTGAAAAACTACTGCGGCAGCCATCTGCTGCGTTGCGCGGTACTCGCTTCCTCGCCTATCTCATTGATATGTCTCGTTGCTCCGTTCCGTGCGCCTTGCATCTGGCTGTCCTCGCTACGTTTTTTAACCCCCTGCCAATTCATCCCGAATTCAGACCTCCGGGCAGTTGGTGGCGTAAGCCGGATAACAGCTATTGATCCGGCACGTAAACGGTATTACTACTGTCATTCCGGGCCTGACCCGGAATCCAGCCATATCAAACAACGGCGCGCTTTGCGCGCCACTGGATACCCGCCTTCGCGGGTATGACGTTGCTACTTTATAGATGCCGAATCGCTAATGAATTTTGCGCCGGATAACGAGGGATAACTGGCACGGACAAACTATTAAACCCAACTGACCCATGGAGATCATCCTGAACCCGACACCGCCCTTCCGGCTCGACCTGACAGCCTGGGCGTTGCGACGGCGGTCGATAAACGCCATCGACCGGTGGGATGGCACGACCTATCGGCGAACCTTGACGCTCGGCGGCAGAACGGTGGAAATTGCGGTGACCCAAATTGGCTCCCCTGACCGTCCTCGCCTTCGGGTCGAAACATCCGGCGCGGCCCTCGGAGATCGGGCCAAAGCTGAACTCATCCAGCACCTGGAGCGGCTGCTGGGACTTCGGGTTGATCTATCGGATTTCTATGCCTTCGCCCGCAAGGATGCGCAGCTCGCGCCGCTGGCAAACCATTTCCGCGGCGTCAAACCGCCGCGATTTCCTTCGGTATTCGAAGGGCTGGTCAACGGCATCGCGTGCCAGCAGCTATCACTCACCGTAGGCATCACCCTGCTGAACCGGCTGGCGGAACATTTCGGCGCCGCGGCAGGTGGCACGCGTGCTTTTCCCCGTGCGCGCGATTTGGCTGACCAGGATGCCGGTGCACTTCACGCCCTTGGATTCAGCCAACATAAGGCTGAGGCCTTGCTTGCAGTGGCGAAGGCCGCCGAAGACAACAGCCTGGATCTCGAGGGTCTTGCTGCGCTGGATGACGAGAGCGCATTGCAGCGCCTGCAAGCGCTGCGCGGGGTCGGACGCTGGACTGCCGAATACGTGCTATTGCGCGGGCTTGGACGGTTGCATGTCTTTCCCGGCGACGACGTTGGCGCCCGCAAGAGTCTGGCGAAGTGGCTTGGACTCGAGGGTGCGCTGGATTATGCGGGAACCCAGGCGGTCGTCGATCGCTGGCGGCCGTACGCGGGCTTGATCTATTTCCATCTGTTGCTGCATGGGTTGGCCGAGAAGGAAAATTTTGCGTGAAGAGAACGGCCGACTTCCATGGTCGCCGATATCGCATTCCAGCGTTCCATCATCCTGGATTCGGCATTTGAAGCCCGTCCATGCTTCGATACACCTTGCTGCGCAAGGCACTCAGCACGAACGGTCTCTCCAAATTGGTGAGTATCCGTTCGTCCTGAGTAGCCCGCGCAGCGGGCATATCGAAGGGGTTGCGGACCGTTGATCGCGTCTTGGGATCATTGGCTACCGCCACGAAGGAGCGGGTCGATTCGGCGCAATTGCTGACTGCTAACCGCGAAAGTGGGAAGGGACGCGATGAAGGCGTCCTTCTCCTGCCTTCTATTCTGCAGCCAGAGGCGGCAGGGCGATTTTGTTGTCGGTGCTGAACTGATAGTCGTGGAAGATGTGCTCGGCACTGAGGCTTTGGTACGTGCCATCCGGATTGCGATGGGTCGTGTCCTTGAGCCGGTAGGTGTAGTGGCCGCAGGTCCAGCAATCGTAATTGCGCATGTGGGTGCACAGGCAGATCTTGTCCTTGACCGAAACCTTTTTCGCGCCCGGATGCTCCGCCACGGTACGGTTATACGCATCGATGTAGGCGCAGTTGCCATTGGCATCGAGCACATAGCCGTATGCTTCGCAGTTGGGACGGATGCCGGAACCGATGGCCGGGCAATATTTGATCATGCGCATCGGATAGCCGGTCGGCGACAGCGTGTTCACCTCGATGTCGTCTTCGCTGGCCTTGAAGTATTCCTGCTGGACTTCCGGCGGAATGCCGCATTCCTTGGCCACGGTAAAGCGAGTGGCCACTTGCACCGCAGCCGCGCCTTCTTCAAGAAAACCTGCCGCATCGCTGCCGGTGAAAATGCCACCGGCCGGGATCACCGGGATATCCAGATGTTCGGCTTTAAGATATTGCTGGATTTCCGCGACGATGGTGCGCAAATCGTATTGTGCCCAGTCCATGCCGAAGCCAAGGTGGCCGCCGGCCAGCGGGCCTTCCACCACAATGTAGTCAGGCAGCCGGTCGATCTTGGCGTTCTTGCGCAGGAACAGCTGCAGCGCGCGCAGCGACGAGACGATGATACCGAGCTTGGCATCGCGGAAGCGCGGATGATCCTCGATCAGCGCGAATGAACCCAGATGCAGGCCGGCCGCGAGCGTGATACCGTCGATGCCTTCATCGAGCGCCACGCGCAGCCGCACGCGCAAGGTTTCGCGCGGCGCGTTCATGGTGAGCTTTTCCATGCAGTTGATGAAGATCATCCCCTCGCCGCGCTTGGCTTGCATGGTGCGACCAACATGCAGGCGCGTCGCCTCGGCCAGATGCCCGAGGTCAAATAGCACTTCTGCCTTGTTGGAATTTGCTACGTTGTATTTGTACTTCTTGAGCTTTTCCTTGACGAACTGCGTCTTGTAATGGCGATCCGTCACTGTCGGAAGCATGGCATCGGAAATGTGCCCGACTCCTCCCAGCCGCGCGACCTCCAGTGCCAATTCGGCGGTGGAGATATCCACACCCATCCCGCCAATCATGATTGGCACCAGCTCGCGCTTGCCAAAGCGAAGCCGGAAATCATCCACTCGTTTCATTACTGCCATCCTCCTACCGCTCTCTTGATTTGCATTTTACCAGAGAGTCGTCATATCCGTTCAAGATGCTAAGGATGCCATAGATACGCAAATACTGGAAGTAACACCGGTTTTTCCGCGAAGTTACTCAACTACTTGCCGAGCACGTCGTGCAGCGCATCGGCGAGATTGGGGAACATGAAATTGTGCTGGGCCTGCTCCATTCTTCGCGGCATCACCCGTTGCCCCTCCAGCATCAGGCAGGCACGTTCGCCCATCCCCAGTTTCAGCAAGCTCGCCGGCGCCACGAATGGTGCGGGACGGTGCAGCACCGCCGCCAGCGTTGAGGTAAATTCCGCATTAGTGACGGGGTTCGGCGCGGTCATGTTGAACGGACCGCTGGCCTCGGCATCGCGCAACAGCCTGAGCAGCATCGCTACATAGTCGTCGATATGCACCCAGCTCATCCACTGCTTGCCGTCGCCCAACCGTGCGCCCATGCCTAGTTTGAACGGCGGCAGCATGGCGCCGAGCAAGCCGCCCTCGCCGCTCAGGATCAGACCCGTACGCAGCTGACAGACGCGCACGCCCACATTTTCGGCGTTGCGTGAAGCCGCTTCCCAGGCTACGCATAGCTTTGCCGGAAAATCGTTTCCGGGCGCCGCCTTTTCGTCGAGGATGGTGTCGCCGCGGTCACCGTAGTAGCCAACCGCCGAACCGCTCAACAAAACCGCGGGTTTCTGCTCCGCCGCGAGGATCCGGCGCACCAGCTCGGTGGTGACGCCGACGCGGCTGTCCCACAGAATCTGCTTGCGCTCCGGAGTCCAGGGGGCGTCCACGATCGGTTCGCCCGCGAGATTGATCACTGCATCGAAGGTCTGGTCGGGCTGCCAATCGGCGAGTGCGGCCAGCGCATGCACTGAAATACCGCATTTGTGCGGGACGGATTCCGGCTTGCGGCTAAAGACGGTCAGTTCATGCCCCTCGCCCAGCAAGGTCTTGCACAGCCGCCGGCCGATCAGCCCGGTACCGCCCGTGATGAGAATTCGCATGCGCCCCCCGTTTGTTTATCCGGTCAGGCTAACCAAACTTTTTCCGCCGCGCAAGTGGCGAAAACCGTTATGATTCAGAACATGCTGATTCAATCTGCTTCAAACAACGACCTTCTTGCGCGCAGTCTCTCCGCCGTCTGGCACCCCTGCTCGCAGATGAAACATTATGAGAATTTTCCGCTGGTCCCAATCGTGCGCGGCTCCGGGGTGTGGCTGTACGACAGCGACGGCCGGCGCTATCTCGATGCGGTGAGTTCCTGGTGGGTGAACCTGTTTGGTCATTGCAACCCGCGTATCAATGCCGCGCTACGCGACCAGCTCGAAACCCTCGAACATGTCATGCTCGCCGGCTTCACTCACGAACCAGTGGTGCAACTATCCGAACGTCTGCGCGCACTTGCACCCAAGGGCCTTGGGCATTGTTTCTACGGCTCTGACGGCGCGTCTGCGACGGAGATTGCGCTGAAGATGAGCGCGCATTACTGGCGCAACCACGGAAAAACCGGCAAGACCAATTTCATCAGCCTGGAAAACAGCTATCACGGCGAAACGCTGGGCGCGCTGTCGGTAACGGACGTCGCCCTGTTCCGCGACGCCTACGGCCCGATGATTCGCCAGCAGGCCACCGTGCCCATGCCGGATGCGCGCAAGGCCGCCCTTGGTGAAAGCGCCGAAGCGTACGCACTGCGGTGCGCGGCAGCGCTGGAAGCACATCTGCAGCAGCACCACGAACAACTCGCGGCCTTTATCATCGAGCCGCTGGTACAGGGCGCTGCCGGCATGGCCATGTACCATCCGGTGTACCTGCAACGCGCCCGTGAGCTGTGCGATGCCTATGAGGTGCATTTGATCGCGGACGAGATCGCAGTGGGCATGGGCCGCACCGGCACCCTGTTTGCCTGTGAGCAGGCCACGGTTCGCGGACAAGCCGAAGTCACGGTGGGTGCAACCCAGGCTCGCGGAATTACCCCCGACTTCCTGTGCCTGTCGAAGGGCATCACGGGCGGCTACTTGCCGCTGTCCGTGGTGATGACGCGCGACGAAATCTACCAGGCCTTTTATGGTGATGCGACCGCACGCGGCTTCCTGCATTCGCACTCCTATACCGGCAACCCGCTCGCATGCCGCGCGGCACTGGCCACGCTGGATATTTTTGCCGAGGACGATGTGCTTGCGGTCAATCGAACCAAGGCAGCATATCTGAACCGCATAGCACAGCCACTGCGTGAGCATCCGCGCGTGCGTAATTGGCGTAATACCGGCATGATCTGGGCATTCGAGGTCGAAAGTGAGCAGACGGATTTCGCGCAACGCTGTTTCGCGCTGGGCGCGCAGCATGAACTGTTGCTACGCCCGATCGGCAGGACGGTCTATTTCATGCCACCCTATGTCATCGGTGAGGGCGAAATGGATCTGCTCGTAAGTCGCACATTAACCGTGCTGGAGCAATTGGGCTAAACCATGCGCACCCTCTTCGCCGCACTGCTTTTCGCCCTGTGTCTGCCGGGCTTGGCGGATGCAGGCAATTTGCCGCAACCGGTGCGCGACGAACTGCGGCGGGCGGATATCCCGCTCAGCAGCGTCGGCATTGTCGTGCAGGACACCCGCACCCGGCGCGGCCTGATTCGCCACAACCCGACGTTGACCATGAACCCGGCGTCGGTGATGAAGCTGCTGACGACTACGGCAGGCCTTGAGTTGCTCGGCCCTGCCTATCGCTGGAAGACTGAGGTCTATCTCGACGGCAAGTTGGAAAATGGTGTGCTGGCCGGCAACTTGGTATTCCGGGGCTACGGCGACCCCAAGCTGACGGTGGAGCAGTTCTGGTTATGGCTGCGCGAATTGCGCCAACGCGGGCTGCGTGAAATCCGGGGCGATGTGGTGCTGGACCGCAGCTTTTTTGAGCCTCTGAATTTGGACCCCGCGGCGTTCGACAACAACCCGACCCGCGCCTACAACGTGGCGCCGAACGCGCTGCTGCTCAACTTCAACGCCATACATCTGCGTCTGATTCCGGATGCCACGCAAACCCACGCGCTGCTCGAGCCGGACCTGTCCGGTTATGCCATCAGCAACCGGATCACGCCCGCCGCTCAACTGCCCTGCAATGGCGGCGACACTTTCAAGACTCGTCTGGAACAACGCACGATCGTGCTGGATGGCGCGATCCCGACCGATTGCGGCGAGGTAGACGACTACATTGCGCCGTTGTCGCACGACGAGTATTTCTTTGCGGTATTCAGTGCGTTGTGGAAGGAACTGGGAGGCACTCTGCACGGCCGGCTGCGTGAAGGCAGTGCGCCAATGCAACAGGCAGCATTTGCCACTCACCTGTCGCCACCACTTGCTGAGGTAATTCGCGATATCAACAAATTCAGCAACAATACCATGGCACGGCAACTGTTTCTCACACTCGGCTCCGTCGACGGTGCACCCGCCAGCGTTGGCCTGAGTACGGCGGCTGTACAGCGGTGGCTCGGCTTGCAGCAAATGGAGTTTCCGGAACTGGTGCTCGAGAACGGTTCGGGGCTATCGCGGCGTGAACGCATCAGCCCCCAGCATCTTGCTGATATTCTGCAGCACGCGGCCAGAAGTCCGTTTGCATCTGAGCTGGAGGCATCGCTGCCGATTCTGGGCATTGACGGAACGGTGAAAAAGCGTTTCAAGGATAGCGAACTCGCCGGTTATGCCCACCTCAAGACCGGCACGCTGGACGGTGTAAAGTCCTTTGCCGGCTATATTCACTCTGACAGCGGCAAATTGCTGATCGCCGTCTTCATCATCAACCACCCCAACGCAGTGCGGGGACAGGCGGCGCAGGATGCCTTGATCGAATGGGTGCAGAAACAATATTGAACTTTGATTCCCATGTGATCAGCCGCGCCACCTGACCACCGGGATTTTCCATTTCCGCAGTCGGCACGGAACAAATCCTCTCGAAGCGCAGTATTCGCCAAGACTCTTGCCGGCGCCAGCCGCGGCATGTGCGGGCGACTGATGGTATCTATTGCCCGGCACGTAAACAGTATTACCACCGTCATTCCGGGCTTGACCCGGAATCCGGCAAAATCAGAAACCCTGGCGCGCTTTGCGCGCCACTGGATACCCGCCTTCGCGGGTATGACGTGCTACCCTATAGATGCCGGATCAATAGAAAACGCTGAAAAGTCCAATTCGTCACGCCCGCGCAGGCAGAAGTCCGGTTAATTTAAATGGCTGAATCCCTGCTTGATGAAACAACTTGCCACCGACTATACCGGCAGGGTGGGTAAGTCGCGGGTTATACGCGAGGCGTGACGACCTATTCAGCATTTCCTGAAGCCGAAAAAAATGCGCCAGGAAAACCTGGCGCATCTTCTTCAGACTACTCCGAGCAGTAATTACTCAGCTGCTGGCGCTGGTGCTGCTGCCGGGGCCGCAGCGGGAGCAGCGGGCTGTGCCTTCGGCTTGTCGTTCACGATCGCGTGAATTTCCACACGGCGATTCAGAGTACGACCTTCTTCAGTCGAGTTGTCCGCAATCGGATTCTCGTAGCCATGCCCCTTGGCAATGATCCGATCACCCGCAACACCCTTATCCATCAGATATTGCTTGACCGAGTTCGCGCGGCGTTGCGACAGCTTCAGGTTGTATTCCGCGGAGCTGGTCGGGCGTTTGTCGGCATAGCCATCCACTGCCAAGCCATTTTTCGGTCGGTCATTTGCGTACTTGACCACCGCGTCAAGCTTCGGATAGGCGCTCGGCAGGATCTCTGCGGAATCCACTTCGAAGTTTGCACCTTCCAGGTTGATCGGAGTTTCGTCCGTCAACACCGGAACGGTCACGACCGGTTGCGGCGGCAAGCGCTTGCGTGCTTCAGCCAACGCATCCTGATAGGCCTTCTCGCGATCCACTGCCATCACTTCGGGAACCTGAACCGGGCAACGTGCCAGCGCATCCTGACCCGCTACATCTTTCTCTTCCGGAGCCGTAGCTTCCACCGGCTTCATTTGCAGGGTAGTAAGCAGCGTACCGGCAGCAGCATAAACGCGGGTATGGGCAATATTGAGGTCGGCAGCACCATTGGTATAGGCGCGGCGTGCTTCAAAATATTCGTTTTCGATATCAAGGGTATCCAGCAGAGTGCGCTGACCGATGTTGAACTGCTGGCGGAAAGCATCACGAGCCTTTTCGATGGACAGCTGATGCTGATCCAGATAGGTCATCTTTTCTTTCAGATTGTTCACATCGTTCATCGCGATCAGCAGATTCTGGCGAACGTCGCGGCAAGCCTTGTCGCGCATTTCCATCGCGGTGTTCACCTGTTCGGCGTACTGCTTCATGCGGGCTGTATCCGAACCGCCGCGCAGCAGATTCCAGCGCATTACGATGTTAGCCGATGTGATGTTGTGGTTGCCGATATATCCTTGCAGGTTCTTGCCGGTGTCGTGCCGTGCTTCCAGATCGACGCGAGGCATGAAGGCGGAATTGCGCACTTCACGGTCGGCTTGGGCAGCCAGAATATTTTCGACCGTTGCCCAGATTTGTGGAGACTTGCCATAAGCCAGTTTCAGGCCATCGGTTGCATTGGCGGGATAACCGTCTGTCAGGGTTGCCGGATCAGGCATATCAGCGGGTGGTGCTTCGCCGACGATGCGCTGGTAACGCGCAGTTACGTCATGCAGATTGGGCTCTTCCACCAACAGGTTGGTCTCGGCCAGTGCCAAGCGCGCAGCGGCCAGTTCCAGGTCAACCTTGCGGCCAACGCCGGCTTCTGCCCGTTCCTTGATCTGGTCATACACCACGCGGTGCGCGGCATAGTTGTTTTCAGCCAGCTTCACCAGCTTGCGGTAACGAACCACGTCGGCATAAGCGCGTGCAGCTTCCAGCGCAGCGCTTTCGGATGCGTCCATCAGTTCGTAATAGCGCACACGGCTGACGCGATCGAGCCGGTTTACATCGTTTTTGACAGCAAAACCGTCAAAAATCATCTGGCGCAAAACCAGGCTGCCAATGGTGGGAGAGTAAGTATTCTTGGGCACCACCGGCGTATCACGCCGTTCCTGCCCCGTAGAGGCTTCCAGATCAACCGATGGTAACGCGGCACCTGCAGATACCTGTTTCTCTTCCGCGGACGCCTTGAAAGCATGCCACTTTGCGAGAACTTCCGGATTCTTCAGAACCGCCTTGCTGACTGCATCTTTAAACGGATCACTTTCACCCGCCGCTGTTGCATTCGCTGTTACAAAAAATACCGCACACATTGCGTACAGCAGATTGCTCCCCAGCCTACCGAACCTTCTACTACTACTACTTACGGCGCTCATAACATCCCCCCTAAAACACAAGTTTTTTACACGGCTTTTTCAACAGCAAATTCGCACAGCAAATTCACCACTTATAATGATAGCAGAGTACAGTATCATTATTCCCACTATTACGTATAGTAATTTTATTCCCTTTGCCAAAGAATGCAAATTTTCTTCTGCGGCGAATTCTTGGCCTGGCGCTGATCATCCTGGCCGCCGCATGGTTTGCCCGATTGACGTCGGGCATCGACTTCGCGCGCCTCGAACTGGTTGCCGCAGAACGCTACGGACAGCAAACCGCCCAGGCAGTGCGCGAGTGGCGAGCCGCCCTGGAACGTGCCGGCCCGACCGAGACGGACAAGCTCAATGCAGTCAACGTATTCTTCAACCGTCGCATCCTGTTTTTGGACGATCAGACCGTCTGGGGCAAATCCGACTATTGGGCGACACCCCTGGAAGTGTTATGGAAGGGCGCCGGCGATTGCGAGGATTTCGCCATTGCCAAATACTTTTCCCTGAAAGCGATCGGCATCTCGCCTGACAAGCTGCGCCTCACCTACGTCAAGGTTCGCATCGGCGGCCCTTACAGCAACATGTTCCAGGCCCATATGGTGCTGGTCTACTATGCCACGCCGACTGCGGAACCGCTGATTCTTGACAACTTGATCACCGAAATCCGCCCGGCCAGCCGCCGTCCCGATCTCGTTCCGATTTTCAGCTTCAACTCCGAGGGGCTCTGGGTGGCGGGCAGCGGCCCGGAGCCAGTGGCCAGCAGCACGTCGCGCCTGTCGCGCTGGCGTGACCTGCTCACCCGGATGCAAAACGACGGCTATGAATAACCTTGAATTGAACTAGCGTTTTATCGGGAGAAACACATGTCTTTGGTGCGACAACTCTGGCTGGCCGTAGTGCTGATCACGACGATCGTTTTCGCCGGCAGCTTTCTGGTCAGCATGTACAGCGCGAGCAGCTATCTGGAGCAGCAATTGCTGCGCAAGAACCTGGACAATGCCAGCTCGCTGGCGCTGTCGATCTCGCAGCTGAGCAAGGATCCCGTCACCGTTGACCTGCTGGTGGCGGCACAATTCGACAACGGACATTATCAGTCCATCACAATTACGGATCCGCAGGGCGGCACCATCGCGAGCCGTGTTCAGGACCGCAACGATGCCGACGTGCCGGAATGGTTTGTCCGCACCTTCCCCATCCGGTCTTTGCCGGGAAAGGCGCTGGTTACCGACGGCTGGAAACAGTATGGCACCGTGACGGTCATCAGTCATAACCGTTTTGCTTACCACGCCCTGTGGAAGCAAGGACTGGCCATGCTCGCCTGGTTTACCGTCATTGCACTGGGCAGCGGCCTGATCGGAATGCTGGTACTGCGTGGCATCCGGCGGCCACTCAATGCAGTGGTCGAGCAGGCGGAGGCCGTTACCGAACGACGTTTTCTTTCCATCGGCGAGCCGCGCATTCCGGAATTGAAGAGCGTCGCCCACGCGATGAACCGGATGGTCGAACGGATCCGCAACATGTTCGCCGAGGAAGCACGCGAACTCGAAACCCTGCAGCACCGGCTCAATTTCGATGCGGTGACCGGCTTGGCCAATCGTGATTACTTTCTGTCCCGGGTGCGCGAAAAGCTGTCCGGCGAAACCGAGGCTGCAACGGGCGTATTACTGTTGTTGCGCCTCGCCAACCTGGCCGAACTCAACAACCGACTGGGCCGCGTGGAAACGGATGCCCAGCTTCACAACATCGCCGGCGATTTTGCGCAGATCGTTGCGGTGATGCCGGAAGAACGACTGGCCGCCCGCCTGAACGGTTCCGACTTCGCCCTGTTCGCCCCCAACGCGGATGATGCCGAAACGCTGGCACGGCAGCTGGCCGAATCCATCAGTCAGCCGCTCTCTCCTGCCGCGCTCGGCCCCCGGGCAATCTTTCAGATCGGTGCGGTCCCCTACCACCGCGGCGACCAGATCGGCGAACTGCTTGGCGCCGCTGATCAGGCTTTGGCCGTCGCCGAAAATAAAGGCGCCAATGCATGGCATGTACTGACCGGCACGCAGCTGCCCATCGCCTCCGGCGGCCACGCCTGGCGCGAATTGCTGACCAACGCGCTCGACGATGCGCGCATCAAGCTGGTGCTTTTCCCTGTCAACGACGCCCGCGGTCATGAGATCCATCAGGAATGCATGGTGCGACTGCATGCAAAAACCAATGGCGACTGGCTCACCGCGGGGGACTTCATGCCCATGGCCGTTCGCCTGGATCTGGCCAGCACGATCGACCTCGTCGTGGTGCGTCAGGCGCTCGACCTGTTGACGATTGAACCGGGCGACCTGGCCGTCAACCTGTCTGCCGAAAGCATGGCCGACTGGGCTTTCCACAACAAGCTGGCCGAATTGCTGCGCCAGCATGGCAGCTCAACCGGTCGCCTGTGGTTCGAAGTGCCGGAATACGGTGCGTTTGACGAATATGAAGCGCTGCGCGAACTTTGCCGTGTACTCAAACAGTTTGGCTGCAAGATCGGGATTGAGCATATCGGACATCGCTTTGACGAGATTCAGAACTTGACCGAACTCGGCCTCGACTACCTGAAGATCGACGCGAGCCTGGTGCGCGATATCGCACAAAACGAAGACAACCAGAAAATACTCAAGGGGCTGTGTCACATGGCCCACGGCATTGGCATCCTCGTCATTGCGGTCGGGGTGGAGAATCAGGCCGAGCAATCCACCCTAGTTGAACTCGGTGTTGATGGCCTGACCGGACCTTTTATTCGAGCAGCCGTGTAAGCCGCAGGCGCTTGCCGCGCCGGCCAAACGGATAACTTGTCATGCGCAATCAGGCGTCGCCGCAAAAGGGTATGAACGTTAGCGCACGCTGACATCCGTATCCCTCGCGAGATTCGGATACCGGACATGGTCCACGAGCTCCTGCACTTCGCGCGGCGGTGCGGGGCTCAGCAGGCTGCCGATGATGACCCCCGCGAACCCTGCCGGGATGCCGAAGATGCCCGCAGAAATCGGCTCGATGCCCCACCAGAGCGGGGCATTCACGCCGAAGAACGGATAGGTGATGTACATGTAAAACAGGCTCACACCCAAACCCGCCGACATGCCAAGAATCGCTCCGAGTTTATTGGCACGCTTCCAGAGCACCCCCATCACCAGCGCCGGGAAGAAAGCTGAAGCCGCGAGCGAGAAAGCCGCGCCAACCAGGAACAGGATATTCCCCGGCTTGAGCGAAGTCACATACGCGGCCAGCAGTGCAACCAGCAGCAGCACGACCTTGGAAATCACCAGCCGGCGACTGGTCGAAGCGTGCGGATCGATCATCTTGTAATACACGTCATGCGACAGCGCGGCGGCAATAGTCAGCAACAGGCCATCGGCCGTGGACAGCGCCGCCGCCAAGCCGCCAGCCGCCACCAACCCCGTAATCACATAGGGCAACCCCGCAATCTCCGGCGTCGCCAGCACAATCAGATCGCCGTCGATGGTGATTTCGGCCAGTTGCACGATTCCATCCATATTGATATCGGTAATACTCATCAGAGCCTTGTCGACGCTGGCCCACGCGGAAACCCAACTGGGCAGTTCGGCAAAATTCGAGCCGACCAGCAAAGTATAAATGTCGAACTTGGCCAGTACGGCCAGCGCCGGCGCCGTGAAATACAGCACCGAAATGAAGAATAGCGACCAGAACACCGAGTGCCTGGCTTCCCTCACCGTGGGGGTGGTGTAATAACGCGTCAGCACGTGCGGCAACGCTGCCGTACCGACCATCAGGCACAGCACCAGCGCGAGAAAATTCCTGCGCTTCTTGTCGCGCTCCGCCTCATCCTTGCCGGCAAATGGCTCGGCGTGCGCGACAATCGGCTCGGATTTCGCCTTGTCCAGCACGGCTTCCTTTTTCCAGGCCGCTCTGGCGGTTGCCACATCGGGCGGAAAATTGGCCAGCTCGCGCTCCGCCACCCTGAGTGCCGCGGCATCCGGAGTCGGCATTACCCTCAACCCGGCAACGGTTTGCTGCAGGCGTACCTTTTCCTGCGCCAGGTAGTTCTGGCCGCCTTTATCCAGCGCAGCCAGCCGGCTCTCGGCTTCCTGCTGGCGCTGCCTGAAGATGGCACGCACTTCCGCCTCGCGCGCGCCATCCGGTGTATTGGGATCATTCAATTCAGTTTCCCGCGCGGTAACCTTTTCCAATACATGGCCGTAGGCAACCTGCGGCACCGGATTGCCGGTATGCTTTACCGACATCCACATCACCGGAATCAGATAAGCAACCACCAGGATGACGTATTGCGCCACCTGCGTCCAGGTAACCGCGCGCATTCCGCCGAGGAACGAGCACACCAGCATGCTGGCCAGCCCGACAAACACGCCAACAGAAAATTCCAGGCCGGTGAAGCGACTCGCGATCAGCCCGATGCCATAAATCTGCGCGATCACGTAGGTAAACGAGCACAGAATCGCTGCCCCCACGCCGATGCTGCGTACAACATTGCCGCCATAGCGCGCACCGAGAAAATCCGGCACGGTGAACTGGCCGAACTTGCGCAGATACGGCGCCAGCAGGAGCGCCACGAGGCAGAAACCGCCGGTCCAGCCGAGCACGAAAGCCAGCCCGTCGTATCCAGACAAGTACAGCGTTCCGGCCATACCGATGAAACTCGCCGCCGACATCCAGTCAGCCGCGGTCGCCATCCCGTTGAACAGCGCCGGCACACGCCGTCCCGCCACGTAGTATTCGGTCACGTCACTGGTGCGCGTAAGGATGCCGATGCCGGCATACAGCGCGACCGTGGCGACCAGAAAGATGTACCCGAGAATCTTGTTCGGCACCCCCATCTGTTCGAGGATCGCACCGATGACAATAAATGCGATGAAGCCGCCGGTATAGAAGCCGTAATAACGCTTGAGCTGCGAGACGAACCGGGCTTGGGGTTTTTTTACCATTGGCGCGCGCCGGAAAATCGTTCGGACACGGAACCCGCCCGGGGAAAGGCGTGGTCGTGGGCGAGGCTATGCGGGACGGGCATTACTCCTCCCGCTCGGCGACGCCGTATTTGCGATCGAGCCAGTCCATGCCGAAGGCGTAACAGCCCGTGATCAGCAGATAAATCAGCGGCGAGCCCTGCGCCCCCATGTAGAACGGCAACGGAAAGCCGAGAACGGTGACCCCCTGCAAATCGCGCGCGAACCAGCCGACCACGAACGTGGCAATGAACCAGATCGCCAGCAGCACCAGCGTCAGTCCGAGATTCCGGTGCCAATACTGTCGGTGCTTATCGCTTAGTTGCATATGTTCCCCCGTTGGTAATCAACCCGCTGCGCATCGTTTTCCGTTGGCCGGAAACGATGACATTGCCGTTGACGCGGTCAATTATAGTCAGCCGCCTGTGCCAGACAATCACTTTCTTCTGTTGCGCTGACCGTGGCAACACTTACAGCCGGTAGTCCATCCTCAGGCGCTCCTGCAGTTTGCGCGTTTGCCGGAACGCTTCCTTGAGGATACGCCGATCCAGCTCGTTAAGCTGTTCGGGATTGATCAGATTGTCCGCAGCCTTGCCCTGCGCCCCGCATTCATACTGGTGGCGGAGGCGCAGTGTCTGCAGAAAATTGAATGCGTCCACCCAACCTTCCAGTTCCGCCACGCCGATATGCAGCGCCTGCGCGACATCGCGCAAGCGCTGCACGGTGTTGGTTGCCGCCCCCTCACTGGCCAGCGCGAAAATGCGTACGGCATCGACAAATGGCGTGGTTCCGTTGAGTTTGATGTCCAGCGTCTCTTGCGGTCCGGTGACAAAATCGCGCCACACTCCCAGCGGCGGACGATTGCGCAGCGCGTTTGCCGCCATTTGCTGCAGGAAGCGCGGGGTGGCGGCAATTTTTTCGTTCAGCCACGCACGCAATCGTTCGGCCAGTGCGGTATGGCCGGCCAACGCTCGAAAGTCAAAAAACACTGACGCATTGAGCAAATCCTCCGGGCTGCCATGTTCGATCCAGTCGGCGAAGGTATTCTGCCATTCTTCGATGGACAAACACCACTCGGGATTGCCCGCCATGATCCCACCGCTGCAGGGCGGAAAGCCGCAGTCGGCCAGCGCCTGATTGATGCGTTGCGCGAGAGGCAGCAACACTTGACGCTGCGCCTTCGGCGTTTTATCCGAAGGCAGGCTGAAAATAATACCGTTATCCTGGTCGGAGTAAAAAGTCTGTTCCTGCCGCCCCTGCGCGCCCAGCGCCAGCCAACACCAGCCGGGCTGTTCTGCACCGGGAACCGGCAATCTCGCCGCGCCGCATTCCAGTTCAATGATGCGCGCCGTCAGCAAATCGTTGAGCGTCGAAATGAGCTGGGTCAACTGTTCCGCCGCCACCCCCTGCGCCATCATGTTCTGAGTCAGCTGGCGCACGTCCCCGCTCAAGCCTGCCAGCGCGCTGACGCTATCGGCCTGGCGAATCGCCGCGTGAAGCTGGCGCAAGCCGACACGCTGCAGCGAAAACAGGTCACGCTCGGAAAGGATGCCGCGCAACGTCCCGTTGCGTTCGGTCACTAGCACATGACGAAAACCGGTGCGGGCCATCGCCATGGCCGCTTCATATGTGGTTGCACCCGGCGGCAACGACAAAGGCTCGCGGCTCATCACCGTGCTGATCGGCTGGTCGATGGAAAGTCCGGCCAGTACCACGCGGTCAAGCAGGTCTGGCAGCGTGAAGATGCCTACCGGTTTGTTGGCGGTATCGACCACGATCATCGCGCCGACGCGCGCGGCGTGCATCCGGCCAAGTGCGATGCGGATCGACACCTCGGGCGCGCAGCTGACCGGTTCGCGCCGGATGATGCTGGCCAGCGTGCTGGAAAATGACTGTTGCTCGATGGCCGTGTGGAACAGGCGCGATTGCAGCACCTGGCTGGATTGCTCAAACAGCGCGGCGATGCGGCGCGTGCAGAAATCCTTGAAGACCTGCGACAGCTCGAGCAGCGAGTGAAAATCCTGCGCGCTCAGCTCGAAGCAGAACACATCCTGCTCGGCACGGTACACCGAGGCAACCGCACGCCCGGACAGCAACGCGCCCAACGGAAAACACTCGCCCTCGTGCAATTCCAGCAACGCATCTCCGGGCATACCCGCTGCCCGCCCGCCGCTCACCAGCCCGCGCTGGATCACAAAAAAGCGGGTCACTTGGCCATGTTCCGGAGCAACAATTGTTTCGCCCCGCGCGTAATAAGCCAGTTCCATGCGCGCCAGCATCCACAGCAGATGCGCGCGTTCCATACGATCGAACGGCGCATGGCTGGTAAAAAACGCCAACTGGGAAGTGTGGGTCGCGCTCAAGGCATCACCTGAAAATAGGCAGCAATGAGTTATTATAAAGGTCATTAACCATTACCCGGCACCTCCGCCTAATCCCAATGACCTTTGCCAATCCGAGCATCGATGAAATCCGCCAGCTGCTAAACAGCGTGCATACCGTTGCAGTGGTTGGTCTTTCGCCAAAAGAAGCGCGCCCGAGTTACCGGGTGGCGCAGGGTCTGCAAAACTTCGGCTACCGCATCATCCCGGTGCGGCCGCTGGTTACCGAGGTGCTGGGCGAAAAAGCTTATCCGGACCTGGAAAGCTTGCCCGAGGTACCGGATATCGTGGATGTCTTCCGTGCCCCCGAGCACGTGCCCGCCATTGTGGAAAGCTGCATCAGACTCGGCATCAAGCATCTCTGGCTGCAGGATGGCGTGATACATCCGGAAGCCGCTGAGCGCGCGCGCGAAGCCGGGATCACCGTCGTGATGGACCGCTGCATGTGGCGCGATTGCGTGCAGTTGGGCATCTGCAAAAAGTAGCTTCCCGTAACAACGCCATGCACAAGACACGCTGCGCCTGGGTAGGCGATGATGCCCTCTACCGGCGCTATCACGACCTCGAATGGGGCGTACCGGTACATGACGACCAGCGCCTGTTCGAGTTCCTGATCTTGGAAGGCGCGCAGGCTGGACTGAGCTGGATCACCATCCTGCGCAAGCGCGACAATTATCGCGCGGCCTTTGACGATTTCGATGCCGCGCGCATTGCCCGCTATGACGCCCATAAAATAGAATTGCTGCTGCAAGATGGCGGGATCGTGCGCAATCGCCTGAAGGTGGCAGCCACCATCACCAATGCGCAAAAGTTTCTGGAAGTCCAAGCTGCAGCGGGCAGCTTCGCCGAGTTCCTGTGGCAATTCGTTGATGGCAAACCGAAGCAGAATACCTGGCGCGCCCTGGCAGAAGTACCCGCTAGCACGGTGGAATCGGACGCCATGAGCAAAGAATTGACGCGGCGCGGATTCAAGTTCGTCGGTTCGACGATCTGCTATGCGCTGATGCAGGCGACCGGCATGGTCAACGATCACACGACGAACTGTTTCCGCCACGCGGAGTTACACAATATTGAGTAAAGGATATAAGAAGTGAGACCCTTCAAGAATCGTAGCGAGCGGTTCGAGAGCAAGGCGCACGGAGCTTTGCATGGCCATTCGACTAGGCCGGCAACAAAACACCGGCCAAGTCGCTGGTCAGCGCAGCGAACGAGACATACCTGTTGGGTAGGCGAGGAGCGAGCACCAGGCAACGCCGCTATCGAATCGCGCAGTAGATTATTGGAGGTTCTATGCTGTTGAAGTTTACCAAGATGCATGGCGCCGGCAACGACTTCGTGGTGCTGGACGGCGTGCGCCAGCACATCGACCTCAGCCCGGAGCAATTGCGCCTGCTCGCCGACCGCCACTTCGGCGTCGGCTGCGACCAGATTCTGCTGGTGGAAAAAGCCCAGCACAAGGATGCCGACTTCCGCTACCGCATCTTCAACGCCGATGGCGGCGAAGTCGAGCAATGCGGCAACGGCGCGCGCTGTTTCGTGCGCTTCGTGCATGACCAGAAGCTCACCCACAAACACGAGATCATCGTCGAAACCCACTCCGGGCTGATTTCCCCGCGCCTGGAGGCTGACGGACGTGTCACCGTCAACATGGGTGCGCCGGTCTTTGACGCGCTGCGTATCCCGTTCACGGATGGCCTGAGCGCCGTCAGCGAACCGCTCAATGTAGCCGGTGAAACCATACAGATCAGCGCCGTCTCGATGGGTAATCCGCATGCGGTGCAGGTGGTTGCCAATGTCGAACAGGCACCGGTAGCTGAGATGGGGCCGCTGATCGAACAGCACCCGCGCTTTCCCAAGCGTGTGAATGCCGGCTTCATGCAGGTGATGGGGCGCCATCAGATTCGCCTGCGCGTGTACGAGCGCGGGGCCGGCGAAACCCTGTCGTGCGGTACCGGCGCCTGCGCGGCCGTGGCGGCCGGCATCCGCCGCGGTCTGCTGGACAGCCCGGTGAATGTCGCCACGCGCGGCGGCACCCTGACCATTGCCTGGGCGGGCGAAGGGCAACCGGTGCTGATGACCGGCCCGGCGATCACGGTGTTCCACGGCGAAATCAGTTTATAGGGAGTCGGAAGTAATGAGAGCGGAAGACATCGCGCAGTATCTGCTGGACAACCCGCAGTTCTTTGAAGAACATCTCGAGATGCTGGTGCAAATCAATCTGCCGCACCCGCACGGCGGCCGCACGATTTCCCTGAGCGAACGGCAGCTACTCGCATTGCGCGAAAAAAACAAGGAACTGGAAAAAAAACTGAACGAATTGCTCGCGTTCGCCAAGGAGAATGATGCCCTGCAACACAAGGTGCACGAGTTCGTGATTGCGCTGTTTGCGGCGCGCGACCTCGCCACGTTGCAGGAGATGATTCCGCACTTGTTGTGCGACATTTTTGCGGTGCCGCATGCCGTGCTACGGCTGTGGCAGATCGATCCGCCGACCGCGGAAATGCTCTCGTTTACCGACAAACAGGCGCAGCCGGTATGTCTTCACCAAGCCGCGCACGACAGCGGCAGCTGGTTCGGCGATGCCGCAGCACAGCTGCACTCGTTTGCCTACCTGCCGTTGCGGGCCGGCACCGACAGCGTCGGCCTGCTGGTGCTCGCGAGCGAGGACCACCAGCGCTTCTACCCGGAAATGGGCACCGTTTTTCTGCAGCGCATCGCCGAAGCGGCGGAAAGCGCGCTGCATCCCTATCTCGACCACTAGTCATGCCTGATGCCGAGCCTGTCCTGAGCAATGGCGAAGGACCCGCCGTGAGCAGTGTCGAAGGACCTGCTGCAGGTCCGGTCGAAGGAGAAAATCTCCGCTATCTGGACGGCTACCTGGCGTGGCTGCGAAACGAAAAACACTATTCCGAACTGACTGCAGAAAACTATTCACGCGATTTGCGCCACCTGTTTGCGCTAAGCGCGGACACAGCGCTGGCTGACCTCACCATTCACCATATCCGGCGGTTCATTGCGCAACTGCACGGCAAGGGCTTGGGCGGCCGGTCGCTCGCGCGCATGCTGTCGGCCTGGCGCGGATTTTTTACCTATCTGATGCGCGACCACGGCTTCGGTAACAATCCCTGCGCCGGCTTGCGCGCACCCAAGGCGCCGAAAACGCTGCCGCACGCGCTGTCGCCAGACGAAGCGGCGCGACTGGTCGAGCTGCCCGCCGACACCCCCGAAGCCATTCGCGACAAGGCAATGTTCGAGCTGTTTTATTCCTCCGGCCTGCGTCTCGCGGAGCTGGTCAGTCTGGACCTCGAACCCATGCGCGCCGATATGGCCGCAGGTGAGGTGCGCGTAACGGGCAAGGGCAGCAAGACACGTATCGTGCCACTCGGCAAGCATGCCATAACTGCGCTGCACGCCTGGCTCGCGGTACGTCCGCAGCTCGCCCGGCCGGACGAATCTGCGCTGTTCGTCGGCGCGCGCGGCAGCCGGATTTCGTCGCGCGTGGTGCAGCTGCGCATGAAACAATGGGGCATCCGGCAAGGCATCACCGGCAATGTGCATCCGCATGTGCTACGCCATTCGTTCGCCAGCCACGTGCTGCAATCATCCGGCGACCTGCGCGCAGTACAGGAAATGCTTGGCCATGCCAGCATCTCCACCACGCAGGTATATACTCACCTCGATTTTCAGTACCTCAGCAAGATTTACGATGCCGCGCACCCGCGCGCCAAGAAGAAACCATGACTACACGGAAACCAAAATCCCCCGCCGCACAGCAACGGCTCGGCAACAAGGACTACCGCAACCGCGCCCGACGGGGTGCAAAGCCGCCAGCCGGGCATCCATCGGGCACCCTGCGCAGCACGCCACAAACGCACGCCGGCAATATCACTGCACAACCCGGCATCACGCTTAAGGCGGGCCGCGAAAAATCGTTGTTGCGGCGTCATCCGTGGGTATTTTCCGGCGCAGTCGAACGTGTGGATGGTGCGCCCGCCATGGGCGACACCCTGCCGGTGCGCGATGCAGATGGCGCTTTCCTCGCCTGGGCTGCCTACAACCCCGCTTCGCAGATTACTGCGCGCGTCTGGTCATGGCACGCAGACGAGACCATCGATGCCGAATTTTTTCGCCGCAAGATTGCTACTGCGCTGGCAGCACGCAGCGGGCTCAGGCTGGACGCCGCCAGCAGCGGAATGCGCCTGATCCATGCCGAATCGGACGGCCTGCCCGGATTGATCGTCGACCGCTACGGCGATGTGCTGGTGCTGCAGATCGGCAGCGCCGGTGCGGAATGCTGGCGCGAAACTATCGTCGATCTGCTGCAGGAGCTGTGCAATCCGACGTGCATATATGAGCGCTCGGATTCCGACTCGCGTGGGCTGGAAGGGCTCGAAGTGCGAAACGGCGTGCTGCGCGGCACATTGCCAGAGCGCGTGGAAGTGGTCGAACACGGCCTGCGCTTCGCAGTGGATGTGGTAGAAGGACAAAAAACCGGCTTTTATCTCGACCAACGCGACAATCGTGCGCTGACCGGGACGCTGGCGCACGGCAAGGATGTATTGAACTGCTTCTGCTACACCGGAGGCTTCTCGCTCTATGCGCTGCGCGGCGGCGCGAAATCGGTATTATCCATTGATGCGTCGGGCGACGCGCTGCGCATCGCGCAGGACAACCTGATCCGCAACGGGCTGAATCCGACGCACACTGAATGGCAGGAGGCCGACGTCTTCCAGGCGTTGCGCAAACTGCGCGATCAGGGGCGCACGTTCGACTTCATCATCCTCGATCCGCCCAAGTTTGCCCCCACTGCCGCCTTCGCCGAAAAAGCCGCGCGCGGCTACAAGGACATCAACCTGCTCGGCTTCAAGCTGCTGCGGCCGGGCGGCCTGCTCGCGACCTACTCGTGTTCCGGTGGTATCAGCGAAGATCTGTTCCAGAAGATCATCGCCGGCGCCGCACTCGACGCCGGCGTGGATGCGCAGATCGTGCACAAGCTGCACGCCTGCGCCGATCACCCGGTGCTGCTGAGTTTCCCCGAGGGTGCGTATTTGAAGGGGTTGGTGCTGAGAGTGGCCGGGTAACTCGCGCGGACAGCCGAGCTGCACTTCGTTTCGCGGATTACCGTGACTATCGATATGCAGCCGGCAGCTCGCATTCGACAAGCAGCCAGCTCGTTTGTCCTACGCCGCGCAGCGCAGCTGCAGGACAACAAAATGAGCAACTAAGATAGCTGATAGGCCGGATATCCGTTCTGCATCCAGCTCATCATGCCACCGCGCAGGTTGTACACGTTGGCGAACCCCTGCTGCTGAAGAAACATGCACGCCTGCGCCGAACGCGCGCCGCTGCGGCAGACCAGCACCAGCTTTTCGTCGCGGGACAATTCGTTGATCTTCAACGGCAATGTGTGCAATGGCAGCGCTTCGGCCTTGGGCACAGTTCCCAAGGCGATTTCCTGCATCTGACGCACGTCGATCACGCGCAGATCATGGCTGTCATCGGACACCCACTGCGCGAGTTGGGGGGCATCGATTTCCTTGATGGTGTTACCAAACATTGTTCCAGCTCCTTGAATTAGTTTATGCATATTAGCACATGCTTATATGCATCAGCAAGAGCACGAGAGGATTACTGAATCACGAAGCTGCCCGCGGTTTTGCCGCGGACAGCCCAAATTGAAATAGCGTTACGCAGCAGAGACGCAATAACCAAGCGCAGCCGCCCTCAGAATTTTCACACCTGCTTCAACCACCTTGCAGCATCCATCGCAAAGTATGTCAGGATGCCGTCTGCACCCGCGCGCTTGAACGCCAGCAACGCTTCCAGCACGCAAGCCTGTTCGTTCAGCCAGCCGTTCTGGGCAGCGGCCTTGAGCATCGCGTATTCGCCGCTGACCTGGTAGACGAAGGTTGGCGCCTTGAACTCGTCCTTCACGCGCCGCACGATGTCGAGGTAAGGCATACCGGGTTTGACCATGACCATGTCCGCGCCTTCCTGCAGGTCGAGACCGACTTCCCACAGTGCTTCGTCGGAGTTGGCCGGGTCCATCTGGTAAGTGTATTTATTGCCCGCACCGAGGTTGGCGGCGGAGCCGACTGCGTCGCGGAACGGCCCGTAGAAACTTGACGCATACTTGGCGGAATAGGCCATGATGCGGGTATGGATACGCTCATGGGCGTCTAGGGCCGCGCGCACGGCACCGATGCGTCCGTCCATCATGTCGGATGGTGCCACGATGTCGGCACCGGCTGCCGCATGGGTCTGCGCCTGGCGCGTCAGCACCGCGACCGTCTCGTCATTCACGACGTAACCGCTCTCGTCCAGTAAGCCATCCTGTCCATGGCTGGTGTAGGGGTCAAGCGCGACGTCGGTCATCACGCCGAGTTCGGGAAAGTTCTGCTTCAGTGCAGCAACCACGCGCGGCACCAGTCCTTCCGGGTTATAGGCTTCGCGCGCATCCAGGCTTTTCAGCGGTGCATCGATTACCGGAAACAGGGCCATTACCGGAATCCCCAGCCGCACGCATTCCTCGGCATCCTTGAGCAAAAGA
Source organism: Gallionella sp. (assembly GCA_035702405.1). Lineage (GTDB taxonomy): Bacteria > Pseudomonadota > Gammaproteobacteria > Burkholderiales > Gallionellaceae > Gallionella. Next base: position 17,143 of record DASSQR010000043.1, on the reverse strand, counting down.
TCCAGCGTCTTGCGCTGCACCCCGGGCATGGACTTCACATCCTCAACCTTGTTGCTGCCATCGAGCACAAACACGGGATAAATAAAATCTGCCGGTGTAAGCACATGCTCCCGCATCAAGTCGCGCGAAAACTTGTCTCGGCGCATGCGGCGCATCCGGTTATGGGGGTATTTGCCTAAAATTTGCATGTCTTTTCCTAAATTTTTTCAGTTTTCCGGAACTATTTTAGAAATTACTTATCTGACTCAGTGAATGGTGATGAATCATTCCACGTATCTCCTCCCTGAGCGTGTGTCTTACATGTAAGACTTATTCCCCCGGCTTGTCCGGGGGTTATTTTTTACGTAAGACAGTTTTCACGCCAGATCTATCCATCTGTGACGCATCTTCCGCTCAAGTTCGATTTTACGCGATTCAACTGGCAAGCGACATTTCTCCGGAGCGGAATCAGCATGCCCCCGCTGAACAGCCGGCGGCATTCCCGACCAAATTTGTAAATTTTTTTATTTTCTCGGGAACTATTTCAGGGATCACTTATCTGACACAGTGAATGATGATGAATCATTCCACGTATCTCCTCCCTGAGCGTGTGTCTTACATGTAAGACTTAATCCCCCGGCTTGTCCGGGGGATATTTTTTGGCGGGTACGTCTCAGGTTAAGCAAATCCAGTCGCCCCGCAATTCAGATTGGCGGCAGCGATACTTCCTTCCAATAAATCATCACGATACTAACGGACCGTTGACCAGTACCGGACCAATTCGGCGCATTCCCGACAAATTTGATAAATTTTTTATTTTCCTGGGGAACTATTTCAGGGATCACTTATCTGACACAGTGAATGATGATGAATCATTCCACGTATCTCCTCCCTGAGCGTGTGTCTTACATGTTAAGACTTGATCCCCCGGCTTGCCCGGGGGATATTTTTCTCAGGATACGGAATTAAGCCGGTTGGTTTTTCAGCCAGCCCGCAATCACCGCCTCAGCCTCTTCCATGCCAATTTTTTTCAGGCTGGAAAAAAGCTGCACCGTACACTGGGGAAAATGCTCCGCCAGGAAATCCTTGACTTCACGCAAGGTCTTGGTGGCTTGCTGGCGACTGAGTTTGTCCGATTTGGTCAACAGGATGTGGATCGGCTTGCCGGTAGGTGCGAACCACTCGAGCATGCCCTGGTCACGCTCGGTCAGCGGATGGCGCGCGTCCATGATGACCACCAGACCGGTTAATTCCTCGCGGGTCTGCAAATACTGACCCAGCAGCTTCTCCCAGTGCGCCTGCACGTCTGGCGGCACTTTGGCGTAGCCGTAACCCGGCAGATCGACCAGGAAATTGTTATCGCCAAGCGAGAAGTAATTCAGGTGCTGGGTGCGTCCCGGCGTCTTGCTCGTGAATGCGAGGCGCGTGTGGTTTGCGAGCGTGTTGATCGCGCTGGACTTGCCTGCGTTGGAACGTCCGACAAATGCCACCTCTCTGCCGCCATGCCGCGGCAGGTCGCGCAGGTGATTGACGGTGGTATAGAACGCCGCCTGTGAGAATATCCCCATTACCAGGCTGCGAAGATTTTATCTGCTGCCGCGACGGTCGCAGCGATGTCCGCTTCGGTGTGCGCGGCGGAGACGAAGCCGGCTTCAAATGCGGATGGCGCGAGGTATACGCCTTCGCCCAGCATCGCGTGGAAGAAGCGGTTGAACGCATCCTTGTCGCAGGCCATCACTTCCGCGTAGCTGGTCGGCAAGGCCTTGCTGAAATACAGGCCGAACATGCCACCGACCGATTGCGCGCAGAATGCGATACCGCGCTTTTGCGCCGCCGCCGTCAGGCCTTCGGTCAGTTGCCGCGCCAGTTGCGCCAGGCGCTCATAGAAGCCAGGCGCCTGCACCAGCTCGAGCGTGGCCAGCCCGGCCGCGACCGCGACCGGATTGCCCGACAGCGTACCGGCCTGATATACCGCACCGAGTGGCGCCAAGCATTGCATGATATCGCGCCGACCGCCGAATGCCGCCGCCGGCAGCCCGCCACCCATCACCTTGCCGAGCGTCACCAGATCCGGCTTGATACCATAGTACCCCTGAGCACCCTGCATACTCACGCGGAAACCCGTCATCACTTCGTCCAGAATCAGCACCGCGCCGTGCTGGGTACACAGGTTGCGCAGCGCCTGCAGGAATTCCGGCTTGGGCGTCACCAGATTCATGTTACCCGCGACCACCTCGACGATCACCGCCGCAATTTCGTTACCCATCTCGGCAAAAGTCTTTTCCAGACCGGCAGCGTCGTTATAATCCAGCACCGTGGTCAGCGCCGCAATTTCCGCGGGAACGCCGGAGGAGCTCGGCTGACCGAACGTCAAGGCACCGGAACCGGCCTTGACCAGCAAGCCGTCGGAATGGCCATGGTAACAGCCTTCGAATTTGATGATGCGACTGCGGCCGGTAAAGCCGCGGGCCAGACGGATTGCGGTCATTGTGGCTTCGGTGCCGGAACTCACCAGGCGCACCATCTCCAGGCTGGGCAGCAGTTTGCACAGCACTTCCGCCATTTCGAGTTCGCTCGCAGTCGGCGCGCCAAATCCGAGGCCCTGTGCCGCCGCATCCTGCACCGCCTTGACCACTTCCGGATGGCAATGGCCGACGATCATCGGCCCCCATGAGCCCACATAATCGGTATAGCGCTTGCCATCGGCATCCCACACATAAGCGCCTTGGCCGCGCTGGAAAAACAGCGGCGTCCCGCCCACCGAACGGAATGCGCGCACCGGCGAATTCACCCCGCCCGGAATGAGTTTCTGGGATTGATCGAACAGCTCTTGGTTATGCGAAGTCATGTAACTCTTTCTGCAAAAAATTCAGTGAAAACCCAATCCGGAAAATTGCCGCGCCGTTTCCTCGACGTCCGCCGCCGCAAACAGCGCCGAAATCACCGCCAGCGCATGCGCTCCGGCTGCCACCAGCTGCGCGCCATTGCGCACCGTAATGCCACCGATCGCGACCAGCGGAACCGCCAGCTCACGGCGTGCCTGCTGCAACAGCCCTGGCGCCGCCACTACCGCACCCGGTTTGACCGTCGACGGGAAAAAAGCGCCGAACGCCACATAATCCGCGCCTTGCGCGACGGCATCGCGTGCCAGCTGCAGCTGATTATAGCAAGACGCGCCAATCACCTTGCCGCTGCCCAGCAGCCGGCGCGCCGCCCCGAGACTGCCGTCTTCACCGCCCAGGTGTACGCCGTCGGCGTCTACCTCCTGCGCCAGTTGCACCTCGTCGTTGATGATCAGCGGCACGGAAAATTCGCGGGTCAGGGTGCGCAACGACCGGGCCTGCTCCAGCCGCAATGCCGCATCCGCGCTTTTGTTGCGGTATTGCACCACACCCGCGCCGCCCCGCAGCGCCAGGCGCACCTTACGCATCAGCTCCGCGGTGTCCGCCTCGTCCGGCGTGATTACATACAGTCCGTGGACTGGCATTGTCAGGGCCACCTCAGCTCTTCGGCGCTTCCTCTTCACCGCGTGCCCAGAACAGACGGTCCGGGATGTGCTGTCCCATGCCCGGACGAAAGCCTGCATTCAGCGCCTGCCAGGTATATTCCTGTGCTTCCTTCACTGCTTCAGGCACGTCTACACCCTGCGCCAATAGTGCCGCAATCGCGGATGCCAGCGTGCAACCCGAGCCGTGATAAATTCCTGGCAGGCGGGCCCAGCCTTCCCGGTTGACGATGCCGCGTTCGTTGTACAGGGTGTTGATGACTTTGGGCGTCTGTTCATGTGCTCCGGTGATCAGCACATATTCGCAACCCAGGCGCAGAATGCGCTTGGCGCATTCGTCCAGCCCTGGGTCATCTTCTTCGTTGTCTTCGTCCGCCGCCAGGCGGCGCGCTTCCATGCTGTTGGGCGTAATGATGGTCGTCTGCGGAATCAACAGTTCCCGCATCGCATCCAGCATGTCCTCGTCGGCCAGCTCGTCGCCGCGACCGGAAGCCAATACGGGATCCAGCACCAGCGGCACATCGGGATAGTCGGCCAGCACTTCGGCAATCGCCGCGATGTTCTCTACGCTGCCGAGCAAGCCGATCTTGAACGCCGCGACCGGTACATCCTCCAGCATCGCGCGCGCCTGATCCACCACCCATTCCGAATCGATCGGCAGCACATCGTCGACGCCGCTGGTGTCCTGCACCGTGATTGCCGTAACCACCGATAGCGGGTGACACCCCATGCTGGCAATGGTCAACAGGTCCGCCTGCAAACCCGCGCCCCCGCTGGGATCGGTTGCGGCAAAACTCATAACTAACGGAAAGGATTCAGACATGGCAAACCAATACAGACAAAATAACCGGCTAAATGACGCATTCTAACCGATGACGCGAAGTTAGGCTAAGCCAATGACCGAAGGCAACAAGTTCTCACGCCGCGACCTGTCGCTCATCCAGGTAATTGGCGATTGCAGCAAATTCCGCGACACCCAGGTTCTCGGCGCGCAGCTGCGCGTCGATGCCGAGCCTCGTGAAGTCCTCCGCCTCCAGATAGTCGCGCAGGGTATTGCGCAAGGTCTTGCGACGCTGCGCAAAAGCGTCCCTGACCACGGCCGCAAACAATGGTTCGTTGCGCACGGCGATTTCGCTGGTGGGCAGCGGAATCATCCGCACAATGGCGGAATCTACCTTGGGAGCCGGACGGAAGGATTCCGGGGGTACGTCGAGCAATTTCTCCACGTAAAAGCGATATTGCAGCATCACCGACAGGCGCCCATACTCGGGCGTGGAAGGCTCCGCGACCATACGCTCGACGACCTCGTTCTGCAGCATGAAATGCATGTCGCGTACCTGCTGGGCATAGGCGGAAAAATGAAACAGCAGGGGGGAAGAAATATTGTACGGCAGGTTGCCGACGATACGCAGGGGCGCGCCAAGCGTCGCAAAATCAAACGCCAGCGCATCGCCTTCATGGATGACCAGCTTGTCTTGCGGATAATCGGTCTTCAGGCGCGCGATGATGTCGCGATCAATTTCGACGACGTGCAGGCAATTCAGTTTCTTCAGCAGCGGGCGCGTCAATGCGCCGAGACCAGGTCCAATCTCGACCATGTTGTCAGCGGGTTCAGGGCGAATCAGCGTAATGATGTCCGCAATGATTTGCTCATCGACCAGAAAATTCTGCCCGAAGCGCTTCTTGGCCTTATGCAAGGTGCACCCGCTCGTTCTCGGCCATTTGTGTCGCAAGCCGGATCGCTTCGAGCAGGCTGCCGCAATCGGCCTTGCCCGTCCCGGCCAGTTCCAGCGCGGTGCCGTGATCAACGGACGTGCGGATGATCGGCAGGCCAAGCGTAACATTCACGCCTTGGCCAAAGCTGGCGTGCTTCAGCACCGGCAATCCCTGATCGTGATACATCGTGAGCACGCAGTCGCATTGCGCGAGTTTCTGTGGCGTGAACAGGGTGTCTGCAGGCAGGGGCGCGCTGACGTCGAACCCTTCGTTGCGCAGGCAGTCCAGCACGGGGATCATCACGTCGATTTCCTCGCGGCCCAGATAACCACCTTCGCCCGCGTGCGGATTCAGACCGGCCACGAGGATGCGCGGGCGCGCAATGCCGAAGCGGCGCTGCAGGTCATGGTGAATAATGCGCAGCACCTGTTCCAGCAACGGTGCGGTAATCGCGTCCGGAACTTCCTTAAGTGGCAGATGGGTGGTCGCGAGCGCGACCCGCATGCCGCCGCCGACCAGCATCATCACCACGAGGCCGGTGCCGGTCTGTTCGGCCAGGAATTCAGTATGCCCGGTAAAAGAAACGCCGGCATCATTGATGATGCCCTTGTGCACCGGCGCCGTGACCATGCCGGAAAACTCGCGGCGCCCCTGCGCATCGGCACAGCAGCCCTCCACGGCACGCTGCAATGTCGCCAGCACATAGTGGCTATTGGCAGCATCGAGCTGACCGGTGCGACATGGCGCTGCCAGCGGCACATGGAGCACCGTCAGGGTGTGCGGTTGAGTGGAAATTTCCGCGCCTGCGACGTAATCGTGCAATTGCAGCGCGATACCGAGCTGCGCGGCACGCTGTTGCAGCAAGAACTTATCGGCAATGACTACCAGCGGTACAGCAACCGGCAAGCCGGACAGCTGCACACACAGGTCCGGACCGATGCCCGCCGGCTCGCCCGCGGTAATGACCAGAGGCGCAAGCCCGGAGGATGTGTTCACAGCTTATCGGTTGGTATCGAGACGATACTCGATGAACGCCCGGTCGCGCAGCTGCCGCAGCCAATCCAGATACTGTTCGTCAGTCTTGAATGCAGCGATGGCCGCACGCGCCTGTTGGCGTTTCTGTTGCAGGCTGACATCGGTATTGCGCCGTTCCAGCACCTGCACCAGATGCCAACCGAACTGCGTCTGCACCATGCCGATCTGGCCCGGCTGCAACTTGTTCATTGCCTCTTCGAATTCCGGCACGGTCTGGCCCGGCGACAGCCAATCCAGATCGCCGCCCTGTTGTGCGCTGCCGTCCTGCGAATAACGCTTGGCCTGCTCGGCAAAATCAGCCCCTGAATCAATGCGTTGCTTGATTTCCATGATGCGCTGTTGCGCTTCGGCAGCTGACACAATTTCGCTGGTCTTGATCAGGATATGGCGCGCATGGGTTTGCGTAATCACCACCGCCGCATTGCCGCTGCGTTTTTCGATCAGCTTGATGATGTGAAAACCGCTCGGGCTGCGCAGCACACCGGAGACCTGCCCCGGCTGCAGCTTCTGTACTTCGGCCAGGAACAATGGCGGCACCCCTTCTTCAGTCCGCCAGCCGAGATCGCCCCCTTTAAGCGCATCCTTGGCATCGGAAGCACCGGCTGCCACTTGGGCAAAATCCGTCCCGCCCTTCAGTTGTTCCAGGGCTTTTTCCGCACGCTCACGCGCATCCTGAATCACCTTCGGGTTGGCCTGTTCGGGCACCGATACCATGATGTGGGCCAGATGAAATTCTTCGTTGGGTGTCTCCATCTTGGCCTTGTTGGCCAGATAGCCATCCACTTCCGCATCGCTGATGACCAGCTTGCTTTCAATCTCGCGCTCGCGCAGCCGGGTGGTAATCACCTCGGCGCGAACTTCCTCGCGGAATTTCTTGTAGTCGATGCCATCCGCTTCCAGCTTGGCGCGGAATTCGGCCAACGTGGCGATGTTGTTCTGCTGCGCCATGCGCATGATCGCCTGATCCAGCTGCATTTCATCGACGCGCACACCATTTTCCCGACCAAACTGCGCCTGCAGCAGGTCGGTGATCATGGTTTCGAGGGTCTGTTTTTCCAGCACTTCGAGCGGCGGGAGCGGCGTGCCCTGCTTTTGCAGTTGGCGCACCACCACGCGCAAGCGGTCGATCAATTCCTGACGGGTGATCACATCGTCATTGACCACCGCGATGATCGAGTCAATGACCGTTACCTGTTTCTGGGGATCACGCTTGGGAGCTTCTGCCTGTTTCTGTTTTGCCTTGGCGGGTGCCGGCACGTACTCCATTCCCGGCAGGTCCTTCGCAAATGCCGGTGCGACCGCGAACAGCACTGCACCTGCGAGCATGGAGGATTTAATTTTCAACGTCTTCATCTTTCTGGACCAGTTAACGCAAGGCCGTGCTTGATATATTAGCAGATTTATCGTTCAACTTAGTGTAGCCAAGCACGCTATTCTTCAACAACGTCAGGGGATCGGATCCAACCTTGACGAAATCATTCAACTCGAGCTGCACGAAGAACCCTGTGTTAGCCTGCTGAGTGCCGATGGTAAAGCGTTGCGCCACTAAACGGAGTGTCCAACAGCTTTGATTATACTCAAGTCCGGCAATCCCCTCCAAGAGTTGCTTGTCTTGCAAGGAATAATTCCAGCGAGCCACTGCATGCCAACGACTGGACAACGGCCATTGCGTGGAAATATCGATGGCCCGGAGGGTGTTGCGCGCAAAACGATAGCCCAGGTTAAGCAGCTTCCCTGTCTCCGGGCGGTAGCGCGCCGCAATGTTATAGCGTTGCGTATGCGACTGGTTCGGATCAAACTGAAATTCACTGTCCAGCGACCACGCCCGGGTCACGCTACCGGAAAGTGCCGCCAGAATATCCGAACGGTTGGTACTCGCTGCCGGCGTGATCAGGTTTACCCGCGGCGCAGTAAAACTGAAGCGTTCGCCGAGCATCATTTTCAGGCGCTCGGCACCATCCTGCTCCAGCAAGCGCGAGGTTAGTGCCATCGTCAGCTGATTCGCGTCTCCGATCCGGTCGTTACCGAAAAAACGATTCTCGGTAAACATCTGGGTAAAGCTGAAATCAGCCTGTGCCGAGTCAAAGTTCGGCAGCTGCGCTTGGTCCTTGAACGGGATAAACACGTAAAAAGCGCGCGGCTCCAGCGTCTGGACATAGTCACTCCCCCCGAAACGCCATTCGCGCTCGAACGCCACACCGCTGTCCACGCTCAGGATCGGCAGGGTGCGGGTACTGTTGGGCAATGGTGTCGCAAAGTTGGCTACCATCTGGTAGTGGGTGCTGTGTACGCCCAGCTTCGGTGTCACGTAAAAAGCCGGCGCATTGACCAGCGGATAGCTTACGCTGGGGTTAAGCACCAGCCGCCGGCCGTTCGGCAGCGTGGGATGACGGAAATCGACGAATTCACCACCAAAAGCAACACTTGCAGCGGAATAATTCCGCTGGGCCGTCAGATTAAATTGCGGTAAACGTGCATATGGCGCAACAATCGGTGCAGCCGGATCCTGCAAGGTCTGATAGCGTTGCACCCGCGCCGTTGCATTCCACCATGCCGCCGCATAGTTCAGGCCTCCTTCCTGCAGCTGGTTAATCTGGGAAGTCGAATTCACCGCATCGCCCAGATCGCGGAAATAGGCGTCATCCGAAACGCTGTTCAGATCGAGATAGCCGCTCAGGCCGCCCGGCAACGTCTGCTGGTGTTTTACCGCCAGCCGGCTGCGGGTGCGCTTTGCGATGCTGTCGCCCGGCAGCACGTCCGCGTGCAGTTCGCCAAAATATTTCGGCTCCAGGTAACGAAACTCATTGTTGAGCATCAGGCCGCGCTTGGTCATGATGCGCGGCGCAATGGTCGCATCGCGATTCGGCGCAATATTCCAGTAATACGGCAGGGTTAGTTCGCTGCCGCCCTTGGTCGTGCTGCCGAATCTCGGCGCAAGAAAACCCGACTTGCGCTGTCCCTTGAGGCCAAAGTTCATCCACGGCGAATACAGGATCGGCACCCCCATGAATTCAACCCAGGCATGTTGCGCCGTACCGATTTGCCGGTCGCGGTCAATTTCCAGCCCGCTCATCTTGAGAAACCAGTCCTCGTTATCCGCGGGACAGGTGGTATAGGTTGCATTGTCCAGGTTGTAAAGCTGCTTGCCCTGGATATGCATCACGTCTGCCGACCCGCGCCCGTCGCTTTCCGCAAGGGAATACACCGGCCGATCCATGGTACCGATATAGGAATCCAGGTTGAGCTGCAAATGCGGCCCGCGCATGATGTTGCCCTTTTGCTCCAGCACCACCGAGCCCGACGCATCGAGATCCTGCGTGTTCTGAAAATACAGCAGCCGGTCCGCACGAATTGATTGATCATCCCGGCGCAGGATGACGTTGCCCGTCGCCTCGATCTGGTTGTCCTTCTTGCCCTCCAGCTGATCGGCCTCCAGAGTGGCGGGGGTTTCCTGCGCTGGCTCTCCCTGCGCCACGACGGTCTTGTCCGCGGACTGGGCGGGCAGCCCCGCCTCGGCGCTGGCATTTTGCGCAAAGACACAGAGCAGTGAAAATGTGACAGGGTTAAGCCGGAACCGCATAACACGCAGCAAAAATAGTAAGATGGTAAAATCGCGCAAGTTTACCATTAACCGCATATTGAAGAACTGCAGCGCACGCTCTGACTTGATAGTTACGGCAAGAAATTTGTAACACGAGGTAATCTCATTCTTCCCTGCCGAATGCCAATCGGATGCCCTGCCAGCGCCTGTACAGTTCTGACCATCCAGCACACTGAGAAAACCCCGTTATGCAACGCCAGCAACAACTGACCGAATGGCTGCACCGCCTGTTCCCCGACCGCTCATTCACCCTCGCCCCCGCTTCGGCCGATGCCAGTTTCCGGCGCTACTTTCGCGCCACCTTCAGCGATGGTGATACTCGCATCGTCATGGACGCGCCGCCGCAACACGAAGATTGTCGCCCCTTCCTGCATGTCGGCAAACTGTTCGAGGCCGCCGGAACACACGTACCACATGTATTTGCCGAGGACTTGCAGCAAGGCTTCCTGCTGCTGTCCGATCTCGGCAATACCACTTACCTGCAAGCGCTGAACGCGCAAAATGCGCCCGCGCTGTACGGTGCCGCCACCGACGCGTTGGTCAAGATCCAGCTGGCCTCGCGCCGAGATGAATTGCCGCTTTACGATGAGGCACTGCTGTTGCGCGAGATGCGCCTGTTCCCGGAGTGGTACATCGCCAAGCACCTCAACGTCACGCTTGGCGACGCGCAACACGCCAAGCTGGAGACCATGTTCGCCCGCATTGCAGCAAACAACCTCGCCCAACCGCGCGTATACGTGCATCGCGACTATCATTCGCGCAATCTCATGGTGACCGAACCCAACCCCGGCATCATCGACTTTCAGGATGCCGTGTATGGCCCGATTACCTACGATCTGGTCTCGCTGTTCAAGGACGCCTACATCCGCTGGGACGAGGCCGAGGTGCTCGACTGGCTGATCCGTTATTGGGAAAAGGCGCGCAAGGCCAGATTGCCGGTTGCCGTCGATTTCTCCGACTTTTATCGCGACTTCGAGTGGATGGGCGTGCAACGTCACCTCAAGGTACTTGGCATCTTTGCGCGCCTGTATCACCGCGACGGCAAGGATGGCTACCTGAAGGACCTGCCGCTGGTCATGAATTACCTGCGCTCCGCCTGTGCACGCTATATCGATCTCAAGCCACTGCTGCAGCTGATTGATCTTCTGGAGCCGCAAAACGTGCGCGAGGGCTACACCTTTTGATGCTGCGCATTCCCCTCTCCCCATCCCTGATGGAACTACTAGCCATTCGACTAAGCCCGCAAGCGGGCAAGTCGCTGGTTATCTCCCGCAAGCGGGCGCACCAAAGGCAGGCAATCCACAGTCCAGCAAGCTGGACGTGGAATTGTCACAAGGGGCAAAACGTGAAAACCATCAAACCATGATCGCGATGCTGCTCGCGGCGGGCCGTGGCGAACGCATGCGCCCGCTGACCGACCACACCCCCAAGCCGCTGCTGCCGGTCGGCGCAAAGCCGCTGATCGTCTGGCACATCGAAAATCTGGTGCAGAGCGGTATCCGCGAGCTGGTCATCAACCACGCACATCTCGGCATGCAAATCGAGGAAGCGTTGGGTGACGGCGGCCAGTTCGGCGCCCACATTCAATACTCGCGCGAAGCCACCGCGCTGGAAACGGCCGGCGGCATCGCCAATGCCCTGCCGCTGTTGGGCGATGCGCCATTCGCGGTCATCAACAGCGACATCTTCTGCCGCTACGATTTCACGCAGCTGCCGGAACGCGCCACCGCTTTGGCCAGCCGGGGCGACGACGCTCATCTGGTGCTGGTGAATAACCCGGAGCATCACCCCGGCGGCGATTTCGGTCTGGAGGGCGGGCGCATCGTGAATGACGGCACCCGATTCACCTTCAGCGGCATCGGTATCTACCGGCCATCCCTGTTTCGCGACATTCCGGCCGGCAGGGGGGCGCCGCTCGCCCCCCTGCTGCGCGCCCGCATCGCGCTCGGCAAAGTAAGCGGCGAACTCTATTCGGGCCTTTGGGTGGACGTGGGCACGCCGCAGCGGCTGTCCCTCCTCGATCACCAGCTCAGCACATCCAGCTGATAGCATGACCGAATGGGTCAGCGGTGGTAGGATACGCAAGCCGACCACGTTCCAGAATCTGTCGTTGTGACCATGACGCAGGAGAGAATATGCCAACCAGCAGTGTCGCCTGGCTTGCCGAACCGAACACCCATGATTTCCTCATGCGGTTTCCGCTGCCGCTGGCCGTTCTGGACCAGAGCGGCAACATCAAGCTGCTGAACAATCGCTTTACCGCCATCTACGACGGCTCCTGCCTGAAGTCGGAAAAACTGCGCTCCATGCTGCTGAGCACTGATGCGGTGAAGCAGAGCGTCACCTTGCTGCAACGCAACGACTGCCAAGCCGAGGTTTACGCGCGCACCTTCAGCATCAACAGCGATGCGGTCCTGATTCTCGATGAATCGGCGGAAACCGCCTACGGCGGCGAACTCGCCGAATTGCGCCAGCGCATCGCCGAGCTGGAACAGCTCGTCTCGAATGACCGCCTGACCGGGGCCTGGAATCGCACCCACTTTGACAAGATCATCAAGATGGAGTTGAGCCGCAGTGACCGTTACCGGCAACCGGTCACACTGGTGTTTCTGGACATCGATCACTTCAAGCTGCTTAACGACAGTCTGGGCTACAAGGCGGGCGACGAAGTATTGCGCAACCTCGCCAAGATGATCTCGAAAAACATCCGCACCTCGGACATGCTGTTTCGGTGGAGCGGTGCGCAGTTCGCGATTCTGGCGCCATCCACGGGACATCGCGCCGGAGCAAGCATGGCAGAAACGCTGCGTCGAAAAATCGAGCAGCACGACATCACACCGGCCGGGCGCATCACCATCAGCTTGGGCGTGGCAGAACATGTCTCCGGTGAAAGTGACGAGATCTGGTTCAAACGCGCGCATGAGGCACTGGTCAAGGCCAAGAGCGGCGGCCGCAATCGCGTGGCGGCCGATCAACGAGGCAACAGCGATGTGTGGACGCCCGGTCAGGGCATCACAACCATGCATCTCGAATGGCAGGATTCTCACAAATGCGGCCAGGACACCCTCGACCGGCAACATCGCGAATTATTCGATCTCGCCAACCTGCTGATTGACGCCGCTGCCACTCGGGACGCCAATCCGCAGAAATTTGACGAAGCCCTGCAGACCCTGCTCGCACACCTGGGGCAGCACTTTGCAGAGGAAGAAGCCATCCTGGCCCGCTACGATTATGCCGATCTGGAGGAGCAATCCAGAGCCCATAAACGTTTGCTGGAACACGTCATGCATCTGCATGATGCGGTGGAAACCGGCAGCGTCCAGCTGGGTGAACTGGTGTATTTCGCTGTCATCGAAGTCGTCGCGCGGCATATGCTCAAGACCGAGCGCGATTTTCAGCTGCTGTTCAAGGAACCGCCCGCTTTTCTTGTCGGCTGAATCCCGACTAGATTTTTTGTCGCTTAATTGCAGCTCGACAAGAAACGCCTCGCGCCGCAAAATGCAGTCCATGTTTGACCCGACCATTTACACCAAACGCCGTGCCCGTCTGCTGGAACAAATGCAGCAAGGCATCGCGGTCATCCCCACCGCCCCCGAAGCCGTGCGCAACGGCGGCACCCATTACGGCTACCGCTTCGACAGCAGCTTTTACTACCTGACCGGCTTTGCCGAACCGGAAGCCGTGCTGGTGCTGATTGCGGGCGATACCCGACAATCAATATTATTTTGCCGCGACAAGGACCCGGAACGGGAAGTGTGGGATGGCTATCGCTTCGGCCCCGACGCCGCGCGCGAACGCTTCGGCTTCGACGCCGCGCACTCGATCACGCAACTGGATGCGCAACTGACCGAACTGCTGGCTAACCAGCCGACGATGTATTACCCGCTCGGCCACGACACGGCCTGGGATCAGCGCATCCTCAGACTACGCGCCGAATTGCAGGCCCGGGCGCGCAGCGGTGTGCACGCGCCGGACGAGGTGCGCGACGTGCGCACCCTGCTCAACGAAATGCGCCTGTTCAAGGATGCGCACGAGCTGACGAAAATGCGTCGCGCCGCCGAAATTTCCGCGGCTGCGCACCGGCGCGCGATGCAATTCACGCGCCCCGGCCACTACGAATATCAGGTCGAAGCCGAACTGCTGCACGAATTCTGCCGCCACGGCGCGCGCAATCCCGCCTACCCCAGCATCGTCGCGGGCGGCGCCAACGCCTGCGTGCTGCATTATGTCGGCAACGACATGCAACTCAACGATGGCGACCTGTTGCTGATCGACGCCGGCTGCGAATGGGACGGCTATGCCGCCGATATCACGCGCAGCTTCCCGGTGAACGGACGTTTTTCCGCCGCCCAAAAGGATGTATACGAAATCGTTCTCGCTGCCCAGGCCGCCGCAATTGCCGCGGCGCGGCCCAAGCAGCACTGGGAACAGCCGCACGACGCCGCGCTGCGCGTGCTGGCGCAGGGGTTCATCGACCTCAAGCTGTGTCAGGGCAGCCTGGATGCGGTACTGGAGAGCGGCAGCTACAAGCAGTTCTACATGCACCGCACCGGCCACTGGCTCGGCCTCGACGTGCACGATGTCGGCGATTACAAGCACGGCAATGACTGGCGCCCATTGCAGCCCGGCATGCTGCTGACCGTCGAGCCGGGCTGCTACATCCGCCCGGCTGACAACGTGCCGCCGGAGCTTTGGAATATCGGTGTCCGCATCGAGGACGATGTCGCCATCACCGCTGCGGGCAACGAGGTGCTGACGGCGGCTACGCCCAAAACCGTGGCGGAGATTGAAGAACTGATGCGCAAGTAAGGACTGTTTTCATCATGCAGAATGAAGTTACCACCATCACCCAATACGACCTCGCCATCATCGGCGGCGGCCCGGTCGGCGCCGCCCTGGCGCTCGCGCTACGCGGCAGCGGACTGAACCTGTGCGTGCTGGAAGCGCGCCCCGCGAACACGCCGAGCACTGACGTGCGCGCGCTGGCGCTGTCCTACGGCAGCCGCCTGCTGCTGGACCGTCTCGGCGTGTGGAATCGGATGCGCGCAGTGTCGCCGATCCGCATCATCCACATCTCGCAGCGCAAGAGTTTCGGCCGCGCCATGCTGCGCGCGGAAGAAATGAAGGTGCCGGAACTTGGCTACGTTTTGCCGTATGCGGCGCTGCAGGATGCACTCGACGAAGCGCTGCGCGAAAGCGGCGTTGCCGTGATCAACAACGCCCACGTGATGCAACTGGACGGGGAGGCGGAACAGGCGGTGATTCAGTACCAGCAACATGAAGTGGAGCATCTCATTCACACCCGCCTTGCCGCGGTCGCCGATGGCGGCAAATTGCTGGCTCAGCGCTTTCCGCTGCAATTCCATGACTACGGCCAAAGCGCGGTCATCGCGCACGTGACCAGCAATGCACCACGTCCTGATACCGCGTTCGAACGCTTCACCCCGCAGGGGCCAGTGGCGCTGCTGCCGTTCCAGGATGGCTATGAGCTGGTATGGACCGCGCCGCATCAGCGCGCGCAGGAAATGGTGGCTTGGGATGAAGCGACATTCCTGCGCGAGTTGCACCAGCACTTCGGCGACCGCGTCGGCGAATTTTTGTCGGTCGGCGAACGCAGCTGCTTCGCGCTCGGCCTGAAACGCGCCCCGCAGCAGGTGCCGATGCCGCGCACCGTGCTGCTCGGCAACGCCGCGCAAACCTTGCACCCGGTCGCCGGCCAGGGCTTCAACATGGGCGTGCGCGATGCCTGGGGACTGGCCGAGGTGCTGCTCGATACCGCCCCGGATGCCATCGGCAGCACGGCCATGCTCGACGCCTACATCGCCAGCCGCCGCCTCGACCGCGAAGGCGGCATCCGCTTCACCGATAGTTTGGTGCGGCTGTTCTCCAACGGCCTGCCGCTACTCGGCGCCGGCCGCGGCGCCGCGCTGAGTGCGCTGGACTGCTTGCCGCTCGCGAAGCATTTCGTCGCGAAGCGGATGATGTTCGGGGCGAACGGGTAATACCGATTCTATTTCAACGATCGGATATTGGTTATGCGGCAGCAAGTGCTGAACAGCACTTGTCCGCAATTCCGCGCGTGGTCGAGCGGATAGTCCAAACTTGGAACCGCAGCTCGCCAAGGGTACCTAAAGGAACCCTTGACCCTCACGCAACGTCAGGCCTTAGTCTTACTGGCACGCATGAAAGAGGAGCTATTCGATGTTGCTTAGAGTTGGGGAGCTTGCTAAACGGTGCGGATTGACAGTCCGGACACTTCACCACTACGACTCCATCGGGTTGCTTACTCCATCTGTGCGCTCCGACAGCGGCTACAGGCTATACAACCGTGACGACATCGCCAGGTTGCATCAGGTTCAAGCTCTAAGGCGGCTTGGCCTGCCGTTAGCCGACATCGGGGCAGTTTTGGCAAATCCCGGCCTGCGTCTCGCATCGATTGTCGAACAGCAGATTGAATTGCTGGAAAAGCAAATCGACCAAGGCAAGAAGTTGCATGACCGATTATCTCAGCTGCGGGGCCAGTTGATGCGAGGGGAAAAGCCGGAGCTTGCTGATTGGCTAACAACCTTGGAGATGATGACCATGTACGACAAATATTTTTCCGCGAATGAACTGAAACGCTTTCCATTGCTGGATACTGGTGAAAAGGTCATAGCGGCCGAATGGGCCGAGCTGGTAAAATCCGTGCGCGAAGCAATGAACTCAAGGATTCCGCCAGAAAGTCCTGAGGCTCAGGCGTTATCGAAACGCTGGATGAATATGCTGGTACGCGACACAAATGGCGACCCACGATTGCTCGTCAAACTGAATGAAATGCAATACAACGAGCCATCCGCGCAAGTCCGATCAGGTATTACCCCGGAGGTGATGGCGTATATCCAGCGTGCCTTTGCTGAAACCAAGTTGGTGATATACCAGAAATACCTGTCACCGGATGAATTTCAATTCATGCGCGAGAACTACACCAGACGTGGCAGTGAATGGCCCGCGCTGACAGGAGCCATTCGCCAGCACCTGGAAGACGGCACTACTCCGGACGACCCAAGAATGCAGAAACTCGCAATGCAGTGGATGGAACTGTTTCGTTCCTATGCCGGTGACAATCCGCAGACGCAGGCGAAGATACGCGCGGCACATGAAGCGGAGCCCGAGCTACTGGCAGGTACGTTTATCGACAAGCCATTGCTCGGGTATGTTATTCGGACAATGGCCAGCCTGACTCCAACCTGAACAAGTTCCAGCTTGGACAACCACTTGGCAGTTGGAAGTAACTCGTAGGGCGGGCTGCGCCCGCCGTATACAGTTGG
>DASSQR010000042.1:0-4529 GCA_035702405.1 Gallionella sp. | reverse complement strand
CAGCGGGCAGCGGGCAGCGGGCAGCGGGCAGCGGATCTTGCAGCAATAATAATTCTGTTAACAAAAACAGGTCTGCTGATGTGGACTAAACAAGGAGATAGCGTGAAAATGCAAAACAAGAGCTGTGCATTGGTTTTATCGGCAATGGTATTAACTGCCTGTGGCGGAGGTGGGGGTGGGGGTGTGGCCGGCACCCCTACTTTGCTAAGAACCAGCATCACTGGCAATGCCGCGCCTCCCGCGGCACCAGCGACAGGAGCAGTGGCCGCTACAGCAACGGTGATTACTCCACCCAACTCAACCGGCACTTGGCCAAGCATCGTACAGGGAGCAGATTATGTGTATGACGTTGCGGGATTAAATGCGGTTTCCCCGAAATATACAGTCACTTCGATGACGATCAAATCAGTCGACACCACGACCGGCAGCACCACCATAACTACTGGCGCGCAATATCTTAACGACGCGACACTCGGCCAAACGACTGCGGTCACAAACGCCGTTGCAGGTGGTACATTGGCGCTGGTTCAGGCACCCGGCGGTCCGATCCCGGGAACACTCATGCCGAACTTATTTGGCACAGGATTGTCCGCAGTGGTACTTGCCGCCCAACCGACGACCACCGCCACAGCGACTGCCGGGTATGCAACACCGTATTCGGCGGTGTCAAGTCCGGTCGGCTATACCTATCAAACATTCGGTTTCTGGGGCGTTGAAGACAAGGCGACCGGTCTCAGCAGCGAGTATTACTTTTCCGCAGGTGCACCGACAGTCGCGGCCACCTTGCCGGCAACCGGAACAGCAACTTACAGCGGCCACGCTATTGCCAGCTATGTAGACGCAGCGTTGCGTGATCCAGCTACAGTCATGGCAACGATGAATGCCACAGCGAACTTTGCGACTCTCTCCGTGGCGTTCAGCACCACCGGTACCACCAGTTTGTCTAATAATGCTCCCGCCGGCACTCTGTCATCCGCCAATCCCGGATTGGACATGACCGGCACGTTGAACTATGCGGCGGGCAGTAATACCTTCACTGGTGCAGTAACCACTGCCAATGGCATGACCGGGAACGCCACCGGCCGTTTCTACGGCCCCGGTATCGCGACGGCAACCGCCACCAAGGTGGTAGGCGCCCCGCCTGAAATCGGCGGCACGTTTGCGGTGATGGGCACCAACGGCGCAATGCAGGGCGCCTTCGGCGGAAAGTAAGCAGAGAGCGAATGAACCCGACACAATCGAGTGGCGGGTTCAGTAACGCAAGATATTCTATATGACAACGACGCCTGCTGATGCAAATCAGCAAGGAGATGGCTTGATGACGCAAAAGGGAAGCTGCGCACTGATTCTATCCGCAATGTTGCTGGTTGCCTGCGGAGGTGGCGGCGGAGGGAGTGGGACCGCACCCTCTCTGGTTAGAACCTCGATTACGGGAACAGCCACGCCTCCGCCGGCACCAGTATCCGGCCCGGCCTCGGTTAGTGCTAATGTACTCGTGCCGCCCAACTCGAATGGCTCCTGGCCAAGCATCGTGCAGGCCGCAAATTACATTTTTGATCCCGCCGCGCGCCCGGCCTTCACCACAGTTTCTTCAAATATCCTACCGGTCGACACTCAGACCGGTACGACCAGCATCAATACCGGGCCTGCCCTTCCAGCCGATCCCACGCTTGGCCAATATCTTTCGATACAGCATTATGTGGCGGGCGTGATGGTGTATCAGGCGATGTCTGCTACCGCCCTGCAGACCGCGGGATTAAATCCCGCCCAGAGCATTCGGACAGGTTGACACACTGCACCATACTCGCCGACGCTATATCCAGGTGGTTATACCTATCAAACGTTTGGTGAATGGTGGAGCACTGATACCGCAACGGGCGCGTCTATCCAGCACTATTTTTCCGCCGGCGCACCAGCTTTGGGGACGGCGCTGCCCAAAACCGGAACGGCTAGCTACGCGGGATACGCTGACGGCAGTTTCGTTGATGCGGCCACGCGCGACTTCGCGTTTACCTCGGCGCTATTAAATGCTACAGCGGACTTCGCCTCTTCGAGCATCGCCTTCGCTACCACGGCCACGCTCAGTCGGTCGTCCAATGCGGCAACAGGAACACCATGGACTGCAGCGCAGGGTTTGGATATGAGTGGCACACTGAGCTACACCGCTGGAAGCAACACCTTCACCGGAACGGTGACCACGGCAAATGGCATGAGTGGCAACGCCACTGGCCGCTTCTATGGTCCAGGAATTGCTACGGCGACAGCCAACAAGGTTGCGGGCGCTCCGCCTGAAATCGGCGGCACGTTCGCAGTAATGGGTACCGCCGGAACGATGCAGGGCGCATTCGGCGGCAAGTAGTTCGCTGTCTGCATTGGCTGTTTCCCAAAAAGCAAACCCACCGCACGCCGTGGGTTTTTTGTTTCCATTCTTACATCATTCATGATGATTCTTTCCTACCAATGCGTCGCCACCGGGTTGGTACAAGCCACCTGAAACAACTTGCGGTCTTCGAGGCGGATCGCGGTCATCGGGCCGCCCCACAGGCAGCCGGTATCGAGCGCAACGGCATTTTCGCAAAGCATCAGGCCGAGCGCCGACCAGTGGCCGAAAATCACCGTCGCATCGCGACTGGCGCGCCATGGGATGTCGAACCACGGCAGATACCCGGCGGGGATTTTTTCGACTTCTCCCTTGAACTTGAATTCCATCTCCCCCTGCAGCGTGCAGATGCGCATTCGAGTAAAGGCATTGGTGATCACACGCAGCCGTGCATAATCGCTCAGGCTGTCGTCCCAGGCATTGGGGTGGCTGCCGTACATGCGTTTGAGAAAAACGGCATAGTCGGGGCCGCGCAAGGCTGTTTCAACTTCGCGCGCCAGTTGTGCCGCCTGGGACACGGTCCAGTTCGGCAACAGCCCGGCATGCACCAGCACGAAACCGTTTTCCGCATGCAACAGGCGCTGGTGGCGCAACCAGATCAGCAGTTCGGCGCGATCCGGTGCCGCGAGAATTTCGTCCAGCGTGTCGCTGTGATGTGCTTCCGCCACGCCTTCCGCGACGGCCAGCAGATGCAGGTCATGATTGCCCAGCACGGTAATCGCGCTGTCACCCAGCGATTTGACCAGGCGCAGCACTTCGAGCGACGCGGGGCCGCGATTGACCAGGTCGCCGACCAGCCACAGCCGGTCGTTCGCCGCATCAAACTGAATCTCTTCCAGCAACTGAACCAGCTCGGCATGACAGCCCTGTACGTCACCTATTGCATAAATCGCCATCGCATGTTCCCAGCCAGGTTTACGGTAAAATAGCGTACCAGATTTCTTGTGTTAGCCCGATGCGATCTACCCATTTTCTGCCTGCTGCCGCTGCCCGCCGCATGGCCTATGTTGCCTGATGCTGTTTAACTCCTACGTCTTCATCTTCCTGTTCTTGCCGGTCGTGATGCTGGGATTTTTCCAGCTCGCACGCATCAGTCATGCCTTCGCCGCCGGCTGGCTGGCACTGGCTTCGCTGCTTTTCTACGGTTACTGGAATCCGGCCTACGTTGGACTGCTGTTGGCGTCGATCATCGGCAACTATGCCTTCGGGCTGCGCATCGCTAAGCTCAACATCAGAAGCGAGGAACAGGTCGGACACCGGAAGCTGTTGCTCGCCATTGCCGTCCTGTCCAATCTGCTGCTGCTCGGCTATTACAAATACGCCAACTTCTTCGCCACCAGCGTCAACAGCATCGCGGGCACGCACTGCAGCCTGGGTGAGATCATCCTGCCGCTGGGCATCTCGTTTTTCACCTTCACCCAGATTGCGTTCCTGGTGGATACCTATCAGGGCAAGGTAAAGGAATACAACTTCATCCACTACGTGCTGTTCGTCACCTATTTCCCGCATCTGATCGCCGGGCCGGTGCTGCACCACAAGGAGATGATGCCGCAGTTTGCGCACGCTTCCACCTATCGCTTCAATTATGAAAACATCGCAGTTGGCCTGACGATTTTTCTGATCGGGCTGTTCAAGAAAGTCGTGATTGCCGACGGCATCGCCTACTACGTGCCAACCGTGTTCGATGCTCCGGCGCTGGGCATCCACCTGACCTTTGTCGAGGCCTGGGGTGGCGCGTTGTGCTTTGCGCTGCAACTGTATTTCGATTTTTCCGGCTATTCGGACATGGCAATCGGTCTATCGCGCATGTTCGGCGTGACCCTGCCGCTCAATTTCCATTCGCCGTATCAGGCGGTGAACATCATCGACTTCTGGCGTCGCTGGCACATGACGCTGTCGCGCTTCCTGCGCGACTATCTGTACAGTCCGCTGGGCGGCAATCGGCGGGGCAAAGTGCGCCGCTACTTGAACCTGTGGCTCGTCATGCTGCTGGGTGGACTGTGGCACGGCGCCGGCTGGACCTTCGTGATCTGGGGTGGACTGCACGGCATCTATCTGGTCATCACTCATGCCTGGCAGTCGCTACGACGCATGGTCGGCCAGGACCCCAATGTGCCATTGGCCCGCCCCGTGCATGCGCTTTCGGTGG
>DASSQR010000041.1:0-11659 GCA_035702405.1 Gallionella sp. | reverse complement strand
AAATTTCATTCCGTGCCGACAGTTCCACGCGATCAAATCCCTGGATCGACTTGTCGCCCTCGGCAAGCACGATACGATCGGCATTCAGGCTCAGGTTACCAGCGCCGTACAGCGCTGCAGTTACCGCGTTGCCATTGGTGTTGCGCAGCTCGATGTTGCGCGCCATGATGCCATTCGTCAGCCCCGCGTTGTTCAGCCCGTTGATGCTGCGAGCATCCAGCTGCAACCGGTCGATCAGGTATCCGCCCTGCGCATTCATGCCGCCCAAGGTCGCGGCGCCGTACACATTGAGGTCGTTATAGCTGTGCAGCGTGATGTCCTGGAAATTCGCAATCTGCGCCAATAGTTCGCTGGACAGATTGAGCGTGGCTGGAGCCGGCGTGCCGTTACCCACGTCGATGTTTTGCGCCGAGACACTGAACGCGCTGCCTTGCAGTGATGCGCTGTTGCCGATGGAAGTAGCTTGCGACGCATCCAGCAACAGGGAGTTGTTTTGCGCCCCCAGCTTTGCACCGTTTTCTACTGTCAATACGCCCGTTGCGCCATTCGCCGCAGTGCGCGTCACCGCCACTTGCGGCGCATTAGCAACGCGCAGCAACGCACCATTGCCGTTCAACGCCATAACGCCGGACGTGCCGTAATATGTGCCCTTGGCCTGGATATCACTGCCTGCTTTCACCGTCACGGCATCGGTTGCCGCCAGCATGATTTCCGTGCCGGACAAGCTGCTGCCTGCATTTTCGACGATGACCTGATTCGCGTCCGCCGTGATGCTGGTGCCGGTCTCTGTCTGGCTGCGCACGCCACCAATCAGCAGACTTTCTGCGCCGATGTTATTCAGTGCGTTCACGTCCAGTTGCACCAGCCCGTTCGGCGTGCGGACGCCGTTCACGATGTCGAAGCCCGCGCCGGTCACACTCAGGTCCACCTGCGCGCCGCGGCCACCCACACCGTGTTGCGCCTTGAACGTGCCATCCAGGGCCAGCGTCGCTCCCGCGCCGTTTGCCGCCACCACCAGATGCCCCGCATCCGCTGCCAGGAGCGGCGTCAAGGTACCGGCCGCCGCCGCTTGCGCAGTGAAGAAATTATTTGCATAGCTGTCGTGGTACTCCGACTGGGTACGCGCCACACTGCCCGGTGTCACCGCAAAACCGGACCAGCGCGCATCGGCGATGCCCGTGCCGGCCACACCGAATTTACCCGCCATGATCTGCCCGCCGTTCAACAGTGAAATCGCGCCACGCTCCGGCGACCAGTCCTGATAACTTCCTTGCTGCGTCACCGTATACGCACCCGGCAACAAGGCGTATTGCGCCGGCAACAAGGTGTAATAGCCCGCCGCCAAGCCGTTTCCGCCCGCCAGGTAAACCGTGCTCCCCATCTGGAAAGCCTTGCCGCCAGGCTGCTGATAAGCCGCCAGATACTGTGTGTCGTAGGGTGAGAAAGCCGCGTTCAGGCCGGGCAAGATGGCATAGGTATTGGTCGTGAAATTCGCCGGATTCAGCACATCTTTCGAGCCGCCCGAGCCCGCAAAAAACTCATACGCATATAAATCGCCACCGCCGGACAGGTTGACTTCGGCTTTCCTCGCGACGTTGATGTTCGCGCCGGCGAGCCTGATCTGCTTTTGCGGCGGCACGGTGATCGTGGCGTAATTCCCGGCGCCGTTCAGGTCATACTTCCAGGCGTTGCCACCTTGAATCAGGCCAAACGGAACGATCATTCCTTCGCCGGAGACCGAGGTCACGCTGCCTGCAGCGAGCGTCAGATTCTGCGCTGCATTCAGATTCAGCGTACCCAGCGGGGCTTTCACAACGCCGTTCTGTTCGATGTTGGCCGCACTCAAGGTGAGTTGCCCTCCGGCGGATAGCAGAGGCGTTGGACCGGTTGCGCCGGGCAGCACGGTGATATTGCCCACTGCTGCACCGGTAGCATCTTCCACCGACAATTTATATTGGCTCAGGGTGGAGGGATAGATTTGCGCTGCCTGCAAGGTCATGTCAGCCTGCGTGCGCAAAGTGCCTTGCAAGGTATTTGTAGTGCGTTCGGCCACACCGTTCAAACGCAGGTCGCCAGTGCTGGCGATACCCAATCTATTGATGCCGGAGAGGGACACATTGCCCGTCAGGTCCACCATCTGCGCCGAGATGTTCAGCGCGCCGTTGCCTGGCTGAGGCGCGGCAACGCCCTGGTTTTTTTCATCGGTGTTAGCCAGGTTCACATAGCTCGCCGTGATGCTGGCCTTGCTGCCCGCCGTACTCCCGGCCACGTTAATGACAGGCGCACCCAGCCAAGTGCGTGAAAATACGCCATACCCGGTGGTGCTCCCGGCCACGCTGATGACGGGCGCGTCCAGCGTCACGCTGCGCCGCACCTGCAGGGCGACACCGTCGGCCAAGTTGATCGAGCCATTACTGCTCTTGAATCTGATTTGATCGAAACCCGCCGCCTGCAGGGCTTGCGTGTCGACATAGACTTTGCCGTCCACCGCAGTCAAATCTGCCTTGCCCGCCTGGACATCGTCGTTAGGCAGCAATCCGGCCCGGGTCACAAAACTGCCCCGACCGCCTGCTTGCGCCTCAATTTGCCAGGGCACAGTGGGGAAGTCCGGAGCTGTCACTTGCAGGATGCTCCGATCTGCCGCCGTCATTCCCACCAATGTCAGATCAAATTTACCTGCCGCCGCGCTTCCCCCAGCCACGCCCGCTTTCATCGCACCATCCAGCAATGCGCCTTCAGTCGCGGTCAGCGCAATCGATCCGGCATCGCCGGCCACACGGGTTTTGCGATAACTTCCGGCGTCCGACATCAGATCAAGTTCAGCCGCAGAACCCGAAACATCCATGAGGGAGCCCTGTTGCGCCAGCACCATCATGTTGCTGCTGATGTTGATGCTGCCACCCGCCAGGACACGGCCCTGCGCCAGATTCTGGGCATTCGGCGTCAGCAACGTGGTGCCGCGGCTCAGCAACTGGCTCTTGCCGCCTAACCAGATGGTCGAATTGCCCTTCCTAAATGAGCTGTTACTGGGAACATTCAAGGTCAATTTGATCGCTCCCGCTGGCGCATCCAGCGTCCCCAATACCGTGAGCTGATTCGCGGCAGACAAGGTGATGGAAGCCGTGGGATCGACCTTGACGAGCGCGCCCTCACCTACGACCAGCGCGCCGCTCGTGTTGTTCGATTGAGTCAGGGTCACGCTGCCGGGCACGCGTTGCCAATCCGGCAACATGGCTACTTTAGCCAGTGTGTACACGTCCGTGCCTGTCACTTGGCTCATCGCGTCCGGATTCAGCATCAGCGACTGCACCTGAGGTGCAATCACCGCCCCCGGTGCCACCGTCAGCCCGCCAAATCCTTGCGCATCCACGCTGTAACTGGCAAATCCGCCGCGCTGAAAGAAACCACTCGACAATGCCAGTATGTTCGCCGCCGCACCCGTTCCGCCAAGCATCACATCGCCGGCTTTGATGGTCAGTGCGCCGCCTTTGCCGCCCGCTACGCCATAGCTGCGCAGATCGAGACCGTCCAGTTGCGTCCGGTAAGCGGCCGCATTGGCGAGCGGCGCGCCGCTGCTCAGATGTATTGCTCCACCGTTGCCGGAATGGAATTTCTTTCGGGCGTCCATCCATGCGCCGCCGGAAGCGTCCAGCAGGGTGCCCGGCGCAACGAGCAACTCGGAGCCTGACTTGATGTTGATCGCACCACCATTCAGCGCGATCGGTGCCGTCAAATCAGGCATGCCCGGCACACCTGCCGCCGTGGTTTCCGACGCATCATTGGTCCATTGGCCCTGTGTGCTGATGTGCACCGCCGGGGCGCCGGCCGAACCGATGGTTATCGCACCCGCAGTTTGATTCAACGATGCGGGTGTCAACGCCGTGCTCAAATTCACCACGCCCGCCGGGGCGCTCACCGAACCCTGGATATTCAGGGTATCGGCCTTCAGCGTCAGCGCACCGCCAACAGAAAAATCCAGGTTGGTTGCTGCATTCAGGCTGACAATTTTATTGCCATACACCGCGTACGAACCGGAACGGGTGTTAGCTTTGAACAAGCCGGGATCAAGTACGATGGTCTGCAGGAAGCTGGCGGGCAACACGTCCGCGACAGCAAACTGCACGGGCAGCGCAGCAGCAGCTGTCTGAATATTCACGTCACTGTCGGTGATGAAGTTGCTGATGCCCGTGGTGACATCCTTGATGGCGGAGCTATCGCCGAGCACGAACGAACCGCCTTGCGGCAACATCTGCCAGGTGCTCTTGTAATTGACCGGCTTGCCGGCGGCTGCCGGATCCGCATAGACTTGGCGCTGATTCGACCCCTTCACGATATTGGCGACCACCTCGCCATTCAGTGCGGCGTGCGGCGCCAGGAAAGTCACGCTGCCTGCCGCTTTACCCTCGACGTAACCCGGATCCCACGTGCGTGGCGCACCCGGCGTCGTGAACGTTTCGGTTATGCCCCATTTGACATGTTTGACGGTATAAGTACCAACAATGCCATCGTAAATGCGGTTCGGATCAGCCGTGGCAATGTCATACACCACCCCTTGCGAGGTCAGCGCAGTGCTATCGATGAGAGCCGGCGTGTAGTTGATCTGTCCGCCGGACAGATTGATGCTGGAGCCGCTTTTCGTCACGACATCGCCCGTGGAGGCCAACAGCACTTTGCCACCCGTGGTCGTACGTTCCGCCACGTTGCGCTGCAACAGGGCTTCGTCGCTCAGATAATTCGCCAGGGGCGTGCCCTGGCGCATGTCCACCTTGACCTTTTTGCCCCACAAGAAACCGTTGCGCTGCAACGGTGCATCCTGAAACTGCGGGCCGCGCAATTCGACCGTCAAAATATTGCGCGCAACCGACATCGTCGCGGTGCTACCCGACACATCGATGCTGCTGCCCGAATCCAGGAACACGCGTGCCGTGTCACCCGCCACGGGGGCGGGCTTGTAATACGGATTGAGGAAACTGCTGTAGGCGAGGTCGGGGGAAATCTCCTGATACACATTAGTGCCGCTATTGCCATTGGTTCCAACCACCGGATCGATACTGCTCATCGCTGCCAGCGTCACCTTGCCACCGGGCGCGACGATGGTGCTGCCACTCTGCATGTTGATGGTATTGCCCATGACCTCAACAATGGATGGATTGAATCCCTGTCCGTCCGTCGTCGCCGCCGTGTCGTTCAGCTCGGGCACCACCGCAGTGGTACTGCCCGCCCCCAATGTCACTATGCCGGTTTGCGTCGCACGAATGTCGAAATAGGATGGGTTACCCTTCTTCCCGTTTTGATACTGGTTTTGGGTGGTAAGTGATTCCGGCGCAACACTGTGGCGCGCGAGCAGCTTGATCGAACCGTTTTGCGTTACCGAGGTCGTGGCACTTAACCGTCCCTGTTGATTTACGGCATAG
Organism: Gallionella sp.; assembly: GCA_035702405.1. Classification (GTDB taxonomy): domain Bacteria; phylum Pseudomonadota; class Gammaproteobacteria; order Burkholderiales; family Gallionellaceae; genus Gallionella. The sequence continues at coordinate 6,245 of DASSQR010000041.1, read as the reverse complement.
CCGGCCAGCGTGATATTACCGCGCGCAGCCAGCACACTGCCGATATTGCTCACCGTACCCAGTTGATTGGTAGCGACCTGTCCATTCAGCGCAGGATCAGCCGCGCCCGGCGTGGTTACATCCACTTCCACCAGCACACCGCGCAAGTTCGGATCGCTGCTCGCTTCCAGATAAACCTTGTGCCCGGCCGCCAGTACGACTTGTCCGGTCTGCCCTTCAGCCGAATCCCGGGTTACGATGTTGCCGCTGTTTTGCACCACCGGGGCAAACAGCATGATGCGCGAACCGTTCAGCGTCGCGCCCGTATCCACCCGCACAAAGCCGCCTACACCACTGAAGGATGGCGTGATGCGGGTATTGGTCAAAAAGCCGGCCTGAAACAGCGCGTCGCTGATATCCAGGGATGAAGCCACCAGCCCCTCGGCATTCACCTGCGCGCCATTGGCGAACACGATGCCGTTGTGATTGACCAGATAAATATGCCCGTTCGCCGTAAGCGACCCGTTGATCACGCTGGGGTTCGCATCCCAGATCTTGTTCAGCGCGCTGGCGTTGCTGTTGGGCTGCACGAAATTGACGCTGCCGCCTTGACCAATATTGAAACTCTGCCAATTCAGGACCGCAGTTTGCGAGGTTTGGTTGATGGTCAGGTTGGTGGCAGTTTGTGTCGTCGTCACCGCCGTGCCGGTATTGGGCTGGATAAAAATCATACCATTGCCGCAGGGATTACATGCCACAGGCAGGGGAGCCGCCATCACCTGCCGGGAAGTGAATGCCGCCGCCAACGCCAGGACCAGGGTGCTCAACCTGAAAGTGGACTGAGCACGGGTACGACGCAGAGCTGAACGTTTATGCGGTGGTTTCATATTGGAATATGATTGGTCAGGTTTATAACGACAAGCTCGTTTTGACGGATAAATGCGGCTTCCCGCCCGGCGTGCTCACGGTTGTTTTCAACGGCCAGGCCAAATCCAGGCGCAGGATAAAGTCGTTCCATGCCTGCAAACGCAACCCCAGTCCAACGCTGGATAAATCGAAGCGTGCCGTTTGCGCGGGCAGCGGCTCTCTCACGCGCAGGTGCGCGGCATCGACAAAGGCCAAGGCGTGCAAATCATTCACATTGTTTTTCGCCCATTGCGGGCTGCGCAGTTCAACCGAGCCATGCAGGCCATCGTCGCCTGCCTGTTCGGATTCGTAATAGCCGCGCACGCTGTCCGCGCCGCCTGCGGTAAATTGTTCGTTGCTCACCAGCGGGCCGCTCGCAATTTGCCCGTCCACCCGGCCGAACAAGCTCATGCCGCTCGTCAGGTTCAGCGTGTGATCCACACCGCCGCGCAAATAAAAATAATTTGCTTGCGCGTTGAATCGCTTGCACTCGAATTGCGACACGACCTGGCCGTTGCATATCGTCATCTTGTCGCCCACCCCGCGCAGATGGAAGTTGGCTGCGACATTCGCCTGTGTCACGCTGTCTTCATGCAGGAGGGTGGCGTTGTAAGCCAGCGAGAATGGCAGGTAGCTGATGGGGGTATGCCCCGTGTTCGCTCCCGCCAGGAATGAATCGTCCTTGAAGTCCTTGTAGTCGACGCCTAGGGCCAGGTTGTGAAATAGCTTTTCACCCCCGCGCAACGGCATGACATACCGTGCACCGAGGATGTTGCCGTGCCCCACCATGGTCATATCGGTCTGGATCGGCACCATGCTGCGCGACACCACGGCATAGAGGGCAAGCTGATTGCCCCGCATCGGCATCGAGTAAGTGCCGGAAAACACTTTCACCTGGCTGGTATTTTGCGGCGTGGTCTGCGCCTGCATCGACAGGCTATGACCACGTTGCCACAGGTTATCGTAGCGCACCTGTCCGACCAGTCGGGTGGACGTCGTATTCGCGCTGGCGTAATTATTCAGTTCCACGCTGGCATGCGCCGGCAGTTTGTCTTCCACCCGCAATTCGGCCTCCACGGTGCCGCGATTCTTGCCCGGACTCAATAACGGCGTAACCTTCAAGTCCGCCATCTGATTGGCATCTGCCAATTGCCTTTGCACCGCGGGAAAATACGGCACACTTCCCTGCGCGAGCTCCGGCACTCTGGACAGGATTCTGTCGCGATCAAAGTAACGCGAGCCCGTTACGCGTACTTTTTCGATACTGCCTTCCACCACCTTCAGTTGCACGACGCCGCCGTTCACGCTCTGCTCGGGAATATCCACCAGTACCGTCAGGTAGCCGGCGTCCCGATACGCCTGTTCCAGCGCAACACGTGCCCGTTCCACATCGGCAATGGTCTTGCCTTCACCCAGGAACGGATAGACCGCCTCCTCGATCCGCACTTCGGGCAACATGGTGTTACCCTCGACTTGATACTCCAGCACACTGAATTTCGGGTCTTGCCTGGCTGCCTCAGACGCAGCGAAACTCGCACCACAGAACAGCCAGCCAGCACATCCCAACAAAACTATTCCCTTCATGCTGTCACTTACCCAAGTCGTTGAATTTAACGTGCCATCTTGTAGAAACTTTGTTACATGCACGTTAAAACGGACTAGGCGAACGGACTAGTGGTTCGGCACGCAAACAGTATTACTACCGTCATTCCGGGCTTGACCCGGAATCCAGGAAAAACAAACACCGGCGCGCTTTGCGCGCCACTGGATACCCGCCTTTGCGGGTATGACGTTGCTCTATAGGTGCCGGATCAATTGGCAAGTGGACGATCGATAATCTTCATGATTCGGCCAGGCACCTGAACCCGGTGGCGAATAACGGAATCGCGCGGCACACCATATTTAGAAAATTCATACGCCGGAAAAGACGAACCCCGGCTTGCCGGGGTTCGTTTATGCCATTACGTAATGCTTATTGCAGTTGTTGCAGCGGCTTGCAGGTGTTGCCGAAGTTACCCACCTTCAACACCGGGTTCGTTGCCGTGAATGCAGCCGGAGCAACCCAGGCGTTTTCCGACAGGGCAGCGACACCTGCCACGGTGTGCAGTGGGTTACCCAATACCACTGGATCACCAGCCTTGGTTACGAAGGCGTTGTAGAGATCCAGTTTGAGACCGGCAGCCATTGCGGTCGGACGGTTAAACGTGCTTTCCACGATGATGTCGTATTTGCCATCCACTGCGTTGGCCAGCGTCGGCGCTACGCCATTGATGGAAACGAACTGGTACAGCTCGCCTGCTTTGGCCGGACGATCCAGCCCCATCAAGCCGATACCGTAGTTGCCGGCCGGCAGTACCACGGAGCCTGCGGTACCAGCGGGAACCATCGCGCCAGTTGCCAGGGTGATCGCCTGACCTGCCGGCGTACCGTTTTGTGCAGCCGTCATACATGCTGCCAATGCACCGGAGGAAGAGTTTTCCACCACGACGATGCTGCCCGGAGCAGCTGCTGTCAATGCACCGGGGATTGCGGTAGTTGCCGCAGATGTTGAAGGGAAGTTCGGTGCGGAAGTGCAAGGCACGCCGAACATGGAAGCATTGATGGCAGCCTGGGTACCCGAACCACCTTGACGGCGGCAGACCACGATAGATGTGGTACCGGGCAGAATCGAAGAGTCGACTTGGCTCCAGTCGAGAATCGTGCCGCCCATCAGGCCGGCCACCTGGGCCTTGCTCAAATTCAACAACGCAGGAGCCTTGGCCGGAACAGCCGGCACGGCAGCCGGATTGCCCGCCGTCACATTGCTCGTTACGACCACGCCCATCACCTGACCGATACCTACGGTGGAGGTCAGCGTGGCCAGTTGCGCAGCAGACAAGGCAGTGCTGCCTGCCGGCAAGTTGATGCCGGTAAACAATGCGGGCTCAACGTCGGAGATGCCGGCATCAGGAACAGTGGTTGCCACAGTGTTGGGGCAGGACCACAGCGGCGCGCCGGTAATTGCATCCGTGGTTGCCGGTGCAGTTGCAGCCACACAGCCGGTCAGGCTCAGGCTAGTAACAGCTGTGCGCAAGGCAACCGGGTTCACGCCCATGATCGAACCACCGGCGCCGGTTTCGTAGATCACCACATTCTGGCCGGCCAGGGTGGCTGGAATGCCAACGCCCGCGGCGACGGTACCGGAGTAAGCACGGTAGTTGTTACCGCTGGCGACGCCGGCCGCCGTGCCGTTGAAGTACACATCCAGTGTGCCGGCCACGAACAAGGACTGGGCAATCTGGCCAATACCGTTTTGCAGAGCCGAAGAACCCGAGATGAACAAGGTGTTCGTGGCCGGGATGGCCTGGGTGGTAGCCAGATTCAAGGCGGCAGCCTGGCCGGCAAAGGCCAGCGCGCAAACGGCGCTCAATACTTTGAATTTCATTTTCATTTCCCTATTAAGTGAATCGTGGAGGATAAGTAAACCGACTGCGCAAACCGCCCTGTCGCAACGCGACAGGGCGGTCTGGATCAAGCAAAGTTCATCGGGCTGTTGACATCCTTACGACGCATGGCGATGAAGCCGATCAATGCCAAACCCATCAACATCATGGCCCACTCGCTCGGCTCCGGCACTGCTGCCACCGTACCGTAGGTCAGGTTGCCTGCTGCATCGAGGTTCCAGGTGTTGTTGAATGCTGCGAAAGCCGCCTTGGCAATGACGGAAGCGCTGCTGGGAGTCAGGAAGTAGAAACTCATGGCGGTGCCCAATGCTGCGGCATTGTTCAAGGCAGTAGCTTGCCCAAAGCCCGTACCAAAGACCGCGTTACCCGCGTATGCCATACCAGCGGCTGCATTGGTCGTAACTGAAGTGGCAGCCGGTGCCATCGACCCGCTTGCCGCAGCGTAGTACTGATTTGCACCGGTAAACTGCTTCAGGATGTTATTTGTTGTCGGCGAAGCTACCATTGGTGCTGTGGACGTCGTCAAGTACTGCACGTTGTTCAGAGCAGGAGTAGCGCTCAGGGTACCCGCAACCGGCGCGTAGTTACGGCCTGCGGTAACGTTCCACAGCATGCCTGCCTTGTTTGCGATACCGGCCAGGAAGCTGGTCAAAGTGGCATCGGCGGCAAAAGACAGGTTAGCAGGGCCGCCTGCTGCCGACCAAGCCGTACCCGCCACGGTTACGCCGTTGGTAAAGGTCGACATGCTCACACCCAGATCACGGGTGTAAGACACTTGAGTTGCCGGATCCCAAACCGACAGCACGAGGTTGGAACCGGTGTTGGTTGTATTGAGGCCAACTCCCATATCCACGATCGCCGCGCTTGCCTGACCTGCGATGGAAAGCGCTAAAACGCCTCCCAGTACCGCCGCCTTCCATTTTGATTGCAGTTTCATAAAAACTCCTTTGGTTATTCTCTGTGAAGAGAAAAGTTATCTTGATCCGACCGCAGTATCACCGAGCATCCCGCAGTCACTAGCCGCACGGGCAAGAATCCCTTGCTTGTGCGGCTAGTGGCACAAGCAAGGTCTCCTTGCCCGGCGAACACGTTAATCAGGACGTGTTACATTTATTTGATAATCAAAGGAAAAGATATGAGCCGTTCGGACTAGTCGGGGGCAAATTTGGCGCTCTTATTGACCCTGCGCTCATGCCGGGTTTAATCCGGCATGGTGGGCTAAAGCCCGGCCCGGAATGTCCGGAATTTTCCGGGTGAAGTACGCTGAAGATATTGCCTGGTTAGATGCCCCACGAAGATCGCCACCGCCGCAATCAGCAGCGCATCAAAGGGAATGCGGTAACGAATACGCGTGAAAAATATCGCGCTGGCAAACGCGCTACCCACGTACAGCCCGTACAACACGACTTCCTGCCAGGCCATGGGGTACCTGCGCCACCAGAACAGCCTGACGATGGCCAATGCCAGCAGCGGGTAGTAGGTCACGAACAGTACCGCCTCCCTGAAACTGCTGGTTTGCGTCGTGGTGGAAAGTTCGTTGCGGTAATTGAAATAATTCAGCGTCTTCCGCAGATACAATTGGAACGCATCCGCGGGGTGCTCGGTGATCCACCCGATCGCTGCGTTACGCAAATAGGTGTCGCGCTCGACCTCGCCCATGCTGCTTAAATCAGGCCTTGCGTAAGGGCTCATATCCACATTTGCGCCACTGTTGGGCCGCGCATTGATGGAATTGCCCATGAGCAGGTTTTCGCCTGAATTGGTGGCGACCGGAACGATTTTTCCGAACAGTAAAGTGTTACGTACCGTCCACGGGCTGACTGCCAGAATCGCGCAGACCAGAAACAGGGCAAGGGTGCCTGATGAATAGGTTCGCTCCAGGCGCGTGGCCACGATCAACAGCAAAACCAGTAACGG
>DASSQR010000040.1:0-23199 GCA_035702405.1 Gallionella sp. | reverse complement strand
CGGGGCGTGCGGAGGCGGCCGAAATGGCGCATGATCACAGCATGCACGAACATCATCACGCGACTGCCACCTATGCGGCTCTCACGGCTGCGATTGCAGACTGCGTCCAGAAAGGCCAGGTATGCCTGAGCCATTGCCTGACTTTGCTGGGGCAGGGCGACAAGGTCATGGCGGCTTGCGCGCAAAGCGTTAGCCAGATGCTGGCCGTGTGCGGTGCACTGCAGGAACTTGCCAATCAGGATTCAAAGCAGGTACCACGGCTCGCGAGCATTGCGCTGGATGTGTGCAAGCAATGCGAAGACGAATGCAAGAAGCATGCGGACAAACATGAACAGTGCCGGGCCTGTGGCGAAAGCTGCGCCGCCTGTTACAAGGAATGCAAGAAAGTCGCGGCTTGATTTTCGCATAGCCAATGCCCGCTCGACTTTCGTGGCCGGCATTTTTCTGGATGATTCCCGCCGGACGGTTGCAACCTGATGGACCACCGGCGGGATGATGGCGGCGAGTAGGTGAAAATCCGAAAGTGCCTTATTCATACGGAATAGCGTAACAGCAGCGAATATTCGTTAAGCTCAACATAGCAAGGCCGCCGGACATATGTGAGCGGTAAGTCAATGGATAGCGTCGCAGGCTATTGATGAGGAGATCCGCTGTGAAAGACACCCGATTGAAATCAGTAGCGGACAATTTGCGCGCTATATGGTGCCTGTGCAAACAAAAAAGGACACACCGTTTTGATGTGTCCTTTTTCGTGTTATCTGGCTCCCCGACCTGGACTCGAACCAGGGACCTGCGGATTAACAGTCCGTCGCTCTACCGACTGAGCTATCAGGGAATTAAGAGGTGCGCATGATAGTGATTTTGGTCATCTTGGTCAACCCATAATTTCGATTTTTTTATGAAGTTGGTGAAATATTTTGTAGTCTGGCTGTTCGGTTTGCTGATGGTCGCGATGGTAGCGGCGTATTTGATTCCGCTGGATGCATACATACCTGAGGTAGAGAAGGCGGTGGGGGTGCAGTTGCAGCAGCCGGTTAGCATTCGGCATTTGCGCTTCGCAGTGCTGCCGGTTCCGCATCTGGAGTTGAAGGATGTGCAGCTGGGAGTGCGCGAGAAAATTGTGCTTGAATCCGTCGCGGTGGAACCGGGTTGGCTTGGCTTGCTGGCAGGCAGGAAGATGGTGCGGCGCATTGTCTTGAGGAAAGGGGTGGCGCCAATTGCGCCCATGCGCCAGGTATGGGGTTGGTTCGTTAATACGCCCGTTTCAGCGCAAAGTATGCGGGTGCGTGAGTTACAGTTCTCCGGTGTGAGCTTGATGGCGCCGGGGCTGGTTCTCGGACCGATCGAGGGAACGGTTGAGTTCACGCCGGCCGGTCAGCTTGAACGGGCGAGGTTGGCGGCGAACGAACAACAGGTGACAGCAACCTTGTTGCCGCAATTACCTCCCGGTACCGCACTACAAAATCGCTTGTTCTCGGTGCAGGTGCAAGCCCGGAACTGGGGTGTCGCGCAAGTTCCGGTGGACGATCTGCAGTTGCGTGGAGTGCTGGGCGAACGGGATTTCGTTGCGCAGAAATTTGCCGTGGTGTCGCGCGGTATGCGTATAGCTGGTTTCGGCAAGGTGGAGTTCATCGACGGCTGGCGGGTGCATGCGGCAGTGACACGGATGGAAGGGCCGCTGGAGCAGGTGATGGCACTGGCGGGAAGGTCAGCCAACGTGACCGGGACATTGTCCGCTACCGGCGAGTTCAATGCGGTTGCTGCGACTCCGCTTGCGTTGAAGGATGATTTTCTGTTTGCTGGCGATGTTACAGTCAGCCAGGCGACAGTACAGATGTCAACGAACTCGTTGCATCCCTTGCTGTTCGATGAAATCAGGGCGCGCTTTGCGGTACGGCCGACGGAGTTGACGCTAAGCGGCCTCGATGCAAAATTGTATAGCGGCAGACTCTCCGGTACGGCAAGCATCAATCGCAAGGATAATGTGTTGACTGGCGAGATTGTCGCGACCAACATTGCCATGCAACCGGTAGCAGAGGCTTTCACCAACAAGCTGCTGTTTACCGGCAGCTTGGAAAGTGCCGGGCAGTTCTCGGCGCGCCTGGATACGCTGGAACGGTTTCCGGAAGGTATGCAGGCGAATGGAAATTTTCACCTGGTCAACGGCGTACTGACCAACGTGGATCTGCTCCAGGCGGCACGCAATCCGGGTAAGGATTACGCAACGGGGGGCGCAACCCGGTTTGATGATTTGACCGGTTTGTTCACGGTGGATGCGGGCGGTTATCACTTCAGGAAGCTGAAGATCGCATCCGGTTCGTTGAATGCCGAAGGCAAGGTCGATATCAGTCCGGACCTGCAGCTTGCCGGCATGCTGGATGTCGATGTCAAACGAACGGTCGGGCTGGTAAGTATGCCGATGGCGGTTTCAGGGACACTGGATAGTCCTGTGGTTACCCCGAGCAAATCGGCACTGGCAGGCGCCGCGGTAGGAACGGCAATCCTGGGGCCTGGTTTGGGGACGGCGGCGGGAATCAAGATCGGCGGACTGCTGAACAAGTTGATGGGCAGGGGTAGCGATAAGGTCCGGAACAAAAGTGTAGCTCCAGCCCGTCAGCAGTAGCAGGCATGCTCGGGCAAGGCCGGAGGTCTATAATCTGTGAACAAGGTGCTGGCGTGCTAACAACAGGAATGCGGAATGGACAATAAGACCATTTTCGACAAAACCCCCAAAGGCGACGAAGAGCTGCATCGCCCGGTTTCGTCTCTGCCCGATAACGTCAGGCGTGCCCTGCTGATGGTGGACGGCGTTTCCACATTCAACGAAATCAGCAAACGAGCTGCTCCCAGTCTGCGCCACAATCTGGCCGAGCTGTTCGAGCGACTGGAAAAGGACGGCTTTATCGTCGACAGGACTAGAAGCGTCAGCATTCCCAAGATGGTCATGCCTCCCAAGATTGCCGTTCCGGCCGGAAAGCAGGTGCAAGAAGGGGCGGCAGAACTGGATTTTACCGCGGCGTTGCGTACTGCCGCTCTAGGGAAGAAAGCCCCGGAGAAAGCTCAGGAAAAGGTGCCGGAAGCCGCCATGGTCAAGGCCGAGGCGGAGGCCAAGGCTCGGCTGGAAGCGGAGGCAATTCGGCGCAGGGCAGAGCTGGAAACATCTAAGGCACGCGAGGAGGCTGAGCTGGCCAGACAACAGGCGGCGGCGGCCGCCAAGGCGCGGGAGGAGGCTGAGCGGCGCGCGCGGGAAGAGGCGGAGGCCGTGCGCAAAAAAGCCGAACATGAAACTGCCCAGGTGCGCGCAGAACTCGAAGCGGCGAGGGCAAAAGCCGAGGCTGAGGTAGGGGCGCTGAAAGAGGCGGAGCAGCGCGCCCGAGCTGAAGCCGAGGCCCTGCGGCTGAAGGCTGAACAGGAAACCGAGGCGATTCGTCGGAGAGCGGAACAAGAGGCCGCCCAGGTACATGCCAGACTGCAGGCGGCCAAGGCAGCAGCCGAAGCCGAAGCCAAGGCGCGCAAAGAGGCCGAGCAGCGTGCACAAGAAGAGGCGGAGGCATTACGCCGGAAGGCCGAGCACGAAGCGGCGCAGGTACGGGCCGAACTTGAAGCAGCCCGAGCCATGGCCGAGGTGGAGGCCAAGGCACGGCAAGAGGCGGAGCAGCGCGCGAGGGAAGAGGCAGAAGCGTCGCGACGGAAAGCCGAGCAGGAAGCGGAGCGTGTGCGCGCGGAGATGGAAGCGCGCCGGGTAGCTGCCGAGGAAGCCGCGGCCCGGGCACGGGAAGAGGCCGAACGCGCCAGGGAGGAAGCGAAACAGCGGGCCGCGAAAGAAGCAGAAGCCTTGCGCGTGAAAGCGGAAGAACAGGCCGCGCGGGCGCGGGCCGAACTCGAAGCCGCCAGAGCGACCGCCGAGGCCGAAGCGAGAGCGCGGAAGGAAGCAGAGCAGCGCGCACGGGAGGAAGCCGAAGCGTTGCGTGCGCAATCAGAACAGGAAACGGCGCGGATCCGTGCCGAATTGGAGGCCGTCAAGGCGGCGGCCGAGGCCGAAGCCAAGGCTCGGAAAGAGGCCGAACAACGCGCCCGGGAAGAAGCCGAAGCCCTGCGCCGAAAAGCCGAGGAGGAGGCCGCTCAGGTACGAGCCGAACTGAAAGCAGCGAAAGCCGCGGCTGAAGCGGCCGCCAAGGCACGCGAAGAAGCCGAGCAGCGCGCAAGAGAAGAAGTAAAACAGCGGGCCCGGGAGGCGGCAGATGCCGTGCGCGTGAAGGCCGAACAAGAGGCTGCACAAATCCGCGCCGAGCTGGATGCGGCCAAGGCAGCGGCCGAGGCAGCCGCAAAAGCGCGTAAGGAAGCAGAACAGCGCGCCGAAGGGACGGCAGAAGAAGTGCGCGCGAAAGCGGAACAGGAGGCGGCGCAAGTGCGTGCCGAGCTGCAGGCCGCTCGAGCCGTTGCCGAGGTTGAGACCAAAGCGCGGAAAGAGGCTGAACAGCGTGCCCAGGAGGCGGCGGAAGCCGTGCGGCTGAAGACCGAGCAGGAGGCAGCCCAGGTGCGGGCCGAACTGGAGGCCGCCAGGGCAGCCAAGGCGGCGGCTGAAGCGTCAGCCAGGGCCAGGGAAGAGGCCGAGCAGCGTGCGCGGAAAGAGGCTGAGGCGGAGCGCTTGAAGGTTGAGCACGAAGCGGCGCAGGTGCGCGTTGAGCTCGAAGCTGCCCGCGCAGCCAAAGCCTCGGCCGAGGCGGCAGGCAAGGCCAGGGAAGAAGCCGAACGGCGCGCCCGGGGAAAGGCGGAAGCAGTGCAGACGAAGGCCGAGCAAGAAGCAGCGCAAGCTCGTGCCGAGCTGGAAGTCGCCAAGGCCGCAGCAGAGGTGGAAGCCAAGGCGCGGAAAGAGACGGAGCAGCGCATCCGGGAAGAAGCGGAAGCCATGCGCTTGAAGTCGGAGCAGGAAGCCGCGCAGGTACGAGCCCAGCTGGAGGCGGCCAAGGCCGCGGCCGAGGCGGAAGCCAAGGCGCGACAGGAAGTGGAGCGCCGTGCCCGTGAGGAAGTTGAAGCCGCGCGGCTGCAGGCATTGCAGGTTGCGGAACAGGAAGCGGCCAAAGTGCGTGAGGAGGCCGCGCGACTCAAGGCCGAAGTCGAGGCCAGGGTCGAGGCAGAAAAAACGGTCCGCCAAAAAACAGCACAAGAGGCAGTCAAGGCACAGCCGGAGGCGGAACTCGCGCCTGCCGCTGCAGCCAGCCTGAAAGCTCTGCAGGAAGCCGAAGCCATCCTGCTCAGGTCGGCTCACGAAGTGGCTCATGAAGAGGCCAAGCTGAAGCCTGCGGCTGAGGCAGCAGCGCGCTCCACGAGTGCAACCGTATTATTTTTTGATATGGTTGGGTATACCAAACTGCCGGTCAATAAACAGATCGAGATCAAAAAGCAGTTCAACGGTCTGGTTTCCGATTGTCTGAATGCGCAGGAGGACGGCGAGCGCATCATTCTGGATACCGGAGATGGCGCGGCAATTGGCTTCCTGCAACACCCTGAAGATGCGCTGGAAGTGGCGATGAAATTCCGCAAGTCGCTGTACGACAGGTACAAGGAATTTCCAGATCTCAAGGTGCGGATGGGGATACATCTCGGCCCGATCAATATCGTGAAAGATATTGCCGGTCGCAGCAACATGGTCGGCGACGGGATCAACGATGCCCAGCGGGTGATGAGCTTTGCCGGCACCAACCAAATATACATTTCACGCCCCTTCTACGACTTTGTTTCGCGCCTGACCGATGAGTATGCCGAGCTGTTCCGGTATCGCGGCTCACAAAAAGACAAACACGGCCGCGAGCATCAGATTTATGAACTCGCAGAGGCTGCCGAGCCTGCTGCCGAAGCAGCCTTCCAGCCAACGGGCAAGCCGGCTGAAGCGATCAAACTGGAACCGTTCACCATCGAGCTGCCTGAAACACCGACGCCTCCGGCTCCGGCGCCGGTGCCTGAAAAACCCGCCGCTGGGACGGAGGAACTCAAGCTGATGAAGGACATCGGGAAGCTCAAGCATCCCGGAAAGATCGAGCAGGCAGGTGTTGAAAAGAAAGAGCCGACACCTGAGGAAGAGGCCAAGCCGGCGGCGAAGGTACGCATTCCAACTGGCAAAGAAGTGGAAGAATTTGCAGAAGAGCAGTCAAAGACCTGGGCTGCTGCTGAGCAGCGTGCCGTGGAAACAGCAAAAGCCAAGGTCGAGCGCGCCGCCCAGCCGGCTCCAGAGAAGGCGATAGCCGGGGCCGAATCTTCCGTTGCGGCCCGACTCTCTGCATTCCCTGTGCGCGTGACGGACTACCTGCGGCATTTGCACCGGGGAAAGGCAGTGGCAGGTTTGATCGTGCTGGTGCTGATCGTACTGGTCATTGCGCCGTATGTGTTGCCCATGCGTGGCTACGCCACCGGGATCGAGGAACGACTTGCTGCCCGGCTGCAACAGCCGGCACATATCGGACAAATCGCCTTCAGATTGTTTCCGACGCCGCATTTCAACCTGGGCGATGTGACGGTCGGTGAAGCGAACCAGATCAAGGCGCAACAGGTGCAGGTGAATTTTGGCTGGTCCGCACTGTTTGCAGCGAGCAAGCCGATCAAAAGCATCAAGCTGGATGAGGTCGAGATTAATGGCGCCGCGTTGCAGCAGGCGACCGGCTGGATGCGGCAAATTGCTGCCGATGATCAATTTCCGGTGTCACGCATCGTACTGAACCAGGGCAAGCTGGTGGCGGATGGTCTCCAGGTGTCCGGAATCGGTGGCGAATTTGGCTTCGATCAGGCCGGGAAATTCAGCCAGGCGAAGCTGCTTACGGAAGATAACAAATATGCCCTGGACGTTACTGCGACGCCGGAAAATACCTTCCCGGTAACACTTGTGGTGCGCGGCAGTGCCTTGCCGGTGCTGCCGAACTGGATGTTCGACGAACTGAACGCGAAGGGTGAATTGAAGGGCGATGAACTGATCATCAGCGATCTGTTCGGTCGCGTCATGGGCGGCGTATTGCTGGGGCAGGCACGAATCAGCTGGCATTCCGGCTGGCAGGCGCAGGGATCTCTGGAAGCCAAAGTCATTACTCTGGCGAATGTGAGCAAGACACTGGGCGGTGATGTGGATGGCAAGGCAAAGTTTCGGATGGAGTCGCCCAGCTTCTCTCGACTCATCGACTCGGCGACGCTGAACGGCAGCTTTGTTGCAAGTCGTGGAGCTATCAATGGCATTAATATTATCGAAACTGCCCGGTTGCGCAGCAGGACTCACCTGCCGGGCGGCCGTACCTACTATGATGAATTGAGCGGCGACCTGTCGTATGCCGCCGGTGCCTATCATTTCCGGCAGCTCAGGATGCGGGCCGGCGTGCTGGATGCCACGGGAACGTTGGACGTTATCAACCAGCAACTCTCCGGACGCATTCTGGCTGATCTCTCACGCGCGAGAATGGGTACAACCGCACTGCAAGTCGGCGGGACTGTTGACGCCCCGACGTTGCAGGCCGCCCGGTAGTGGGTGTGGGTAAGATTGTGTCAGGCAGAACTGCCGGCGGACAGGAATTTTCTGACCGCCGGAGATGAGAGGCAACCAGTGTTAGAAAAACACTGAACAAGCCCGAATCCGTCACTCCCACGAAGACGGGAGTCCAGTTAATTTAATAAGCTAGGTGCCCGCCTGGGCGGGCATGACGACCTGTTCAGTTTCTTCAGCTCAAGGCCTTAGCGATGCGCTCGAGTGCACTCTTGAGATTGTCCATCGAAGTCGCGAAGGACAGGCGAATATAGCCGTCACTGCCAAACGCCGAACCCGGTACCACCGCAACCCCGCCGTGTTCCAGCAGGTATTCGGACAGTGCGATGTCGGTCGCTTCCTTGATGGTGCCGCGCTGGTGCAGGCGGGCGATTGCCTCGCGTGCATCCGGGAACGCATAGAACGCACCGCCCGCCATCAGGCATTGCACGCCTGGAATCTTGTTCAGCTCGGTCACCACGAAATCATGCCGCTCGCGGAATGCCTTCAGCATCGGCACGATGCAGCCCTGGTCGCCATTCAGCGCGGCTTCCGCAGCGTGTTGCGAGATCGAGGTCGGGTTCGAGGTGCTTTGCGACTGCACGTTGTCCATCGCGGTGATGATGTGCTCCGGACCAGCCGCATAGCCGATGCGCCAGCCGGTCATCGCATACGCCTTGGAGACGCCGTTCAGCACCATGGTGCGCGGATACAGGTCGGGGCAGGCGTTAAGAATATTGACGAATTTTTCTTCGGTCAGCGCGATGTGCTCGTACATGTCGTCGGTCGCGATCAGCACCTGCGGATGCTTGCGCAACACCGCGCCCAGCGCCTCCAGTTCGGCCAGCGTATAGACCGCGCCGGATGGATTGCTCGGGCTATTGATCACGACCATCTTGGTCTTGGGCGTGATTGCCGCTTCGAGTTGCGCGGCGGTCATCTTGAAACCCTGTTCGATGCCGGCCTGCACGATTACCGGCTTGCCTTCCGCGATGATCACGATGTCGGGATAGGACACCCAGTACGGCGCGGTGATGATTACTTCGTCGCCGGGATTGATGACCGCGAGCGCCAGGTTGAAGAAGCTCTGCTTGCCGCCGCAGGACACCAGAATCTGTTTGGCCGTGTAATCCAGACCGTTGTCGCGCTTGAGCTTGGCGATGATCGCCTGTTTCAGGCCGGGCGTGCCGCCCACCGGCGTGTACTTGGTAAAGCCTTTGTTGATCGCGGCGATGGCGGCATCCTTGATGTGCTGCGGCGTATCAAAATCCGGTTCACCGGCGCCCAGTCCGATGATGTCCTTGCCTTCCGCCTTCAGGCGCGCCGCACGAGCGGTGACGGCGAGAGTGGGGGAGGGTTTGATGGCTTGTACGCGAGTCGAGAGTTCCAAAATATTTCCTTGCTGTTTTTTTACGTAAGCGCGAATTATACCTGTGGCGCTGAAAGAGTGAATGGCGAGCGTGTGTTGCGCACAGGAATGCTGCACCATTTTAGTAGTAATATGCCGAACGGCCTGGTTCGGCCACGATACCGGCTTACCGATTCTTACGGCGTTCCGGCGGCACCAGCATCCAGGCAACCAACACCAGAAACCCGAATACGGTATAGGCAACGGTAAATACCCACGGTGCAAAATCATAGAATAATATTTTATGCAGCCAGTACTGGATAAAAGCGCCGGCATACGCATTGCCACCGGCGGCCTCTCTGGCGAGGTTCTCCCACCCGGTGAGCGGACATACCAGGCCCAGCCATGATTCAGCGATAACGACGCCGATTGCCAGCAAGTGGCTCAGCCTGAACCACCAGTTCCTGATCCATTGCCACTGCCAATACCCTCCGGGCAAAAGCACTGCCAGCCCCAGAATGACAAATGCCACGAACAATGCGTGGGTGACGAGAATGAGGTTGGCAAGGTACAAGTACATGACCATCCAGTTATTGAGAATGATGGAGCAAAGTTGATGATCCGGAATTGTTCGCAAAGAGCAAGCGAGTCTGCACTTGTTGTTAGTGGATTTCGCAAGGCAAAGACGGCTCTCCGAGTACTTCAGTTTCTCCAGTCAGGCGCGCAATGATTACTGCGCCACATGAATCGCTGAATACGTTGACCGAGGTGCGGCACATGTCGAGTACCTGATCCACGGCGAGGATCAGCCCGATGGCCTCGATCGGCAGGCCGATTGTGGTCAGGATGATGGCGATCGCCGCCATGCTGCCAGAGGGGATTCCGGCCACACCGATGGAGGTGACGAGTGCCATTAGCACAATGGTGAACTGTTGCACGAAGCCCAGTTCTATTCCGTAAACCTGGGCGATGAACATTGCCGCCACGCATTCGTACAATGCGGTGCCAGCCAAATTGAGCGTCGCTCCCAGCGGCAGCACAAAGCTGGTTATGCGGTTGGACACACACGCCTGTTTCTCCACGCATTCCATGGTCAGCGGCAGCGTGGCGGCGGAGGAGCAAGTGGAAAAAGCAGTCAGCAGGGCCGGAGCCATCGCACGGTAGTGGCGCAGCGGATTAACCTGTCCGACAAAAAACAGCAGCAGTGGCAGTACCACCAGGAAGAACAGCGCCAGCCCCGCCAGCGCACTGATAAAGAACCAGGCCAGCGGCTCGAAAGCGCCGTAGCCCGTGCTGGCCACCACCTTGGCGACCAGCCCGAATACGCCTATCGGCGCGAACTTCATCACCCAAGCCGTGATCCGCATCATTACCCTGAACATGCCCTGCCAGAATTTGAGCTGGATGACTGCGTAGGGTCCCTCGATTTTTGCCATGAAAAAACCGAACAGGAGACTGAAAAAGACCAGCCCAAGCATTTGCCCGTCCGCCGCCGCGGCAACCACGTTGGTCGGCACCATGCGCAGGAATATTTCGACGAGGTCGCTGGTGTCCTTGCCTTCAATTTTGGCGAGCATGTCACCGGTATCCGCTGACAAGCCGACCAAATCCCGCGCGGGCAAGCCGTCTACGATGCCCGGTGCCACCATGTTCACGACAGCCAGTCCCACCAGAATGGCCAGCAGGTTGGTCGTAACGTAATACAGCAGCGCCTTCAGCCCGATCCTGCCGAACGCGTTATCCGAACCGGCTCCGGCAACACCGACCACGATTGATGATGCCACCAGCGGCACAATCAGCATCTTCAGCGCATTCAGGAACAGCGTACCGATAACGTCGAACATGGCATAAAAACGTACCCCGAACAGCGCCGCATCCGTTCCGGCCAGCGTACCGGCCACGACGGCCAGCAGCAGTGCGGTAAGTATTTGCCAGTGCAGTTTCAGTTTTGGCATTTCTTGATTCCTGTGATGGAAAGGCATCAAGCTTGATTTCTTCCCGTGAGGAAGCACGGAATGTGACGAACATGGCTGTGGTGAATGTGGAAAATCGTAATTGGAGGTAATCTTCCCGCCATATCCATCTTTTGCAGTGTCGGCAGTATCCTTCAAGCATAGTGGTTTAGCAATTCAAGCGCGGTTCGTACTAACAGGGGGCTTGTTCAACAGCAGGCACCTTGTGCGCATGCGACATCTGCAGGTGATCCGCGTGCGCCAGCCCATTAATTGAGTAGAATTTGGCACGACGAATCTCTGATGGAAAACTGCACAACATGATCGGATTGATACAGCGCGTCAGTGAGGCGGGCGTGGTGGTGGATGGCTGCGTCGTTGGCCGGATCGGGCGCGGTCTGCTGGTGCTGATCGGCGTCGAAAAACAGGACGACGAAACGACCGCGAACCGGTTGCTCGAACGCATCCTCAGTTACCGCGTGTTCCCCGATGAACAGGGCAAGATGAACCTGTCGCTCGCGGGCATCGGCGGCGAACTGCTGCTGGTGCCGCAATTTACGCTCGCTGCTGACACCCGCAAGGGCACACGTCCCAGCTTTTCATCCGCCGCGCCGCCGGAACTGGGCGCCGCGTTGTTTGCGAGCTTCGTGAAAATGGCGCAGGAGCGACATGGCAAGGTCGCAACCGGCATATTCGGTGCGGATATGAAAGTGAGCTTGGTCAACGATGGGCCGGTGACGTTCTGGCTGCAGGTGGGAAATCAGTAATATTTTCTATTTATGAAAAGCCTGGGCCGTAGCGTCATTCCCGCGCAGGCGGGAATCCAGCCAATCAGAACCTTCTCACGTAGTGAGACTGCTGCTGTTGCCTTCACCTTCAACGGAAGGGATGGGTGACGATTGGTACTCACCCGGACAGTCCGAGTTTAAAGGCCATCTTGCCCGCTACGACATGGCCATTTTGATAGACTGGATTCCCGCCTGCGCGGGAATGACGATTACGGAAGAAGCAATAAATGAGATTGGGCATTGACCTCGGCGGTACCAAAATCGAAGTCATCGCGCTGCATGACAACGGCAAGGAATTGCTGCGTCGGCGCGTGCCTACACCCCAGGGCAACTACTACGAGACCTTGCAGGCCATCGCGCAGCTGGTGCGCGACGCCGAAGCGGAACTCGGTGAGCGCGGGTCCGTCGGCATCGGCACGCCGGGCGCGCTTTCGCGTGCGACCGGGCGCCTGAAGAATTCCAACTCGGTCGTGCTCAACGGCCAGCCCATCCTGCAGGACCTCGAAGCGCTGCTGCAGCGCAAGGTCAGCATTGCCAACGACGCCAATTGTTTCGCGCTGTCGGAAGCGGTTGATGGCGCCGCGGTGGGAGCGGCGGTGGTGTTTGGCGTTATTCTCGGCACCGGTGTCGGGGCGGGCATCGTGGTCAACGGTCATATCCTCAACGGCCCCAACGGCATTGCCGGCGAATGGGGCCACAACCCGCTGCCGTGGCCGGAGCCTTACGAACTGCCCGGGCCGCGCTGTTATTGCGGCAAGCACGGCTGCATCGAAACCTTCCTGTCCGGCCCGGGCATGGTGCAACTGCATCACGAATCCGTTCGTGCTGTGCCCTACGACGTAGCTCAGGACAGGTCCTTCGAAGCATGGACGGATTCCGAGCCTTTGACAGGCTCAGGCCGAATGGCCTTGAGTAGTCCTGCAGAAATCGTGCAGCGCGCCGCGCAAGGTGACGCCGCCTGCGAGCGCAGCCTGCAGGTGTACGAAAATCGCCTCGCGCGTTCCCTCGCGCACGTCATCAACATCCTTGACCCGGACGTCATCGTGCTCGGCGGCGGCATGTCCAATATCGAACGGCTGTACATGAATGTGCCCAGGCTGTGGGGCGAGTGGGTGTTTTCGGATCGGGTGGATACGAAGCTGGTGCGGAACCTCTTTGGCGATTCCAGCGGCGTGCGCGGTGCGGCATGGTTGTAGTGAAAGAGAAAGGCGGAAATGCAGCAGCGTGATGAAAAGCCGGGAGCGATCGAATTTCTTGCCGGCCTGTTCGGTAGCGGCAAGGGGAACTGTGCGCTGGACGAAAAAACCTGGCAGGCGGTCATGGAACTGCCGCTGTTCGACGGGCTGGATGCCACCGAGCGGGCGCAGTTGCGCGAACTGGCAATCCAGTTGCTGGCCGACAAGATGTTTTCCGGCGCCGGAGGTGCCGAGGTGGACGACGGCATGGCCACCGCCATCGCGGCCTTCGCGGTCCTGCCGGTGCTGAACCTCGGCTACGACTGGTACGAAGGCTGGCGCGAGATCGTGGTGTATCCGGGCGAGTATGTTTACGACGGCGAGCAAATGGACGAAGACGGCATCGTCCACCACGTCCGCCACGTGCGCAGCGGCGAAGCGATGCTGGGCGGACCGATGGTGCTGTCATGGCAGGACGTGGCGCATTCCGGGCAGGGCGAGGGCTTCAACGTCGTGATCCACGAATTCGCCCACAAGCTCGACCTGAAAAACGGCGACGCCAACGGCCGGCCGCCGCTGCATCCCGGCATGAGCCCGGCGGACTGGGCGCGCGATTTTCAATCCGCCTACGACGATCTGTGCCGCCGCGTGGATGGCGGCGAAGAAACCGCGATCGATCCCTATGCCACGGAAAGTCCCGCCGAATTTTTTGCGGTGCTCAGCGAATATTTTTTCGAGGCGCCGGATGTGCTGGAGCAGGAATACCCGGAGGTTTATGCGCAGTTGGTGCAGTTCTATCGGCAGGAGCCGCTGGCGAGTTCGTCAGTTCGATTTTTCAAGTAGGGCTCCTTCGTTGATTTCTGGAAGCGCTTGATAGATTGATAAAAGTTGGTCTACGACTGCATAAGATTCACGATGTAATTCAGCGAGTTCGTTCGCTGTAAATGTTGCATGATGGGTTCGTTCACTCTTTGGTGAGGGTATTCCACCCGGGAAGTTGGTTCCCCACAATTCTTCATCATTGGAACGTAACCAGCAGAAATGGGCAATCTTGTTACGCTTAGCCCGAAGAGTATTAACTTTTTCATTGAGAACAGTTAGTTCATTGAGAATAGCCTCATGAACTCGCATACATTGGTATCTCACCTGATGAATTTCGATTGCTTGCGTCAGGATAGTTTGAATGCGGACAGCAGATATGGAATCTGTGAAGGAGCGCGCCAAGAAATCTGGTGTTGCTAAAAGCCGCCCGCTGATTGCTCCGAGAAGTTCTTCAATGTTCGCCCATTCAACTACCACCTTGCCTAACGCGGCATATTGTTCTTCTGTAAGCTGGGCATACTGCGATGTGTGATTCAGTGGCATGATATACCCCATATTTTGGATTTATAGGCCAGCTTTACCAATTAGCTATTCTTCTGTGTTGGCAGTATCGTTCACGTTTCGTGGTTTGGCAATTTGATCAATGCTCGTACAATGCATTCTTGACCATGAACATCATCACCTTCCCCAACAGCCCCTATCGCCTGCATCAGCCGTTCGAACCAAACGGCGATCAGCCCACGGCCATCGCGCAGCTGGTGGAGGGCATCGAGGACGGGCTGGCGTTCCAGACGCTGCTGGGGGTGACCGGCTCGGGCAAGACCTACACGATGGCGAACGTGATTGCGCGCACCGGGCGGCCGGCGATCATCATGGCGCCGAACAAGACGCTGGCGGCGCAGTTGTATGCGGAGATGCGCGAGTTCTTCCCTGAGAATGCGGTCGAGTACTTCGTCTCCTACTACGACTACTACCAGCCCGAGGCCTACGTGCCATCGCGCGACATGTTCATCGAGAAGGATTCGAGCATCAACGAGCAGATCGAGCAGATGCGTCTGTCGGCGACCAAGGCGCTGCTGGAGCGGCCCGACGCGGTGATCGTGGCGACGGTGTCGGCGATCTACGGTATCGGCGATCCGGTGGATTACCATGGCATGATCCTGCACCTGCGCCATAACGAAAAGATGCCGCAGCGCGATGTGATCAAGCGCCTGGTGGAGATGCAGTACCAGCGCAACGAGCTCGATTTCGGGCGCGGGACTTTCCGCGTGCGCGGCGATGTGATCGACATCTTTCCGGCGGAAAGCAGCGAGGATGCATTGCGGTTGACGCTGTTCGACGACGAAGTGGAATCGCTGTCGCTGTTCGACCCGCTCACCGGCCACATCCGGCAGAAGGTGCCGCGCTATACCGTGTATCCGTCCAGCCATTACGTGACGCCGCGCAGCACCGTGCTGGCGGCGATCGAGACCATCAAGGCGGAACTGGTGGAGCGCATTGCATTCTTCCAACGCGAGAACAAGCTGGTCGAGGCGCAGCGCATCGAGCAGCGCACCCGCCACGACCTCGAAATGCTCAACGAAATCGGTTTCTGCAAGGGCATCGAAAATTATTCGCGCCACCTGTCCGGGCGCAAACAGGGCGAGCCACCGCCGACGCTGCTGGATTACCTGCCGCGCGAGGCGCTGATGTTCATCGACGAAAGCCACGTCACCATTCCGCAGATCGGCGGCATGTACAAGGGCGACCGCGCGCGCAAGGAGAATTTGGTCAATTACGGCTTCCGCCTGCCGTCCGCGCTGGACAACCGGCCGCTGCGCTTCGACGAGTTCGAGCGCGTAATGCGCCAGGCGGTTTTCGTTTCCGCCACGCCCGCTGCCTACGAAGCCGAACATGCCGGCCAGGTGGTGGAGCAGGTGGTGCGCCCGACCGGCCTGGTCGATCCGGTGGTCGAAATACGTCCCGCGACGCATCAGGTGGACGACTTGATGTCCGAGGTGACGAAGCGGGTGGAAGCGGGCGAGCGTGTGCTGGCGACGACGCTGACCAAGCGCATGGCGGAACAGCTCACCGAATACTTCTCCGAGCATGGCATCAAGGTGCGTTACCTGCACTCGGACGTGGAAACTGTCGAGCGCGTCGAAATCATCCGCGACCTGCGCCTCGGCGTGTTCGACGTGCTGGTCGGCATCAACCTGCTGCGCGAAGGGCTGGACATTCCAGAAGTGTCGCTGGTCGCGATTCTCGATGCCGACAAGGAGGGCTTCCTGCGGTCCGAGCGCTCGCTGATCCAGACCATCGGCCGCGCCGCGCGCCACATTCACGGCACCGCGCTGCTGTATGCCGACCGCATCACCGACTCGATGCGCCGCGCGATTGATGAGACCGAGCGTCGCCGCCACAAGCAGCAAGCCTACAACGAGGCCAACGGCATCACGCCGCAAGGGGTGGTCAAGCGCATCAAGGATATTATCGATACCGAATACGACATGGACTCGGAGCGCGCGCAGTTGCGGGCCGCGCAGACTCACGCGAAATACCTGGCGATGAGCGAAAAGGATGTGGCTAAGGAGATCGCGCGGCTGGAAAAGGAAATGCTGCAGGCCGCGAAGAACCTGGAATTTGAGCATGCTGCCGAATTGCGCGACCAGCTGAAGGAGCTGCGGGAAAGCGTGCTGATTTCGCCGATTTGAAAATTTGTCACTCCCGCGCAGGCGGGAGTCCAGTCAATTCAACTAGCTGGATGCCCGCCTGATGGAACTACTAGCCATTCGACTAAGCTGGCAGAACACGCCAGCTTAGTCGCTGGTTATGCGCGGGCATGGCAACGTCAGTGTTTCCTGATTGTCCTTGGGAGGACGCAATGCAGATACACCGAATGGCTTCAACCGGCGCACCGGCCGATTTTGCCGCGGCAATAAAACTGGCCCAAGCCACAGCCGACGAACTGATTGGCTCCAACATGCTGCTGTCCTGGTATGACCGCGAGCGCGATCTGGAATCGCCGGCACATGTCAGCGAATGCCACGAAGGCTGTCCGATCAGGGGCTTCTGGGATTACGCGCTAAATCGGGGTGGGGCGCTCGCGGTGGATTTTGACAATGGCCGGTTTGTGTTCTGCTTCCGGCCATTGGGTGAATTTTTTGCTGCTGGTTGAAAGTACTGGTCCGGTAAAAACGCGATAAACACCGTCATTCCGGGCTTGACCCGGAATCCAGCAATTCAAATGCTGGCGCGCTTTGTGCGCCACTGGATACCGGCCTTCGCCGGTATGACGGTTTTCTTGTTTTTTTCTTGAACAATCAGACGCAGCCAGTCGGCTTCGGCAGACCGCCGTATTTGGTGATCGGCTTCATCGGGCCGGTCATCCAGAGGTCGAACAGTTCCTTTTGGTCCCGCTCCAGATATTTCGAGAATTTCCGGATCGGCGGCACGGTGCCGAATTCTTCGTAGTATTCCCGGGCTTTCAGGATTTGTGCCCATTTTTCGTCGCTGAGCTCGTAACCATCGGCATCAGCCATCGCCCGGGCAATCTCCGGCGTCCAGTTGTCCATGTTGTCCAGGTAGCCGTCACCATCGCGTCTTGGTAGTTCCATTTGAAAATCTCCATTTATTTCTGAATTGTTTAGCCTGACAGTTAACTGTCTTATTCCGCGGCTGCTTCGATATACTGCTGCCAAAGGCGCTTGTCGCTGGCGAGATGAGGTAATACGAGGGGGCGACGTTTTATCCCCGCTCACCAGCGCCCGGCAGCCGTTCCGAGTGGAACGGTTGTCATATTATTAAACACGATGAAATCGGTCAAGAATTAAAACTGGATTAGTCGGGTATTGGTTGTGGGCTTTCGTTCGGATATTCATGGGGTGAGGGGAGAATATGAATCCGCAAAAAGTGCAGCGCGACAACGTGAGCAAGCTCGAAGATTTGCCCAACATCGGCAAGGCGATGGCGAACGATCTGCGCCTTATCGGCATTCGGGTGCCCGAACAGTTGCGCGAACGCGAGGCTTTTGAAATGTATCAGGCATTGTGCGAGAAGACCGGACATAGGCAGGATCCATGTGTGCTCGATGTGTTCATGTCCGTCGTGCACTTCATGCGCGGCGGGCAGGCATTGCCGTGGTGGTCGTTTACCGCAGAACGGAAGCGGAGGATGTCATGAAAAAATACCAGGGCGGCTGTCACTGCGGCCGCGTCCGCTTCGAGATCGAAACCGAGTTGACCAGGGCCACCGAGTGCAACTGTTCCATCTGTATGAAAAAAGGCGCACTGCATCATCGCGTGGCGCCGGAACGGTTCAGGTTGCTCTCCGGCCCGGCGTCGCTCACGCTCTACCAATCCGGCACCAAAATCGCCAGGCACTGGTTCTGCCGACATTGCGGCATTCATACCCACAGCAATCCGCGCGCCGCACCGGACATGGTCAGCGTCAACCTGCGCTGTCTCGATGATTTCGAAACCGAGAAGGATAATATCGAAATCAGGCAATTCGATGGCAGGAACTGGGAAGCGGCAAGCAAGACTTTCAAGTTCTAGAAATGCAGAAGGATAGGTCGGGTTTGCGCAGCTAACCCGACATTTTTTGTTTGTGACTGGCAACAGATAAATCCGGCGGAGGAAATATGGCGTCAAACAAATTGTCCGACATGAATCTTGATGGTGTCGTAGCAAAACACCGGAAGGATGTTCCTGCAAAAGAGTTGGCGTGTCATGGGTTTAGCACTCGGCTCTTGTGGACAGGGGAGAATGGACGGAAAGCGCTTATGTTCGAAATTGCCCCCGGTGCCGTCTATCCTGACCTTGATGTCCATGCGCCGGGCGCGGAAGAGGTATTCGTGGTGTCGGGTAATTTTTGCGACGGAAAGAACAGCTATCCTGCGGGAACATTTATACATCACCCTGCTGGTACATCGCATATCCCGCAATCTTCGGATGGTTGTGTGCTTTTCGTATTTTTCCCGGAAGGTTAAGCTCACGTAGATATGACCAAACCAAAGTTTTTCATCACCGACGTCTTCACCGACCGCAAATACGGCGGCAATCCGCTGGCGACGTTGGTCGATTGCGAATCGCTCGCGGATGCCGAGATGCAGCAGATCGCGCGCGAAATCAACTTTTCGGAAACGACCTTCATCACCTCACGCGAACCACGCAACGGCGGCTACGACGTGCGCATATTCACGCCGAAAGCCGAAGTCGAATTTGCCGGGCATCCCGTGCTGGGCACGGCGCACATCATCCGCAACAAACTGAAACTTTCGTCGGCAGCTGAAATCAGGCTCAACCTGAGGGTGGGGCAGATTCCCGTCACTTTCGCCGAAACGCCCGCAGGCCCGCAGGTGCTGTGGATGAAACAGATGCAACCGCAGTTCGGCAAGCGGGTCGATGCCGGCATCCTCGCGGAAGTGCTGGGCATTGAGCCATCGGATATCGATTCCAGCTTGCCCATCGAAGAAGTCTCTACCGGCTTCCCCACGCTGATCGTCCCGCTAAAGAATCTGGCGGCGCTCAGGCGCGCGAAGATTGACCGGGAAAAATATCTCGCCCTGGTCACCGACGCCTGGGCCAAGCTGATCCTGCTGTTCAGTCGCGAGGCGTATGAGCCGGATCAGGCGCTGAGCGTGCGCATGTTCGGTGACTACTACGGCGTTCCCGAAGATCCCGCCACCGGCAGCAGCAATGGCTGTCTTGCCGCTTATCTGTTGCAGCATCGCGTGCCGGGTGCGCCAGAGATTGATGTCGTTTCCGGTCAAGGCTACGAAATTGGCCGTCCATCCAGCCTGTTGCTGCGAGCTCAGGAAACGCGCGACGGAATCGAGGTGTTCGTCGGTGGCAGCGTGGTAGATATTGCTGAAGGGGTATGGGGCTGAAACTTGTATTAGCCGGTTTGGCTTGGCAAACACCGTGTTATCAACCGCACACTATACACCCGCTACGAAACCCGGAAGATTGATACAGCCCGGCACTTGAGGCAAGATGCGCGCTTCGAATTTCATTACAGCAAAACAGAAGAGAACAGACATGGGCGCACAGTGGAAAGCCAAACACAAAGAAATCGCAGCGAATGCCAAGGGTAAAATTTTCGGCAAGCTGTCCAAGGAAATCATGGTCGCTGCCAAAGGCGGTGCCGATCCGAATCTGAATTCACGCTTGCGCCTGGTGGTTGAGCAGGCCAAAAAAGCCTCGATGCCGCGCGAAACGCTGGAGCGCGCTATCAAAAAAGGAGCCGGCCTTCTCGATGGCGGGGTGAGCTTGGAACGGCTGGTTTATGAAGGTTTCGCGCCGCATCGGGTGCCCGTCATCGTGGAGTGTCTGTCGGATAACATCAACCGCACGATGTCCAGTATGCGCGTGCTATTCCGCAAGGGGCAGCTGGGCGCGGAAGGCTCCGTCTCGTGGGACTTCAACTACGTGGGCATGATCGAAGCGACGCCGAATTCCAAAGAGGCCGATGCAGAAGTTGCCGCGATCGAGGCGGGCGCCCAGGATTTCGAGCCCTCGGAAGAAGGTGCCACGCTGTTCATCACCGATGTCACTGATCTGGATGCGGTCTGCAAAGCGTTGCCTGCGCAAGGTTTCACCGTCATCTCCGCCCAACTGGGCTACCGTCCGAAGAATCCCGTCACGCTCAGTAACGATGCCGAACGCGAAGAGGTGGAAGCGTTTCTGGAAGCGATTGATGAAGATGACGACGTGCAGAATGTCTACGTGGGGCTGAGCTGAGGCGGTGCTGAAACAGTCCGTTCGCCTTGGGATGCTTATGGTACGTCAGGTATTTTCTAACCCGCCCTGGATTAAGGGTTGAGCGATGACTCCGGAGCATCTGCAACTATTGGTTACCCGCGTCATGCCGTACGGTAAATACAAAGGGCGCGTGATAGCCGACTTGCCCGGACATTACCTGAACTGGTTTGCCCGGGAAGGTTTCCCGCCCGGGGAGATCGGACAACTCCTGCAGCTGATGCAGGAGTTGGATCACAACGGCCTGTCGTCTCTGCTGGATCCGTTGCGAAAGTGATGCTTAGGGTTGTTCCAGATACAACTGCTCCACCTTCTGGCGCGCCCAAGGGGTTCGGCGTAAGAATTTCAAACTGGATTTGATGCTCGGGTCATGCGTGAAGCAGCGCACTGGCACAGCAGCAGCCATCGCTTCCCAGCCGATGCTCTCGGATAACCGGGTGACGATCATTTCGAGGGTGATGCCGTCCAGATTGCGCGGGCGGACAGGTTTTGTATTTGCGTTCATCTGCTTATTTTACCGGTTTAGTCAGTCCGAACGTTTACAATAGTGCCCCGTGTTTCCTGGAGGCACTTGCCATGCCTAACCCCGTCCGTCTTGCAAAACGCCTTGCCGAGCTGGTTCCCTGCTCCCGGCGCGAGGCTGAGTTGTATATCGCCGGCGGCTGGGTGAAAGTGGACGGGCAGGTGGTGGAAGAGCCGCAGTTCATGGTGGATGAGCAGAAGGTCGAGCTGCATCCCGAGGCGACGCTCACGCCGGTTGAGCCGGTGACGATCTTGTTCCATCAGCCGGCTGGCGCAGACATGAATGCCACCTCCGTGCAGCAACTGATCCGCGCCGAGACGCGGGCGGCGGATGACCCTTCCGGCATCCACCCGCTTAAGCAACACTGGCTGCGGCTGACCCAGTGCCTGCCACTGGAGCATAACGCCGGCGGCATGTCGGTATTCACCCAGGACTGGCGCGTGACGCGCAAACTGAGCGACGATGCCGCCATCCTTGAGCAGGAATATGTCGTGGAGGTCGCCGGTGAGCTGTCAGCCGATGGCCTCAAGCTGTTAAATTACGGTTTGAGTTTCAATGGCCGGCCACTGTTTCCGGTCAAGGTCAGCTGGCAAAACGAAACTCGTCTGCGCTTCGCCCTAAAGGGAATCCAGCCCGGCCAGATCGCTCATATGTGTAACTGTGTCGGGCTGCAAGTGCTGTCGATGAAACGGATACGCATCGGGCGAGTGTCGATGGGTAAATTGCAGCCCGGCTTCTGGCGTTATTTGATGCCGCACGAGCGCTTTTGAGCGCAGCTTCAATGTTTGTTTGAGCACCCGACCTGAATCATTATTGCCTCATCCTGTGTTAACCGAAATGCCTTCATCTATCTCTGCCCAACAAATCCTCCGCGACGTCTTCGGCTATGCTGCGTTTCGTGGCGCGCAGCAAGCCATCGTCGAGCATGTGGCGGGCGGCGGCGATGCGCTGGTGTTGATGCCGACCGGTGGCGGCAAGTCGCTGTGCTACCAGATTCCCGCGCTGTTGCGACCTGGTGTCGGCATCGTGGTGTCGCCGCTGATTGCGTTGATGCAGGACCAGGTGGACGCACTGAAACAACTGGGCGTGGCGGCGGCATTCCTGAATTCCAGCCAGGGCGCCGATGCGGCGCGCGAGGTGTTCCGGCAGGTGGTGCGCGGCGAGTTGAAGTTGCTGTACGTTGCGCCGGAGCGGCTGATGACCGAGGGCTTCCTCGGCTTGCTGGAAGGTTTGTACCAGGACAACAGCGTCGCACTGTTTGCCATCGACGAAGCGCATTGTGTGTCGCAATGGGGGCATGACTTCCGTCCCGAGTATCGCGCGCTGACGGTGTTGCATGGGCGCTTTCCCGACGTGCCGCGCATTGCACTTACGGCCACCGCGGATGCGCCGACGCGCAACGAAATCGTGGAGCGGCTGGGACTGGAACAGGCACGGCAATTCGTCTCCAGCTTCGACCGTCCCAACATCCGCTACCGCGTTACGCAGAAGAACAACGCACGCCAGCAGTTGCTCGCGTTCCTCGAAGCCGAGCATCCGGACGATGCGGGCATCGTGTATTGCCTGTCGCGCAAGAAGGTGGAAGAGACCGCCGCGTGGCTGAAAGAGCAGGGCTGGGATGCCTTGCCGTATCACGCCGGGCTGGATGCGGCCGTGCGCAACGCCAACCAGCGCCGCTTCCTGCGCGAGGAAGGCGTGATCATGGTGGCCACCGTCGCGTTCGGCATGGGCATCGACAAGCCCGACGTGCGCTTCGTCGCGCACCTCGACCTGCCCAAGAGCATGGAAGGCTACTACCAGGAGACCGGCCGCGCCGGGCGCGACGGCCTGCCCGCCAATGCCTGGATGGCCTACGGCTTGGGCGATGTGGTGTCGATGCGGCAGATGCTGCTGTCCGGCGATGCGCCCGAAGAGCGCAAGCGCGTCGAACTGCAAAAGCTCGATGCGCTGCTGGGCTTCTGCGAATCCACCGAGTGCCGCCACCAGACCATCCTGCGCTATTTCGGCGAGGAACATCCCGGCGACTGCGGCGAGTGCGATAACTGTCTGACACCGGTGGACACCTGGGATGCCAGCAAGGCCGCGCAGATGGCGCTGTCCTGCATTTATCGCACCGGCCAGCGCTTCGGTGTCGTGCACCTCATCGACGTGCTGCTGGGCAAGCTCACGCCCAAGATCGAGCAGTTCAACCACCAGCAACTCAGCACCTTCGGCATTGGCAAGGAACTGACGCAGCAGCAATGGAGCAGCGTCTACCGACAGCTTGTCGCGGCCGGATTCATCAATGTGGATATCGAGGGCTACGGTGGCTTGCAGCTCGCCGAAGCCGCTCGCCCCGTGCTGCGAGGCG
>DASSQR010000039.1:0-37970 GCA_035702405.1 Gallionella sp. | reverse complement strand
GGCGCGGTAATTCTTGGACAAGCCGTTCAGGGTGAGGAACAGCACGTCGTCGGCCAGCGACGCAATCGACGTGTGCGTCACGCCGTCGTACAGCATCTTGTCGTAAATCTCGTCGGCAAAAATGATCAGCTTGTGCTGGCGCGCAATTTCCACGATTTCGTGCAGCAGCTCATCGGAATACAGCGACCCGGTGGGATTGTTCGGATTGATGATGACGATCGCGCGCGTATTCGGCGTAATCTTGCGGCGGATGTCGTCCAGATCGGGCATCCAGTCCGACTGCTCATCACAGATGTAGTGGCGCGGCGTCCCGCTCGCGAGCGAGACCGCTGCGGTCCACAGCGGGTAATCCGGCGCCGGCACCAGCACTTCGTCACCGGTATTCAGCAGCCCCTGCATCGCCATCACGATCAGCTCGGAGGCACCGTTGCCGATGTAGATGTCATCCAGCCCGACGCCCGCAATCTTCTTGGACTGCGTGTAGTGCATGATTGCCTTGCGCGCCGCGAACATGCCTTTCGAATCGGAATAGCCGGACGAAGCCGGCAGATTCAGAATCACGTCCTGCTGGATTTCTTCCGGTGCTTCAAACCCGAAGGGCGCGAGATTGCCGATATTCAGTTTGATGATGCGCTGCCCGTCTTCCTCCATCTGCTTGGAGCGCTCCATTACCGGCCCGCGAATGTCGTAGCACACGTTCGCAAGTTTGCTGGATTTCAATATTGGTTTCACTGTTCACCCGGACGAGCGTGACCACTCACGCCCCTGCCTTTCCTGTCACCTGATTATGCGGAGTACTGCCCATACGAACGGCCATCACGCGATGGTAGAATTCGACACAAGCAGCAAAGCGTTGAATTTTACCTGCGCCGCCCCTGCACAGCAAATGGAGAAAAACCCGTGAAATTGCACCTGGCCGACCCGGGCAACACCAAACAGTTCACCGCGCATGGCGCGGACTATGTCATGGTCAACGGCGAACGCTTTGACCACAGCATCGTGGTGTCCGCCGAGGAAGTGCGCAGCGACTGGACCGTCGCCGGTTTCGATGCCCTGAGCGAAGCGAACTTCAACTATTTCCTCGCACTCAGACCGGATGTCCTGCTGCTCGGCACCGGCAGCAAGCAGCACTTTGCCCATCCGCGGCTGTACCGTGCGTTGACCAATGCCGGCATCGGTGTGGAATGCATGAATACCCCGGCGGCGTGCCGTACCTTTAACATATTGGTAGCAGAAAACCGCAAGGTGATTGCGGCAATTTTGTTCTAGATGTATCCGCAAACCGCTCGTCCTGAGCCTGTCCTGAGCTCGGTCGAAGGGTAGGCGCGCAGCGCCGTATCGAAGGACCAAGGAGCCAAAACATGGTCTTTTGGGTGTACATCTTGCGTTGCTCAGACAACTCTTATTACACCGGCCATACGGACAATCTTGAACAACGCATGGGTGAACATTGCTCCGGGACCTACCCCGGTTATACTGCCAATCGCTTACCGGTCGAACTTGTATGGTCACAGGAATGCGCTACGCGAGAAGAAGCACTAACGGCTGAATTGCAGATCAAAGGTTGGAGCCGCAAGAAAAAAGAAGCAATGATGCGTGGCGATTGGAATGGCGTTGTATTCCTGGCAAAGAAGAATTTCGGGAAGACCCGCCGCTGAAAATTTTCTGACTGTGCGTTGAACCTCGGACTCTCCCTTCGATACGCCGCTGCGCGGCTACTCAGGGCGAACGGCAACAGTAACACCACGCACCTCTCTTTGTAATACGTTATGGAGATTTCGATGAGCCAATCTCTGCACAACGTCATCAGCCAGACCGAACAGGTCATTCTCGGCAAACCGCTGCAGATCCGGTTCGCGCTGACCTGCCTGCTCGCGCGCGGCCACTTGCTCATTGAAGACCTGCCTGGCGTCGGCAAGACCACGCTGGCGCATGTCTTGGCGCGCACACTGGGACTCCAGTTCCAGCGCATCCAGTTCACCAGCGACCTCTTGCCCGCCGACATCCTCGGCGTCTCGATTTACCAGCGCGCCGCGGATAACGCGCAGGATGGCAGGTTCCAGTTCCATCCCGGCCCGATCTTCGCGCAGATGGTTCTCGCCGACGAGGTCAACCGCGCCACGCCCAAGGCGCAAAGTGCGCTGCTGGAAGCAATGGGAGAACAGCAGGTCACCATCGAGGGCATCACGCGCCCGCTGCCCGCACCGTTCTTCGTGATTGCGACGCAGAATCCGTCCTATCAGATCGGCACCTTTCCGTTGCCGGAATCGCAACTGGACCGTTTCATGATGCGCATCCAGATGGGCTATCCCGACGCACAGGCGGAACGCGGGTTGCTTTCCGGCGTTGACCGGCGGGAAATCGTCGCAAAACTTGATCCGCAAATGGAAAGCAATGAGCTACTTGAGCTGCAGCAGCAGGTCCGCGGCGTGTTCGCTTCTCCTGCGCTGCTCGATTACATTCAGGCCATTCTGCGCTACACCCGCGAAACCGCGCGCTATATGCATGGCCTGTCGCCGCGGGCCGGGCTTGCCCTGCTCTCGGCTGCACGTGCCTGGGCGTTGCTCGACGAACGAAACGCGGTGATTCCGGAAGATGTGCAGGCGGTTTTACCGGGCGTGGTCAGCCACCGGTTGCAGGTCGCGGGTGAACAGCAAAAACAGAATGGTGATGCGTTGGCGCACGCGTTGATCGAAGCGGTCGCCATTCCCTGACACGCGCCATTTTGCCGGGACGCGTGCTCATGCTGACGGAACTCAAAACCCGCTTCACCACTTGGCTGTTCCGCCCGAAAATCGAGAGCGGCACTATCATCCTCGTCCAGCGCCGCATTTTCATCCTACCCACCCGCCAAGGTGTGGCGCTCGCCGTGGTGCTGATGCTGATGCTGCTGGGCGATATCAACTACAACCTGAGCCTGGGATACATCCTGACCTTTCTGCTCGCGATGATGGCGGTGATGTCCATGCTGCACACGTTCCGCAACCTCGCACACCTCGAGATTCGCGCCAGCCGGGCGGAACCGGTATTCTGCGGCGAGAACGCCAGATTCATGCTGCACTTTCACAGTCCCCGCCCGCCTGCGCGTTATCAGCTATGCCTGCGACCAAGCAGCGGCGGTCAAACAACTTTGCAGTTCGATGTTCCCGCTCGTGAAGAAAGCGTAATCACCTTTCCGCTGCATGCCACGCAACGCGGCTGGCTCGCGCTGGGCAGGCTTACGCTGTACACCGAGTTTCCGCTCGGCCTGTTCCACGCCTGGTCATACCTGCATTTCGACACCCGCTGCCTGGTCTACCCCAAGCCTTTGCCGAGCGCACCGCTGCCGCCGAGCGAGGCGCCTGAAGGCACCGGGAAACGCATGTTGGCTGGCGACGACGACTTCGCCGGCTTGCGCAAATATGTGGCAGGGGATGCCATGCCGCGCATCGCCTGGAAGGCGTTCGCGCGCGAACAAGGCTTACAGGTAAAGCAGTTCTCGACGCCGGCAGGTGAGGAGTTGTGGCTGGATTTTGCCGCTACCCCCGACCGCACTACAGAAGAAAAACTGGCGCGCATGGCACGCTGGGTGCTCGATGCCGAAGCCCAGGGGATGCGCTACGGGTTGCGGCTGCCGGACGGCGAAGTACCAGCCGGCAGCGGGTTGGCACAGCGCGATGAATGTCTGCGCCGCCTGGCATTATTCGATTTACCGCCGCCGCGTGCCCCTCTCCCCAACCCCTCTCCCACTGTTGGGAGAGGGACTCATTCTGCTCCCCTCGCCCGTTTACGGGAGAGGGGCTGGGGGAGAGGGCGACAATGAGCCCCGCCATCAACTACGGCATGCTGCTCTCCATCCTGCTGGTCATCGCGCCGCATGCGCAGCATGCACCAGCGTGGGTGATCAGCTTATGCGTTGTCCTGCTGCTCTGGCGCACCTATCTGACTTACAGCGGCGATCCGCTGCCCAGACGCTGGCTGCTGATGTTGCTGACGCTGGCCAGCATGGGCGGAATTGTCATCCAGTTTCATACCCTGTTCGGACGCGATGTCGGGGTAACCTTGCTGATGCTGCTGGCCTCGCTCAAGCTGATGGAACTTCGCACGCGACGCGACGCCATGGCGCTGATCTACCTCGCCTGCTTCGTCAGCATCACCAGCTTCTTTTATTCGCAGACCATCCCGACCGCCCTGTACATGCTGGTCACGCTGTTCGTGATCGTCACCACCTGGGTGCATTTGCATGCGGGCAATATTGCGTTACCCGCTCGTGCACGGGTGGCCGGCATCCTGTTGCTGCAAGCCATTCCGCTGACGCTGATCCTGTTCATCCTGTTCCCGCGCGTGCAAGGCCCGCTGTGGGGCCTGCCGCAAGATGCTTTTGCCAGTAGCGGACTGGATGACAAGATGTCACCAGGGAGTTTCAGCCGACTGATCCTGTCGGACGCAGTGGCCTTCAGGGTCAGCTTCGTCGGTAAGTCGCCGCCTCGCGACCGGATGTACTGGCGCGGACCGGTGCTGTGGGACTTCGACGGCCGTACCTGGACCCGTGGCAAGACCGTCGCCCCCATCATGCCCGAACTCACCGAACTGGCGCAGCCGGTCGAGTACACCGTGACCCTGGAGCCGCATAACAAGACCTGGCTGTTCGCGCTCGAGATGCCTGATAAGGTCTCGGTGCCTGCCCGGCTCAGTCCCGATTTCCAGCTGTTGAACCGGAACCCGGTCCAGACGCTATTCCGCTATGAGGTACTTTCCTATCTGGACTACCGTGCCAACCCGTTCGAGACCAGAGCACAGTTGCAGCGGGCTCTGCAGTTACCTGGCGCGCTCAACCCGCGCACGCGCCAGCTCGCCGCCGGATGGCGCGCGAAAAACGTCAGCGATGCCGGAATCATCCGGAGCGCGCTCGCCTATTTCAGTCAGCAAAACTTCCGCTACACCCTGGAGCCGCCGCTGGTCGGCGTCAACGGCATCGATGATTTCCTGTTCGACACCCGGCAAGGCTTTTGCGAACACTACGCCGGCGCCTTCGTGTTCCTGATGCGCGCCGCCCACATTCCGGCGCGTGTGGTAACCGGCTATCAGGGCGGTGAATACAACAATGTCGGCGGCTATTACATCGTGCGTCAATCCGATGCACATGCCTGGGCGGAAGTGTGGCTGGCGGGCCAAGGCTGGGTGCGCATCGACCCGACTGCGGCCGTGGCCCCTGCTCGCGTGGAGCGCGGACTGTCAGCCGCGATGCCGGGCAATGTCGCCTTGCCGTTCATGGTGCGCAATCCACCCGAATGGATGCTCCGGCTGCGCCTGAACTGGGATGCCGTCGTCAACCGGTGGAACCAGTGGGTACTGGGCTACAACACCGAACTCCAGTTTGCGTTCCTGACCCGCCTCGGGATGGAATCGGTTACCTGGCAAAAACTGGTGCTGAATATGGCCGTTGGCGTAGGACTGGTGATTGCGTTGCTGGCGCTATACATGCTGCGCCACCTGTTCGCGCACCATCCCGACCGGGTACAAGCCGCTTGGCTCAGGCTCTGCCGCAAATTATCCAAAGTTGGTTTGCCGCGTGCCCCTCACGAAGGTGCACTGGACTATGCCGCGCGGATTGCCGTCGCACGTCCCGAACTGGCCGATACCATTCGGGACCTCGCTACCCGCTATAACGCCCTGCGTTACGGCGGGGTGCAGGATGACGAGGCAATGCGCGAATTCATCCGGCGCAGCGCAAAATTGCCGCCATTCCGCGCTGCATCCCGGCACACGCCGTAGGGGCGCGATTCATCGCGCCCTGATTTGTTTCCGCATCAGAAAAGGGCGCGATGAATCGCACCCCTACGTACGCCGCCAACATGTCATCTGCACCTGAAATGACAATCCGGGCGCACCGCGGCGCAATGCTATAATCCGCGCCACGCAAATTGTTTTCAGCCATCATGCTTATCACCCGCCGCCTGGAATTTGATGCCGGTCATCGCATCCCCAATCACAACAGCCAGTGCAAACACCTGCACGGGCATCGCTATGCCGTCGAGATTACACTGTCCGGGGACATCATTACCGCGGAAGGACTTTCCTCACAGGGCATGGTGATGGATTTTTCCGATGTCAAACGCATCGCCAATGAAAAACTGGTGGACGCGTGGGATCATGCCTTCCTGGTATATCGGGACGACAAAACCGTATGCGATTTTCTGGCCAGCCTGCCCGGGCACAAGACCGTCATTCTCGACGCCATCCCCACCGCGGAAAACCTGGCGCAGCTCGCCTTCAACATCCTTGAGCCCGCGTACCAGGACACCTACGGCAACCATTTGCGCCTCGAAAAAGTGCGCCTGTTCGAGACGCCGAACAACTGGGCTGACTGCATCCGGGGATAGCGCCCCGGCAAGATTCTGGACACGGCGCGCGCCTTGGGTCAAAATGCGCGCCCTCGGAGGGCTGGCAGAGCGGTTGAATGCACCAGTCTTGAAAACTGGCAAGGGTTTACGCCCTTCGTGAGTTCGAATCTCACGCCCTCCGCCACCTGAAAATGAACGGTCTGCGTTCGCCAAATATTCGCAGCCGTCATGTAACTACCGCCGCCGTTTGTGGTCGAAGTAGTTAGTCAACTGACGCATCTTGTTGCCTTGAAGTTGCAGTACTTGCATTTGAGGATTGAGGATAGGGTGTTTCGTATATGGCAATTCCATTTACCAGCCAGAACCACAACGAGAAGAAATTTCTTCATGATTGCCTGCTGCAAATTATTGCGCGCTGCCGATCTGCTGCTAAAACACGTTTCGCATGGCAAAGCCTCGGGTCTTCAGCAGCCATTTTGATCGCAACCCTGTCAGCAACGCCGGGCGTAACATATGCCGCCGATGCAGAACAGATTGTTACCACGCTTTGCGGCGTGTGTCATGGCATGGACGGCGTCGGCGTCGCCCCGATGTTCCCGAACCTGGCCGGTCAATACAATACCTATCTGGCAAAACAGCTGAACGACTATATCGCCGGCAGACGCAAGAACGACATTATGTCGCCCAATGTTGTCAACCTGACGCCAGCGGATGTAGCCGCGCTTGCGGCGTATTTCAGCGCCAAGAAACCGGCACCCGGGCATGCCGGTGATGCCAAGCTGATTGAAGTGGGCAAAGTATTCTATGTTGACGGCAATTCCGATACCGGCGTACCCGGTTGTGTCGGATGTCACCTGGACGAGGGCGTGGGTAACAAAACCTATCCGCGGCTAGCCGGCCAGAATGCAGCCTACATCGCGCAGCAACTAGTCAACTTCAGGTCGGGAGCCCGCGCCAACGACAGCAGTAGCCTCATGCGTGCCGTAGCCGCGCACATCACCGATGGGGAAATCGCGGCCGTCGCCGAATACCTCGCCTCGTTAGGTTCATAACTCCACCCTTGGGCTGGTGATCAGCTCAATGCTTCGGCGGGAGCGTCAACTGGTGGTCGAGCGCCTCGTAAAAATGCTCGTAAAAGTCCTGCCGGGACACGGTCTCGCCCCAGGTTTGCACCAGATTGTCGATCTCGTTCTTGCGGTAAAGCGCCAGAGGCGGAAGCAGAGGCACGCCGACCGAGGTCGTCTCGCGGCTGGTCCTGATCGCGAAGTGGTGTTCCGTCGCGGTCACGAATACGGTTGAGCCGCTATTGCGCTGGCTGCAGGTGACATAAACGCGCAACACGCCCTGATGCTCTTTGTCGACCTGGAATTCCTTGTCACCGCTGAGTTTCTGCTCGGTACTGTCCGGCGTGATGACGTAGCCATCGCTCAATAACACGCGCCGCGCCGCCTGGCAGGCCACTCCCGGGTTGGCAGCATAATCCCGGTAATGTCGTGACTCCGCTTCGAAAGTTTCGCGCGCTGCGATTGTGCGCGGGCCGCTGCACGCAGCAAGCAGCGGAACAATCAGCATTAAAGCAAAGGCGTAGCGTTTCATTTGTGCCTCCCGGTAAGAGATTGGTTGAATGCGCTAACCGAAGTCACGAGTAGCTCCACCCGATTGGGTGCACTCCGGTGCCAGGTAGTCATTACTTTCGGCGATGCCTGCCCGGCGCAGTAAAACTCATCCGGCGCTTAGCCGTCAATAGGCCAGATTTCCCCTTTGCGATTGCAACTTTTATTCTACTTCGATACTCTTAAGCACTTTGTGGATTAACGATCATCAGGAGAAACCAATGCGATACCAATCCCAGGCGGGAACATTGACCGTAGCAATTCAGGCCGTACAGAGCAACGTATTGCGCAACACCTATTTGATGCTCGCGCTGACCATGATCCCGACCATCATCGGCGCGTTCATCGGGCTGTCGACCAACTTCTCATTCCTGGCGGAACACCCGATCATGGGTTCGCTGCTGATGTTTGGCGCAATGATGGGCTTGCTGTTTGTCGTCGGTTTTCTGCGCAACAGCGTGTGGGGCATCGTCGCATTGCTGGGATTCACTTTCGTCGCCGGCGTATTCCTCGGCCCGATCCTGCAGGTGGCCTTGCACCTGAAGAACGGCGCGCAACTGGTCGGCATGGCCGCCGGCGGCACCGGACTGATCTTCTTCAGCCTGGCTACCCTCGCAACGGTCACGAAGAAGGATTTCAGCTTCATGGGCAAGTTCCTGTTCATCGGCGTGATCCTGCTGCTCGTGGCATCGTTTGCCAACCTGTTCTTCCAGGTCCCTGCGCTCGCCCTGACCATTTCCGCGATCGCCGTGCTGATCTTCTCGGCCTTCATCCTGTATGACATCAGCCAGATCATCCAGGGCGGTGAAACCAACTACGTGATGGCCACGCTGAACCTGTACCTGGACATCTACAACATCTTCATCAACCTGCTGAACCTGCTGATGGTGTTGAGCGGCGAACGGGACTAAGCGGTCCTTGGTTCAAAAAGAAAAGCGGCCGATTGGCCGCTTTTTTGTTGCCCGCGGAGTGACGCGAGCAGCTTACGCGGCGCTGGGCTTGCGCTGCTCCGGCCGCACGCGTGAAGCCAGCAACTCATCGCCCGCATCGGCATCGATAAGATTGCCCTCTGCATCCACCAGCGGGAGTTCGGCATCGTTCCAGCCGCGAATGCCAAGCTTGAGCGACACCACGTTGGTGAACCCCATTTGCTGCATCACATCGGCCGCCAGCACCGAACGCTTGCCCGAGCGGCAGATCACCACAATCTCGTGCTCGCGCCCGGCCGCCAGTTCCGGCACCGTCTCGTCGTATTCCCATTCGCAGGACTGTTCCAGGACACCTCGCGGCACATTGATCGAACCGGGGATATGCAACGCCGCAAACTCCGCGGGCTCCCGAATATCCAGCAACAACGGCAGGTCGCTTGCAGACTTGAAGCGCCGCCCGAAATCCCACGGTGTCACTTCCTTGACGCGCGTGAGCGCATCTTCAATCAGATCGTCGTAACGTTTCATCTCTGTACCTCTTTCTCAAACCAGGCGATCGACTCCACATGCGAAGTCTGCGGGAACATGTTCATCACGCCCGCGCTCTTCAGCGCATAGCCATGCACCTGCACCAGCACGGCCGCATCGCGCGCGAGCGTAGCGGGATTGCAGCTCACATAGACGATGCGCTGCGGCGCCGTCTCCGGTGTGATGGCTTTCACCAGTTCCACCGCACCGTCACGCGGCGGGTCGATCAGCCAGCGGTCGAACCTGCCCATGCCGGCCAGAACCGCTTCGTCCACCTCGAACAGGTTCATCGCGCGGAACTCGGTATTGCCGGTCAGATCGTTGTGTATCGCACCCTGTTCCGCGCGCTTTACCAGTGCCGCGCTGCCTTCGATGCCGAGCACTTGCGCGCCGCTGCGCGCGATCGGCAGGGTAAAATTGCCGAGACCACAAAAAAAGTCGGCAATGCGCTCGCCCTTCTGCGGATCAAGCAGGCGCAACGCGCGATGCACCATCACGCGGTTGAGCTGGTGGTTCACCTGGGTGAATTCGGTCGGCGCGAACGGCATTTCGACGCCGAATTCGGGCAGGCTGTAGGTCAACGGCGGCGCTTCGAGCGGATGGAACGGATAGCAGCTGTCCGGCCCTTTGGGCTGCAGCCAGAACTGGACGCCATGTGCATCGGCAAAGGTACGCAATGCGTTCTTGTCGGCTTCGTTGAGCGGTTCCATGATGCGCAATACCAGCACGTCCACATTGTCGCCACAGGCTACTTCGATTTGCGGCAGGCGCTCGCGGATCGACAGCCCGTCCACCAGTTCGCTGAGCCGCGGAATCAGCCGGGAAATCTTGGCCGGCAGGATTTCGCAACGCGACATGTCCGCGACAAAGCTGCTGCGCTTCTCGTGAAAGCCGATCAGCGTCTTGCCCTTCTTCTCCACGTAACGTACCGAGAGGCGCGCGCGCTGGCGATATCCCCACGGGAGGCCGTAAATCGGCCGCAGGATGGTTTCGGCCTTGACCTTGCCGATGTGCCACAGGTTGTCTTCGAGGATGCGCTGTTTCACCGCGACCTGCGCGTTCGGCTCCAGGTGCTGCATCGAACAGCCGCCGCACACGCCGAAATGGACGCACTTCGGCGTCACGCGCATCGGGGAGGATTTATAAATCTGCGTGACTTGCGCCTGCTCGAACGAAGACTTTTTGCGATACGAACTGTAGCCGACCGTTTCGCCGGTCAGCGCGCCCTCGATGAAAATGACCTTGCCGTCGCAATGCGCGATGCCGCGCCCTTCCTGGTCGAGCGACTCGACCACCACTTTAGTTTCTACTGCCATCTAATCCTGCTTTCAATTCAGAACACTTTGTTTTTCCGCGAATTTTACCATGCGCGGGATCGCAGGATACCCCCTTCCGAACGGCATCCTAACGAATGAGTTTTTCCAGCCAGAGCAATGACCGCCCCAATGGAGTGTGCACCAATAACAGCCCCAGCACCGCTCCTATCCCGTTTGCCACCATGTCGGCAATTTCAAAAGTGCGGTAGCCGCTCCAGCCCTGCAGGAACTCCAGCGTAATGCCGAGCGTAATCAGTGCGGCGACCACCACGGCGCGCTGCTGCACCCGTAGATAAATCTGGCAGAACCAGAGGGACAGCGTGCCATACGCAAGACAGTGCTTGAACTTGTCGGAAGCGGAGAACGGCAGCACTTCCGGCGGCTGCGGCGAAAGCGACAGATACACCACGACGGCCACCAGCAACCAGCCTCCCGCCATCCACCAGGTTCTTCGGGTCATGTTTCTTTCCAAGTAATGTTCACGCTACCGCGACTGCGTTGCCCGTTGTGCGGGATGCACGAATTCACGCTTGGCGCCGGCGGCAACCAGCACGTCGTAGAGGTCTGCCTTTTCCATTGGATAGGTGCGCCCGAGCACCGAATCGCCCTCGACGTCCTTGACGTTGACATCCGCACCGTGACTCACCAGCAACTCCACCATTTTCCGGTTGCCGTTTTCCACCGCATACATCAGCGGGGTTTCGCGCCAGCCCTTGTCGGCCGAGTTGACGTCCGCCCCCTTCTTCAGCAGCGCCTCGGCCAAATCGGTAAGTCCGAATGCACTGGCCAGGGTCAGCGCGCTCATGCCGTAATTGTCGACCGCGCGCGTATCGGCACCTCCCTCGATCAGCTTCCGCGCCTGCGCCGCATCCAGATGCTCGATCGCCGACATCAGCGGTGTCCAGCCCTCCTTGCCGACTTCGCGGTAGCGCGCGCCGTGATTCTTCAGCAATTCCACGATGCGGCGGTTGCTACCCTGCATCGCATACATCAGCGGGGAAAAACCGTTATTCACCCTGCCGTTGATCTCGAGGCCATAATTTATCGCCGCGGCAACAGCCTCATACCGGTTGGAACGCACCAGCGGGATCATTGCATCGATGCCGTGCTTGGCGCTGGTTTCGCGCGGATTGGCTCCCGCCTTGAGCAGGGTTTCCATGGTCGCCCAGTCACCGCTTTCTGCGGCGAGCAGGAACGGCGAGGCTTCCTTTTCATCCTTCAGCGCCATATTTGCCTTGGCGTCCAGCAGGGCCTGCACCGCCGCCGCATGGCCATTCAGTGCCGCATACATCAGCGCAGTGTGGTTGAAGTGCTGGGAATTGCGCCGGTCCACTTC
Organism: Gallionella sp.; assembly: GCA_035702405.1. GTDB lineage: Bacteria > Pseudomonadota > Gammaproteobacteria > Burkholderiales > Gallionellaceae > Gallionella. The sequence continues at coordinate 25,925 of DASSQR010000039.1, read as the reverse complement.
CGCACCCTGTTTCAGGAGTTGCCGGATGACACCGTCATGCCCTTTTTCTGCCGCCAGCATCAGTGCGGTCTCCCCGCTTCTGGTCGCCTTGATATCCGCGCCCGCGCGCAGCAGTTCGGCAACAATCTCGTCCGCGCCAAACAATGCGGCCGACAACAGCGGGGACCAGCCATCGGCGCTGCGCGCGTTGACCTCGGCGCCCTTGGCGATGAGCCAGCGCACCGCTTCGATCCGGCCGTCCATGATGGCCGTCAGCAGCGGCGTAACATCGCCGTAGCCGCGCACATTGACCGGAATTCCATTCGCCAGCTGGCGCTCCATTGCCGCGATATCGCCCGCATTCGCTGCATGCAGCATGGCCTGGCGCGACGCATTTTCGCTCCATACCATCGTCGAGCGATCCGGGAAACTCAGGCTGAAACCAAGCTGGCGGCGAATCTGGGTTTCCTTCTCCACCAGTTCGGCAACATCAGTGGCAGGAACGTGATCCTGCAGAAAATCCAGCTGCTGGCGCAACACGACCTGCTTGCTCTCGGCGTTGATCGTGGAGAGGAACTGCAGATAATCGTTGGCCAGCAACAGCGACTCGTCGCTGGAGCCGTTGTTGCGCTTCCGGAATGCGAGCGTCGCGGAATAGCGCGCGTGAATCGCGCGGTTCAGCTCCAGCGGGGACTTGCGCTTGATGACCTTGGGAAACTCCAGATGATCGCGCAGCGCCAGATTGTAGATGTCCGCCTTCCAGCGTCCGCCCCCGCGCTGGAAGAAATTGTCCACGACATAGGTGTCAGTGATGGTGTAAACATTCTTCTCGTGATCATCCGCGATGACCGACTGCCCCGAGCGCCGGATGCCCTGAAACACCCGGGCATACTGGTTGAGCCGGTACTCGCCCATGCGCTCGGCACCGTAATTGCCGATCAGGAAACGAATCCGGTTCGCCGCGGGTCCGCGCAGGCGTTCAGTCACCACCAGCTTCACCGGCTGGTCGAAGTCTTCGATCGTATAAACTTCTTCGACGCTGCGTTCACCATCGTCCGGCACCGTCATCACGGTAAGGCCAGTGCTGCCGTCGCCAATCACCAGGGCACGGTCGAAGCTCTCATAGCCGCGCTGCTCGAAACCGCCGGCCTGGAAATTATTGGTCGCATCCAGCCACCAGGTCTTGCCCCCGATCTCGGCGCGCGTGATCACATGATCAAACGCGTGCGGCGTCGGCAGGAAATCCTCGATGCCACGTTGCGTCCGCGCCGACACCAGCGCCGGATAGGCCTTGAAGCCAAGCCGGTTGAGGATGGTCGTCAGCAGCAGCGACTTGTCCTTGCAGTCGCCGTAGCGCTGCTGGAACACTTGGTTGGGGTGCGACGGGCGGTGCGAGCTGGTGCCGATCTCGACACCAAAATAGCGGATTTCCTGCTGCACGAAATTCAGCGCGCGCAATGCCGCCTCCTGCGGATTGGCCGACATGCTGCGCCATTGTTCGATCTGCGCAAGCAGCGCGGGCGACAGGTCATCGGGTACGCGGTACATGGGTTTTGCCCAGTCGCTCACCTGCGCCCAGCTGTCGTATTCGCTGATTTCCAGCCACGCCGCCGGAATGTACCAGCGCGGATATTCGTTCTCGTCGATCATGGCCGGAATCTGGGTACGGCTCCAGACCATCTCGCGCACGCCGTTCTGTTCGGTCACTTTGGGTTCAAGTTCCAGTCCGTGCGCCTTGAATGAGAACTTGCGGCCCGCCGGGGTCAGCAGGCGGTAGCTCAGTTGCTCCACCGGAATCTCCCAGCCGCTCAACGCAACTCCCGTGTCGATCCTGCCGCCGAAAATGGGATTGGCGCCGCGGATCGAATAGGCATATTCCACGACGTCGCCGGTGCGAACATCATCGAGCAGGATGGAAGCGGAGACCACACCGTTATACATCCGCGCCTCGAGTTCCTTCTCGCGCTCGATCAGGCGGATCTTCGAGCGGTCCAGCTTGTTGATCACCTCGCCGTTGCGGCGCACGACGATCTTGTGCAAGGTCAGGGTCTCGTACTCCGGGCTGAATTCGATCTCGATCTGCGCGACTTTTTCCAGCGAGGATTTCTGCAGCGGCAAAAACGCGCGGTGCACATAGCTGACGATATCCTTGTCGGTGTACTGCTTCTGATCGTCGCGCAGCAGAATGCGATAATCCGGGTTGCCGTCCACCGGCGACGGGGTTGCCGGAACTTCGATGCTGCGCACCCACGACGGCTCCTTGTCCACAAAATAACTGAACGCCTTGGACTCAATCGCGGTGTTAGCCGTCTTGCCGCTCTTGGCTGCGGCCGCAGCGGTGCTCGTCGCCTTGCCGTTTTTTCCGGCCGCCGCCGCGGGCAATGCGGCCAGCATCAGCAAGCACAAACCGTACTTCAGCACTTCCCTCGTTACCTGGTCAAAATTCATTATTTACCTTGCTGCCTGACTAATTAAACCCATCTCAGGAGACACTGAATAAGTCGTCATGCCCGCGAAGGCGGGCATCCAGCCATTTGAATTAACTGGACTCCCGCCTTCGCGGGAGTGACAAATTCGGATTTATTCAGTTTCCCTTAACCCTGTTTCCATTCCGCCAGAAATTCCTGCCAGTGCGGTTCGGAAAATTTTTCCAGCACGCTGCGCACGAGGTCGAGCTCCTGCTCGTAACGCGCCCTGGTGAACTGGCCGCGCATCAGCTGGAACCGCGCAAACACCAGCCATGTGTTGACCACGTCGGTTTCGCAATAATTCCGGATCTCTTCGAGTTTGCCCTGCTGCCAGGCTTCCCATACCTTGCTGCCGTCCATGCCCAGCTTGCCGGGAAAACCGATCAGTTTGGCCAGTTCATCCAGCGGCGCGTTGGCACGCCCGCCATACAGCGCGAGCAGGTCCATCAGGTCGAGGTGGCGCGAATGGTAACGGCTGATGTAGTTATTCCACTTGAAGTCCTTGTCGTCCTCGCCCTGGTCCCAGTAGCGCGCGCACTGCACCCCGTGGATCAAGCCGCGGTAGTGCAGCACCGGAAGATCAAAGCCGCCACCATTCCAGGACACCAGCTGCGGAGTGTATTTATCGATGCCGTCAAAGAAGCGCTGGATCAGGCTGCCCTCGTCTTCTTCCAGACCGCCGAGCGACCAGACCTTGAAATTGTCGCCCTCGCGCAGCACACAGGAAATCGCAACTACACGCTGCAGATGATGCGGCAGGAAGTCGCTGCCATTTTTCTGCCGGCGCAGCTGGAACACCATCTCCGCCACGTCTGCATCACTGATGCCGGCATCCAGTTCATGCAGGGTGCGCAAGCCGGCAATATCGGGAATGGTTTCGATATCAAAAACGAGGGTTGGATTCATCTAACGTTGGTGCCTGAACAATAATATTAGTGCGGCAAAAACATCTGCCGCGCAGGCTGCATCCGGATACTTGCAGGATGCGGCGCGCGCGGCAAACTTGGAACGCAGTGTGCAATCGTCCGGGTTTAAATGCCCGACTACTTCTGTTTCCAGACCCCGCCAACCTGGACCCACCACCCCGGATGCGCGTGTTCCATCATGCGCTGCGCAAAAGTATTACTGATCTCCGTCTGCCATTCCGGGTGACCGTTGACGCGCGCGATTTCGATGTACAGCGCGTTGCGATCCTGATTTTCGGCGGCCACCAGGCTGTTTACCGTCTGGCGCTCCGGCAACGGTACCGCGCTCGCGTTGCGCACGACCAGCATGCCGTCGGCGCCGAAACCCACCGCCCCGCTATCCAGGTAAGGGCGCAGTTGCGCATGGCGCTCATGCATGGCCTGCTTCAGTGAGGTAATCGCCGGCGACGTCACCTTGAAGTCCACCTGTGCCAGGGCCACAGCGGAAAAGCACAGGACGAACAGCATCAATCCAAGTTTCATCAGATGTCTCATTTCCCTTCCTCCTTCCTGGTATCCGGTGCGGCTGGCTGGCTTTCAGTGGTCTTCGGCGCGGGCTTCTCGCCCTTCTGCTGCCAGATTTCCTCGATGATCTTGTCCGCCGCTTTCTCGGCTGCCGCCGCGGGGAAATAGATGTTGATGGTCACGCAGGCACTCAGTGCGCATGCTGCCAGCGGTAATGCGAACCAGACGTTTTTCATGCTCGCTCCTTAATGAAATTCCGAATAAACACTATCGTGCAACACAGCCGACTTACTTCACGATCGGCTTCAGGTTTCCCTGTGTAACGCGCTTCAGGCGCGTGAGTAGCTCATCCCAGCCCACGTAGCGATTGTAGCCCATCACGGTAATCGCCGGAATGCCGCCGCCCTTGATCAGCACATAATTCATGCCGCTGCCGTCATCCACGCCCCCCATCAGGCACACATCATTGCGCAGCTTGCAGCTCCAGCCGATACGCTCATACCCAAAGTTCTTGAAGAAGCTTAGATAACTGCGTTGAAGCGCGGCCACTGCGCCCGCACCGCCCAGGGCGGAAATATTCTCCACCGCCTTCTGGCTGATTTTCCGCGGATAATTGCCGGGACTGCTGAACACCCGCGCATCGAACTGCACTGGCTGCCAATCCTGCAATTCGAGATTGTTCACGTCGACATCGATGCGGCCTTGCATGTTGCCGAACGAGAAGGTGCGCGTCAGCAAGTCCAGGTCGAGGTTGCGCATGCTGAGATTGCCGGAAAACAGCGGCGCCCGCCCGAACGGATTGACCAGCTTCAGTTGCGTCGCCACCACTGTCCCGTCGAACACCTCGAACAGCAGCGCGCCGTCGGCTTTGATCTCGGTACCGTCGTAGCTGATCATTGGAATGCGTCCCGAGAACATGCCCAGCATTTTCGGCCAGCCCGCAGCCTTGCTGAATTGCTCCATCGAAATTGGATGGATGGAGGCTGCGAACTGCCAGCGCCACTGGTCTTTTTCGCGCAGCGCGTGAAGGTCGCTCAATTCCACCTTGCCGTCCAGCACCGGCAGTTCGGCCTGCGCCACCTTGAAGTCCATGCCCTGCATCTGTACCGTCCACTTGCCGCCACCGAACGGTACCCCGAGCAGGTTGCCGCCGCCGAAGCTGATATCGGCCGTGCGTGATGCATCCAGACGCCAGTCAATCGCGGTGTCCACCCCCACCAGCTCAAAGCGCTGCGCCGCGTCAGCGATACCCGCATCGCGCAAGACCACGCGCAGGGCCTGCGTCATGCCGTTGCGATATTGCCAGTCCACATCGGCCTGGCCATATACTGCCGATTCGCCCAATGCGCCCTTGCCGAGAAACGGCTTGGCGAAATCGGCAAACAATTTACCCACCGCGAGGTTGCTGCCATGAGCCGTACAGTCGGTCAGCGCGCCCCGCTTCACATCCCACTGCGCCGTAAACTGCTCGCGCCCGGCGTCGGGCAGGTCGGCACTAGCCCGGTCGACCTTGAGCAGGGTGCCGTCAAAGCTGCCGGAGGCATTCAGCTTGTAGCCGCCGCGCAAGAACAGCGGCTGCCAGAACATGTCGCCCGATTGCCACACCAGATCGCCCTGCCAGTTCCAGCGCGACGCTTCGCGCATCGCGGAAAATCTGAGCGAACCCCGCAATTTCTCTGCAGCATGCAGACCACTGGTATCGCTGAAGCCGACATCAGCCACCTGGAGATCGGTCTTGAATGTGTCAGCTCCGAACGCGTTTCCGCGCAAATGAAAGGTGCCGTTCAGCGCCCCTTGGGTGGGCAGTGGCAAATGCGGCGGCAGGAATGCCGCGAGCGGTTTGGCAGGAGTGTTGCGCAGCTGCGCATCGAGCTGCCACACTCCGTTACCGGATTGATAGCTGAATTCCAGCGCCATGCCCGGCAGCGTCTCCAGACTGCCGCCACGACAGATCATCCGCGCAGTCGAGAGCTCCAGCGCGGCGCAATGAAGACGCACGTTGCGCAGGTCGCGCTGCTGCACCTTCAGCTCGGCAATGCGCAAATCGGCCGAGCCGTTTTCCGGCAGCGTCAGCGCGATGCCGCGCGCGGAAAAAGCGGGAGAAACGATATCGGCGACACTCAGCGAAAACTCGGTGGCATGCGCAGATGCGCCGAGCATCAGCGCACCACACCCACAGCATCGCAGGCAGTCATGAATTCGCATGGTCGGAGGAATCGCTCAGGGAAGTCATCGCCGCACCATGTTAACAGACCCAAACAAAAATCCCGAGACCAGGCTCGGGATTCTGTTATTCGAACAGCGGATCAGGCTCAGGATCAGGCAAAATTCTTCGCCACGAAGTCCCAGTTCACCAGGTTGCCGAGGAAAGTCTCGACGAACTTCGGACGCAGGTTGCGGTAGTCGATGTAGTAGGCATGCTCCCACACGTCACAGGTCAGCAACGGCTTGTCGGCGCCGGTCAGCGGTGTAGCGGCATTGCTGGTGTTGACGATGTCCACCGAACCGTCCGCCTTCTTCACCAGCCAAGTCCAGCCGGAACCGAAGTTGCCCACGGCGGAAGTCTGGAACGCTTTCTTGAATTCGTCGAAGCTGCCCCACTTCTTGTTGATCGCATCGGCCAGCGCACCGCTCGGAGCACCGCCGCCGTTCGGCTTCATGCAGTTCCAGAAGAAGCTGTGGTTCCAGACTTGTGCGGCATTGTTGAAAATGCCACCAGCCGGCGCCTTCTTGACGATTGCTTCCAACGACAGACTCTCATACTCGGTCCCCTTGATCAGATTGTTCAGGTTGGTCACGTAAGCCTGATGATGCTTGCCATAGTGGTATTCGAAAGTTTCTTTCGACATGTGCGGTTGCAATGCATCCATCGCATAAGGCAACGCGGGTAAGGTATGTTCCATTGTTATTCTCCTGGGGGGTTGTTAATCTGGAAATGCTGGATTCTAGCCAATTCCCGCGGGGTGCACAATGGTTGATTGAATTAATCGGATTAAAACAAAGAACCCTGCAGGGCGCGGCCGGGTGGCCGGAAATGCGCCGTCATTAACGGCTCGTCTCCCTGATTGAAGTCCATCCGTTCGCATGCCCGATGGAAGCGCTGCGACAGCAATTCCGCAAACAGACCGGTGCCGCGAAAGCGCGTGCCGAATTCCGAATCGTTCTCCTTGCCGCCGCGCATCTCGCGCAATCGGCTCATCACATGTTCGGCCTTCAGCGGGTAATGCGTCGCCAGCCAGTCCTTGAACAAATCCTTCAGCTCATATGGCAGGCGCAGCAACGCGTACCCGGCGCTGCGCGCGCCGCTGTGATGGGCCGCCTGCAGAATGTTCTCGAGTTCCGCGTCGGTCAGAAACGGTATTACCGGCGCCGCCATCACCCCGCACGGCACGCCCGCCGCATTCAGCCGCTTGATTGCCTGCAGCCGGCGGCGCGGTGACGCCGCACGCGGCTCCAGCTTGCGCGCGATTCCCGTATCCAGCGTGGTCACCGAGATGAACACCTGCACCAGATTGCCCTGTGCCAGTTGCGCGAGGAGATCAAGGTCGCGCTCGATCAATGCCGACTTGGTCACGATGGACAGCGGATGTTTGCACTCCGCGAGCACTTCCAGAATCTGCCGCGTGATCTGCCATTCGCGCTCGATTGGCTGGTACGGATCGGTATTGGAACCCAGCGCAATCGGTGAGCAACGGTATGACGGTTTCGCCAGTTCCGCGCGCAGCAGCTTCGCCGCGTCCGGTTTGGCAAACAACCTCGTCTCGAAATCCAGTCCCGGCGACAGATTGAGATAACCATGGCTCGGCCGCGCGTAGCAATAAATACAGCCATGCTCGCAGCCGCGATAGGCATTGAGCGAATATTCGAACGGCAGGTCGGGAGATTTCTGGCACTGCAGCACGCTCTTCGCCCGCTCCACCGTCACCGTCGTCCGGAACGGTGGCAATTCCTCGTCCGCCGTGCCCCAACCGTCGTCCACGCGCTCGCGCGCCACGCTCTCGAAGCGCCCTTCGATCTGCATGGTCGCGCCGCGGCCTTTGGATATTTCGTGCTTCACAATCAACAACCTGATAAAAACCTTGCGGGCATTTTAGGGAATGTTTAGAGTGACTTCCAGCCAATTTACTTCTCGCTGAGACTAATAGTTAGCGATCGACGTTTTTAGGAAGATTGAAAAAATGGATACTTCCAATATTCCAAAAGCATTTTGGTACTCCCTGAGTTTTTGCATGGTAGTTGGAACCATTGGTTTACTTTTCATCGCCTACAAGGCAAGTAGCGTATCCATAGAAATAGCGAATACGAAAATTGAGCTTTTGTCCGCTGTATCACAGACAAAAGAAATAAAAGCGAACTTAGAAGCTGAGAGTCGGAGATTGGCATCGGCCAATCGGCTTTTTCAAGAAAAAATGGCCGCACTGGAAAAATCCGCAAGAAACACTCCGAGCGCACCATCTATTGAAGAACTAACAAAAGGTTTGATGCAACCTGCTTTCGCTACACAGGATCTCACATACAAGACCGAATTCAATGCCCTGGATACAAAAATCAAGTCCGCCGAAGAAGCCATCAGAAAATAAACCTATTCGAGCATCGCATGGGTTGACCGCAGTGATGCTCATCGCCGATGTCCCGCGGTTTCTCGTCAAAAGCTCATTTCCCCCTTCCCCGCCCCCTCCCGCAAGCGGGTGCATGCAGGTATTCTTGAAGGAAGCACCCCAAATAGCAAAGACGCAAACCAACGGAGTCTCCAATACAGTGGCCCAGTCTTGCTAACATCACACTACCCGTTTTCCCCGCTTCAAATACTGTTTGTGTCGAATTCATGCGTGCCGCCGCCCCAAATACACTTTCTCAACGAACCAGGCTCATCGCCTGCCCAACGCTTGACTTCTCGCAGGAGGCATTGATCATGATCGACCACATCGGCATCCACGTCAGCAATTACCACCGCGGCAAGGATTTTTACGCCGCGGCGCTTTCTCCGCTCGGCTATAAAGTAATCGCGGAATACGGCGACACCGCAGGTCTGGGCGCACACGGCGACCCGGACCTGTGGATCAGCGAAGGCAAGCCCGCCAAGCCCAAGGTGCACGTCGCATTCCGGTGCGACAAGCGCGCCATGGTGGACAAGTTTTATACGGCCGCGCTCAAGGCCGGCGGAAAGGACAATGGGCCGCCGGGAGTCAGGGAGGATTATGCGCCCGACTACTATGCCGCATTCGTGATCGACCCGGATGGCAACAACATCGAGGCGGTGTGTCACACAGCGAAGTGAGGGCATTCTTAATGCCCGTGGAGGGCGCATTAGCTTGCACCGAGTCTTGAACCACCCTGCGGATTAATCTACGCAAAACGCCCTGCAAGTAACCGATCGTTTTGCGGCGTATTATCCGGAAATACAGGGAATCATTCAGATCCGCTCTCACATCAATGTGTTATAAAACATTTTCCAGTTTATTCGCCTCGGAGGCGCCTTTGTTGGCGCGTTTAAGGGTGCCTGCTTAACGTCAGGAATCATGATCGGGGGATATATGAAGAAAACAGCCTTGGCTTTTACGTTGTTGCTTTTCACAACCAGCTCATTCGCTGGCGAAATTCAGGGCGCAGGCAGTTCAACCTGTGGAGCATGGCTTCAGTATCGAGGTGCGAATCAGTATTACGGGGAGCTACATTGGATTCAAGGCTTCATAAGCTCATACAACCAATACGTCTATTCGGGCAAGAATCCGAATGGCATTTTTGGCTCTGCTGACAGTAATGCTCTTGCCGCCTGGATGGACAACTATTGCCGCGCCAACCCGCTTGATACGGTTTACCGCGGCACACTCGTGCTCGTCGATGAATTGAAAGGTCGTGCAAACCAATGACTGCCTGGCATCGCGCGACAGCAGGACGCGCGGTCGTGCAAGGCGGTCGATCATCGACTCACAGAACATGGCATCATCGAGGATCACTATCTCGCCCTCAGCCTGCAGGCGCATTTAGCCGTAAGCGCAATGGCCAAACAGACGCGTTTTTAGCGGGGCCTGCTTAACGTCGGGTTACCAGCTTATTTACGAGGACTCGAAAAATGGCACGAGCACTTCGCTTCATCATTGTCCCTAAAGTCACCCATCCCTGGTTCGACGAGGTAAACAAGGGTGCACAGGCTCAGGCCAAAATGCTGAGCCGCGAGCTGGGTGTCGAGGTTGTGGTCGACTATATGCCACCATCGATTGCTAATGCCGCCGAGCAGAACGCAATTCTGGAACAGGCTGCGATGAGTCGCCCAAGTGGCATCGCGGTAGATCCGCTTGACGCGGTAGGCCATATGACGGCGATCAAGCGCATCAGGGAGCTGAGTATTCCGATGATCCTGTTCGACTCACCATCGCCGGATGCCGGCATCACCAGCATTGGCAACAACTTTGCCCGGCAGGGCATCATTGCGGCCGAGCGTCTCGCCAGACTGATTGGGTACGCCGGCAAAGTGGCGGTGATGCAGGGATATCCCACGGCGCCAAACCACAAGGAACGATACGAAGCCCAGATGGCCGTATTGGGGAAGCATCCCGGCATCACCGTTGTGGACGGCGGCATCGACAATGACAACATCGAGACTGCCCGCCAACAGGCTTCGGCTGTGCTCGAAGCACATCCCGATCTGAGTGGCTATTTGTGCTGCGATGCTTCCGGTCCGATCGGCATCGCAACCGCGATCAAACAGGCCGGGAAGGCAGGCAAAGTAAAAGTGGTCAGCATGGATGGCATCAGACCCATCCTCGATGCCATCAAAGAAGGCGTGATTGACTCGTCCTCGGCAACCATTCCGAAAATGCAGGGCTCAATGTCGATCCTGATGTTATGGCAAGCTTCGCTGGGTATTCAGCTGCCACAGGCCATTGATACAGGCATTGACGTGATTACGAAAGAGAACGTGGATAGCTATCTGAATGCGGTCTAAAAGACCCGACAACACATGGCTATCTACAGTGTGGTGAGTATTGCAGCAGTAGACTTTAGAGTGCCTACTTATCGCCTGCATCTCCCAGCAGCCCCAGCACCAGCCGCCGGGTGTACCCAAATTGCAGTTACCCAGTACTTGATGCTGCTTGAAGTCCTAACCCAGTGAAAGGAACTGATATGGATACCAACGAAAAAGCTCTGCTGGCGTGCCTGTTGACGGGGGCACTGACGTTAACGGCGCCGTGCTGCCTGGCCGCCGCAGACGAAGTCACCGCGGAACAGGCAGTGACCGCGCTGGAAAATACGTTTGGCGTTTACCCCGGACAACGGCGCAACCACACCAAGGGGACTTGCGCCGCCGGCGAGTTTGTCGGCACACCAGAGGCTGCGGCCTATTCGCGCTCGGCAATGTTCTCGGGCAAACCTGTGCCAGTCGTTGCGCGCTTCTCGCTTGCCGGTGGCAATCCCAAGGCACCCGATACTGCCAAGAGTCCGCGCGGCATGGCGCTCGAATTCAGGCTGCCCGATGACGCCAAGCAGCATATCACCATGCTGAATGTTCCCGTGTTCGGCGCGGCACAGCCAAAGACGTTTGTCGATTCAATCATCGCCTCGAAGCCGGATCCGGCAACCGGCAAACCCGACCCGGGGAAAATCAAGGCGTTTGAGGCAAGCCATCCCGACAGCCTCGCCATGTCAAAATTTCTCGCTACCCACAATCCGCCGGTGAGTTATGCCAACAGCGCCTATTTTGGCCTTCACACCTTCAAGTTCATCAATCGGGATAACAAGACCACGTATGTGCGCTGGCGTTTCGTTCCGCAGGATGGCGAACAACGGCTGACCGATGACCAACTCAAATCGTCCCCGCCAAATTTCCTGGAGCAGGCACTGATTGACCGCACGAAACGCGGACCGATACGCTGGGACATGCTGGTCTGGCTTGGCGAACCGGGCGACTCCCTGGACAATCCGACGATCTCATGGCCCGAGAACCGCAAGACAGTCAAGGTTGGAACGCTGACGATCAATTCGGCTGTGCCGCAAAAAGGCGCCGAATGCGAAAAAATCAACTTCGACCCGATGGTGATGGCGGACGGCATCGAGCCGACAAATGATCCGATCCTGCGGTTTCGCTCGCCGGCGTATGCGGTCTCATTTGCGAAGCGACTGAGCGGGATGTAAATGCAGGTTCACCGCGAGGAAACCTAAGGCGGTGCGGTTATCCTTCGCAGGAAGCCGTTCGTGGTGCGATCAAACCACGAACGGCAATAGACAGGCCTCGGAGCTAATCGCAGGAGCAAAAATCAGCCGAAATGACATTCGGCTATTCCACTTCGTGCAGCACGCCATCCGCAAACACCAGCGCGCAGCGCACTTTTTTTCCCGCATACACCGTCTGCATCGCGCTGCCATATTCGCGCAACTGCGCCAGATGGCGTTCCGGCTCCGCACGCTCGCCGAGTTTGTAATCCAGCACCCAGACTTCATCGTCAAATTCGACCAGCCGGTCGATGCGCTTCAGTTCGCCCTTCGCGTTGGCATAGGGCATTTCGTTGCAGGCGCTGCGGTACTGTTGCGCATCGAAGAAGCGCGCGAGGTGCGGCGCGGCGAGCAGGTGCTGCGCCTGTTGCCAGAGCGCATCCATTTCATTGGCAGAAATCCCGAGGCGCTGTCGCAACTCTGCCCGATCCACCACCTTTTCGTCGGTGAAGCTTTCCAGCATTCCATGCAGCCAGATGCCGCGCTGTTGTTGGGCGGTGTTGCGCGCTTTGCGCTGACCGGTGTGAACCATGACAGGCAGCTCCGCAAGATTGCTTTCATCTTTGACTGGCTGGCTTGGAACACCGGGTACGGTCTTGCACAACGGATTATGCAATTCGCCAGCTACTGCCGCGATTCGGCCGTACCAGGTCATTGACCGATGTTCCTTTCCCCCCTGATTACCGCTGACAATCAGCGCCTGTTGCGCGCGGGTCATCGCGACGTAGAGCAGGTTCATTTCCTCGCGCGCCTGTTGCGCGGCGTCCTCCTCGAATATCGGCGCACGTTTCTTGCCGCGCGAGGCGTGGTCGGCGTACAGCGAAAAATGAGTCGGCGCTGTTTCGTCGGGCGGCCAGTCGAGCAGCACGTCACTGCTTTCCCTGTGCTTGTTTTCCGCATTGGCATCCAGCAGCCAGACGATGGGCGCTTCCAGCCCTTTCGCCTCATGCACGGTGTAAATGCGCACGGCATTGCCGACGCTGCCGAGCCGCCCTTCATCCGGCGCCTCGTCGGAGCTCTCGCGCAATTCGCGCAGTTCCTGCAAAAAGCGCGGCAGGCTGGGATAACGCCCGGCATCCACCGAAAGCGCGATTTCCATGAACGCGTGCAGATTCGCGCCAACCTTGGCGCGCATCTCCGGCGCCACGACGGCGGTATAACGCGCGAGCATGTCGCCTTCGAAATAGATGCGGTCGAGCAAATCATGCACCGGCAACTTGTCGGCCAGCGCGAGCCAGTTTTTGAGCAGAGCGTGGGCACGCTGCAATTTCTCGGAAGCGATGCCCTGGGTCACGGCGTGCTGCAAGCGGAGCCACCAGGAGGATCCAGGATTCAGAATACGAGATTCAGTAACAGCAGTGTCGCGCTCCTCCCCCGAATCCTGAGTCCCGAATCCTGAATCCTGGTTCTTGAATCCTGCCACCAGCATCAAATCCTCATCGGTGCACGCAAACACCGGCGTGCGCAGCACTTGCGCCAGCGCGAGGTCAGCGAAAGGCGTTATGAGAAACGTTAACAACGCCTGCAGGTCTTCCGCTTCCAGCGTGTCGAGCAGGCCACCGCGGCGCGAGCTGATGAACGGGATGTGCCGCGCGCGCAGCGCTTCTTCGTAAACCACGAGGTGGGTGCGGTTGCGCACCAGCACCATGATGTCGCCATAGCTTGCGCGACGCTCTTTGCCTTCGTCATGCACCGACCACTCGCTGACGATGGTTTGCAGCATCGCGGCAAATTCAGCCGCTTCCTGATGGCGCGCACCTGTTTCGGTTTCATGGCGTGGTGTGGTCAAAGGATCGCGCAGCACAAGTTCGTCGTTTTCTCCCGCTCCCCCGCCGTCTCCCGGGGACGAGGGAGCAAGCGGTTCGGCCACACTCAACGGTAGCACCATTACGTGACCGGGCAGGTCACGCTGATGAGTCCCGTGCTCGACAAACTCGAACCCGTCCGGCTGCTCGCGAAACACCGCGTTCACCGCATCGACGACGGGCTGTGAATTGCGGCGCGTGAGGCTGTTGCCAAACGTTTCTGCATGGAAATATTCCCTGAGATAGTCGCGCGCCACGCCGAACAGGCGGGCATCGGCGCGGCGAAAGCGGTAGATGGACTGTTTCGGGTCGCCGACGACAAACACGGTGGGCTGAGATTCGACCGCCACGGCCGCATCGAACCATGCGCGCAGGATTTGCCATTGCAGCGGGTTGGTGTCCTGAAACTCGTCCAGCAGCACGTGACGGTAGCGGCTGTCGAGCTTGTACTGCATGGTCTCGGCATGGTCACTGCTTTGCAGCAGACGGCACAGTTGCCATTCCAGGTCGGAGAAATCCATCTGCTGTTTCTGCTGCTTCAGCGCCTGGTAGCGTTCCAGCAAGGCCACACCGCAATGAAGCACCGCCTCATTGAGGCGATAAGCCCGCTGCTCGATGCGCGCGTCATGTGCGGCTTGCAGGCTGGCGTGCAGCCGGCCCAGCGTGACGGCGAAGGTTTCTTCACTCTGGTTTTTGGTGTGCTTGAGCTTGCGCGGCTCACCCGTCTGCGTGAAAAGCAGCGGCCAGATCTCCCCGAATCGCGCTTCGGGTAGCGTATCCGTCCATGCACATTCAAGCTCGGATGCGGTGGTTCTCTGTTTGTCGGTGCCGTTGTGCGCCAACTGGTGAATAAACGCGAACAGCGTCTCTTCACTGAACCCGCACATACCCCAATCTTCGGTCGCATCGATGTCCAGATCGACATCAAGAACGGTGCGCAGATTACCCAGCGCAAATGCGACAGCCTCCTCCACCCAGCTCGGGGAGGAGGAAAGATGTGCGGTGTATGCCCACCACTCCGCCCGTTTTGCCAGGAAACCGAACAGCAGTTTGCGCGTATTGAACAGGCCGTACTCGCTGAACAGCCACTGCATCTGCTTCGCCGCGGCACTTTCCCGCCTTAGCATCTGTTCCAGCAATTCTTCCCAGGCTTCTTCCTGTGCACTGCTCGCGCGCTCCAGCAGGCTCATGCCCTGCATCACGTCGGCGTTGAGCGGAGCGCGCTGCATCACCTGCATGAACCAGCCGTGGAAGGTACTGATGGTGATACCCGGCTGCGCCAGCAGCACGCTGGCATAAAGCCCGCGCGCGCGCTGCAGGTGCGGCTCACTCAGGTTGCCCAGACCGCGCTCGGCGAAGAACTTGTGCACGAACGCATCATCTTTCAGCGCGAGGTCGCGCAGCCATTCCTGCAAGCGCGCCTGCATCTCTTGCGCGGCCTTGCGCGTGAAGGTGATGGCAAGTATCTGCGACGGCTGCGCGCCATCCAGCAGCAGGCGCACGATGCGCGATACCAACAGCCAGGTCTTGCCGCTGCCGGCACAGGCTTCGACGACGATGCTGCGTCTTGGATCAAGAGCGATGTGGTTATCCATCAGCCTTCCCTCACGCCGTCATTCCCGCGCAGGCGGGAATCCAGCAAATACGAAAATCCGCGAAGCGGACAACGACTTTTTTGCCTCGCTACGCGACAATTATTTGTTTCGCTGGATTCCCGCCTGCGCGGGAATGACGCACTTGTATGCAAAGATTCCAGGATACTCACCACTCGCCCTTCCGGCACACACCGCGCATCTCGCAATGTGCGCACACCGCGTCGATGCCGTTCGCCGGCATACCGGCACCGTCGCGGATACGTGCCATCAGTTGCACCAGCCGTTCGGCGTTGAGCTCTGCCAGTTGCGCGACGTCGTGTGGTGGTGCGACCGGCTTCACTTTACCATTCTCGATACTGACGAAGGCCGCCTCATTCGCCGCGAACGCGCGAGCATAACAAGCGAGCTGCACGTCTTCGCCCGGTTCCTTCAATTTGTTGCGCAGCACCTGGTCGCCTTGGGTCTTGTAATCGAGCACGCGTTGTTCCTGCGCCTTCACGTCGAGACGGTCGCTCCGGCCGCGCAGGCGCACGCCGCCCAGTTCCAGCTCGAAAGATCGCTCCGCTTCCGCATAATGCCAGCCGTCGGCTTCGTTCGCGGCTTGCCATTCAAGATAGGCGGGAAGCGACTCGAACCAGCGCGCAAGCCAGGCACGCGCAGCAAAATCCCGCGCCAGCAGGTCGGCGAACACCTCTTCGCTGATCTTGCGCAACGCCGCTTCCATCTCTGTTGATGCATGGCCGCTCACCTGCGGGTACTGTTCGTGGAAGCGGTGCAGGATGTCATGCACGCGCTCGCCGTAGTCGCGCTTTTCAATGGCTTCCTGAACCTCGTCCAGTTCGTTCAGGCGCAGGATGTGGCGCGCATAAAATTGATACGGGCAGGCCACCAGGCTGTTGTAGCCGCTGATGGAGACACCGGTCGGCACCGCATCGGCCACAACGCATGGCGCAGGCTGGGCCGCCTGCGGCATGTCAACCGGGCGCGCCTCTTCCGCCACCAGATAAGCGTGCAACTCGCGCTCGCTCAGGTCGCCATGCACCGGCTCCAGCTCATCGCGCAACATTTGCAGGTATGAACTGAGCAGCCCCGGCTCGCCGTTCTTTTCCCGCTGCCAGGTAACCAGCACGCAGTCGTTCATGGCCAGCAATGCGCGCAAGTCGTCATGCTGGCGCGCAGCGCGCATGCTACGCGTGGGCAGGTTGAGGCTGCTGCGCACAGTGTCGTTGAACCAGCGCCCGCCATCGGCTACGCTTGGCAAATGGTCGGCATCGCAGCCGAGCAGCAGCACCGCATCGAAGCTGCGCCAGCGCGTCGCGGCGAGATGGGTAAAACGCACCGGGCTGTCGATGCTGTGGTCGCGATAAGTCTGCATGTCGAATTGCTGCGCCAGCCAGCGCCGCCATTCCCTGAACCCATAACGGCCGCCGTCGTCCGCGAGTTCCTGTTGCCAGTTCTCGAGCGCACGCAGCAACTGCTGGCCCGCATCATCCTGCTGCAGGCCACCGTCGATGCACAGTGCCGCCAGGCTTTCGCGCAGTGCCGCGAGCCAGCCTGCAAGGTTCTTTTTCTTGTTCAGATCCAGCAGTATGGCGGCTTGGCGCAGGCGCCCCAGCGGCAGCCGCAACACTTCGGCCTGAGCGGCAAGCGCGCTGAATTTCTCCAGGCCGGACACCACGCCGTGTTTGCGCAATAGTTGTTCAAGCTGGTACACCGCCGCCTTGCGCTCGCCGGCTGCCATGTCGGCAAAGATGAACGGCGATTTGAGCAGGTCGAGCAGATCGTGATGGTAGAAATCGCTTTGCAAGGCCGTGAGCCAGCGGTCCAGCACCGTACTCACCGACAGGGTGGCGAACGTCCAGCCGGTTTCATCGGTGACCAGCACCTGAACCCGTTCCAGCAGCGCGCGCATGCGCCGCGCCACCAGCCGATCCTGCACCACGATGGCGATCTCGCGCTTGCCTGCCTGCAGCCAGCGGCGCACTTGCATCGTAGCAGCACGGGCTTCCTGTTCGAGGGAGATGGCGGGGAAGAATCGCGGGGCATTTACCCTCTCCCCCAGCCCCTGTGTCAATTCCGCATCAGCTTCAGCTGATAGCGGATTGCCTGCCTTTGGTGCTCCCATGAATGGGCGAGGGGAGCAAGCCGTCCCCCTCTCCCACTCGTGGGAGAAGGCTGGGGAGAGGGTGCTCATCTCGCGCACATCAAACACTGTCACCTCAGCCAGCTGCGCATATTCATCAAGGAAGCGTTGTTCCAGCGCATCCCAGTCCGACGTGCGCAACACATACAGCGGTTGTCGCGCCTGCTGCGCGAGGTGCGCCAGGCGGCGTTGATAGGCACGCGCGCCGTCCAGTTCGGTGCCGCTCTGCATTGCATGCCACAGCTCGAACACCAGCCGCGCCTCCAGCTGCAGTGCCTCGTTCGCGCGTGCCTGGTAGGCCTGCTGCACCGCGGCCGCGAAGGCGTCCGCGTCACCTGGCAGCTCAGTGAGTGCATGCGTCAGTTCGTCGAACAGGGTCAATAGCTCTTGCGTGACGCCCCAGAGGTCGGCTTGACCGAACCACTGTTGCTTGCGCAGTTGCTGGTACAGCAAGGCCCCTCTTTGGCTGCCCGCCGTCACGGACGCGTCGAGCGGCACGCCTTGAGCCCACTCGGTCAGGGTGACTATCTGCGGCAACAGCAAGGCCGGCACTTGCGCTGCGCGTATCAGCGCCTGGGCCAGTGGTTGTGCCACATGGTAGCTGGGAAGGAGAACCGTGATGCCGCGCAGATCGGGTAATGCCGGCTCGTGGCAACTCACAATGCGGGTTGCCACCTGATCTAGAAAAACAGTATTCAACGTTCGAGCAGGTGCAGTTTATCCTTGACGTCACGCCATTGATCGGCATCGGGCAGCGCCGGCTTTTTCTCGACAATGGGTTTCCACAATTTGGCGAGTTCCGCGTTCAAGGCAATGAAGTGGCGCTGGTTTTCCGGCAGGTCATCCTCGGCAAAAATCGCTTCCGCCGGGCATTCCGCGACACACAGGGTGCAATCGATGCATTCGTCCGGATCGATCACGAGAAAATTTGGGCCTTCGCGGAAACAGTCTACCGGGCATACATCCACGCAATCAGTATATTTGCATTTGATGCACGGCTCGGAAACAATGTAAGCCATTGTAGTTCTCCAGGAATCAGCGTCGCCGCATTCTAGCAGAGCAAGCGCGATTTATCGCACTTCACAGCACAGCTGGTTTGGGTTAGGATGCCGCAAAAAGCAATCAACCTTCCTTGGTTTTTTGTTGCATGCGGTTCAACCCTAATTCAAATAATTCAAATTGAGACCCTACCATGAGCGAACATATTCATTACGTTTCCGATGCCACTTTTGATGCCGAAGTCACCCAGGCCACCCTGCCCGTGCTGGTGGATTACTGGGCCGAATGGTGCGGCCCCTGCCGCATGATCGCGCCGATCCTGGACGAAATCGCCAAGGAATATGCCGGCCGCCTGATCGTCACCAAGCTGAACGTGGACGAAAACCAGCAAACCCCGCAGAAATTCGGTATTCGCGGCATCCCGACGCTGATGCTGTTCAAGAATGGAAATATCGAAGCCACCAAGGTTGGCGCCGTATCCAAATCGCAATTGACAGCTTTTATTGACAGCCACATCTAAAGCGTTTACTGTCTCACCCGCGTTGCCTTCCAGTTTTGCCCTCTCGCAACAAAATAATTTTAAGCGACAAGTAACAGGCCATGCGGGTGGCTATCTTCCACCCGGCGCACGCAGCCCACTCGTTCATCTCAATCATCATTCATCGCATAGCCATGCACCTATCCGACCTGAAAAACAAACACGTCACCGAGCTCGTTGAAATGGCTGCGGCCAATCAAATCGAGAATGCCAACCGAATGCGCAAGCAGGACCTGATTTTCGCGCTGCTGAAGAGCCAGGCAAAAAAAGGTGAGAGCATTTTTGGTGATGGCACGCTGGAAATTTTGCCGGACGGGTTCGGATTCCTGCGCTCGCCGGATACCTCATATCTGGCAGGCCCGGACGACATTTACGTCAGCCCGAGCCAGATCCGGCGCTTCAACCTGCATACCGGCGATTCGATCGAAGGCGAGATTCGCACGCCCAAGGACGGCGAGCGCTATGTCGCGCTGGTAAAGGTCGACAAGGTCAACGATGAACCGCCGGAAAACGCGAAGAACAAGATTCTGTTCGAGAACCTGACGCCGCTGTTCCCGACCAAGGCGCTGACGCTGGAACGCGATATCCGCGCCGAGGAAAACATCACCGGCCGCATCATCGACATCGTCGCGCCAATCGGCAAGGGCCAGCGTGCACTGCTGGTGGCCTCACCGAAATCCGGCAAGACCGTGATGCTGCAACACATTGCGCATTCGATTTCATCCAATCACCCCGATGCGGTGCTGATCGTGTTATTGATCGACGAACGCCCCGAGGAAGTGACCGAAATGACGCGCACGGTGCGCGGCGAAGTGGTCGCCTCGACGTTCGACGAACCGGCCAGCCGCCATGTACAGGTCGCCGAAATGGTGCTGGAAAAAGCCAAGCGGTTGGTCGAGCACAAGAAGGATGTAATCATCCTGCTCGACTCCATCACGCGCCTGGCGCGTGCTTACAACACCGTGATTCCGTCCTCCGGCAAGGTGTTGACCGGCGGTGTGGATGCCAATGCGTTGCATCGCCCAAAACGCTTCTTCGGCGCCGCGCGCAACATCGAGGAAGGCGGTTCCTTGACCATCATCGCCACTGCGCTGGTGGACACCGGGTCCCGTATGGATGACGTTATCTACGAAGAATTCAAGGGCACCGGCAACATGGAGATCCATCTGGATCGCCGCATGGCGGAAAAGCGCATTTACCCGGCGATCAACGTCAACCGCTCCGGCACACGCAAGGAAGAACTGCTGATCAAGGCTGACATCCTGCAACGCATCTGGCTGCTGCGAAAGCTGCTTTACCCGATGGACGAGCTGGAGGCAATGGAATTCCTGCTGGATAAAATCAAGGCAACCAAAAACAATGCTGAGTTCTTCGACTCTATGAAACGCTAAACGGCACGGCTTTGAAAAAGAGTTTTGACGATACCAGATAATTAGGTATAATCCGCGCCTTCAAAAAAACCGCAATAAATCGAGGTTGTTATGTACGCAGTCATTAAAACCGGTGGTAAGCAGTATCGCGTTACTTCTGGCGAAACTTTGAAAGTTGAAACCATTCCCGGCGACGTTGGCAGCTCCATCGTGCTGGACAAGGTATTGATGGTCGCCGATGGCGACAAGCTGTCCGTTGGCAAGCCCTTGCTGAACGGCGCTTCCGTAACAGCAACCATCGTTTCGCACGGTCGCGGCGACAAGGTAACCATCTTCAAGATGCGCCGCCGCAAGCATTACCGCAAGAATCAAGGTCATCGTCAAAACTACACTGAAATCCGCATCGACGGTATTTCCGCGTAATTTTAGTAAGGAGCATATAACATGGCATCAAAAAAGGGCGGCGGCAGTACCAGTAACGGTCGCGACTCACACTCGAAACGACTGGGCGTAAAGAGCTACGGCGGCGAAGTGATCAGCGCAGGCAGCATCATCGTGCGTCAGCGTGGCACTGAATTCCACCCCGGCGAAAACGTCGGTATGGGTAAGGATCACACCCTGTTTGCCAAAATCACCGGCAAAGTGGTATTCGCCATCAAGGGCGCGCAAAAGCGCAGGACAGTTTCCATCGTCGCTGTTGCGTAAGCTGCATTACTCATTAATGCAAATCAGCCCTATCGCAAGGTAGGGCTTTTTTGTTGGCGCACACAAAATGAAGTTTATCGACGAAGCCAAAATCGAAGTGATCGCGGGCAATGGCGGCAATGGCATCGCCAGTTTCCGGCGCGAAAAGTATATCGACAAGGGCGGCCCTGACGGCGGCGACGGCGGGCGCGGCGGCAGCCTCTACGCACTGGCGGACCGCAACATCAACACCCTCGTTGACTATCGCTTTGCGCGCATCCATCGCGCCAAAAATGGCGAATCGGGGCGAGGCTCGGACTGCTATGGCAAGGGCGCAGACGATATCGTGCTGCGCATGCCGGTCGGCACCGTGATCACCGACATCGAGAGCGGCGAAGTCATCGCTGACCTCACCCATGATGGCGAAAAAGCCCTGTTGGCCGAAGGCGGCAAGGGTGGCCTCGGCAACATTCATTTCAAGTCCAGCACCAACCGTGCGCCGCGCCAGTGCACGCCCGGCACGCCCGGCGAACGGCGCGACCTGCAGCTGGAACTGAAAGTGCTGGCCGACGTCGGTCTGCTTGGCATGCCCAATGCCGGCAAATCCACGTTCATCCGCGCCGTTTCGGCAGCACGCCCCAAGGTCGCGGATTATCCGTTCACCACGCTACATCCCAATCTCGGCGTAGTGCGCGTGTCACATGAGAAAAGCTTCGTCATCGCCGACATTCCCGGTCTGATCGAAGGCGCTGCGGAAGGCGCCGGGCTGGGGCACCAGTTCCTGCGCCATCTGGCACGCACCCGCCTGCTGCTGCATCTGGTGGATCTCGCGCCGATGTTCGAGGAAACCGATCCGGTCGCCGAGGCGACTGCGATCCTCAACGAACTGAAAAAATACGATCAGTCCCTGTATGAAAAACCGCGCTGGCTGGTACTGAACAAACTCGATTTGCTGGAGGATCGCGACGAAAAGGTCGCCGCCTTCCTGAAAAAATTTACCGACTTCGACCGCCACTTTGCCATATCGGCAATCAACGGCGAAGGCTGCAAGGAATTGACCTTCGCGATCATGGAACACCTGCAGCAAATGGCCGAGCAGGAACAACAGGAAGCCGCGCGGAACGCGCAGGAATCCGACGCAAGCAGCATTTAGGACTTCTGAATGGGAACCGTATTAACCCAGTGCAGGCGCATCGTCGTCAAAGTCGGCAGCAGCCTGGTGACGAACCAAGGCGCGGGGCTGGACCTTAATGCGCTCGGCAATTGGGCACGCCAGATCGCCGCGCTCAATGCTGCCGGACATGAAGTGGTGCTGGTATCCTCCGGCGCAATTGCCGAAGGCATGCAACGCCTCGGCTGGACCGCACGCCCAACTTCGATCCACGACTTGCAGGCCGCCGCCGCCGTCGGACAGATGGGCCTGATACAGGCTTATGAGAGCTGCTTTCGCGGCCACGGGCTGCATGCCGCACAGGTGCTGCTCACCCACGCTGACCTCGCCAACCGCGAACGCTACCTCAACGCACGCACCACACTGATCACCCTGCTGTCGCTGCGCGTGATCCCGATCATCAACGAAAACGACACCGTCGTGACCGATGAGATCAAGTTTGGCGATAACGACACGTTGGGCGCGCTGGTGACCAACCTGATCGACGCCGATGCTCTGATCATCCTCACCGACCAGAGCGGCCTCTATACCGCCGACCCGCGCAAGGACCCGAGTGCCACCCTGGTACGCGAAGCGCAAGCCGGCGACGCCCAACTGGAAGCCATGGCCGGCGGCGCCGGCAGCCACATCGGGCGCGGCGGCATGATCACCAAGATCCTCGCCGCCAAACGCGCGGCACACAGCGGCGCACATACCGTAATCGCATCCGGACATGAGCATGACGTGCTGTTGCGGCTGCTGCAAGGCGAATCGATCGGCACGCTGCTGATCGCCCCGACCCTGAGCCTCGCCGCGCGCAAGCAGTGGCTGGCAGGCCATCTGCAGGTGGCCGGAAAACTGGTGCTCGACGCGGGTGCAATCAAGGCCCTGCGCAGCAAGGGCACGAGCCTGCTGCCGATCGGCGTCGTCAACGTGTTCGGTGAATTTGGGCGCGGCGCCGTGGTCGCCTGCGTCAGTGAGGATGGCAGCGATATCGCGCGCGGTCTGATCAACTACAGCTCTGAGGAAGCGAAGCGCATCGCCCGCCACCCCAGCCAGGATATCCAGGCCCTGCTCGGCTATGGTGGCGACACGGAAATCATCCACCGAGATAATTTGGTACTACTGTAATACACCAACGCTAAATTATTGCAGAACAACTCGGCGGGGTCAGTTCGTCGCGCCCCTGCCAACAAACTACTGCAGCATCTTCACCTCAAACCCCACCTGGCTAGCTGCATCAACAACGGTACGCCGCAACCTCACCAGCGCCTCTTCATCAACAGAGCCTGTCAGCTGGTGATAAGCCAGCACTACCGCCGAATATTCTCTTAGCTGTTTTAATTGGGCTGCCTCGTCCAATTGCGGAGATTGCGGAGTGATCGCCTGGAAATAAAGCACCCCGCCGCGCAACGCGACTGCCAGCAGGTAAGCACCCTGCTCGCGTGGCAATTGCGCCGGATGCACCTGATAAAACAGCGTGGGCGTGTCGCTACCCGGCGTGGACGTCGCCGCAAATCGCTCGGCGACATTTTCAATATAAGCCCGGGCATCGCTTAATCGTGGCGCGAGGGTGATGTGATACCGGCCGGGCTGCTCGACAATCAGCGGTTCTTCCAGCACGGGTTTACGCGGGCGCAAGCTCAGCACCACGACAGCAACGATAACTGCAAGGATGAGCAATTCGAGCATAAAAATGCTGATCGAAAAAAAGGGGGCTAACGCCCCCTTTCGTCAAATCGCCCGATCAGCCATGCCCCGAAGTGCGGGCTTTGGCATAGGAATTTTCCACCCATTTCTTGACACGGTTGGCGTCGCCGATCCGGGTGCGCTTGCCCCAGGAATCGAGCAACACGATGATTACCGGGCGCTGCTTGATCTTCGCCTGCATCACGAGACAACGGCCAGCCTCGTTGATAAACCCGGTCTTGCTCACGCCGATCTCCCAAGAGGTGCTCTTGACCAAGGGATTGGTATTATTGAATCGCATCTCGCGGCCGCGCGGGCCAGTAACGGAATGCGAGGCGGTGGTGGTGTTTTCGCGGATCACCTGGTAATCGCGGGCAGCCGCAACCATCTTAACCAGATCGCGCGCAGTCGAGACGTTGTCGCAATTCAGTCCGGTGGAATCAAAAAAGCGCGTACCCTGCATGCCCAGCGCACGCGCCTTGGCATTCATCGCTGCCACTGCCGCGGGGGTTCCGCCCGGATAAGTGCGTGCGAGCGCCGCCGCCGCGCGATTCTCCGAAGCCATCAGGGCCAGCCTGAGCAACTCGCCGCGGGTGAACGTCATGCCGACGTTCAGACGAGAATGGGTCCTCTTCAGCGTGTCCATATCCGCCGTCTCGATACTGATCGGCGCATCCAGCGGCAAGTTTGCATCCAGCACCACCATCGCCGTCATCAGCTTGGTGATGGAGGCAATCGGCGCTTGCGCATCCGGTTTCTTTTCGTACAACGGACTTTGGGTACTCTCGTCGTAAATCAGTGCAATGCTGGAATGCAGCTTGGGAGTGGAATGCGGCTTGAACACCGAATCGGAAATTGCCTGGTCCAGTTTGATTTCTACACTGGCGTTGGCGGCTGCATTATTGGCGGCAGGATTGGCATTGGCAACTACGACACGGCCACTTGCTACCGGGCCGGGATTTGAAGCAAGAGGGGCTGTTGCAGCAGGTTCTGGGCTTGAAGAAGGACCCGGATTTGCGGCGGGATTGGCTCCCGGTTCAACCGCAGACGCGACCATGGCATGTCCTGCCAGCACGCACGTTAATAGTATTTTTCTCATTGCAGCCCTCCCTACGACTGTTTTGATGCCCTACAGCATACATCAACACTAAGATAAATCAATAAACAGGATAATTCTGTTCCTCTTGTTTCTGAAGATTCCACATCTGCGCATACAGCTTGTCCAGCGCAAGCAATTCGCGATGCGAGCCGCGCTCGACGATCCGTCCCTTGTCCATCACCAGAATCTGGTCCGCTTCCACGATCGTGGATAAGCGGTGCGCGATAATCAGCGTCGAGCGATTCCGGGCAATGGTGCGCAGCTCTGCCTGAATCATCTTTTCCGATTTCGAGTCGAGCGCAGAAGTCGCCTCATCGAAAATCAGGATCGCCGGATTTTTCAGGATCGCACGCGCAATCGCCACCCGCTGCTTCTCGCCGCCGGACAACTTCAGGCCACGCTCTCCCACCATCGCCTCATATCCCTGCGGCAGGGACGTAATGAAGCCATGAATGTGCGCGGCCTCGGCGGCAGCGATTATCTCGTCACGCGTCGCATCGGGACGACCGTATGCAATGTTGTAGTAAATTGTATCATTAAACAATACAGTGTCTTGGGGCACAATTCCGATTGCAGCACGCAGGCTCGCCTGGGTCACTTCGCGTATATCCTGCCCGTTGATGCGGATGCTGCCCTGCTGCACATCGTAGAAACGGAACAGGAGCCGCGAAAGCGTCGACTTGCCCGCCCCGCTCGCACCGACAACCGCCACAGTGTGACCTGCCGGAACTGAAAAATTTACCTCGGACAGAATCTGACGGTCCG
>DASSQR010000038.1:0-3636 GCA_035702405.1 Gallionella sp. | reverse complement strand
TGAATCAGGTCCGGCAACAACCGGAGAGCGAACCGGCACAGTCTGTCTTCGGGTGTGACTGAATGCCCCGGAAATAACCCTGTTGGTGAGAATAACTCCAACGGGCTATTCCCGGTACCCTTCGTGGGTATGGACGCTTGTGAGCGTATTATTCCTATAATACGCTTCACAATGCTTTATCCGGGGTGCTGCGACGCTGGTTTAGTGTTGATTTTTAATAACTTGTAGGAGAGAACAGAATGAATTTCGATAAAGAATATGACGCCAGCGGCTTGTCCTGCCCCTTGCCCATCCTGAAGACCAAAAAGGCACTGGGAGAGATGGCTTCCGGTCAGGTGCTGAAGATCACTGCTACTGACTGTGGCGCCGTGAAGGACATGCAGGCATTTGCCGACCAGACCGGCAATACCCTGTTGTCTACGGAAGAGCAAGGCGGCGCTTACATCTTTTTCATGAAGAAGAAATAAAAACTTTTCTTCCAATCCAAACCACTCTCAAGGGGGGAAGCATGACCACTAAGAAAATGGCGATCATTGCCACCAAGGGCACGCTGGATATGGCTTATCCGCCGTTCATCCTGGCATCGACGGCCGCAGCGCTGGGCTATGAAGTGCAGATCTTTTTCACGTTTTATGGCTTGCAGTTGCTGCGCAAGGACCTGTCCGATGTGAAGATCAGCCCGCTGGCCAATCCTGCAATGCCGATGCCGGTGCCGATGCCGGTGATGGTGCAGATGCTGCCGGGCATGGAAACCATGGCAACCATGATGATGAAGCAGAAGCTGGCCAAGCATGGCGTGGCCTCGCTGGAAGAATTGCGCGACCTGTGTCTGGAAGCGGATGTGAAATTCATCGCATGCCAGATGACCGTTGATCTGTTCGGATTCGACAAGAACGAATTCATCGACAACGTTGAGTATGGCGGCGCATCAATGTTCTTCGGCTTCGCCGGAGAAACTGATATCTGTCTGTTTGTTTAAGATATCAGGTTGCACAACGGTGCTGCAGGGCACCGGATGTGCGGAGCAGTAGCAGTAGCAGGTAATGTAGTTGTAGTTAAAAAAATATTAAAACAATAAAAAATATAATTTTAGATAACTAAAAACCAATCCCGAAAAGTTATTTCAGGACGGAATTGTCACCCCCTTTCATTGAAAGACGGATAAGGGGGCCTGCTAGTCGCTCTACAGTGTTCCTCCTTTCACTGAAATGGAGGTGGCGGTGGCTTTTCGCCTGACAACTTATTTCGGGGTAAGTTGATCAAGGAGAAGTAAATGAAAGTGAAGCAAATTGTAGGTTCAGTATTGTCTGCAGTTTTGCTGGCGTCACCGCTGGCTTATGCGACGAACGGTATGCTGATGGAAGGCTACGGCCCGATCTCCACCGGTATGGGTGGTGCATCCATGGCGATCGACAACGGTACGGCGGGCATGGCCAATAACCCGGCCACCCTGGGCATGATGCAGGATGGCACCAGCCGCCTGGATATCTCGCTGGGTGGGCTGCACCCGAATGTGGTGTCCAAGATGGCGGGCATGCCGGACGCCAAGTCCGGGGGCACCGCGTATTACATGCCGGCGGTTGGCTGGGTCAAGAAGGATGGCGCGCTGGCCTACGGCGTCGGCATGTTTTCGCAAGGCGGCATGGGCACGGAATACACGGCGGCTGACTGGGTCAGCGCTGGCTCCGGGCGTCCCAGCCGTTCCGAAGTGGGTATCGGCAATGTGATCATCCCGTTGGCATATGACGTGTCGCCCGACTTCAAAATCGGCGGTACGCTCGACGTGGTCTGGTCCGGCATGGATTTGCAGATGGCCATGGCTACAACTCAAATGTTTGGCTTGATGACGGGTGGCAATCTCGCTGCTACTGGTGGCGGTGCCGGCGCAGTTGCGCCTTTCATTGGTGTTAACCCTGCGACCGGTGCGTATACGCCCAATAACAACGTGGCGTATTTCAATTTCTCCGACAACAGCAAGTTCACCGGCAAAGCCAAATCGACCAGTGTTGCCGGCAAACTGGGCATGACCCTCAGGGTCAGCGATAGCCTGACGGTCGGTGCAACCTATCACTCGAAGACCCGCCTGGGTGACATGACCGCAGATGGTGCTCAGGTCACCATGATCGATAATGCCAATGCGCTCGGTGGTGGCGCGGGGGCCAACTATACGATGACCGGCAAGGTAACCGTGGTCAACTTCCAGTTCCCGGAAGTCTTCGGGATCGGGGCGGCGTACAAGGTGACCGACGACGTGATGCTGGCGATCGATTACAAGCGCATCGGCTGGTCCAAGGTGATGAAGGACTTTCACATGACCTTCGTCAGCCCGGATATGGGCGGTATCAACATGGACATGAAGATGCCGCAAAACTGGGTAGATCAGGACGTGTTCAATATCGGCCTGGCATATAAAGCGACCGATGCGCTGACCCTGCGTGCCGGTATGAACTTGGCCAACAACCCGGTGCCGAACAGCACGGTTAATCCGTTGTTCCCCGCGATCGTCAAGAATCACTACACGGTCGGTGCCGGCTATGCGCTGAACAAGGTGTCTGAGCTGAACGGCTCGGTGGTTTACGCACCGAAGGTGACGGTCACGGCGCCAGCAGCGGCAGGCGGTTACACCATCGATCACAGCCAGACCAACTGGCAGATGATGTATAGCCACCGCTTCTAAGCAGTCTGAGGTGTATAGCAAAAACGGCCAACTTGTTTGGCCGTTTTTGTTTTGGTGAGTTCCAATCGGTTATTTCAGCAGCCTTCCAGCCGACTCAGGTGCCCGCAATGCGATCCAGATAGCGCGCGCGCAGCAACAGGCGCGGATTGGCCGGATCGTCGACAAATGCGGAGCGGTCGTGCAGCACGTTGTTGCACAACAGCCCCATGCCGCTTTCCATGCGCGCACGGTGAATGTGGGATGAATCGGCGGCGAGCAGTTGTTCCAGCATCGCGACCGCGGCGAGCGTGGTGGCATCCTGCTTCCAGACGATGCTGCGGGTGCGTGCGGTGTAACGCATCGCCAGATTTCCGCCTGCATCGATGCTGAACACCGGACCGGCCTGGGCTGCACGGGCGATGCCGTTTTCATCGGTACGCTCGGGGATGGTCATCGCATCCGGCGCGGACAGCGCGCGAATGAAATCAGGATTCGCATCGCGCAACTGGATGTAGGCGATTTCATGGTCCATCAGCCGGTTCTCGCCGCCCTGACCGGCACTGCGCACACAGTGCAGTACCATCGCGAGAATCTGCCGTTTCGGCGGATTGTAGTAACCGTCGGTATGCCATTTGATCGGGCGATTGGTGTAAGGGATGTAGGTCTGGCGTAACTCGTCGCCGTCGCTCACCGTGATGTGCGTGACGCCTTCATCGTCGGCGAGCCAGTTGGCATCCAGCCGGGTCAGGCCAAACTGTTGTGCGAGCTCGCGCACCATCTGGTCGTCGCCGCTTTCTTGGCGGGTGACATAGATCGCCATGTTGCTGCGACGGCAGCGGTCGAGCAGCGCGTCGTGTTCGACTGCCGTCAGTGCGCGCGGATTGTCGATTTCGACAATCAGCTCATTGGTCTGGGTAATGGCACGCGCCAGCTTCTGCTCGCGCCAGCGGGCATACGCGGCGGAGTCATTGAGGTCGAAC
>DASSQR010000037.1:0-24512 GCA_035702405.1 Gallionella sp. | reverse complement strand
CGACATTACTCATATAGCGTGCCCATTCGTCCGCGTACAGGCCGGACGATTCAGTGTGGTTGGGCATGGAGTAGGGATCTGGCGAGCAGGTAAATGAGCTGGTGCCGTAGGCGGCAGCGGGTATTGAGATGGTCGCTTTAAGCTGCGTTTTTTGCGTAGCGGTCAGGGCGGTATTGTGGTCTACCGTGTCGATGAGCCGGTTCCCCGGGGAGCCGCTCGCATCGCCCGGCGAGCCGGAATTATTGATGGCGTTACCAATAAAAAGGACGAAGTTTTTCGCGCAACCGGTAAGCGCTGGCGAGGTATAAGTCGTGCCGGACATGCCAGTGCTGCCGGCGTAGTAGGCCCATGATTCCTGCATGGCTTGACCGGTTGCCTCGTTATTCGACTGGACGTCGGCAGTCCATGCCTTGATGGTAGCCATGAGGGCGGCTTTGCCCGACGCGTTCATCGCGGCAAGCGGGAACATCAGACAGCCGCCGACGGCGCTTTCATTGCAGCCATACAGGTCGTGCATCCCGTTTTTGTTGTAAACCATGATGCCGATCTTGATCACGGCGCTTCCATCGGACTTTAGCGGCAGGGCATTGATCGCATTGTTCAGTACACATTGCTCGATGCCGCCAGTGGTAGCACCCAGACTTGGCGATCCGCCGGTATCGGCGTAGGTGCATGTGGTAGCGCTACTGGCATTCCAGTTTGCTGCATTATCAAGCACGAACAGGAGGTTTGGAAGATCGGCATCCGAAACACCAGTCACGGCGCTATACAGGTCGATGTCCTCGGCTTTGCTCTGGATTGCATATCCCAGCATGGCAACGAATAAACTGGTCAGAATCAGTCGTGCTGTACTCATGGTTGCACCCTCCGAATTGCTTCCGGTGATCGTTGATACCCTAGATTAGCTACATCCTGTTCCCGCGGGGACGCGCAGGTGTACGCCCTGGTGCGTTGTTGCATTTGCTCCGGTACCGGCGCTGCTGACCGCACTTGCCTGAACGTCCCATTGCTGCGCATAACACCATGAGTCGCCGGTTTTGACTGGCTTGCCGGAGGACGAAATTACCCCGGTGTTGCTGGCCGCGCTGCTGCTGACGCATGGAGATTCACTTGGATTAGCCGGATTGAGATTGCTATTCGAGATCGGTACCGAGCCGATGCAGACCGCCGACGCGGCCAAGGCATAGTCCGGTGTTATCGCGCCAGCACCAGCAACGGCTGACGCGATGGATGCGGCTGGGTCAGTCGTAAAGTTACTGCTGATGATCTGTTCGATTGTTTGTTGCGCCGCTGCCGCTGCCTCGCCCTGCATCTGCATGTTTCCGGCAATGCGCAAGTCTGTGTTGCTGGAACGGATTGCAGATATTACGAGCAGCGTAAGCACGACCAGCATGACCAGACCTACAAACAGGGTGGCACCACGCTGACTGTTTCTTGTGCTCATGATGCTCTCCGCCCGCTGGGGTTGATAGCCCGTACCACCTCGCTGAAGACGTGACGCTTGTAGGCCACGTCGGTTGCGGGAATGCCAGACCCGGACTGTATGGTTATGGAACCAAGGGTATATGACTTGTTGTCCTGATAACCGGCGGTAGGCTCGTTATTGCGTGCCAGCAGACTGACACGAACGGCCATGACATCTGGCCAATTGGCAGCAAGGGGACTCGCGGTGTAGCTATCGGGCGAACCGTCACCGTTGGTGTCGATCCCGTAATCGAGCTGCATGTTTTCGATGCCTTCCACCAGCGGAACCGGGCTGCCACCATTCTCCTTCATTTTCAGCGTGGGAATGGAGTCAAGGCAAGCATTCCCTGCGTCCACTACATCGCAGGTGCTGATGTAATAGATCCGTTCGATGTAAGCACGCCGGATAGCCAGCGTGCCTGGCGGGCTGGCAGTGCAGTCTTTCTGATGCAAGGTGCCAACGCCGCCGACAGCGCTTACAATTTCGAATGGCTTGGTATCCGTAGGGCACTGCGACACCTCAAAATCGTTCGGTGCAGCATAACCCGGCTCCGTCGCCGTCCGGCGTATTACCAGAACTGCCGTGCCCGATTTGTAATTAGGCAGACAAGTAGGCACCGGGTCTGTGGCATTTGGATAGCCATATATGGGTACCGGTACATCTGGATTGTCGAAAGAGCCGTTGTCCCAGCCAGCATCCACTTCGGTACAAGGATTTGGCCTCTGGTAAATGCTGCCAAGAGGAGGACTGTATTCACTGTAAAAACCCGCATGCTCGATGTCGTTACGCAGAATATCCATCGCATAGCGACCATTCTCGATCTGCCGACTGGACTTCTCCAGCTCGCTACGTGCACTGCTTTGCTGAACGATGAGCGTAGTAATTCCAGCCAGCAGCAACAAGCCGACAGTGATTGAAATCATTAGCTCAATCAGTGATAAGCCACGCTGACGGCCGGGCAAAATATATTTCGATGTCGTGTTGGTAGACTTGGTCATGGCATAGGTCAACAAGTGAGGCATCCAATTCTCACGGGCAGGCTTACCACGCGCCGCCTGGTTTCGCTACCATATAGCCCTGCGCCGCAATTCAGACTGGCAGGCGGCGCTACAGTCTCGCCGAGCCCCTGCCATGCCACGCTAATCACCGCTATACGGCTGGCGGCATCATACGTAATACAGCCACGCCCACCCGCCAGAGTTCCGACAGATCCCACACCGCTTTTTTGCTCGCTCACTCCCTTGAGTGCATTACTCCATTCGCACAGATCACGGGCCGCGATCGTCAGGAGCGTGGGGCAGACATTGGCGGCGGGCTGTCCATCGGCGGGGTCGCCGATGTTGGTAGTCACATAGCTCGCAACATTCGCGCGGTTGGCATTGATGCGCTCAACCATATCGTCCAGCAGTACCAGCGCCTGAACACGCTGGTAAGACTCCATCTGTGAGCGTTGAGCTTGTATGCTTAATCCGGCCAAGCCCAACAAACCTACCAGCAAAATGATGAGTGTTACCAGCACCTCAACCATGCTGAAGCCGAGCTGTTCATGTGAACTCTTTGTGCTTGTGCCCATATCAGCAGCCCCCCACCTTGTTGTTAGGCCGTCCGCTGGGATCAACACTAATGCAACGCGGCGATACGCTGCTGTTAGGACTACTGATTTCAAAGGACAGTGTCCCCGTGCCCGCGAGGAGACGCCCATTAGCCGCGTAGGTGACACTTGCCGGCGCCGCACCGTCAATGGTGACGCCGGACAATGGATCGCGGGAACTTACCGTGGTGCCGCCGGCAGTTACCGTCCAGCCGTTTTGCCACCCCCCTGCGGCTTGGGTGATTGTTACATTGGCATTTCGCTTGATTGCTTCGCTGCGTGCCAAAGTCAGCGCGGATGTAATATCGAATGAGGCATTCTTGATACGTTGTCCAGCAATGAAGTCACTGAAGGAAGGAACGGCAATCATCGCGAGTATGCCGACGACGATAATGGTTATGAGCAGCTCGATCATGCTGAAACCCGATAACCTCTGCCGCAGTACCACCGGCATGAAATTTGATTTTCTGTTTGCCCCCCAGTACAAGATAGACATGACACTCTCTACCGGGCGAGTCGTGTGGATCGCCAAGGTAGCATCGCGTGAGAAGATGTTTTCGGGCTTCATGAGAGGTTCACCAACAATCCGCCACCGTCCCAAACTGGCTTCCTTTGGCACCGGTCTCGTTAAGGGTCAAGTCTCCGCATTGGGTATCATTTTGCGCAGGAGTCCGCGTGGCGGTAATGGTGTATGTCGGAGGCGTGGCGCCATTATCGGCAGCAACGGTAACTGTGTAGTAGCTTGCAACTTCCGGGGGAGCGACAGCAAGCGCAGCCAGGGATGTCGCGTACTGACGCGCATCCAGCATATATTGCTCCTGCTTGTTGGCCACGCTCATCATGAAGCTCTCGGCCGCACTGCGATGGGCTCTGACGAGATAGTGGGTATAGGACGGGTACGCAATGACAGCCAGTATGCCAATAATGGCCACAACGACCAGCAACTCGATCAAGGTAAATCCATTCCGAGGTTTCATGGGCGCTTCCCTTGTTTCGTCTAATATAACCTATCAGAATCGTTTTTGTTTGCCAGCATAACCCGACAAAAGGTCAATTTTCTCGTACTGGTGGTAGAGACACTATTTGCTCCAGCGGCTAGCCGTTGAATACACCACAGTCCGGCCACAGGCTTGAATCCTGCCACCTGCACTGGCGCCAATCCTTTCAAACCACGCCCGCGATTTTCTTAATTGAGCAGCTCTCTCCAGGAAACGCGCCGCCCCGCAACTGCAGCTGCCGGCAGCGGAACCCCAACAACTACGGTCGTGACGTCTGACTTCCGCACCACCGCCTTGACCTCGCCACTGGGCAACTTGATCAGGACAACGCGACTGCCCAGTGCTTCCCCCAGGTAGGTAGAAGACCACGTCACCGTCGAGCCGGTAAGAATCCCACCCGTCTTGTAGTCAATGATGTTGAGCCAGCTGCTGCCACCGGGCGTGCACACGTCATTGTTGGGAATATTGCTGGTAAAGACCAGCGCCCCCAAGGCAATGGCCGGATCGGTATTGATGCGCTCACCGGTTGACGGCATGTCCACGTACCATCCCTTCTTGGTAGCAAAATCGACCGTGTTCGCACTGCCGGTTCGTGTTGTGCCGCTCGCGGTCAGGGTTTGCTGCTGGAGATTGCCACGAACGGGATCACTGATTACGGGTGTGGTGCCGTTCGGATTGCTCAGGTCATCCAGCAGGCCATACATGGTTTGGGTCCCGCTGGTGCTCACGTCCGAGTCGCCGAGGTATTGACCGGTACCGACATAGACAAACCGCCGGTCGGCCCCGAGGATGGAGATCTTGGCCAGGTCAGGCACCGTCGTCACCGGTTGCGTCGTGCCGGTGGCGTCCTTCAGAATAGCCAATCTGGTAACGCTCCAGTTGTTCGGGTTGGAGGCCGTCAGGTCGAAGCGCCAGACGTTGCCTTTGAGGTCGCCGCCATATACATAGCTGGTGGCATTGTCGGTATCGCTGTTTTCCACGTATGCCGCGATCTGCGCCAAACCGCTCGGGTCGGTAGAACTGCCGACCCCGGTGCCAATCGCAGCAATCACCGCTCCGGTTCGTGCATTCAGCACAAACAGGTAGCCTTGGCCGTCCCCGCCCGTGTCCGAACCGTTGTTATAGCCTGATGTAACCAGCACCACCCAGCCTCTGCTGGTAGTCTTGACTACGATAGGTTTGCCGAAACTGTAGCCGATATTGTTTTTTATCGTGGTATTGGTGCCACTGTTTGGGAATTCCCAGAGTACCTTGGCAGCAATTTCAACCTCGGTGGTAGCAACAGGAGTCGTTACATCAAGCGCGTAATAGCCGCGCCCACCCTTATTCAAGCCACCAACCAGAATCGTTCTCCAGTTGGGGTTGGGATTTCCATTCACGCCATCAGTATTACTGAAATCCATGTCGCCGATGGTCGGGGTGCCATCTACATAATATTTATGTGCAAACCCCACCTTTCTGGAAAGATTATTGAGGCTGGATATCAGCAGATTGGGAATATAGGCCCATTCTTCCGCGCCAGTAGACGCATTGAACGCGTGCAGCATGCCGTCGTTTGCGCCTTGGTAGACGATCCGCGTACGGCCTGCATTGTCTGCCTTGAACGAAGTGGCACATACTCCTGCCACTGCGGTCGAATAGCAGGTATCGGCGTAATGCGCAAAAGGCTCCCTTTCCACCACCGGCTCACCATTAATGATATCGCCGAGCAGGTGAGCGCGAGTACGGTAGCTGGTGCCCTCCAGGGTTCTGCTACCCCGCAGAAAGGCCACGACGTTGGCTCCATCCGAAGTGCCCGGCGGCGTAACCGGGGTATTCAACAGTGTTTGCTGTGCCGCGCTGAGTTTCGTCGTAGTAGAGGCGCTGGTAGGCTGAAACTGGATACCCTGATTCGTGCCGGCAGTGCCGGAATAAGTCACGATTTTCCGGTCAGTGGAAGTTCTCAAATCGAGTTGCGTCT
Organism: Gallionella sp.; assembly: GCA_035702405.1. GTDB lineage: Bacteria > Pseudomonadota > Gammaproteobacteria > Burkholderiales > Gallionellaceae > Gallionella. Next base: position 18,498 of record DASSQR010000037.1, on the reverse strand, counting down.
GTGCCGAAGTGTTCCACGTCGGCGTAGCCTCGATCGGTTGCCCGGTGGTCAGGTCGATCGGGAAGGCGAGCAGGTCGCCAGTCCACGTGCCGGAATTATACTTTGACGCATATGACTGATTGTCGCTGCCGGTCACGTTGGCATTGGACACCGCGACCGCCGCTGCGCTACCTTCGCGACCGATGATGTTGTTGATGGACGTCGTCAGGGCGGTGGCAAAATCCGCGGGATCAGCCGCATTCAGATAATTCCCGCGACTATTGATCGCTGCGTGCGCCAGATCGTCAACTTTATGGGGATTGGAACCAATTGGATTAGGCCAGGTAATGGTTTGCGGAGTGCCGGTGAACGCCGAGTCGATTGCCGCCTGGGAGATGTCACCGGTCACCCCCAGGCCAACGGTCAGATTTACCAGGTGCTGCCAGAATGCCGGATCAATGCTGTTTGGCGGCACCTTGTTGGTCAGGTCGGGTCGCAAATCGCGGTACCAGTAATACATCGCCACGTCGGCGAGCGTATTGCTGTACGCATCACTATAGGGGTTCGCCGGCGTATATTGGTAAGTTGGCGGTGAAGGATTGGTGTTGTTATTCGTGATGGTGGGGCCATTGTTGCCGTCAACGTTGGCACGCGCGGCGCTGGTTCGGGCATCGTATTGATCTCCCTCGGTCCAGTAGCCATCGGTCATCAGAATATTATAGTTTTGCCGGCAGTACGCCTGGGTGCCTCCGCCCGTACCGGGATTGGTGCCCCACGGCCCCAGGTCATCGGTGCGGCTGAAATAGACGCCCACATCGTCCAAGGCTTGCCGCAGCGGGGTACCGGTGCAGGTCATGGGCTGGTCATAAAGTGACGCGTAAAAATTGGCTCGGCCGGTGGCATCGAATTTTCTTACGCCGCTGACCAGGGTGCCGGAACTCGTAACACTATCTATCGTCCTGGAGCTTTGGTTAATGGAAGCGAAGCCGACCCGCGGCTCGCTGCCGACTTCCGCGAATGCCTGACCAACCCCCGCGCGCGACAGCAGGACGCGCGAGCGGTAATAGGAATACCAGTTGGCGAAGTTCTGGATTTCCTCGTTATAGGTGCACGTGGCCCCCGCACAATCTGTCCGGTCAGCTCCTTTCTGGTATGAGTTGTTCGAGAGAACGATCTGAACCATGGTGAAGTTCGCTGACGTATTGTTGGCATCGGTCGGCCCGGTCAGAGTCCCAGTGCCGATCCACTTGAAGTAGGTAGCCGGAACGATGTTGTTGATCGTCGAACGTGTATAACGGTCGCCGCCGGTAGCCCAGTTGGCTGTCATGCTTATCGTGTGGGTCAGGTCCCGCGTTCCCTCGCTGGTACCGCCGCTGCAGCGGTAAGGATTGTTGCACGCTGCCGACGGGGTGGCGTTTGGCATCAGACTCTTGTCGGGATTCGTCCAGGGCACATATCGCTTGGCCGGATCGTAATACAGTCGATTGAAGGTGGAGCAACGGTAATATCGGGCATACTGGTCTGTTGAGGCAAACGGGGCAACCATGCTAAAGGTATTACCGTATTGCCAGGTGACACGGTATAGCGGATCCGGGCGCGGGAACACAAAATATACGTTGTTATTCTCCGGCAACGCCTCGAACTGCATCGAACCCGAATCATCCTGCGTGTACATGATGTTCGGACCGGCCGCATTCTTGACCGCCATCGGGACGTCGGCAATATCGGTCGAGGCACCAAGAACTGCGTTCATGTGAAGACCCAAAAACAGCCAGGCCAAAAATGCCGGCGCCGACCTGGACTGAATGGGGCGAAAACAGTTTCTCATATGAATGAATCCCTTATTCGATCAATCGTCGCTGTGATCACCAATTAACTGTTCATCTGGAAAGTAGCGCCTGAACCATGCTGGTGGTATTGCGCGGACCTTCGACGCGCACGGTGACGCGGTAATAGACCTCCTGCGCACCGGAGAACACGATCCCGCCCGCTCTTTTGGTCCCCCCTCCGGCAACACTTCCGGCACTGGCATAGCAGTTCCCGGCAATGTCGGCCACTGGCACAGGCCCATTGCACAGTCGATCGATCACGTATTTCACCTGGTAATCACGGTTGACCGTGGTTGCCGGGACACTCGCCCAGGCAATGACGGTGGGTACCCCTCTCGTATCCGTGTTCTGCAAGGTCGGATAGTAATTGCATGCGCCGGTGGCACAACCGCTCGGCCAATTGGCATCCAGCGAAGTCGTAACGATCGTGTCGAGCGCACTGAATGCCGTTTCGATACCGATATCCGTCGCATTCAGGGCAGCCTGACGGAAAGCCAGATTGCCGGCGATCAGATTGGTGGTGTCCACTGAACGTACTAGGGCGATACCCGCCAGGGTCATGGTCACCAATGCAATCAGCGCAATGAACAGCGACGCGCCTCGCTGCTTTCGACGGGACGCCTGGGGAAAGTTTGATCTGAACTGAGACATCATGGGCGAACTCACAGGTTGGACCAGATAATGTTGCGCAGCGGGATAATTGTGTTGTAGACGCGGTACCGGTAGCGTTGCCAGTCAGGCACCGCGGAGATATCCACGTCGCCCGGAAAATTCGTGGTGACGTTGCCTGCCTCTTTTTTGTTGCTGCGTGCGACGACTGTCAGCTTGATTGCCTTGATCCTTTTTACGTGCGCCACGTCCAGAGCATTGCTTGCCCATTCGCCGGTAGCGTCCACCCATTGAGAAACGTCCTGCGCGTTAGTCGGGGCAACGCCGTATTTTGCCTGCACACTGACGATATCCTTGACGATCGTTACCTCCGGTGCTGAATTAACGGTCAATCGCAGATCGCTATTGGAGACCCGGTAAGTATTGACCGCAAATCCGGTGCTGTTAAGCGATATGATATTCGCGCCGGTGGTATAAGCCGGCCAGCCGTTGTCGTTTTGAAATGCGGCGGGAGGATTATACGGACCGCCGGCGCCCGGATTGTGCTGCAGTTTGGCCGGCGCTGTCTGAACATGGGTCACCTGCATCACCGTGCAGTTGCCATTCTGGGAAACCAGAATCAGGTCACCATCGGCGAAACCCAAAGTGCGACTCACTTCCAGTTCAGACGAAGGCTGGGGCATGGTTCCAGTGAGTGTTGCCGCGATGGACCCCAGGAAGTCCGCGCCTTGCACCGTCGTAATGGTGTCCGCCCCGCCGGCGCCGCCATCGGTGATGACAACCGGTGCCAAGGGTACTCCCGGTGCGCCTGGCCCAAGCGCGCTTGGCCAGCCGGGAGCAGGAGAGATTCCGTTTAAATAGCTGTGTACGCTGGTGCATTCGAGCGCGGCAAGATTCGTCAACCCGCTACCGGCGCTGCGCGCCGCCTGCTCCAGTTGTACCAAAGTCATCAGACCGTTTTCCTGCGCTTCGGAAACGGCTGTTGTGGTCCGTTTCTGATTTTCGAACACCATGAATACCTGCATGATGATCACCGCCGTTAACAATCCCAGCGTCATGCCGACCATAACCTCTACGAGTGTGAACCCTTTGGCGTGTGCGTTCTTTCGATATGTTCGGCGGGACATGGCTGCTCCGGATTAAGGCATATTGATTTCGGCGGTAGCCACAAAATTGTGCCTGATGGTTTCCTGGGGTGCCTTCCAGCAGACGGTCACCGTGACCAGGCGGGTATTCGCAGTCGGCGTTGTAACGATGACTTGCTGAAAGTCGCTGGTTGCTCCCGGCAGGGTATCGGCTACTTGCTTGAGCCATCCCGGATTAGGTGTCACGCCCGTCATATTCGGGTCGTAGGTCGAGGCGGCGCCCGAAAAGCTGCAAAGCGCGCCCGCCGGGTGGTGCGCATAGCTGTTGATGTTGGCACGATCCACCCACATCTGACCGATGATCTGGTTGGCCAGGTAAGCTGCATCGGCGCGGTATTTCGCATCGATGCTGTTCTTGATGGAAACTGCCTGCAGCCCCATGAGCGCGATGATGCCCATGGAAAAAATCAGGATCGCGACCAGCGCCTCCAGAAGGGCCGCACCTGCCTGCCGTTTCACAAGATAGCGCCTTGTAGCCATATCAACACGCCCTCGGGTCATTGCCGGTAAACATCGGATCGCAACTGCGAATCTGTCCGCCGGCGTTTATCTCAACACGTAGTTCCCTGCTCTGACTGGCCGGAAGAACGGTACTATCCAGATCAATCTGGGTCGGTGCCGTATCCACGTTCACAATCCGTCCGAGCTCATTGAACGTGGCAGTAGTGCCGCCGCTCACCCTGGCACTCACGTTGGGCGATCCCTCACTGCTGGCGCGGCTCTGAATAAGCGCATCCCCCGTAACCGTTCGTACTTCCCAGCTGGTGCCTGGACCCAGTGAGAAGCTGACTTGGGCATTGCGACGCACCGCCTCGGCACGCGCCAACTGCAAACCGTTTACGATGGACTCGGTTGCAGTACGAATCTGGCTGTTTTGCAACCAGACGGTGAAGCTTGGCACCCCGACGGCCAGCAGAACCGCCATGACCGCGATCGCGATCATTACTTCGATCAGGGTTACACCACGCTGGTTATTCGACCGGATTAACATTCGGAGCCCTTTACTAGCCAGCAATTCTTGGGCAGGGAGGAAACCCCCGGAAAACTCGTCGTTTGTTTTACATTTTGCTGGTTAATGGTAAAAACGTAAGTGCCCGCTGCGCCGAGCCCCTGGCCGCCATTGCTAGTCGCGGTCGCAACATAGGCCTGCGCCGCGTTGCCGTTCTCATCGCTGGAAGCAACGCACGTAAGAGTAAAATATTGATGTTCCGAGGATGGGACGTCTGCTCCACAGGGCCCGTTGGCTGCGGCATAGTTGCGATTGTCCTGATAATACTGTTCGATTCGAACCCGATAATCCGCCAGCAACGAGTGTCCTTCGATTATTTTGCCGCGGGCGACATAATTACTGTAGGAGGGGTAGGCGATAACTGACAGGATGCCGACGATAGCAAGCACAATCAGTAATTCGATGAGCGTGAAGCCGTTGGCCGCGGTCGTCGGCACCTCCGCTTCTTGTTGCTCCCAACTCATGCGACGGCTCACTCTGGACCAGACCAACTGACTTATCCTCCTGACTGGACGAATTGTCTTGCTGTTCTATCTTGCGGTGCGCTGTTATAACGCAACCATATTTGTGGTCGCCAATACAATCCGACAGGCGGTTCATTTGGCCGCATGGGCGGCCGATGCGTTGCCCCAACCATGAAACAAGCTTCTGTACCAAAACAAAAAACGGCCCGAAGGCCGTTTTTTGTTTTGCTGGTAAAAAGCTCTGCCTACTTGATGATCGCGTTCAGCTCGCCCTTGACGTAGCGGTTTGCCATCGCATCCAGCGAGATTGGCTTGATCTTGGCAGCTTGACCGGCACAACCAAAGGCTTCGTAGCGGGCCTTGCAGATTTCCTTCATCGCCTTGGTGGTGGCCGCCAGGAACTTGCGCGGATCGAAGTCCTTCGGGTTTTGTGCCAGGTAGCGGCGGGTAGCTCCGGTGGAGGCCATGCGCAGATCGGTGTCGATGTTCACCTTGCGCACGCCATGCTTGATGCCTTCGACGATTTCTTCCACGGGCACGCCATAGGTTTGGCCCATGTCACCGCCGAACTCGTTGATGACTTTCAGCCATTCCTGCGGCACGGAAGAGGAACCGTGCATCACCAGATGGGTGTTGGGAATGCGCGCGTGAATTTCCTTGATGCGGTCGATACGCAGCACTGCGCCTGTCGGCGGACGGGTGAACTTGTACGCGCCATGGGACGTGCCGATCGCGATCGCCAGCGCATCCACCTGGGTTGCCTTGACGAATTCGGCGGCTTCATTGGGGTCGGTCAGCAACTGATCCTGGCTCAGTGTGCCTTCGGCGCCATGGCCATCTTCCTTTTCACCGTGGCCGGATTCGAGTGAGCCCAGGCAGCCCAGTTCGCCTTCGACGGAAACGCCGACTGCGTGCGACATGTCCACCACGCTGCGGGTAACGTTAACGTTGTATTCGAAGGTGGAGGGCGTCTTGCCGTCGGTCATCAGCGAGCCGTCCATCATCACGCTGGAGAAACCCGACTTGATCGCCTGGATGCAAATTGCGGGCGATGCGCCGTGATCCTGGTGCATCACCACCGGAATATGCGGATAGGCTTCCACGGCAGCTTCGATGAGGTGGCGCAGGAACGCTTCGCCCGCGTATTTGCGCGCACCGGCGGAACCCTGCATGATGACCGGGCTGTTGGTTTCGTCCGCCGCTTCCATGATGGCCTTGACCTGTTCCAGGTTGTTTACGTTGAACGCCGGCAGGCCGTAGCTATGTTCTGCGGCGTGGTCGAGTAATTGACGTAGTGATACGAGAGCCATTTATTTCTCCTGATTTAGTGAATTACAAATATATCGCCTGATTGCCCTGCCATGCGCGGGAAGAGCCATCGGGCATGCTTCAAGCCTGTCGAAGATCGCCGATGCGCACGATCTTCAGCGTATTGGTATGGCCGGACTTGCCCACTGCCTCACCCATGGTCATCACCACCAGATCGCCGGCTTCCACTAATCCGCGCTCCAGCAACGTCTGTTCAGCATCCCGTAATTCCTGCGCCTGATCCTCCGCGCCGGATTGCAGCTCGATCGGATGCACGCCGCTGAACAGCGTCACCTTGGTCAGCGTCTCCGGCACCGATGACAATGCAAAAATCGGCACGCTGGAATTCACGCGCGACATCCACAGCGGCGTCGAACCGGATTGCGTCAGGGCGACGATCGCCTTGATCTTGAAGTGCGAGGCGGCGAACAATGCAGACATCGCGATCGACTGGTCAATGCGGGTAAACGTCCGGCCGTTGCCATTGGATTCAGGCGCGCGTTCTTCCGCTTCGCGTTCGGCACTGACGCAGATGCGCGCCATCGCCTCGATGGTCTCCACCGGGTAATCGCCGACCGCGGTTTCCGCCGACAGCATCACTGCGTCGGTGCCATCCAGTACGGCATTCGCCACGTCCGATACTTCCGCGCGCGTCGGAATCGGGTTGGTGATCATCGACTCCATCATTTGGGTGGCGGTGATCACCACGCGATTTTTCGCCCGTGCCATTTTGATCATGCGTTTTTGCAGGCCGGGCACGGCCGCGTCGCCGACCTCCACGCTCAGGTCACCGCGTGCGACCATGATGGCATCGGAGGCGTCAATGATGTCATCCAGCACCGGGATTGCCTCGGCACGCTCGATTTTGGCCATCAGCAAGCTGTTGCCGCCTGCGGCCTGCATCAGTTCGCGTGCCTGGCGCATGTCGTCACCGGTGCGCGGGAACGACACGGCAAGGTAATCCGCCTTGATCAGCGCGGCCGTCTTGATGTCCTGCTTGTCCTTGTCGGTCAGCGCCGGCGCGGTCAGGCCGCCGCCCTTGCGGTTGATGCCCTTGTTGTTGGAGAGCACGCCGCCGCGTACCACCCTGCAGATTACTTCGGTGCCCCTGACTTCATTGACGATGAATTCCAGCATGCCATCGTTCAGCAACAGCACCGAGCCCGCGCTGACATCCTTGGGCAAATCCTTGTAGTCCAGCCCGACGCGTTCCTGGTTGCCCAGGCCCTCGAGCGTGGCATCCAGGATAAAAGTATCACCGTTATTAAGGATGATCTTGTCGTTCTCGAATTTGCGCACCCGAATCTTCGGGCCCTGCAAATCGACCAGGATGCCCACGGTGCGGCCCACCGCAGCAGCAGCCGCACGCACCGTTCCGGCCCGCTTCAGATGGTCTTCGGCCGTCCCGTGCGAAAAGTTCATCCGTACCAGATCGACTCCGGCACGGATCATTTGCTCCAGGACGCGTGAATCGCTGGAAGCAGGTCCCAGCGTTGCAACTATTTTTGTTCTACGCAGCATGTCTCAGTTCTGGTTGTTTTTCTTTTACTACGCTGGGTAATTATTTGCCGGCGCGTTGTTCCAGAATTTCCACTGCCGGTAATTTCTTGCCTTCGAGAAACTCCAGGAAAGCACCGCCCGCGGTGGAGATGTAAGACACCTTGTCGTAAATACCGTATTTCTGAATTGCCGCAATCGTGTCGCCGCCGCCAGCGAGCGTAAAGGCCTGAGTTTCGGCGATCGCCATCGCAATCGTCTTGGTGCCTTCGCCAAACTGGTCAAATTCGAATACACCCACCGGACCGTTCCACACCACGGTGCCGGCCTTCATGATGATGTCAGCGAGTTCCTGCGCCGACTTCGGGCCAATGTCGAAAATCATGTCGTCATCGGCCACCGTTGTGGCGTCTTTCAACACGGCCGGTTCGTTGGCGTCGAACTTCTTGCCTACCACCACATCGACAGCCACCGGAATGCTCGCGCCGCGTGCGGCCATCTTTTCCATCAAGGCCCTCGCCGTCGGCACCAGGTCATCCTCACACAGCGACTTGCCGACTGCATGACCGGCTGCCTTCAGGAAGGTATTGGCGATACCGCCGCCAACCACCATCTGATCAACCTTTTCCGAGAGGCTTTCCAGCACGGTCAGCTTGGTTGAAACCTTGGAACCGCCGACGATGGCCACCATCGGGCGTGCGGGGCTGAGCAGCGCCTTGGTCAGCGCTTCCAGCTCTTCGGTCAGCAGGATGCCGGCTGCGGCCACCGGCGCGAATTTCGCCACACCATGGGTCGAAGCCTCGGCGCGGTGCGCAGTGCCGAACGCATCCATCACGAACACATCGCACAGAGCAGCATATTTCTTCGCGGTCGCCTCGACATTTTTCTTTTCGCCTTTGTTGAAGCGGCAGTTCTCCAGCAGTACGAGTTCGCCTTCGGCCACTTGGAAGCCGCCGTCCATCCAGTCCCGGATCAGTCGAACCGGCTTGCCCAGTTTGTTGGCGATGTCGTGTGCTACCGGCTTGAGCGAATTTTCTTCGGAATATACGCCTTCTTCCGGGCGCCCCAGATGCGACGTCACCATTACGCGCGCGCCGGCTTGCAACGCGAAATTGATGGTTGCCATCGACGCGGCAATGCGCGCATCGGAAGTAACCTTGCCGTCCTTGACGGGCACATTGAGGTCAGAACGGATCAGGACGCGTTTGCCCTTGAGATCCAGATCAGTCATTTTGATTACGTTCATGATTTTTCCTTTGGAAAAGTATGCTGGGCGGATGCCTTTGCGGGCAGTCCGCCACTTCGCAACATCATTCGTCAGCGGAAGGGCGGTGCCTTCCGCCCCAGGTTCTTACTTGGCGACGTGCCGGACCAGACGCATCATGTTGCAGGTATAGCCGTATTCGTTGTCATACCAGGCGACTACCTTGACGAAGGTCGGGTCGAGTGCAATGCCCGCGTCGGCATCGAAGATCGACGGGCAGGAATGACCGCGGAAGTCGGTGGCAACCACTTTCTCTGCGGTGTAACCCAGCACGCCCTGCAGCGGGCCGTTCTCGGACGCAGCCTTCATCGCAGCACAAATCTCGTCGTAGGTCGCCGCCTTGTTCAACTCGGCGGTCAGGTCAACCACGGACACGTCCGAAGTCGGCACCCGGAATGCCATGCCGGTGAGCTTCTTGTTCAGTTCTGGAATGACCTTGCCCACTGCCTTGGCCGCGCCGGTCGAGGACGGAATGATGTTTTCCAGGATACCGCGGCCACCGCGCCAATCCTTGTTGGACGGGCCGTCCACAGTCTTCTGTGTCGCAGTCGCGGCGTGTACGGTCGTCATCAGACCGCGCTTGATGCCGAAGGTATCGTTCAGCACCTTGGCCACCGGCGCCAAGGCGTTGGTGGTGCAGGATGCGGCGGAAATGATGCTCTCACCCGCATACTTGTCGTGGTTCACGCCGTACACGAACATCGGCGTGTCATCCTTGGACGGCGCGGATTGCACGACCTTCCTGGCGCCCGCAGCGATATGCTTCTCGCAGGTTTCCTTGGTCAGGAACAAGCCGGTGCATTCGATCACAATGTCAGCGCCCACTTCATTCCACTTCAGCTCCGCCGGATCCTTGATCGCGGTCAAACGAACCGTCTTGCCGTTCACCACCAGGTTGGTGCCGCTGACGGAAATGTCGCCGTTGAAGCGGCCATGCACGGAATCATACTTCAGCATGTAAGCCAGGTAGTCCGGGTCCAGCAGGTCGTTAATGGCAACGACTTCGAACTCCGGAAAGTCTTTGGCGACTGCGCGGAACACCATCCGCCCGATGCGACCAAACCCATTAATACCAACTCGAATTGCCATGATTTTCTCCTAACATTTTAGTAAATAAAAATCTTTGCCAGCCATAGCCGGCGTACACACCTTTTCCCGGTGCGTGCTCGCTACGGCATGAATGCGTCCTGGTGCTCTTGCCCCAGTGGCGCTTTCATTTCGAAGGCTTAAGCAGGCACGACATCCCGCATGCGTCCTGCGTGCGCGTTGCCGACCTGCCAAAAACTTCTTTCTCAGCCAATAACTCTCTTTACCGTCGCCACAATGTTGTCGGTGGTGAAGCCAAAGTGCTTGAATAGTTCAGGAGCCGGCGCGGATTCGCCAAAACAATCCATACCGATTACTGCACCTTCGAGGCCTACATACTTGTACCAGCCGCCAGTCACGCCGGCTTCCACCGCAACGCGCTTCATACCCTTCGGCAATACGCTTTCCTGGTAGGCCTGATCCTGCTTGTCGAACACGTTGGTCGACGGCATCGACACCACGCGCACGTTGATGCCTTCGGCTGCCAGCGTCTTTTGTGCATCCAGCGCCAGGGACACTTCCGAACCGGTCGCAATCAGCACCGCTTGCGGCTTGCCGCCCGCAGCTTCGGACAGCACGTAGCCGCCCTTGCGGATGTTGGCGAGCTGCGCTGCGTCGCGCTTCTGGAACGCCAGATTCTGGCGGCTGAACACCAGGCTGGTCGGCCCTTCGTGGCGCTCGACTGCGGCGATCCACGCGGCGGCAGATTCAACCGTGTCGCACGGACGCCAGGTTTCCATGTTCGGAATGTAGCGCAGGGTAGCAGTCTGCTCGACCGGTTGATGGGTCGGGCCGTCTTCACCTAAACCAATTGAGTCGTGCGTGAACACATAAATCACGCGTTGCTTCATCAGCGCCGACATGCGCAGCGCGTTGCGCGCATATTCGGAGAACATCAGGAAGGTGCCACCGAACGGCAGGAAGCCGCCGTGCAACGCCATACCGTTCATGATGTGCGACATGCCGAACTCGCGGACTCCATAGCTGATGTAGTTGCCGATGCTCTTGCCGCGAATGTGCTTGCAGCCGGTCCAGTTGGTCAGGTTGGAACCGGTGAGGTCAGCCGAGCCGCCGAGGAATTCGGGCAATGCGGGCGCCAACGCATTGATCGCATTTTGCGAAGCCTTGCGGGTTGCCACAGTTTCGGCTTTTTCATTGGTAGCGGCAATCACCTTGGCGGCATGTTCTGCCCAGCCAGACGGCAATTCGCCGTTGATGCGGCGTTCAAATTCGGCAGCTTCCTGCGGAAAGGCCGCACGGTATTCGGCGAACTTGTTGTTCCAGAGTTTTTCCAGGCCTTCACCCTTGGTGCGCGCATCCCAGGCGTCGTACACATGCTTGGGAATCTCAAACGGAGGATATTTCCAGCCGATATGTTCACGCGTGGCAGCCACTTCGGCATCGCCCAGCGCGGCACCATGCACGTCGTGCGTACCTTCCTTGTTGGGCGAACCGGCGCCGATGACGGTCTTGCAGCAGATCAGCGAAGGTTTGTCGGTGACCGCCTTGGCCGCTTCAATGGCGGCATTGATCGCGTCAGAATCGTGGCCCTGCACATCGGCCACGACGTGCCAGCCGTACGCCTCGAAACGCTTGGGGGTGTCATCGGTGTACCAGCCGTCAATGTGGCCGTCGATCGAGATGTTGTTGTCGTCCCAGAATGCGATCAGCTTGCCCAAGCCCCAGGTGCCGGCCAGCGCACAGGCTTCGTGCGAGATGCCTTCCATCATGCAGCCGTCGCCCATGAACACATAGGTGTGGTGGTTGACGATTTCATGGCCGGGCCGGTTGAATTCGGCCGCCAGCAGTTTTTCTGCCATCGCCATGCCAACCGCATTGGTGATGCCTTGACCGAGCGGGCCGCCGGTCGTCTCAACGCCAGGCGTGTAGCCGTATTCCGGATGGCCCGGAGTACGCGAATGCATCTGGCGGAAGCGCTTCAACTCTTCGATGGGCAGGTCGTAGCCGGTCAAATGCAGCAGCGCGTAGACCAGCATCGAGCCATGGCCGTTGGACAGGATGAAGCGGTCGCGGTCAGGCCATTTCGGATTGGCCGGATTATGCCGCAGGTGGCGGTTCCACAACACCTCGGCGACTTCCGCCAGACCCATCGGCGCACCGGGGTGACCGGAATTGGCTTTCTGCACGGCATCCACGGCAAGCATGCGAATCGCGCTGGTAATGTCGTTGTACTTGGGTGGGGTGATATTGCGTGTCGCGGCCATTACTGTGTCTCCTGAACTTCCTTGCGGGGTTGAGTTGTTTAAATGCGTAACCTAAACGACACATTATGCCGCAGGCACCCAATTAGGGCAACCGCGGCTCTTTAATTCTGCAAATAGTAACTACTTTACTGGGAATTGTCTTCACCGTTTTTTCTGGTGAATTTGATTCCCAGTTGCTTGAGCTTGCGGTAGAGGTGGGTGCGCTCCAAACCCACTTTTTCGGCGACCCTGGTGACGTTGCCCGCTTCCTTCCGCAAATGGTAGTCGAAATAAAGCGCATCGAAACGTTCCCGCGCTTCACGCAACGGCAAGTCCAGTGGCAAGGAAAACTGCTGGGTTTCACCGCCGACATTCAGCGTAATCTCCTGGCTCTGCGACTCCGTCGCCGGGGGCTGCAGTTTCGGAGCGCCTTCTTTGATGGCCTTGGCGACCGTATTTAACAGTTTCTGGAGTGCGATCGGTTTTTCCAGAAAGTCCACTGCGCCGATCCGTGTCGCCTCTACTGCCGTTTCGATCGTTCCATGCCCGGACATCATCACCACCGGCATGGTCAGCAAGTCCTGCTCGACCCACTCCTTGAGCAAGGTCACACCATCGGTATCCGGCATCCAGATGTCGAGCAACACCAGATCCGGCTCGTGTTCCAGTCGATATTCTCGCGCCTGGGCCGCGTTCTCCGCCAGATGTACCGAGTAACCTTCATCAAACAGGATTTCGGACAATAATTCGCGGATACCGATTTCGTCATCCACAACCAGAATTTGCTTGCTAGCCATTACATTTCCTCCACCAGCGGCAGATAAATATCGATCCGTGCTCCGCCGTCCGGGTTATTTCCAATACCGATACGTCCACCATGCTCCTCGACGATCTTCTTCATGATCGCCAGACCCAGCCCCGTACCTTTGGTCTTGGTCGTCCGGTAGGGTTCGAAAGCGCGCATCAACACGCTTTCCGGAAATCCGCTACCGTTGTCCTCAACGCGCAGGTGGATCTCTCCATCTGCCGTTTCCGTGCGCAGTAATATTTGGGGCTGTGCCACACCCTGCAGCGCATCCTGCGCATTCTGCAGCAGGTTATGGATCACCTGACGCAGGCGCGTCGCATCGCCATTAACCTCGCTCCGTGCCGCCTCCAGCTTCAGCACGGTGTGAATCGCATTCGCTTCATACAAACCCAATACTTCCTTGATCAGCTTGTGCAGATCCAGCCGCGACAGCTTCAGCGCCGGTCCGCGCGCAAAATTCGCAAAATCGTTCACCATGTTTTTCATTGCCGCGACCTGGCTGACAATGGTTTGCGTGGCGCGCTGCAACAGTTGTGCCCCGCTGTCGTCGAGCTTGGTGCTCAGCTTGTGCTGCAGGCGTTCCGCCGAGAGCTGGATGGGCGTTAGCGGATTCTTGATTTCGTGCGCCAACCGTCGCGCAACTTCTCCCCAGGCTGCCTGCCGTTCTGCCTGCAGCAGATGACTGATATCGTCAAACACGACCACATAGCCAGCCTCACCACCTTGCGGCAGCCGCGTGCCGCGCATCAGCAGTATCTGGATGCCGTTCCGGCTCAGGCGCTCGATCTGCCGTTGCCATTCGCCATTGGTAGTCTCGGCAAACGCATCGATCACGGTTTGGCAGAACGAGCTGAGCAAGCCGTATTTTTCAGAGATCTGGCTAAGCGACAGCCGCTCCATTTCCTGCAAGGGCGCCGCGAGAATCTGTGACGCGCTCGGATTTACCGAGCGCAGACGCAATTCGTCATCCAGCGCTAATACGCCGGATGACAAGTGGGTCAGCACACTTTCCAGATGCACCTTGGCGCTTTCCACCTCACGCCGCTGTTGTTCGCTGGCCAGTTTTGCTTCATACAGCTGGCGCGTCATCTGGTTGAACAAGCCCGTCAATGCCCCCAGCTCGTCGCTGCTCTGGATCGGGTGTTGGCCGGTAAAGTCACCCTGCGCCACGGCGCGCGTGCCTTCCGCCAGCGCCTCAAGCGAAGAGCCAAGCCGTTCACTGATAAAAAACGCTGCTGACAGTGCCGTCAGCAACACGATCAGCAGGGAGAGCGTCAGGGTAATCGCATACAGGCGCTTCAACCCGACCCGCGACAGCGTCAATTCCTGATAATCGCGATATACGGTCTGCACAGTCTCGGCATCTGCCTCCATCTGCTTGGGCACCGGCTGGGTAAATTGCAGCACATAACGCTCGCCGGGCCGCAGCTTGGAATCCACCGTCACCAGCGCCCGCAGCATCATTCCCTTGTTCGGCAGCGTATCAATCACCGAATATTCGCCTTTGGCCAAGGTCAGGCGCAGCACATCGCGGTCGGGCACGTTGACCGCTTGGGCATTGCCGCCAGAGGAGAAAGCCACCAATTTCTCCCGGCTGGAAAACAGCGCCGCCTCTTGCGCCAGTTTTACATCCACCAATTGTTCCAGCGCAGACTGGTATTGCTCCGGAGATTTTGACGCCAGCAAGAGCGCCATGAACTGCGTCTTCCTGGTCAATTCCCTCAGGCTGTTGTCGAGTCCGCTGCGCCCAAGGTTGAGCCCGCCCTCGAGAGCCTTTTCAACACGCACGTCAAACCAGGACTCGATACTCTTGCCAAGGAATTGCACCGACACCCCGTAAATCAGCATCCCCGGCAGCACGGCAATCAGGGCGAAAAACAGTACCAGGCGCAAGGTCAGTTTGGCGCCAAATACTTTCTTCCTGAGTTTGGTGCGCAAGCGCCAGAGCTGGTAGCCGATCAAGCCGCTCAAACTGAACGCGAGGATGCCGGTCAGGCCCAGTAACGCGTAATAGTTGTCGGAAAATACCTCGGTATTGGCGCTGCTGCTGGACAGAAAATATAACAGCGCACCACCGACAATGACACTGATGAAAATTAGATACTTCATCGCGCCGTCATTCCGCCCTGTTATCGCTCCGCACCGGAATGTCGGTCGGCCGGATCACCCAGCGATACCAACCCGAATTCAGATCCCAGTCTTTGCTGGTCAGTGCATTCACCTGCAACAAGCGCGGCAATTGCGCGGTATCGAGCCGCAGCCTTACGGCCGCGATATAGGAGCCGTCTTTTTTGATCAGATCCCCGATAAAGCTACCCTCTTTTTTCATCAACTCCGCCGGAATCGCAGCCGAACTTTGCCGCGCGAGGATATTCATCGCATCTTCGAAACTCTCGAAATTCTGATAGAGCGCACCGCGTGAAATGCGGTATTGCCGTGTCAGCATGTTGTAGGACAACTTGATGGTCTGCTCACCCCGGTAGACCTCCTCATCCAGCCAGTACCAGCGTGAGCGTGTCAGGGAAAACTCACCGACGAAGTAAAGCGGGACGCCCCGCGACAGCGCCTGCTGTACTTCGAAATTCAGGTTGATGTCGTAGGTGGCAGAGAGATGGTAGCCGTCTTCGCTCAAACGAAGTTCCGCCTTGTTGACCGAGATTCCCTCTGCATGCGCAATCGCCACAAAAAACCAGACCAGCAGCCCGCCGCGCAGCAGCGCGCTAAGCAGTTTTTTGCAGCAATGCATAAAAAAATCCATCATGCTGTTCATTGGGCAGCAACTGTCCTTTACTACTTTCCGGCAATTCTATCTGCAAACGACGTGCGTCCGGCTGTTGCGACAAAAATGCCGCGATAACCTGTTCGTTTTCCTGAGAAAAAACCGAGCAAGTGGAATAAAGCAATTTACCATCTTGCGCCAGCAGTGGCCAGAGGGCGCCCAGAATATCAAGTTGCTGGCCAGCAAAACCGGCAATATCAGCGGGGCGGCGCAACCACTTGATGTCCGGATGGCGGCGCACCACACCCGACGCAGAGCAGGGCACATCGGCGAGGATTCGCTCGAACGGTTGGCCATCCCACCATTCGGCCGGCTTCGCCGCGTCACCAACCACAACTCGGGCAGTTAATCCAAGGCGCTGCAAATTCTCGGTAACACGCTGCAGGCGAGTTTTGTCTTTGTCGACGGCGACCAGCTGCACCGCGGCGCGTTCCAGAATATGCGCCGTCTTGCCGCCCGGTGCCGCGCAGGCATCCAGCACGCGCTGGCCGGCGTGCACATCGAGCAACCGCGCTGCATATTGCGCGCCGGCGTCCTGCACCGATACCAGCCCATCGAAAAAACCAGGCAGCTTGTCCACCGCAACCGGATGCTCCAGTTGCAACGCGCCCGGTTCGATCTGTCGCACTGCGATATCTTCCTGCGCCAGGCGCGCCTGGTAATCCCCAACCGAGCCGCGCAGTTGATTGACTCGCAAGGTCATCGGTGGATGCTGGTTACCGGCCTCCAGAATGGCGGGGGCGCGGTCACCATATTGAGCCTCCAACTCGTCGATCCACCACTTCGGATAACTGTATTTCCCTTCCGGAACTTGTGCGGCCTGTTCCAGCAATCCGGGCCGGCTGCGCAGGAAATTGCGCAGGACCGCATTGACCAGGCCGCTCACGCGCGGATTCAGTGTGTGCGCTGCACGCACCGCATGATCGACCACGGCATATGAGGCCGCCTTGCTGTGCTGCAACTGAAACAGCGCAACCAGCAGCAAGAAATTTACCCGATCATCTGTCAGTGGCTTGTGCAGCAGCACCCTCAGGATCGCGTTCAACTGGCCATAAAAGCGCAGCGTGCCATAACTCAAGTCCTGCAGCGCGGCACGGTGAGCGGGCGGCCAAGCCGTTTTCTTGCCCAAGGCTTCTTCCAGCACCTGATTGAGATTACGTCCCTCTGCCAATACCTGCTGAACGATGCGGCCGGCAGCGAGCTGGATGGTATGCATTTAACTTAACGAGAAACGATCGCCGGCCTTGATCGGCACGGCCTGCAGAAACTGCACGGCGGGTTGCGGCTTGCCGCCGGGGCGTTGCAGCACCTCGATGCGCAATGCATTTCGGCCGCAGGCGACGGTAACTCCACACTTGTCCACAGCAACCACAGTTCCCGGCTCGCCATATTCTCCCTCCTGCACCGCAGCCTGCCAGATCTTCAGCACCACGCCATCGAAATTGGCCTGACAGCCCGGGAACGGGTTATAGGCGCGAATTGCCCGCTCGATCTGCCGCGCATCCTCACGCCAGTCGATCTGTGCTTCACTCTTGAGCACCTTGGCGGCGTAGCAAGCTGCGTCATTATCCTGGCGAACCGGCGTCAGCCGGTTTTCCTCCAGTAAATGCAGCGCTTCGACAATGCTGCTGGCCCCCAGCTCAGCCAGCTTGTCGTGCAGGGTTTGCGCGGTGTCAGTTGGAGCAATCGGACAGGGGCGGCACAACAACATGTCACCGGTATCCAGACCTTCATCCATCTGCATGATGGTGATGCCGGTTTCGCGATCGCCGGCCAGAATCGCGCGCTGGATCGGCGCGGCTCCGCGCCAGCGCGGCAGCAGCGACGCGTGAATGTTCAGGCAGCCATCGCGGGGCAACCCCAGAACTGCTTTGGGCAGAATCAGGCCATAAGCGGCCACCACCATCACGTCCGCGTCCAGCGCGGCCAACTCGCGCTGGATCTCTTCGCTTCTCAGTGTAGTTGGCTGCAACACCGTCAGCCCATGTTGCAGCGCAAGCTGTTTCACCGGGCTGGCGGTCAGCTGCATGCCGCGACCAGCCGGGCGATCCGGCTGCGTCAACACGGCCGCGATCTGGTGCTCTTCGAGCAAGGCAGCCAATGCGCTGGCCGCAAATTGCGGCGTACCGGCAAAAATTATTTTCATAACGGATTAACTACAGTTTATATACTGAACAACTTATATAACATCAAAGCGTTTCGCGCGACCGCTTTTTCAGCTTGGAGCGAATGCGTGATTGTTTGAGCTGCGACAGGTACTCGACGAACACCTTGCCGCGCAAGTGATCAATTTCGTGTTGCAGGCACACCGCGAGGAATCCGTCGGCTTCCAGCGTAAAGGGCTCGCCTTGGCCGTTGAGCGCACGCACGGTCACTTTGGCTGCACGCTGTACCTTCTCAAAAATTCCCGGCACCGACAGACAGCCTTCCTCACATTCTTCCTCGCCGCTGCTGGCGATGATTTCCGGATTGATGAACACCCGCAGCTGATTGTGTTCCTCGGAGACATCCACCACG
>DASSQR010000036.1:0-27356 GCA_035702405.1 Gallionella sp. | reverse complement strand
CCGGCATAATTCACCGTGGTCGTGTTCCCCGCGGCCTGCGCCGTCAGGGTGAATACCGCATTCATCTGTTCGCCCATGTAGGTAAAGGTACAGCCCGAACAGGAAAGGTCGGCGCGGTTGGCAATCGAGGCAGCCGACAATGCAAAGTGATCCGGCACGAACCGGCCCGCATCGAAGGTGCCGGAATAGATATACCGTTCGGACTCGCTCGACCCGTCGCTGGCGTCGACACTCGCAAAATTGGTGTCTACCAGTTGCAGTCGGAACGCGCCGACATCACTGTACGTGGAGGTATTTGTGATCACGCTGCCGCTCGCGCCGGGCCCCGGGTTGGCCGCCCAAGTTCCCGGCGAAAGGGTGCCGAATGCGGAAGTACAGGCGGTGCCTGTGCAGGCGGTCAGATTGGCAGTATCCGGGCTGCCGGCATAGTTCGTGGTCGTCGAGTTGAGGGAATTTTTTGCGGTCACGGCGATGGTAAACGGGCGTCCGGCTTTGTGGATCGGGGTTGCCGTCACGCTGAGATTGGTCAGGTTGTTGGTGTTGCCTGCGGTCTGCCAGTCGGCATCGGTCACGCTGTTGATCACCAGACTACCTGGCCGGATGGCGAAATGGTCGGCGGAACAACCGATCAGCGTCGCGGTGCCGGTGGCCGGATAACTGAGCCGGACGCTTACGTTGCGCCAGGCGTTATTCTCCTGAAAAGAAACACTGGCCTTGCGTCCGGCATCGGTAGACGAAAACAGCGCGGTGGTGGATGCCTGGATTGCCGACCAGCCGGCATTGCAGCCGTTGCTGTCGAGCGTGCCGCCGCTGCTCGCATCGAGCAATTCCACTTTCACGGTGCCCTTGAAGCCGGTATTGAGCGCGTCCCGTGGTGCGTTTAACGCCACGAGATCGAGGTTGAACGCGGTGCCCGCCACCTTGGTCTTGATCTTGCCGGTGACGGCATCGGCCCCGACCTCCACGGCGTTGAAACTGCCCAGCACCGGGCGGAACTCGCCGATGGCGAAATCACCCACTGCCGTGAGGCCGGTAGCCTGGGTGCTGGTGCTGGTGCGCGTGCCCACGGTGGCGGTCGTCCAGGTCGAAGAGGCGTAGCGCTGGACCTGGAAGTTCGCGGGGTTCGCGTCGGTATCAATATCACTGGCCAGATAATTGAAGGTCGCGCTGTAGGTGCCCGGGACGGCGCTGCTGCCGATCGTCCAGTAACGGTTGACCGTATAGGCCGGATCGAACAGGGAAGTGCTGATATTAGGGTGATCCGGCGTCGCCGTGGACAACGTCAGATTGCCGGTGGCAGTCACCGACACGGCCACCGGCGTATAGGCAACGGCGTCGCCAATGTCGAAGGTGAACGAACTCGCACCGGTCGGAAACAGTTTTTCCAGGTAGCCCACGATATACCCGTTGGTGCCACTGGCGCCACTGACCACCCCATTCGTTCCCATGGTGACCCGGTTCGCATTGGTGGTGACCTTTCCGCTGGTAAAGGTGAGCGTGCCGCTTGCGGTCAGATTATTGCCCAGCGTGATACCGCTGGCGTTGTTCAGCGTGACGTTGTTGAAGGTGAGCGCCGATCCCGACACGCTCTGCGAACTCGAACCGAGGAATGCGACGGTGCCGCTGCCGGCCGTAAAAGTACCATTTACCGTCGTCGTACCCTTGATGTTGATCGTCCCGGCCGCGGTGTTGGTGACGGTGCCGCTGCTGGTGAATGCCCCGTTGGCATTGACGGTGCCGGCGCCGGTAAAGATGATGCTGCCGCCGTTGGTCAGCGTGCCGCCGACGGTCAGGCGCCCTGCAGCATCGCTGATGGTCACGGTGTCGCCGGTAGTCGTGTTGGTATAGGCGCCGGCGACATTGATCAGGCCACTCGACACGGTGACGGTATTGTTGTTGGTAAAGGTGGCGCCGGCGTTGGTCACGCTGAAGGTGCCTGTTCCAACCGTTACAGTATCACCGTTGGTCACGCCTGAGGCACCATTTACGGTAATTCTGCCTGCTGCATTGGTAATGGATGCCGTGGCCGTGCCGGTGGTGGGCGTGGTGCCATTCGGATTGATGGTCAAACCGCCGTTGATCGTGATGAGTCCAGAATCCACGGTGAGCAGCGCATTCCGTGTCGTCGCGCTTCCGCCTGTGAGCGTTACATTGCCGGTAACGGTGGCCGTGCCGCTGGTGACGGCGAGCTGACTGGAGGAAGTATTGGAGCTTCCTGCGGTGGCGGTCACATTGCCGCCGACGCTGAGCGTAGCGGTATTTACATTGACCGATTTGTTCACTGCGCCCGTTGGCGCACCAATGGTGAGACCGTTCCCGACCGTGAGCGCCGTGCCCGCGTTGAATTGAAGTACCGAAGCGGAGCCCCCACCGGCCACGGTGACGGAGTTGGCTTGGGCATTGGCGACATTGACGGTGACCGTGTCGCCGTTGGAAATGGTCACATCAGAAGTTGAAGTGGGCGTCCCACCGATAATGCCGCCACAGGAAAGCAGGCAGAGCAGGCCGGACCAAGTAGCACAGTTGTTCCAGTTGCCGGAACTCTGGGATGTACACGGTGCTGCATTAGCACTTCCACTCCACGCACTCAGCCAGACCGTTAGCATCAATGCTGCAATCTGGCTTTTGGTCAGCGCCGAAATTCTGCCGCAGGTTGCGTTCATACTTCGTCCTTTCAGGCGGCCGTGACGCAGCAGAGTTATTTTGCAATGGTGGCCGACATCTGCCGCTCGACATAGTATGGCGTCGCCACCGTTCCCTGGGTTGCCGTCGAAGTCAATTGATAGATCGTGACGGTAGCACCCGCCTCGCTCACCGCCATGCTGCCGCAATCAACCGTGACGGTGAAATTCTGCAGGCCTGAGGCTGTCAATGCAACGGAATTGTGTGCCGGTGCCGCATAGGTGTTACAGGAGATGCTGCCCGGCGTGATGATCTGGTATGCCCCCCACTCGATCCCCGCGCGCGCAGCCTGGTAGGCGCGCGACCCCAGCACATCCAGCGTGGCGCTCTGCTGCTGGCCGGAGAACAGGGTGACGGCAAACATCCCGAGCGCCGCAATCACGACGAGCAAAAAAATTGCCGAAATCAGGCTGAAGCCACGCTGAAAACACCGAGAGTTTTTCCGCTGACGCCCGGTCGTCAATCCTCGATCCTCGATCCTGATCATCTTTTGCATCATGGCACGTTATTGACATGAATCTCGTGATACAGGCTGATGCTCTCGCCGCCGCGCGTGATGCCCAGCGTGATTGCGACCAGGCCGTTGCGCTGATTGGCCACGTCGTACACGATGTTGCAGGAGCTGACCTTGTCCGCCAGGATCGCGTTCGAACCGCTCAGCGGCGGGGCCGCCTGGGTAGTATTGAAACCATAATGCCAATACCGTTTGAGCGTACCGGTTCCCTCCCCGTTCGTGATCCCGACATTTTCACACGCATAGGTCACCGCCTGCTGGTCGCCCGGAACCACCACGAACCGGTGCCCCGGCACTTCGGCAAAGGCGGGAAACTGCGCGGCACCGGCGATCGCCACATTGGTCTTGGTTCCGGCGGTGCCGGTATAGGCACGCCGTACCCCTGCGGTCGTGCTGTCATACGGCGGATTACCGTCCGATTGAGTGCTGCCGAGCACGATGTGATCTCCGGCTGCAAAGGTGACCTGGCCGATCACGTCGAATGAACTGTCGGCAATGGTAAAGTCGAGAATGTCACCGGGCTCACCGGTGCGGTAGCGCGCACCGGCACTGGTCGGCAAGAACTCGAGATACGTCGAGCCGGCAGCGGTGGGCAGACGCAAACTGTTCGGCACTGCGGTTCGCAGGTCACGGCCGATGCGACGCAATGCGGTATCGGCAATGTCGGTCATTTCGGCACGCCGCGCAATATCAAGATATTGTTGCACCGGCGCCTTGAGAAACATCGCCGCAAGCGCACCGATAATGCCGGTGATAACGATCACCATGATCATTTCCACCAGAGTAAAGCCGGATTGAGCCCGCCGCCAACGCATCAGTATTTTGCCCGATAACCGATTGCATCAACGGTCTTGCCGCTCGGCTCTGTGACCGTCACGGTAATCTGTGCAGCGCTGGCCGCCGGTATGCTGTCCAGCACTGCATTTGCCACGGTAACGGAGACATTGTAGTTTTCCAGCCCCGGCACCGGGGTTACCCCATCGAGCTGGTACACGCCATTGGTGGCAAAGCCATTGTAGTCCGTGATGCAATCGAACTGACTGCGATTCGCGGGTGTATATGGCCCTCCGAAACCACCATCCGGCTTGGTGAAATTCTGCAGCTCGATTTCTTCCAGCAATGATTCCGCGATTGCCAGCGCCTGTTTATGAAGCAACGGGTCGACGCCTCCCTTGCCGGTCACATTCATCACCAGCAGCAGCCCCGTTAGCGCCACACTGACAATCACGATGAACATGATCAGCTCGATCAGGCTGATGCCCAGTTGAGGAACGAGGAAAGAGGAACGAGGAGCGAACCCCGCACTCCGCAATCTGCGTTCTCGAATTCGGAGTCCCTTGTTACTGGTGCACATAACCGGTCTCCGCCTCGACGGTGATCGTCGCTGTTCCGACCGTTGCCACGGCGGACGCACTGGGGCGCCCAAGCGCATCAAAACTGATACTTGCGGGCGTCATGGAAAAAGCGATGCCTGACGGCGCCTCAATATAATTCACACTGCTGGCCGGCACACTCAAGGCCGTATCACAGGAAGTAGTAACCGTAATACTCAAGGAGAGCCGCTCCGGGCTCGCAGTATATGCCGCACAGACCGCCCGGTGCTGCGCGATCGCGGCCTTTTGCGCATAGCGCAGCACGGCTTGCACCTGGTCGGCAAAGCCGCGTTCCTGATAAACACCCACGGAAAAAAAACGCGGCAGGACGTAGACGGCAAGAATGGCCATAATGGCAAGCGCCATGATCAATTCGACCAGAGTGAAGCCGCGCACCGTTATCGTCTTGGCCATTATTCCAGGCTCATCAAACAAAAAACGGGCATCCGCAGACGCCCGGTTTATCAAGCAAACAGTCAGCTCAGTTGATGCCCGTTGCGCTGAATGTGGCAGTTGCCGTGGTTGATGACGAGGACAAGGTGCACGTTGTCGTAGTCCCCGCACTGATGGCTACAGCTGAAATCGCATAGCCCGTTGGCAAGCCGCCTTCCATGGCATCGGCGAGGGAGGTACAGTTGGTAACGGCGATGCCGCTACCGGAATGGAGTGAACGCACGCCGTAGTTAATGGTATTGGCGCTGCTCAAGGCTCCCGCCACGCCGTTCAGTGCTGCTTGCGCCGCGTCTTCCTTCAGGCCAAAAAACTTCGGCATCGCGGTTGCCGCCAGAATGCCCAGAATGATGATCACCATAATCAGTTCGATCAATGTGAAGCCGGATTGCCGATTCATGTTGTCTCTCCTGAAGTTGCCACAGAAAGGATTCAGCCAGCTGCAGGCACTATAAGCCAAGGATGAATAATACGCAATCGCCGCGGAGCAAATCCCACGCTTAATTGTTGCATGCTAAATCAGCGTGCGAAACGTGAGCCAGAACAGGAAAATGCTCCCCAGCAGCAAAAGCCAACCCGTTTGCCGGACGTGATGTTGCACAAAGTTTTCCACCTGATTGTGCGGCACATCCAAGGCTTCGGCCGCACCGCGCAACGATATCCATTGGTTGGCGCGCGCTTCGATCCCCTGCAATATATTCGGTCGAAGCCAGAAAACCAGGCCGATACACAATGACACTGCCGCGCCGAGCAGCGCCGTCAGTACCAGTGCGTCAAGCAACCAGGCAACCAGATGGACCGACACCCCGGCCCCCAGATGACGCAGCACGAGCGCCTTGTCAAACTGGAATCCGAAAAAGGCCAGGATATACAAGGCTCCGAGCACGATCGCTATCCCAATCGGTCGATGGTGTCGATGAAACCAGCCTTCCAGATTGAAACTGCGATCCAGCAGCAGTTCAAATCGCTGTGTGGAAATCCAGCGATTTGCGGCCTGATTGACGCGCTGAAACAACTGCAACCGGAAGATCATCAGCAAACCAAGCAAGGCGCCGGCCAGCGCCCCGACAAGCAGGAAAACTGCCAAAACGCGCCATAACATGATGTAGGTCAGGCTTGCGTGCATGAACTTTCCCTCCGTATTGGATTGGTGAAAAGTCTACCTCAAAACCAGGCATATGGTTCGACCGGCTCAATCAGCGCGCCCGTCAACTCCTTTGGAGCATTCTGCAATGACGGTATCCGCGGCGATTCATAGATTAACGTTACATGAAACCGTATCCACTTGCGGCCGCTCTTGTCCGGCTTGAAGTAACCGGTATTACGCGGCACATAAATCAGGTCATGCGACTTGAGATCAAACATCCAGTTGCCCGATTCTATGGACGACGGGGTGGGATCATAGAACTCGCCGGCATAATTACGCGGTTTCCTCTGTAACCAGTTCATCGGATTATCCTGTGCCAGCGCACCCAGATCGGATGGTCTGCCGCGCGTCATGATCTGCGCGTACTGCAAGGTCAGCGCAGTCTGGATCACTCCCACCACGCCTTCCATTGCGGTTTTTTCGGCCTGTTCCTGGTAGTACGCCACCCGGCTCAGAAACACTCCCATCACCACGACGATGATGGTAATGACTACGACCAGTTCGAGCAGCGTAAAGCCCCGTCCATAACGCATCGCCCCGAACCTGCCCTTCCCGCCCCTGAGGCCTGCCCCCCTGCCGCGTATGCGGACTGCTGACCCGGGCGTTTTCACAACGCTTGTCAATGGCGCAACGCCACTTTGCCGAGGTCCCACATCGGCAGGAATACTCCGAGCGCCAGAATCAGGACCAGAATACCGAGCACCACGATCAACACCGGTTCGATGTCCGCACTTAACGAAGCAACGTCGTATTTGACTTCGCGCTCGTACATACCGGCAACCTCGAACATCAGCCCGTCGAGATCGCCGGTCTCTTCGCCGACGGCAATCATCTGCAACACCACCGGATTGAAGACTCCGGCGGCAACGGCAGTGCGCAGAATGCTCTCGCCGCGCTCGATCCCGTCGCGCATTTGTTCGATGCGGCTGCGCATGAATTCGTTATCGACCACGAGCGCAACCACGTTCATTCCCTGCAGGATCGGCATGCCGCTCTTGAAGGACAGCGCCAGGCTGCGCGCAAACCGCGCCAAGGTCGCCTTGAACACAATTTTTCCGATCACCGGGATATTGAGCTTGTATTTGTCCCACTGATAGCGCCCGACCGTGGTGTTGATATAGAAACGGAAACCGAGCACCGCACCAATGATCAGTGCCAGCATCAACAGCCAGTAATGGACCATGAAGGAAGAAAACGCCAGCAGCATTCTGGTCACAACCGGCAATTGCGCATGTAACCCTTCATACACTTTCGCGAACGCAGGAATGACGAACAGGTTGATGATGACGATGGCAATCGCCATCGCTATCAGCACGAAAATGGGATAGCGCAGCGCCGCCCTGATGCGGTCATGCATATCCCGCTCGAATTCCAGATGGTCATAAAGGCGCATGAACGTTTCATCCAGCGTCCCGGTCATCTCCCCGACCTGCACCATACTGACGTAGAACGGTGAGAAAACCCCGGAGTGGCGCCGCATCGAGGTGCTAAGTTCGCGCCCGGCATCGAGACTCTCGCGCAAATCCTGGATCACCACCGCTAGCACCGGACTACTGGTGGATTCCTGCAAACCTGCCAGCGCGCGCAGGATTGGCACGCCGGCTTTGAGCAAGGTGTACATCTGGCGGCTGAACAACATCAAGTCCAGCGTGCTGACGCGTTTTTTCCCAAACCAGCGTCGTCGCCATCCGGCCTTGTGTTCCGCGCCACCGGCAACACCGCGGAAGGGAATGATTTCAATCGGCGTAACCCCGGTCGCCATCAGCTGGTCGGCGATGGCGCTGCTGCTCTCCCCGAACAGCGTCCCCTCCACCAGGTCACCGTTAGTATTGCGCCCCTTGTAGGCGAACACTGCCATGGTTATTCCTCAACCTGACTGCTGATGCGCATCACTTCCGCAACCGTTGTCTTCCCTTCTTTCATCAGTTTCAGCGCCTGGTCGAGAATCGTCCTGCCGTGCATGTGCTGCTGCGCCGCCTGCATGAATTGGCTCGCACTGTCGTGCGCCGTAGCTTCGACCATCTCGCGCCCCATTTCCAGAAGTTCGTAGACCCCGATGCGACCGAAGTAGCCGGTGTTGTTGCAGTGCGAACATCCGTGCCCATGCAGCAACCCGCTCCATTGCTCAGGCGCTATTCCTTCGGCATTCAGCCATTCGCTTTCCTGGGGTGTCGGCACATGCTTTTCGCCACAGCTCTCGCATACGCGGCGCACCAGCCGTTGACCAACCACCGCTTGCACCGACGATGCCACCATATATCGTGGCACGCCCATATCCACCAGGCGAAACAGGGTGCCCGCAGCATCGCGCGTATGCAGTGTGGAAAACACCAAATGGCCGGTCATCGCGGCACGCAGGCCGATCTGCGCGGTTTCCGAATCACGCATTTCGCCGACCAGGATCACGTCCGGATCCTGCCGCAGGGCCGAGCGCAGCACGCGCGAGAAGGTCAGATCGATCTTTTCATTTACCTGCACCTGGTTAATCCCCGAAAGGCGGTATTCCACCGGATCCTCGACGGTGATGATGTTCTGGTCCTGCGTGTTGATTTCAGCCAGTGCCGAATAGAGCGTGGTGGTCTTGCCGCTGCCGGTTGGCCCGGTGACCAGCACCATGCCGCTGCTGCGCCGGATGATTTCGCGAAAGCGTTTCAGCATGTCAGGCGGCATGCCCAGTTTGTCGAGCCCGACCATTCCGCCTTCCTGGCGCAACAGCCGCATCACCACGGTTTCACCGTACTGGGTCGGACAGGTGGCGATGCGCACATCCACGCCACCCCCGCGCACCCGCACCCTGAAGCGCCCGTCCTGAGGCAGCCGCTTTTCGGAAATGTCCAGGCCGGACATCAGTTTGAGGCGCAACACGAGCGCGGGCGCGATCCGGCTATCGGCTTCCATTTGCAGGTGCAGCACGCCATCAATGCGAAACCTCACCATCAGCCGCCCTTCCTGCGGCTCGATATGGATATCGGAAGCGCGTACCTGCGTGGCATCGTCGAACATGGTTTGCAGCAACTTGACCACCGGCGCTTCTTCGGTCGCCACAGTCTCCGTCAGCGCACCGAAATCGACGTAGGTCTCGCCCATGTCTGCGCTCAATGCGCGGGCCAGGCCGGTGATTTCTTCGGTGCGCCGGTAACTGCGATCAAGGGTTTCCAGCAACGCGCTTTCCGCGACAATCGCCACATCGACGCTGCGCTTGAGCAGGCGCGTAATCTCGTCGAAGGCCAGCAAATCGGTCGGATCGGCCATGCCGACCAGCAATCCGCCATTACGCGGTTCCAGCACGATCGCACGCAGCCGCCGGGCCTGATTCTCCGGCAGCAGCTTTACCAGGTCGGGCTTGATGTTGTAGTACTTGAGGTTGATGTAAGGAACTTTGAATTGCAGGGCGAGCGTCTCGGCGATCTGCTCATCGGTGAGAACGCCGCTATCCACCAACACGCGCCCCAGCCGGCGCCCGCTGCGACGCTGCTGTTCCAGGGCAAGCTTGAGTTGATCTTCCGAAATGAGTTTTTGCTGAAGCAGCAAATCTCCCAGGCGCGCTTTCTTCTGGTGCTCCATAATTCTCACTCCGGCAAGTTATGGCGGCATCACCTTTTCCGCATGAGTGAAAGTTAGCCGTTTTCCCCGCCACTGACAAGACCGTCCGGACTCCGACCGTGCTAGACTGTGGCCGAGGTTCCTTATGTTCCATGTGATTCTGTACCAACCGGAAATCCCGCCGAATACCGGCAACATCATCCGCCTGTGCGCCAACACCGGCAGCCAGTTGCACCTGATCAGGCCGCTTGGCTTCACGCTGGAGGACAAACAACTGGTGCGCGCCGGTCTGGATTACCACGAATTTGCGACACTGCGGGTCTATGACACTTTGCCGGAATGCCTCGCAGCCTTTGATCCAGCGCGCGTATTCGCGCTAACCACCAAGGGCAGCCACGCGTTTCATGCCGGAACTTATCGTGCCGGCGACGCCTTCCTGTTCGGCCCCGAAAGCCGCGGCCTGCCGCCCGAAGTGCTGGACCAATTCCCGGCCTCGCAACGCGTACGCCTGCCGATGCGGCCGGATAACCGCAGCCTGAACCTGTCAAATACCGTCGCCGTGGCGGTGTTCGAGGCTTGGCGGCAGTGCGGGTTTGCCGGTGCGCTGATGAATGCGTCCGAGGGCGATACTGCGCAGCCATGAGAGTTTAGAATCTGTTGACATCAAACTGCTCAGCACAGATGCTATAACATCACCAGCAAATTTTTTCCGCGCACTTGATCAAGCAACCTGTATGGCGAAACCAAATGATGGTTTTTCAATCATTTTCAGGATGGCACAACAAATCGCAACGGATTGACTGGAAACCGCTTTAACATGAATGAAAATATTTTATCCATCACCTTGATGCAATGTTTTGCGTCAAATAGGATGGTTACTTTGCGTTAGGTATTCATGTCAGAAATAATCACAAATGAGCAACATATAGCCACGGTTCGCGAGCGAGTTGTCGCTGTTGCGCTTGGTATGCTTAGTGGAGAAATACCATTCCTTGACGGTGCGGTAGAACTTGCGGCACTCCGACATGAAGCCGCCGTAGAGGATAATGACCCTGACTTTATAGCTTTTGTCGCTATCGCGTCAGAAACTGACAGTCTCCCAATTGGTGCGTCAAGAAGCTATTGGTCTAAAGAGGCTTTGGCAAGACATCAGCCCGAGATTGACGCAGCCACTACCTGGGCAAAACAATTTGGCACCGCAGCCTGCCAGTCACTTGTAAGGAGGTTTCATGCCTAATCCTGCGCTCAAGCGGGACCGCGCAAAAGCGCGCGGCCCCGTAGCTCCACGTTAGAGGTAAGTATGACGACACTGCGGATTGAGTCGTGGTCAGAGGATCGTAGTTGGGTTGCGGACACCCACTGGTCGCTTAAATCGTTCATCGATCGCCTCGGGCTCTGCACAACTCTTAAAGGTACTGAGCTAAAGCGTGCAGCACGCAGGATCAGGAAGAAGGAGCTTCTTGAGGTCAATATAATTAGCGCCGAATCTGCCAGCGCCTTAATAAACACTTTGCAGTCATTAGGGGCAAAAATTGCTGTTTCAGAGTAATACCTCTAACCCTGCGGTCAAGCTCGCCCTTCGGGCTGGGGCTGCGCTAGAGCGCAGCCCCTTACCTTCACGTCAGCGGCCATGAACCGGACTGCCACACTTACCGCCTTAGTCAAAGTTACAATGCCCATTCACGAGGCCATCTCGCGCTTGGTGGATTTCGCGTGGGACAGTGAATCGGAATTAATACGTCTTACCTCGAAGGACTTTTACCATGTCTTGTCGCTGTACAAACAAGGTTCTCTTTCAGTCGCAGAGGTCGAAAATTGGGCAAACGCTCTGGAGTGCCGAGATGATGTTGGGTTTGCTTCTGAGCAAGCTCGCGAGTTACTGCATGAGCTTGCGAATCCCCTGCTTACGCAGCCTTTGTCTAGTGAGCGAGCTGATTTCTGGCTCTCTCAGCTTCAGCATGGTCGCTAACCCAGCGCTCAAATTCGCTCCCCTCGGTCGCTGGGACGCGCCGTCGGCGCGCCCGTTAGCTCCACGTTAGGCCACACAATCATGTCAGCAATCCTTCTCCGCTTTATTGGTCTTGGCACCTTTATTGGTGGAGGAGTATTTCTTGCAGCCAGCGGTCCTTTCACAGGGACCATAGAACTTAGCCCATGGAATCTTGTGCAATCGTTTTTTGACATTTTTTTAATGTCTGGGCTTGCTTGGTTCATGTCTCTGCCATTTGGTGCAATTCCGGCAAGTGCAGCTGGTATATGTTATTGGTACTTTCTTTCTCGCTATACAAGGAGCAACCCACGCTTGCTTATTCGGGGTGCTATCGGCGGCGGAGCAGGGTTATTAGTGAGTCTTGTTTTTGGCCTATTGTTTTCATTTAGTGAGGCACCAAGTGCTCATTCTGTGAGCGCTAACCTGTTTGCCTGGGCATGTGCGGGTGTGGTTGGTGGCACTCTAAGTGCGATGGTTATTGGAGACGCCACTTATCAGTATGCATTTAAAAATCGGGAGGTAGTCAGTGAAGCCTAACCCCGCGCTCAAGTTCGCTCCCTCCGGTCGCTGGGACGCGCCTTCGGCGCGCCCCTTAGCTCGACGTTGGGCACCATGAAAACCGCGCTTCGCATTGCCTCATACTTGCTCATGCCATTTCGAGGAGGACGCTTCGCCGAGAGCATGGCGCCGCGTTCGATTAATTTCCTGTAACGGAAAACCAGGAGATGCAAACCGGAAATCTGTTTGTTGATGCCATCGCTCCCGAAACAGGGGAACGGTTCGAGCAGCTATTGGGTCACAAGAATCTGGTTATTGAGCGCATCGTAAGTTCTGCGGACATTACTCCGTGCGAGTATGTCCAGTCGCAGGATGAATGGGTGATACTCCTGCAGGGAGAGGCTGTCCTCAAAGTTGCCGGCGAGACCACCGCGCTGAAATCCGGTGACTACCTCTTCCTGCCCGCGGGCACGCCGCATACCGTGGAACGCACCTCGCAGGGAGCAATCTGGCTGGCCGTGCATTTGCACCCGGCGAACCAGGCACCGCTTTAGGAAACCCAGCAAAGCTTCCGGTCGTTCCCACCTCTTTACTGACTGAATTCCACGTTCGGCGCCCGATTCAGCAACTCCGCGACCGCCTCGGCGGGCGGCACATGTTCGTAGAGGATGCGATAGACGGCGGTGCTGATCGGCATCGAGACATCGAGCCGTTGCGCGAGGCGATGCACTTCGCGTACGGTATAGACTCCCTCGGCCACGTGACCGAGCCGTTGCAGGATTTCCGGCAACTCGATCTGCTGCGCCAGCAGCAGGCCGACCTGGCGGTTGCGCGACAGGTCGCCAGTGCAGGTGAGAATCAGATCGCCCGCGCCGGACAGGCCGCCGAGCGTTTCCGGGCGTCCGCCCAGTTTCAGGCCGAGCCGCGTGATTTCCGCGAGCCCGCGAGTCAGCAGCGCCGCGCGGGCGTTAAAGCCGAAGCCCATGCCATCGGAAATGCCGGCAGCAATCGCCATCACGTTTTTCACCGCGCCACCGACTTCCACGCCGATCACGTCGGTGCTGGCGTAAATGCGCAGCCGCGCATGATGCAGCGCGTGCGCGGTAGCCAGCGCAAACTGCTCGTCCGTGGATGCGAGCGTCAGAGCGGCCGGCAAGCCGCGCGCGACTTCCTGCGCAAAACTGGGGCCGGACAATGCCGCGCACGGCACGCCCTGCGGCAACTCCTCGGCCACCACCTGATGTGGCAATTGTGCGGTCTCGGCTTCGAAGCCCTTGCACAGCCACACCACGCCAAAACCAGGGCTGAATCCGGAGCGTCGTTGCACTAGCGCCAGCTGTTGCAGAGTCTCGCGCAATGCGGCCGTCGGTACAGCGATGATCGCCAAGTCAGCAGCCACCAACGCACCGCCAAAATCGGCGTTCAGCTCAAGAGTTTCGGGAAGGGGAAAATCCGGCAGGTAGCGCTGATTGCAGCGCGTGGCGCGCATAGTCTCGATTTGCGCGGCGTCACGTGCCCACAGCGTAACGCGATGATGGGCGGACAGGCTGATGGCGAGCGCGGTACCCCAGGCGCCCGCACCGATAACGGTAATATTCATTGACCGTGCGGGTGCGCCTGCTCGCACCCTGATTCATACAAAACGGGCGCGATTACTTGCGCCCCCAGGCAATCGCGCTTCGACTCAGGCAAGGAGGACGAAATCACTCGCCCCATACTTCGCTGGTGCGCACGTAGCCCGTATCACCGTCGCGATGGCGCACCTTGACCCAGCCGGTACCGGTCGATTCGACACGTTCCAGCGCGACATTCTGGCGCACTTGGAACACGCGCGGCGCACCGGCGTCCGGTTCGGCTCGCACATCCAGCAACGGCGGCAGTGCAACCAGATAACGGGTGTTGCTCAGAACGCGCTTCTCCACCCAGTACAGTGAACCGGACCGGTCGCGCACCTTGACCCAGTTGTCCAGCGTGACCACCTGCTCCAGCGGGGTGTAGCGATTGATCACGAACAGTTTTTTGCCCTGCAGCGAGGGGGCGTCGTAAAGGATCGCGCTGCTTTCGCCAACCGACACATAATCCACCGCGTACACCATTGCCGCGCTGCCAAGCAGCGCGCACAAAGTGATCAGACGGAACAGGCCGGAGCGTTTCATCAGTGCGTCGTCGCCGCAGCCGCCGTTTGTGCCTGTTGCTGCTTCTGCTGCTGGTACAGCATGTCGAAATTGATCGGGTTCAGCAGCACGGGCGCAAAGCCCGCGCGTACGGCCATTTCCGACACCAGTTCGCGCAAATACGGGAACAGGATGTTCGGGCACACCACGGCGAGGATCGGCTCCATCTCTTCATTCGGCACACCGCGAATCTGGAAAATGCCGGCCTGCTTGGCCTCGATCAGGAACATGACTTTCTCGCCAACCTTGGCGGTTACCGTCGTTGTCACCACCACTTCGTAAACGCCGTCTTCAACGGCATCGCCCTGGCTGTGCAACTGCACCTCGATTTGCGGCGATTCTTGCGTCAGGAAAATCTGCGGTGCATTCGGAATCTCAAGCGAGACGTCCTTCACATAGAGTTTTTCGATGTTGAATGTCGGCTGGGTGTTTTCTTGTGCTGCTTCGGTCATGCCATTTACTCCCTGATTAGGATTATTTTTTCAAAAGTTCATCGAGACCGCCTGCGCGATCCAGGGCTGCCAGATCGTCGTAACCGCCAACGTGGTGGTCGCCGATATAAATTTGCGGCACGGTGCGCCGCCCGGTTTTTTCCGTCATTGCCACGCGCAATTCCGGCTGCAAATCAACGCGAATTTTTTCAATCTCATGCACGCCCTTGCGCTGCAGCAGCTGTTCGGCGCGGACGCAGTAGGGGCACACCTCGGTGCAGTACATCAGGACCTTTGCCATCATTTCCTCAGCGGCAGGTTGGCCTTCTGCCAGGCGATGACGCCGCCGGCCAGATTGTAAACCTGGGTAAATCCCTGCTTGCCCAGCATGGCGCAGGCCATCGCAGAACGGTTGCCGCTGCGGCACATTACGATGATGGGTTGATCCCGGTATTTTTCCAGTTCGCCGACCCGATCCCGGAGATTGCCGAGCGAAATCAGTTTGGAATTCAACACATGGCCGCCGTCGTATTCCTTGCTCTCCCGCACATCCAGCACCAGCGCATTTTTGTGGTTGATGAGTTGCATCGCTTCCGTGCAATTCACTTCCTTGATGCCGCGAATGCGATTGCCGAAGAACGACCAGAACAGCATGAAGCCGCTCAGGATGGCGATGGAAATCGGTAACAAATTGCTAACTACGAACTGCACGTGCATGCTCCTGTTTCTTTTGGAGGGCGAATTCTAGCAGAGCTGCATAATGTGCGGGGTCTTTCTCGGCTAGCGCGGACAGCGGGCGCAAATCCACGTCGTCCGGATAGGACCAGATGGCCTGCTCCAGGATGACCCTGGCCTGCTCGGGCTGGTTGGCCCGGGCCAGCAGCAACGCCTGCCGGCTTGCTACCGTCCCGCTCGGAACAAAATGCAACACCCGGGTATTCATCGCCAGCTTTTCCTGCAGGTGCTCATCGTTCACCTCGATCAGCGAACTCATGAACAGTTCGGCGTAGGGCGTCAGCAGCGTGCCTGCATGCGCCGCCACGAGCCCGCTGCGGGTGCGCTGCGCCGCTTCGGCTTCATGGCCGGGAACCGGACGCAGCATCAACGTCTCTCTAAGTTGCTGATAGCCGGTGCGCAGTTGCACCAGCGATACGAGACCCAACGCGATTACCGCAAACACGGCAAGCCGTCCGGAGTCACGCAATTCCAGACGATACCGGGTTTCGTCCAGCGCCCCCAGCAAGACCGCCCCAATGCCGATGAAATAGGCGTACCACAGTGGATATTCGAGCAGGTTGTGAATCGCCAGCACTCCCAGCGCGGCATAACCCCACCAGTGCGCAACTTCCGGCGTGGCCGCGAATGACGAGGCATGCCGCTTGCGCACGCCGCGAAACCACACGCCCAGCGCGCCGAATAACGCCAGCAGGCCTGCGCTCCCCATCTCCGCGGCGATCTGGAAAATGAGGTTGTGCGCATTGTTGTACAGACCGGAAATGTTATCGGGGCGCAACACCGGCACCAGTTGAAAATGCTGCCAGGAAAACTGTCCGACGCCGGTTCCGATCCACGGCGACTGGCTGAACATCAGGCACGCTTCACGCCAGAGATAGAACCGGATGCTGTTGGTGCCAGCCTCGCCGAACAGGCGGTGCATCGTATCGATGCTGACACCCGCGCCGGCCATGAAGGGTAGCTGCACCACCAGATGCATGAGGCCAAACCCCGCGAGCAGCAATACGCTGTAGCGCACCAACGGCCGCAGGCTTGCATCGCGCCGCGCAAACCACCAGGCCAGCCCGCTCATCATCAGCAAATACAGCCAGGAACTGCGCGACCCGCTCAGGGTCATCACCAGCAGCAGCGGCAGCGCGAGCAGCACGACCGTGCCCGCTCTGAGCTGTTTCTGTTGTTGCAGCAAACCGAGCGAGATCAAACCGAGTGCGATGTAATTGGCAAAATGATTGGGTTGCGCCAGGTTGCCGAACACGCTCGCAGACACTTTCATCACGACGACGGAATCCAGCGGCGTATGCCAGCGGAAGTGCTGCAGCACACCGATCAGCGCACTGAATTCTGCGCCGATCAACAGAAATATCGCCAGCACCTGCGCCAGCCTGTCCAATCCGAAGCGCTCCCGCAATCTCGCACCGAGTACCATCAGCAATAGCGCAAACAACAGGTACAGCACATACAACAGGGCCTGGTCAAAATAGGTCACCTTGTGCAACAGCCATTGCACCAGCACGATCACGATCAGCGTGGCCGGCAGCTGCACAATGCGCGGCACGGCAGGCTGCTGCCAGAAACTGCGGCCCGCCAGCAGCGTCAGCGCCAGCAGGCCGAGCAGCGCACTCCACCATTCCTGGTCGAAGGTAGTCAGCGGGTATTGATGGCGGTAGTGCAGAAAAGGCAAAACCCACATCAGTCCGACCAGGGCCAGACTGATGTGGGCGAGGCTGAACTGCGCCAGCCGAAATGAGGGCAAGGCTGCGGTTCTTAGCAAGAACTGCACTTGAAGCCCATTTTCACCAAGATCTTATCCAATGGGCAGAACTTCGTAAAACCGCTCTGGAACAAATTCAGGCCAACAAAGGCGGTAAAAAACAGAAAGTAATTGCTGACAAACAGCGGGCTCGCATCTACGCCAAGCGCCAACGACAACAATACGAAACTACCTGCAACAATTCGAACAATGCGTTCTGCGTTCATGAAACTCTCCTGAAAAACAAATTCAATTCTGCCGGAATTTCCGGTAGAGGGCGGCGTAATACAACACTGGAATCACCACCAATGTCAGCAAGGTGGAGACGAGGATGCCAAAAATCAAGGAGATCGCCAGTCCGTTGAAAATTGGATCATCGAGAATAAAGAGCGCGCCCAGCATCGCCGCCAGACCGGTCAGGATGATCGGCTTGGCACGTGCACCCGCTGCGGCGATCACGGCGTGCTGCAGATCAACTCCATCGCGCAATTGCAGGTTGACGAAGTCCACCAGCAAAATCGAGTTGCGCACGATGATGCCGGCCAGCGCTATCATGCCGATCATCGAGGTCGCCGTAAACTGGGCGCCGAGCAACGCGTGCCCAGGCATCACGCCGATGATGGTCAGCGGAATCGGCGCCATGATGATCAGCGGCACCAAGTACGACTTGAACTGCGCCACCACCAGCAGATAGATCAGGATCAGGCCGACGCCATAGGCAATGCCCATGTCGCGGAAGGTTTCGAACGTCACCTGCCACTCGCCATCCCACTTCAGCGCATAGCTGGCATATGGGTTATCCGGCTGCTTGAAGAAATGGCTCTCCAGCACGCCGCCCTGCTCCAGTGCCATGCCGCTCACCTTGCCATTGATTTCGAACCTACCATAGAGCGGGCTGTCCAGCTTGCCTGCCATGTCGCCAAACACATAGACCACGGGCAACAGATCCTTGTGATAAACCGGATAATCGCGCTCCACCGGCCGTACCTGCACCACTTCGGAAAGCGGAACCAGCACCCCGTCACGGGCGCGCACCTTGAGCTTGAGCACTTCATCGATACGGCTACGGCGCTCGGCCGGCAGCTCCAGGCGCAATGGCGGCGCGTACTTTGCGCTCACGTCATGCAGGGATGCGACATCCTGGCCCGACAGCGCCACGCCGATCACGTCCACGATGTCGCCGGGCGCCACGCCCAGCAGCGCAGCCTTGCTTTGCAGTACATGCAGCAGCAGTTTGGGCGCGGCCTCGGTCACGGTGTCGTCGATGCCCACGATGTCTTTGGTCTTGGCAAATTCCGCGCGCACCTTGCCGGCCACCTTGCGCGCGCCCTCATAATCCGGCCCGTAGATTTCGGCCACGAGCGGTGACATCACCGGCGGTCCGGGCGGCACTTCGACCACCTTCACCTTCGCGCCCCAGGCCTTGGCAATCTGCTGCACCGGCCCCAGCACGGCAGTCGCGATCTCGTGACTGCTGCGATCGCGCAAATGTTTATCGCGCAGATTCACCTGAATATCACCTTGTTCGGTCGCACTGCGCAAATAATACTGGCGCACCAGGCCATTGAAATTGATCGGTGAGGCCGTGCCCGCATAGGCTTCATAATCGGTCACTTCCGGCACGGTCGCGAGGTAGCCGCCGATTTCATGCAGCACCGCAGTGGTCTGTTCCAAGGCAGTACCCGTCGGCATGTCCACCACGATCTGGAATTCAGACTTGTTGTCGAATGGCAGCATTTTCAGAATCACCAGCTTCACCACGCCCAGTGACACCGCGAGAAACAGACCGCCGAAAATCGCGAGCCAAAGTTTGCGCCGTGCCGGCTTTCCGTGTTCGCCGTTCAGGAACGGGCCGAGGCGCGTACGGAAGAAACGGCTCACCGCCGAATCGTGCTCGTCCTTCACTGCCTCGTGATGTGCGCCGGCAAAGCGCAACGCCAGCCACGGGGTGATGATGAACGCGACCGCCAGCGAAATCAGCATGCCCATGCTCGCGTTGATCGGGATCGGGCTCATGTACGGGCCCATCAGGCCGCTGACGAAGGCCATCGGCAACAAGGCAGCGATCACCGTCAGGGTGGCAAGAATGGTCGGGCTGCCGACTTCGTCCACCGCTTCCGGAATGATTTCCGACAGCGGCTGATGGCTTGCGAGCGCACGTCGACGATGAATGTTTTCCACCACGACGATCGCGTCGTCCACCAGAATCCCGATGGAAAAGATCAGCGCGAACAGCGACACCCGGTTCAGCGTAAAGCCCCACGCCCACGAGGCAAACAGCGTCGCCGCGAGCGTAAGCAACACGGCAATGCCGACCACCAAAGCCTCGCGCCGGCCCATCGTAAACCATACCAACGCGACTACGGCGAAGGTAGCGAACAGCAGCTTCTTGATCAGCTTCATCGCCTTGTCGTTGGCGGTTTCGCCGTAATTGCGCGTGACTGTCACCTGCACGTCATCGGGAATCACGCTACCCTTGAGCTCATTGACGCGCTTCAACAGGCGATCCGCAATCTGCACGGCATTCGAGCCCGGTTTCTTGGTCACCGCCACGGTCACTGCGGTGAATTCCCCCTTGGCCTTGACCTGCTTGTCGGACGCGGCCGGACCGGTACCGAGCCACACATAGCTGCTGGGCTGATCCGCGCCATCCTGCACCTCGGCGATATCGCGCAGGAACACCGGCTTGCCGTCCGAGACGCCGACGACCAGTTGTCGGACTTCATCGGCATTGCTCAGAAAGCTGCCGGTCTGCACCAGCACTTCGCGGTTGTTCTGCACCAGGTTGCCGGAGTTTTGCGACACATTGGCAGACTGCAATGCGCCGCGCACATCCTGCACGGAAAGGTGATAGGCATTCAGGCTTTCCGGATTGAGCAGCACCCGCACCATGCGTTGCGTGGTACCTAGCGTATTCACTTCGCGCGTACCGGGCTCGCGTTTCAGTTCCGCTTCGATGGCATGCGCGACCTGCGACAGCTCCACTCCGCCGCCGGCGGCCTGCTCGCGCCATAAGGTAAACGCGACCACGGGAACGTCGTCGATGCCCTTGGCCTTGATGATCGGCTTGGCCACGCCCAGCGTCGGCGGCAGCCAGTCGGAGTGGGAATTGACCACGTCATACAGTTTGACCAGCGAGGGTACGCGCTCTTCGCCGACCTTGAACTGCACGGTAATAATCGCCATGCCGGGCTGGGTGACCGAATAGACGTGATCCACGCCGGAGATTTGCGCCAGAACCTGTTCGGCCGGCGTTGCCACGGTTTGCACCACATCCCGCACCGATGCGCCGGGATAGGCGATCATCACGTTGGCCATGGTGACGTTGATCTGCGGCTCTTCCTCGCGCGGCGTCACCAACACGGCGAACAACCCCAGCAGCATGGCGACCAAGGCCAACAGCGGCGTCATCTGCGAATGCAGAAATAATTTGGCAATGCGTCCTGAAATACCCATGATTTTTTCCCAGATTGCGGTGGCGAAAAGCCGCCATCAAGCAAGCCTGATGCTGATAGCGGCGGCGCAGCGTTGTTATCTTTGTTTTGTGCTCAGCATGCCGGCCTTGACCGGATCGAGAGCCACTTTTTCGCCCGGATTCAGGCCGGCGAGCACTTCCACATCACCGTCGATGTTCGCATCGCCGACGCGCACCTGGCGCAATTTCACGCCGCCCTTGTCATCCACGACATAGACCGCCACGACCTCGCTGCGACGCAGCACGGCGCTGGCGGGAATCACCAGCTTGCTGACCTTGCCGGTAACGAAATGCGCGCGCACGAACATGCCGGGATACACGCCCGGCTCATTGGCGGGCAGATTGATACGGACCTGCGTGCTGTGGGTGCGGGCATCGGCCATCGGCTGCACCGTCGTGGACGCTGCCTTGATCCAGCGGTTCAGGGACGGCACTTCCACCATCACTTGGGGACGCTGCCCGATCTCGGCCAGTTTGTATTGCGGCACGCTCACGATGACGCGCATCTCGCCTGGGTCGAAGCCAGTCATCAGCGGTTTGCCCGGCATGACCATTTCGCCAAGTTCCACCTGGCGTGCCGAGACCACGCCGCTGTAGGGTGCAGTCACGGCCGTGTAGCCGTGTGCCAGACTGGCTTGGCTTGCCCCCGCCTGGCTGGCGGCGGCCTGTGCGAGAGCGATCTTGTAGTCCGCCTGAGCCTTGTCGAGCGCCGCCTGGCTGATGAACTTCTGCGCAAACAGCTGCTTGGCGCGTTCGTATGTCGCCTTGGCGTTCTGCATGTTGGCCTGCGCCTGCATCACCTGCGCCTGGCTCCCCGCTACCGCTTGGGCCGCCTCGCGCTCGTCGATGCGCACAATGACCTGTCCCTTGCTGACGTGATCGCCCACGTCAAACAGGATTTCCTTGACGCGTCCGCCGATTTGAGCGGACACGGTCGATTGCCGCGTGGCCTCCACCAGGCCCTCGGCACTATAGGTTTGCGCCACCTCGCGGTACTGAGCCGGCGCGACAGCAAGCTGCTCGGCAGCTTGCCCGGTTTGAACATTCAGCAGCAGAGAACAAATCAATAAAAGTTTTTTCACTGCAATACCCCATCTAATTTTCAGTTATATTAGGATATGCTGATATTCAAAAAAAAACAAGTCTAGACGGTGCAAAACACGTCGCGCATCATCCCGACCAGTTTGAGCGTACGCAAATCGCCGATCCGGTAGAACACCCGGTTGGCATCCTTGCGCGTGGCCAATACACCCTTGTCACGCAATATCGCCAAGTGCTGGGAAATATTGCTCTGCGAGGTGCCGACCTGCTCCACGATATCCTGCACGCTGATTTCCTGGTCTCCCAGCACGCACAAAATCTTTAGCCGCAACGGGTGCGCGATGGCTTTGATCGCCTGGGCAGCCTGCTGGATATCTGCTTCGTTATCAATTAACTTACCTGACATGATCACTTTCACTCCTTAAATTGCCGCGCTTGGCTGGCGCACGAAGCTGGGCTAATTCAGCTAAAATACGCGGTCTAAAATAATATAGCCGCGTTTATTCTACATCAATGAACATCACTCCTGTCTTGCTGCTTATTCTGGACGGTTTCGGCTATCGCGAAGAAACCGATGCCAATGCCATCGCAGCTGCCCGCAAACCAAACTGGGATCGGCTCTGGCATGATTATCCGCACACCCTGATCAATGCCTCGGAAAAGCATGTCGGCCTGCCGAGCCAGCAGATGGGCAACTCCGAAGTCGGCCATCTCAATATTGGCGCAGGACGCGTGGTATATCAAGACCTTAGCCGTGTCGACGTCGCCATCGAGGATGGCAGTTTTTTTACTAATCCCGCGTTGACCAATGCCGTCGACCTGGCCAAGCGGAACGGCAGTGCGCTGCACATCATGGGCCTGCTATCCCCGGGTGGGGTGCATAGCCACGAGAATCATATCGTTGCGATGCTGGAACTGGCGGCACGCGCCGGTCTGCAAAAAATTTACCTGCATGCATTCCTGGACGGGCGCGACACGCCGCCCAAGAGCGCCGCACAATCGCTGCAGTTGGTGCAGGACAAATGCGCGGCCTTGGGCGTCGGTCAGATTGCCAGCATCACGGGGCGCTATTACGCGATGGACCGGGACAATCGCTGGGAGCGCGTGCAACCGGCTTACGAATTGCTCACCGAAGGCCGTGCCGCATTCAGCGCGCCGGATGCCTTGATGGCGTTGGAACAGGCCTATGCGCGCGGCGAATCCGACGAATTCGTCAAACCCACAGCCATCGCCGCTGCGGGTACTTCGCCAGCCACCATGCAGGATGGTGATGTCGCCGTGTTCATGAATTTCCGTGCCGATCGCGCGCGCGAAATCACGCGCGCGCTGACCGATGCGGCATTCAGCAGCTTTTCGCGTGCCCGCTGGCCGAAGCTGGCGAGTTTTGTCACGCTGAGCAGCTATGGCGAAGATTTCCAGCTTCCCTGCGCCTTCGCGCCCGAAGACATCCACAACGGTTTCGGCGAATACATTTCTAACCTCGGTCTGAACCAGTTGCGCATAGCCGAGACGGAAAAATATGCGCATGTGACTTATTTTTTCAGCGGCGGCAAGGAGCCGCCCTACCCGGGCGAAGACCGCATTCTGGTGCCGTCGCCGAAGGTCGCCACCTACGACCTGCAGCCGGAAATGAGTGTCTTCGAGGTGGCTGACAAACTCGAAGTGGCCATACTGAGTCGCAAATACCACGCAATCATCTGCAACTTCGCCAATGGCGACATGGTCGGGCATACCGGTAAGATGGAAGCTGCAACCAGGGCCGTCGAAGCACTGGATAGTTGCATCGGACGCGTGGTGGCAGCCATGCAGTCCATCGGCGGCGAGGTGCTGATTACCTCCGACCACGGCAATGCCGAGCAGATGGTGGATCGCACCACGCAGCAGGCGCACACCGCACACACCCTGAATCCGGTGCCGTTCCTGTATATCGGGCGTAACGCCAAACTTGCGGAAACCGGCGCGTTGCGCGATCTGGCGCCAACCCTGCTGGCGATGATGGGCCTGCCGCAACCCGCGGAAATGACTGGACACAGTTTGATACAGCTACAGTGATCCCGCTCGCGCGCTTATTGCCGTCCCTCCTGTGCTGCTTGCTCGTGGTCAGTCCGGCCTTTGCTGGCAAGCAGGAAGAGCTCGACAATCTGCGCCGGCGCATCACCGACATGCAGCATGAACTTGAAAAGACCAACGAGTCGAAGTCCGAAGCAGTTGATGCCTTGCGCGAATCCGAACGGGCCATCAGCAACAGTAACCGCCGGCTGGCCGAACTTGGAGCGCAGCAACGCGCAACCGACGCCAGGCTCGGCGAACTGCGAATGCAGGAGCAACAGTTGCGCGACCGGATTTCCGTGCAACAGCGCTCGCTCGGCAAACTTTTGCATCAGCAATATCTCGGCGGGCAACAGGAATACCTGAAGCTGCTGCTGAATAACCAGAACCCCAACCAACTCGCGCGCGATGTCACCTATTACCAATACATCGCTCGCGACCGCGCCGCACAGGTGACCGCACTGCGCGCCAATCTCGCCGATCTCGATGCCATCAGCAGCGCCACCAGTCAGCAACGCGCACAACTTGCCTCCCTGCGAGCAGAAGAAGCCACGCAAAAACGCTCGCTGGAAAACGACCAGCACGTACGGCAGCAAACGCTGACCAAAATCTCCCAACAACTGCGCCAGCAACGACGTGAGATCACCCGCCTGCAACGCAACGAAAGCAGGCTCGCCCAGTTGGTTGAAAGGCTGACAAGGATGCTTGCGCGACCGAAATCCCGCGCATTGTTCCGCAATGACAATTTGCCCGATGATCGCTTTGATGGTAGCCCATTCGCGCAGCTGAAGGGCAAGCTCACCCTACCGGTGCGCGGCGAACTCGCTAACCGCTTCGGCACGCCGCGGCCAGACAGCACAGTGCTCTGGAAGGGGCTGTTCCTGAAGGCCGCCAACGGCCAGCCGGTCAAGGCGATTGCCTCCGGCCGGGTGGTGTTCGCCGACTGGCTGCGCGGGTTCGGCAACCTGCTCATCGTGGACCACGGGAACGGCTACATGAGCCTGTACGGCAACAATGAGACACTCTACAAACAAGTTGGCGACGTGTTGCGCGGCGGCGATACCATCGCCACTGTCGGGAACAGCGGCGGCAATGAAGATTCCGGTTTATACTTTGAACTGCGCCATGAGAGTAAACCACTTGATCCGATGAAGTGGCTGGCAGCAAAATAACTTTGAGGGAATTATGCGTTTTCTAGAAAAAGCTGGTTTGGTTGGTTTGGGTCTTGTTGCGGGCGTCTCCATGAGCCTGCATTTCGCGGCGCAGGCCGAGAAAGAAGCCGCCGTCGCGCCTTTGCCTATCGAGGAACTGCGCGCTTTCAGCGAAGTATTCGGCCGCATCAAGAGCGACTATGTGGAGCCGGTCACCGACAAAAAACTGATCACCGAAGCCATCAACGGCATGTTGAGCGGCCTGGATCCGCATTCCGCCTATCTGGATGCGGAAGCTTTCAAGGAACTGCAGGTCGGCACCCAGGGTGAGTTCGGCGGCCTTGGCATTGAAGTCGGTATGGAAGACGGCTTGGTCAAGGTCATTTCGCCGATCGAAGACACCCCTGCCTACCACGCCGGCATCAAGAGCGGCGATCTGATCGTCAAACTGGACGACACCCTCGTCAAGGGCATGACCCTGAACGATGCAGTGAAGCGCATGCGCGGCAAGCCCGGCAGCAAGATCGTGCTAACCATCATCCGCAAGGACGAACCCAAGCCAATCATCGTCACACTGACCCGCGCGGTAATCAAGGTACAGAGCGTAAAATCCAAGCTGATCGAGCCCGGCTTTGGCTTTGTGCGCATCACCCAGTTCCAGGAACATACCGGCGAAAACCTGGCTACGGCGCTCGAGAATCTGATCAAACAGAATCAGGGACCGCTGAAAGGACTGGTGCTTGACTTGCGCAATGATCCGGGAGGCTTGCTGACCGGTGCGGTCGGAGTGTCGGCTGCATTCCTCGCCAAAGATGCACTGGTGGTCTATACCGAAGGCCGTACTGAAGACGCCAAGATGCGCCTGACAGCCAGCCCCGAAAATTATCTGCGCGGCGACGGCAAGACCGATTATCTGAAGCGTCTGCCCGAGTCGATCAAAACGGTCCCGCTGGTAGTTCTGGTAAACGGGGGCTCCGCATCGGCGTCCGAGATCGTTGCCGGCGCACTGCAGGATCACAAGCGTGCAGTCATCATGGGCACGCAAACTTTCGGCAAGGGCTCGGTGCAGACAGTCCTGCCGCTTGGCAACAACACTGCGATCAAGCTGACCACCGCGCGCTATTACACGCCGGGCGGTCGCTCGATCCAGGCCAAGGGCATCGTCCCTGACATCCAGGTGGAAGATCCTTCCACTTCCGGCATGGATAAATCTTTCCGTTTGCGTGAAGCAGATTTGGACAAACATTTGTCTAACGATCGTCCAGCGGAGGAAAAACCTGAAAACGCCGCCAAGAATCAGCCTGCAACTCCCGCCAATAAGGGAGAGTCTACCAAGGCAGCACCGACTGAATTCGGCACCAAGAATGACTACCAGCTGAATCAGGCATTGAATCTGCTGAAGGGGATGCAAATATTGCATGGCAGATAACATTTGCCTAAGGAGGGCAAGATGATTAACCCATTCGAGCTGCACAAACA
The DNA here is from genome assembly GCA_035702405.1 of Gallionella sp. Lineage (GTDB taxonomy): Bacteria > Pseudomonadota > Gammaproteobacteria > Burkholderiales > Gallionellaceae > Gallionella. The sequence goes on along the minus strand of DASSQR010000036.1, from coordinate 874 downwards.
ACGTGATATCGTGTTCAACGCTGAACCGGCGGGACAGCTTGCGCGCGCCTACAAAGTGTTGTCCGGCCTGCCTGACTGCAAGGTTGAATACGGTGAGAACCCGGACACGTTGCGGGTCTCCTACAGCTTGGCCAATTACACTCTCGAAGGGTTGGAAAAGGCGTTAATCGAACAGGGGTTTGAACTCGATCACAGCCTGTTGCATAACGTGGGGCGCAAGATTATTTACTATTGCGAAGACACCACGTGCCACAACATGGATATTCCAGAGCATCCCACCAAGCATAACGAACGCGAAGTGTTCATGAAAGTCTACGAGCAAAAACCGCATGGCGATCACGACGACACTCCGCCTGAACTGCGCCGATACAAGTAGCACCGGGCAGTTCCTGCAATCCCAAACGCCCCGCTTCCATGCGGGGCGTTTTTTTGGGTCCGAAACTTGAGAACGAATGACGGCATACTTCTGAGAAAGCTGCGGTGATGAAGTTTGCTTTGCAAGGAGTCTGACGCCTGCCCTGAGCTTGTAGCGGGGATAGCCGCTTGCGAAGGAAGCACACAGATATAAATCGAATTAAGGCCGCGGCCATGCCATAAAAGCTCATACTGTTCATGGATCGCATAGCTGCTGCAATGCGGTCAAGTTCCGAGTTCAATTTCAAGTGGGCTCAATGCACGTTCGAACCCTGCAAAAGCAAAAACCCCTCACCGGGATCCGGGAGGGGTTTGCTTTGTAAGGAGTCTGACGATGACCTACTTTCACATGGAAGGACCACACTATCATCGGCGCGGAGTCGTTTCACTGTCCTGTTCGGGATGGGAAGGAGTGGGACCAACTCGCTATGGTCGTCAGACAAACTGTTCGGCAGTCGAC
>DASSQR010000035.1:0-69375 GCA_035702405.1 Gallionella sp. | reverse complement strand
ACCAGCAGCTCGACCAGCTTGTTGGTGACCCGCCTTCCTTTCTGAAGCTGGGCGATGACTTCGGCATAATCCTGTCGGCTCGGATAATACTGTTCCGGGTTAATTCCAATCACTTTATCCAGCGTAGAACCGACCAAGGTAGCATAGCTCTGGTTGGCAAACACCACTTCGCCGGTTGCGATCCTGGTAATGCATGCGGCAATCGGGCTGTTTTCGAGCATGAAGCGGAAGCGAGCTTCGCTCTCTTTCAACGCCAGTTCATCCTTCTTGCGTTCACTGATGTCGCGGATAATGCCGGTGAAGAACTTGTCCGTGCCGCTCTCCCACTGTGCGAGCGACATTTCCAGTGGAAATTCACTGCCATCCTTGCGCACTCCGGCCAGTTCAATCGGGCCAGTGCCGCTGATGCGCGGCTGGGCTCCCGCGAGCACGCGCGCCACCGCCGCCAAGTGCTGCGCTCGGTAACGTGGCGGCATCAGCATCGTCACATGCTGGCCGATGACCTCCGCCTCCGTGTAGCCAAAAATAGCCTCTGCGCCGCGGTTCCAGCCGACAATCTTTTCTGTGCGGTCCGCCGTGACGATGGCATCGCTGGCGCTGTAGGTAAGTGCACGGTAGCGGGCTTGGCTCTCGCGCAGGATATTCTCGGCGAGCTGCTGCTGGGTGATGTCTTGTACGGTCCCGATCGAGCGGATTGGTTTGTCGTCGCTGTTGAACTCGGTTTCGTAGTGCTCGCGCACATACTTGATGCGGCCTCCGGGGAATTGCAGCCGATGGACGATGTCGGGCGGCGTGCGACTGGTAAGCGAGTCGGTGTAGGCCTGGTTGACCCGGTCACGGTCGTCCGGGTGAACGGCATTAAGAAATGCCTCGTAGGACGGCTCAAATTCGGCCTGGTCGAGTTCGAAGATGCGGAAGATTTCGTCGGACCAGTGCAACTTGTTATTGACCAGATCCAGTTCCCAGTTGCCGACGTGGGCACTATGCTGAGCCCGGTTCAGGCGCGCCTCGCTTTGGCGCAGCACCTGCTCCTGTTCGATTGCCTTGAGGCGCAAACGGAAATTTTCGAGCTGGCTCCGGCCGGCATAGACGGCATTCGATGCGATAAAGACCAAGAATAGCGCTGTCATTATGCCCATCGCGGTGGTGTGGGCGCTGCCTTCGATGATGAATAATCCGGTCAGTGGCAGCAGGATGGGTATCAGGAAGCCAAACGTGGAGATTCGGTCGACCGCCAGTGACGTAATTGCACCTGCGGACAAGCCGGCCAGCACAAATGAAAGCAGCACCTGGTGCAACAGGTCATTTACCGGAAACAGCAGGGCTGCGCCGATGCCCCAGGCAAGGCCGGTCGCGGTGGTGCCGACCTGGAAGCTCTTGATCCAATAAGGAGGACACTCGCCGGCCGCTGCGCCGCTGCGCCGCCAGGCTACTGTCAGCGCGGTTCGGAACAGCAGCGCGGCGCCCAGGATGCCGAGCCAGGCCAGAATCCTGCTACGGTCGATCACGTCGATCAGCGAGTACGCCAGAAAGAGCGCAAGCAGCACGTTGAACGTGATCGCCATCGGCAAGCGGGCATAGAGCAGCCTCGTCTGCTCGACTTGCACGGTGTCAGGGCGAGATTCAGGGGGATGGTGTTGCATCAATCGTTACCTTTCGTATCGGGAACAAGTTGATTCAAGTGACCGTCACGGACATCCGTGCCGTGCATTGTAGTCAATACCTGGTGATGATGCGAACGTCATCCGAAAACGGGGCGTTCAGGATGCCAGGCGCCGTCCTGGCCTCGGTACATTGAAGGGTGCTGACTGTGAGGAACGCCCGGGATGGGCGTTCCTCACGGGAGGGGCGAAGAATTGTGGCTTACTTGATGCGCATGCCGGGCTGCGCGCCTGCATCAGGGCTGAGGATGAACAGCCCTGGTGTTTCGCCGGAAGCGGCCAGCACCATGCCCTCGGACATGCCGAACTTCATCTTGCGCGGCGCGAGGTTGGCGACCATCACCGTCAGCCGACCTTTCAACTGCTCGGGGTCGTAGGCCGACTTGATTCCGGCAAACACCGTGCGCGGTTTCTCCTCGCCGATGTCCAGCGTCAGCTTCAGCAACTTCTCCGCGCCTTCCACATGCTCTGCATTGGCGATGCGTGCCACGCGCAGATCGACTTTCATGAAGTCGTCGATGCTGATGGTTTCGGCGATGGGGGAGATGGCGTGTTGCTGATGTTCGGCGTGGCGCGTCTCGGAATGTGATTCAGTCATGGATTTCAGGCTTTCCTTGTTGGCAGCGACCATTGCTTCGATCAGCTTGGGATCGAGGCGGGCGGCGAGGTGTTGGTAGGTGTTGATAGTGTGCCCTGCCGGCAATGGCTGCCATGCGCGAGCCCATGTCAGCGGTTCGATGTTCAGGAACCGCTCGACTTGCATGGCTAGTTCCGGCAGCACCGGTTTCAGGTATAGCGTCAGGTCGCGGAACAGCGTCAGCGCGGTCGAACAGACCTCGTGTAGTTCGGCGTCCTTGCCTTCCTGCTTGGCCAGGGCCCAGGGCTGTTTCTCGGCGATGTACTGATTAGCCACGTCGGCCAGGCGCATGATCTCGCGCAGGGCTCGGCTGTAGTCGCGTGCTTCATAGCTGCGTGCGATTTCGCCACCAGAGAATGTCGACTGGAATTCGGCGGTAGCAGCCGCGTTGGAATTGCCTAACTTGCCGTCGAATTTCTTGCTGATGAACCCAGCACACCGGCTCGCGATATTGATGTACTTGCCGATCAGATCGCTGTTCACCTTCGCGACGAAATCCTCGAGATTCAGATCAAGGTCTTCCATCGTGCCGTTGAGCTTGGCCGCATAGTAGTAACGCAGGTACTCGGTGTTCCCGACGTGATCGACATAGCTGCGCGCGGTGATGAAGGTGCCGCGCGACTTGGACATCTTCTCGCCGTTCACGGTCAGGAAACCGTGCGCGAACAGCTTGGTCGGTGTGCGGAAGCCCGCGTGCTGGAGCATTGCGGGCCAGAACAGCGCGTGGAAATACAGGATGTCCTTGCCGATGAAGTGGTACAACTCCGCATCCGAGCCTTGTTTCCAGAACGCGTCGAAGTCAATGCCGCTCTTCGCGCACAATTGCCGGAAACTGCCCATGTAGCCGACCGGTGCGTCCAGCCAGACGTAGAAATACTTGCCCGGCGCATCCGGGATCTCGAAGCCGAAGTACGGGGCATCGCGTGAGATGTCCCAGTCGGTGAGCTTGTTTTCATCTTCCGCGCCGAGCCATTCCTGCATCTTGTTCGCGGCTTCCGGCTGCAGCGCGCCGCCCTTGGTCCACTGGCGCAGGAATTTTTGGCAGGTTTCGGCGGACAACTTGAAGAAGTAGTGGTCAGAGTTGCGCAATTCCGGTTTCGCGCCGGACACGGCGGAATACGGGTTGATGACCTCCGTCGGCGCATAGGCCGCGCCGCACACTTCGCAGTTGTCGCCGTACTGATCCTTGGCGTGGCACTTGGGGCACTCGCCCTTGATGAAGCGGTCCGGCAGGAACATGTTCTTTACCGGGTCGAAGAACTGCTCGATTGAACGCACTTCGATCAGCCCGGCTGCCTTGAGCTTGCGATAGATGTCCTCGGCGCAGGCCTTGTTCTCGTCCGAGTTGGTCGAGCCGTAGTTGTCGAACTCGACGTGGAACGCCCTGAAGTCGTCGTAGTGTTCCTGCCACACGCGCGCAATCAGTTGCTCCGGCGTGATGCCTTCCTTCTCGGCGCGCAGCATGATCGGCGTGCCATGGGTGTCATCGGCGCAGACATAGTGGCATTCGTTGCCCCGCATTTTTTGGAAGCGCACCCAGATGTCGGTCTGGATGTATTCGACCAGGTGGCCAAGGTGGATGCTGCCGTTGGCATAGGGCAGGGCGGAAGTGACGAGGATTTTACGGGTAGCCATGAGCGTGACGGAATGCAGTAAAGACGCCGATTTTAGCAAATCGCACGCAGCGGCGGCGAATTGACTTAAAATCGCGCCCTCGAAATCGGGTAACGCCCTCTTGGAAAAGATATTGCGATGAGCATCAAGTCAGACAAATGGATCCGCCGCATGGTGGAACAGCACGGCATGATCGAGCCGTTCGAACCGGGCCAGGTCAAGGAAAACGACGGCAAGCGCATCGTGTCGTACGGCACGTCAAGCTACGGCTACGATATCCGCTGCTCCGACGAATTCAAGCTGTTCACCAACATCAACAGCACCATCGTCGATCCGAAAAATTTTGACTCGAATTCGTTCGTGAACGTGAAGGGCGACTGCTGCATCATTCCGCCGAACTCATTCGCGCTGGCGCGCACGGTGGAATACTTCCGCATTCCGCGCAATGTGCTGACGGTGTGCCTCGGTAAGTCCACCTATGCGCGCTGCGGCATCATCGTCAATGTGACGCCGTTCGAGCCGGAGTGGGAAGGCTACGTGACGCTGGAGTTTTCCAATACCACGCCGCTGCCAGCGAAGATTTACGCCAATGAAGGCGTCGCGCAGGTGCTGTTCTTCGAGGCCGACGAGGTCTGCGAGACGTCCTATAAAGACCGCGGCGGCAAGTATCAGGGGCAGGTCGGAGTGACCTTGCCGAAGATGTAATCATGTCCGTCGACAAGAAAATCGTCTGGCGTTCTCCCAAAGGGGACGTTATCGCCTGCGTGGAAAAGAACAAGGTGCTGCGCCAGAACCTCGAAGAGATTCGCCAGGTTTGCCAGGATGCGCTGGAGGACGCGGTGCTGATGGGCTGCGACGAGCAGCAGTTCCGCATTGTGCTGAACGAAGTGATCGACAGCCTGGTCAACCCGCATCTGACGCAGGATTGACGATAAAATTTGAAGTAACCATGAAACGTGTTGATTGCGCGAAAAGCGCGGTTTTTCATCTGTCATGCCCAAGGAACTGAACATGAGATTTCGCTTTCCCATCGTCATCATCGACGAAGACTTCCGCTCCGAAAATGCCAGCGGTCTCGGCATTCGCGCGCTTGCCGCAGCGATTGAAAAAGAGGGTATGGAAACGCTCGGGGTGACCAGTTACGGCGACCTGACTTCGTTCGCACAGCAGCAAAGCCGCGCGTCGGCGTTTTTGCTGTCCATCGACGATGAAGAATTCGGCGGCGGCAGCAAGGAAGAGACTGAAGCCGCGCTGAAAAGCCTGCGCGCCTTCGTCGCGGAGATTCGTTTCCGCAACGCCGACATTCCCATTTACCTGTACGGCGAGACCCGCACCTCGCGCCATATCCCGAATGACGTCCTGCGTGAACTGCACGGGTTCATCCACATGCACGAGGACACGCCGGAGTTCGTCGCGCGCCACATCATCCGCGAGGCAAAATCCTATCTCGATTCGCTCGCGCCGCCGTTCTTCCGTGCGCTGACCCATTACGCGCAGGACGGCTCGTATTCGTGGCACTGTCCGGGGCACTCGGGCGGCGTGGCGTTCCTGAAGTCGCCGGTGGGTCAGATGTTCCACCAGTTCTTCGGTGAAAACATGCTGCGTGCCGACGTGTGCAACGCCGTGGACGAACTTGGCCAACTGCTCGACCATACCGGTCCGGTCGCGGCGTCCGAGCGCAATGCTGCGCGCATTTTCAACTCGGATCACCTGTTCTTTGTCACCAATGGAACCTCGACGTCGAACAAGATCGTGTGGCATTCGATGGTCGCGCCGGACGACATCGTGGTGGTGGATCGCAACTGTCACAAATCCATCCTGCATGCGATCATGATGACCGGCGCAGTGCCGGTGTTCCTCACGCCGACGCGCAACCATTACGGCATCATCGGGCCGATTCCGAAATCCGAGTTTGAACCGGCTAACATCCGGAAGAAGATCGACGCGAATCCGTTCATCAAGGACAAGACCGCGAAGCCGCGTATCCTGACCATCACGCAGAGTACCTACGACGGCGTGGTGTACAACGTCGAGATGCTGAAGGACATGCTGGACGGCCGTATCGATACGCTGCATTTCGACGAAGCCTGGCTGCCGCATGCCGCGTTTCACGACTTCTACAAGGACATGCACGCCATCGGCAAGGACCGTCCGCGTGCCCGGGAGTCGATGATTTTCGCGACGCAGTCCACGCACAAGCTGCTGGCCGGGCTGTCGCAGGCATCGCAGATCCTGGTGCGCGAATCGGACAGCCGCAAACTGAACAAGCATATCTTCAACGAAGCTTACCTGATGCACACGTCGACCAGTCCGCAGTATTCCATCATCGCGTCGTGCGATGTGGCCGCGGCGATGATGGAACCGCCGGGCGGAACCGCGCTGGTGGAAGAGTCCATCGTCGAGGCACTGGACTTCCGCCGCGCGATGCGCAAGGTGGATGAGGAATTCGGCCAGGACTGGTGGTTCAAGGTCTGGGGGCCGGACAACCTTGCCGCGGAAGGTATCGGCTCGCGTGAAGACTGGGTACTGAAGGCATCCGACAAATGGCATGGCTTCGGGGCACTGGCCGAAGGCTTCAACATGCTCGACCCGATCAAGGCGACCATCATCACGCCGGGGCTGGACGTGGATGGCGACTTTGCCGATACCGGTATTCCGGCGTCGATGGTGACCAAATATCTGGCCGAGCATGGCGTCATCGTCGAGAAGTGCGGCCTGTATTCGTTCTTCATCATGTTCACCATCGGCATCACCAAGGGGCGCTGGAACACGCTGCTCACCGCGCTGCAGCAGTTCAAGGACGACTACGACAAGAACCAGCCGATCTGGCGCATCCTGCCGGAATTTGCGGCCAAGTATCCGCGCTACGAGCGCGTCGGCCTGCGCGACCTGTGCCAGCAGATTCACGATGCCTACAAGACGCATAACGTCGCGCGCATGACGACCGAGATGTATCTGTCCGACATGCAGCCGGCGATGAAACCGTCCGATGCGTTCGCGAAGATGGCGCATGACGAAATCGAGCGCGTGGAAATCGACCACCTCGAAGGTCGCATCACTGCCGTGCTGCTGACGCCGTATCCGCCGGGCATTCCGTTGCTGATTCCGGGCGAAATTTTCAATAAAACCATCGTGGACTATCTCAAGTTTGCGCGCGACGTGAACCAGAAGTTGCCGGGATTCGAGACCGATATCCACGGCCTGGTCGCCGAGGAAGAGGACGGCGTAGTCCGCTTCTTCGTGGATTGCGTGAAGCAGGACTGAGACAGGCCACGCAACCGCGCCGACCATATTCACCGGCATGACCGAAGAATCCGGCAAGCTGCGCATCGACAAGTGGCTCTGGGCCGCGCGCTTCTTCAAGACGCGCAGTCTTGCCGCGGATGCAGTGGAAAGCGGCAAGGTGCTGGTCAACGCGGTGCGAATCAAACCCGCCAAGGCGGTGGCCCCCGGCGACATGCTGGAAATCCGTGCCGGCCAGTACCGCTACGAAGTGGAAGTACTCGGGTTGTCCAACAAGCGCGGCCCGGCGCCGGAGGCGCAGAAACTCTACCGCGAGACCGAGGCCAGCCGTATTCAGCGCGAAACCGTTGCTGCCCAGCTCAAGGCCCAACCGCAGCCCGTCTTCAAGGGGCGTCCAACCAAGCGCGACCGGCGTCAGATTCACCGTTTTCAGAGCGAGAATGAAGCCGGTGGAGCGTGGGACGATTCCGACTAGGGCAGTCAGCCGGACGAACGATTCTGTACCTGCATTTCGCCCTGGTTGTTACTGTCGATAGTCGGCAGCAAGAATGTGTCCCTCGGCTCCATAGAATTTCTCGTCAGCGACGGCGCGTTCCAGCAGGGCATAGCCGCTGGTGCGTCCTGCGTGCCACGCCTTGAGGCCCTTCAGTTCCATTAGTGGGCGCACTTCCGGATCGTTCCACGACATTTCCAGCAGCAACTCGGTAAAGCGATCCACCAGTTCCCGTGGAGCGTCTGGGCTCTCCGTAAAGTTGCAGTGGTCGTATGGGCCGGTGCGGGCCACGATGCGGGTTGAGTGTGCGGGCAGGAGTCCTTCGCGCGAGAATGCGAGGTGGTTGACGTCCACCATCCATGCTGCGGCAATTTCGCCCGTCATCAGCGCCCACGCCGCTTCGCGCTCGCCGCCGGTATGGTTACCATGCTTGCCGCTGAGCACGTCAAAACGGCGCGCCTTGTAGTCGCACCCGGCGACCAGACCTTGCGTGCGTAAATGGTCACGCGGAATGAGGTTCGCCTGTGGCGAATCGATCGCGCCGAACCCTACCGTTTTCATGTACAAGTCCTTCGGTACCGCAATGCCGGAATCGTTGCGCACCACCAGCACGGAGGTGAGGTCGCGGTCCGTATTGCGCATCGCCACGGCACGCACCGTCTGGCCTCGTGCGCGGGCCATGCGCTGCGCGCGCAGCCACGCGAGCGGCGAGTTCCACGCGATGTCGATGGTGCCGTCGAATTGTGCTTCGACCTGGCGCTCGTAGTTGGAATAGAGCAGATAGTCGAAGGCAAAATTGCGGCGCCGGAAATATTCCCTGAATCCATCCCAGATGGTCACTACTTTTGGCGCATATGTGACAGCGCCCATTATCAGCGGACGGGTCATGTTCGTCCCCCCCGCCCAAATAGCGTCATGCGGCATACTGCTTTGCGGCGTGTTGCACCGCAGTCAATGATGACAGCGACGGGTTCGATGTCGCGGAGAATGCTGTCGAGTCGTTCGAGATACGCCATAACTGCCCCCTTTCGTGAGAAGGTTTGAAATGGACGCTGCTGTGACGTGAGGCGCGATACCGGTATGACGGCGTGCTGCGTTTCAGCCTGTGTGTGGCAAGACACCGCCAACCCGCCTGCGCGAGTTGGTTTTCGTACCTCACTGATCCGAGAACCTGCATACTGGTAGTGGCAGCGCGTTAACACGATACCCGCCGTCGCACTTTGCCCCAGTCGGGAACTCACGAGGTGGCAGACGGGCACACGAGGTGGAGCGGCGCTACGTCAAACCTACCCGTGACAAGTGCGACGAAGAGGAAAGTTTAGCAGAGAAACAGGAAGGTATTGCCAGAATAATATTTTTCAGGTCCGACCATGCCGCGAAGTGCGGGTGCCATCTGCGGACCGGGACGGGGTCCACCGGACTGGCACCGCCGATGGCGGCTCGCTTTTAAGGATGTGCTTCTTCGCTTTCCCGATCACATGCATTTCGCACTTCCTGCAGTCAAATTCCAGACGCAGTTTCTCGCTGCCGTTGCCGAGCATCATCGGTTCGGCGCGCACCTGGCCTTGCACGCCGAGCACGCCTTTTGCCTGCTTCGGACACAGGCTCAGCGAATAGCGAATGCAGTGGCGCGTGATCATCAGCGGCACCTCGCCGGCTTCCCGATGGGCTTCGTAGGCGGCAGCAATGAGTTTCACGCCGTGTTTTTCATAGAATTTGCGCGCTGCCGCGTTGTACACGTTGGCCAGGAAAGATAGCGAGGTTTCCGGATAAGGTACGGGCGGTTCTATTGCGGGCTTGCGTCGCAGGCGGACGTACGCGGTGAGGCGTACGGCTTCGAGTTGCTCCATGGCGTCGCGGCGCAGCTTGTTGAGGGCGGAACCCGGTACGAACCAAGGCTGTCTCCACTCGATCCCGATCTGGTTCAATTGGAAATCGGTATTACCAAAGCGGTCGAGTTGCGCGCGCACATTTTGCTCTGCTTCCTCCGGCCGCTGCGCCGGTTGTTTGTCGCAGGTGATGCGGGCGGTTGTGGCGATGCCGTCCTCATCCTGCAGCGTGAGCGCAAAGCCATCAGCACTTTCCGTGAATGTCGCATTCAGTCCGATGCGGCGTTCGGCCGATTTTTTGGTCAACGCCTGTTCCCAGGCATGGTCGCTGTTGCGGTTGATCTCCAGACCGACCCGCAACCCGGCCAATTCGGCAATTTTTTCGTTTGGCCACACGCGCCATACCTTGCCCAGCTGCTTGACGCTGTTCGCGCGAATACCCTTTGTCTCACGTTTGTGCAGGTAGTTGAGGCCGTCGCCGTTGGCAAGTGTTGTATCGGCTTCGATCTCAAACCAGTCCGGGCCGATCTTGCTGACCGTGCCGAGCCGGGTGCCGGCGAAAGTGGGGGTGTCGAACGCACCGATGTCGGCCTTGCGGCCTCGCGCGAAATAATCCGTCGCGCCGCGATGGAAGGTCTTGTCCGGATCGGGCGTGAACAGCAAGCGGGTCTTGCCGCTGGAGGCTGCGGCGAGCTCGGGGTGCTCGTCCAGGATCGCATCGAGCAGTTTCCGGTAATGCCCGGTGATGTTCTTTACATAGGGTGCATCCTTGTAGCGCCCCTCGATCTTGAAGCTGCGCACCCCGGCGTCGATCAGCGCGCGCAGGTTGTTGCTCTGGTTGTTGTCCTTCACCGACAGCAAATGTTTCTCGAATGCGACCACGCGCCCCTGCGCATCATGCAGGGTATAAGGCAGACGGCACGCCTGCGAACAATCGCCGCGATTCGCGCTACGCCCGGTGTGTGCGTGGCTGATGTAACACTGGCCGGAATAGGCCACGCACAGCGCGCCGTGGATGAAGTATTCGAGCACGGTGTCCGGCGAGACGGCGGCGCGCACGGCCTTGATTTCTTCCAGTGTCAGTTCGCGCGCCAGCACGAGCTGCGAGAAGCCAACGTCGGCAAGAAAGCGCGCCTTCTCCGGCGTGCGGATGTCACATTGGGTCGAGGCATGCAGGTCGATCGGCGGCAGGTCAAGTTCGAGCAGCCCCATGTCCTGTACGATCAGCGCATCCACCCCGGCGTCGTAACAGTCATAGGCCAGCTGGCGGGCCGCATCGAGTTCAGCGTCATGCAGGATGGTGTTGAGCGTGACGTAGATTTTTGCGTGGAAGCGGTGCGCGAATTCGACGAGTCCGGCGATGTCGCACATCTCGTTGCCCGCCTTGTCGCGCGCGCCAAACGATGGGCCGCCGATATACACCGCGTCCGCACCATGCAGAATGGCTTCGCGGCCGATGGCCGCGGTTTTTGCCGGGGCGAGGAGTTCCAGGGCAGGGACGGGTGCTTTGTGAGTTTCCAGAATAGGGTTTTCAGACATGGTGTAATTATACCGGACAGGGACCCCGTTATTCATGCGGGATCAGTAGCATAGAGAGTGCTTTACGCAAACGTTCCTTGCGAATATATATCAGGGCAGTATGGTCAAATATTAGTGCTCATTTTGCGCACAGATAGTTGTTGCGCCAAGGCGCGTAACTCGTTACGTTTTTAAAACGATTCGTATGTAGAACAACCTTATGGCAACCTTCGAGAAATATAAAGAGATCAAGTCCGTTCTGAGTGAGTTTCCGGGGGTGAAAACCTATAAGGAGTTCGACATTCTGATCGAGATAGGGTATCACCAGGAGCAGGATAGTCCACTGACGCTGAAGCAATTGTTGCTGCTGGATGTTGCGTCACAAGCGACGGTGCGCCGCTACCTGGCGAGCCTGGTGAGTGAAGGCATGGTGGAAAAGGTCGTGGCGGTCAACGACCACCGTTCCGTCATTCTCAGGTTGAGCCCCACCACCATCAGGATGCTGACCAACCATCTCACCAAGATCGTCGAGCATCTTCGCGCGATGCAAACCGAAGCATCCGGAAAGCCTCGCAGCAGGAAGCAAAATACATAATCACATCGATCCCTCCCATCTCATTCACGCCAAATCGGTGAGGCCACAAGACATGAAAGCGCCAGCTATCTGTGGGGACAACGCTCTGCCGAAGGCAGAGTTTTTGCAGCTAGCCTTTGATCGCCTCGGGGACGGCGTATTGTGGTTCGATCCGGAAGCCAGAGTCGTGTATGCCAATGAATCTGCCGGCCGGACGCTGGAGTGTTCGACCGAGGAACTGCGGCACTATCGAATGCGGGACATCGATCCCGCTTTCAGCGAAGAATCATGGCGGGAACAGTGGGAAAAGGCGAAGACGCGCGATTCGTTTACCCTGGAAACCCAGCTGCTTTCGAAGAGTGGACGCATAATTCCGGTGGAAATGACCATCAACTATTTCTCGTACCGCAACAATGAGTTCAATTGCGCCATTGTGCGGGACATTTCCGGACGCAAGCGCCTGGAAGAATCCACGAAACTGGCCGCGGCGATCTACCGGTCAAGCAGCGAAGCGGTCATGGTGACCGACGAGAACAAACTTATCGTCGACATCAATCCGGCGTTCACCCGCATTACCGGTTACACCCTCGATGAATTGCACGGCAGGGATCACGGAATTCTGCGGTCCAATTTTCATGATCACTCGTTTTATCAGGAGATGTGGAAGGCGGTGACCGTCGATGGTTACTGGCAAGGCGAAGTGTGGGACCGGAGGAAGGATGGTGAGCTGTTCGCCAGTTATGTCACCATCAGCCTCATCAGGAATGATGATGGTGACATATTCCGTTATGTGGCGCAGTTTCTGGAGATCACCGAGAAGAAGCGGCGCGACGAGCTGATCTGGCAATATGCCAATTACGATATGCTGACCGGTTTGCCAAACCGGCGCTTGTTCTACGACCGCCTTGGGCAGGAAATAAAGCGGGCGAAACGGATAGAGCGTCAGCTGGCGTTGCTGTTCATCGATCTTGACGGTTTCAAGCAGATCAATGACCGCTTCGGGCATGATAATGGGGACCTGCTGCTGGCAGAGTCCGCGCGCCGCATTATCAAGTGCGTGCGTGAGACAGATACGGTGGCGCGCCTCGGCGGTGACGAGTTTACTGTCATTCTGACGGACATCGGTAGTCGTTCGGACATCGAGCGAATCGCACTGTCGATCAGCGAGAACCTGAACGAACCATTCATGCTGGAAAATGGCCCGGGTGTAGTCTCGGCGAGCATCGGTGCAGCACTGTATCCAGTTGATGCACCGGACGCCGCCGAACTGCTGAAATGTGCCGACCGCGCGATGTACGAGGCAAAGCGAAAAGGCCGGAAGTTTTGCCTGTGCGACGGGACCGGGACGGAATGGCACTGCACCCAACTCGAACCCGCAGCGGAGCTCGATATGTCTCCGGCGTACAGGTGATTTCCCTGCCGGCGACCCGACTCGGGGTCGCCGATCCGGATGCCGGCGGCGCAATTGGCCGGCGTCAGCTTCTCAGTCCGGCATCCTCTGTAGCGCCCATGGCAAACGCAGTCCAGTCCATGTCGGCGCGCCGTTTTGACATCGCGGTCAGCAGGCGTTCCTGCAACAGGTTGCCCATCGGCATCGGGGTCAGGCTGGCCGCCGCGGCGTTGTTCAACAGCGTCATGTCCTTCAACCCCAGGCTCAGTTTGAAACCGGCCGGTTCGTAGGTCTGCGCGGCAATGGTCTTGCCATACTTCTGGTAAATGGGACAGGCGAGGAAGGTCTGGCTGAACACCTCGTCCACGGCCGTACGCGGGACACCATTTTTTTCGGCGAATGTATACGCTTCCGACATCGCCTCGATGGCGGCCGCGATCAAGAAATTTCCGGTCAACTTCACGACGTTCGCGGCCTCGGGCTTATCGCCGAAATCGAAAATCTGCTGGCTGAGATCTTCCAGCACCGGCCACGCCCGCTCTTTCGCCTTGTCCTCGCCGGCGACGCAAATCCATAATTTCCTGACGGCAGCGACCTCGGGCCGACCGAATACCGGTGCCGAGACGTAGGTTGCGCCCTGTTGCCGATAATGGGCCGCCAGCTTCTGCGCGGTCTGCGGCGATACCGTGCTCATCGATATATGCAGCCCGTCCAGCCCGAGCGCATCGCCCATGCCATTTTCGCCCAGCACGATCCGCTCCAGCGCGTGGTCATTGGTAACCATCGAAACCACGATGCCGCCCGGGTCGACGACATCCCGCAACGACGTGACCACCTCGGCGCCTTCCTTGGCCAGCGCCCGTGCTTTCTCCGAAGTGCGGTTATAGACGCGCACGTGATAGCCGGAATGCAAAAGATTGCGCGCCATCGGCTCGCCCATTTTTCCCAACCCGATGAATCCGATCGACTTGTTCATGTTGTACCTCCATGCCGAAAATGATTGGAACATGTTTCAGGCTGACCTCAGCCTGAAACATGTTGAACCGTATCAAGCATGCCCGGAGCAGGCATAAAAGGCCATGGGTTAAATACCCCAATCCATTGGCGGAGGGGGCGCTTGCTACCGCGTCAGTCATTTGCCAACGGGATTATTTGTGGCGCCGATAGGTGACGAAGTGATATTCAAGCGGTTGCGGTTCGGTCTGACTGCGTTTTTCGCGTGCGACTTCCTGCCACTCGGTCTTGTCGAACTCAGGGAAGTGCGTGTCGCCCTCGACATCCTGCTGGATTTCGGTAATGTAAAGTTTGTCCGCCAGCGGCAGTGTCTGCGCAAAGAGTTCCCCGCCGCCGATGATGAAAATTTCCTCATCGCCAACACAAGCAGCAATCGCTTTCTCCAGCGAATGCACGACGATGCACCCTTCGATTTTCAGGGTGGTATCGCGCGAAACTACCACTGTAGTGCGCCCCGGCAGCGGCTTGCCGATGGAATCGAACGTCTTGCGCCCCATGATCATATGATGCCCGAGGGTGAGCATCTTGAAGTACTTGAGGTCTTCCGGGATGCGCCATGGCAGCGTGTTGTTAATGCCGATGGTACGGTTCGTGGCCATTGCGACAAGCAGGGAAATGTGCGGCTGGTTCATACGGCCACCGGGGCTTTAATTGCAGGATGTGGGTCATACCCTTCCAGCGTGAAGTCCTCGAACTTGAAACTGAAGATGTCCTTCACGTCCGGGTTTATTTTCATGGTCGGCAGCGCGCGCGGTTCGCGCGACAGTTGCAGTTGGGTCTGCTCCAGGTGGTTGAGATAGAGATGCGCGTCGCCGAAGGTATGGATGAAGTCGCCCGGCTGCAGGCCACACACCTGCGCCATCATCAGCGTCAGCAGGGCATAGCTGGCAATGTTGAATGGCACGCCGAGGAAGATGTCGGCGCTGCGCTGGTAGAGCTGGCAGGAGAGTTTGCCATCCGCGACGTAGAACTGGAAAAACGCGTGGCAGGGCGCGAGCGCCATCTTGTTCAATTCGCCAACGTTCCAGGCCGAGACGATGATGCGGCGCGAATCGGGGTTGTGCTTGATTTGCTCGACGGCGTCCCAGATCTGGTCGATGGCACGGCCATCGATGGTTTCCCACGAGCGCCATTGCTTGCCGTACACCGGGCCGAGGTCGCCGTGCTCGTCGGCCCATTCGTCCCAGATGGACACGCCATTATCCTTGAGATATTTGATGTTGGTGTCGCCCTGCAGAAACCACAGCAGTTCATGGATGATGGACCTCACATGGCATTTCTTGGTGGTGACCAAAGGGAAGCCTTGCGCGAGGTCGAAGCGCATCTGGTAGCCGAACACGCTGATGGTGCCGGTGCCGGTGCGGTCGGATTTTTTGGTGCCGTGGTCCAGCACGTGTTGCATCAGATCAAGGTAAGTACGCATCGTGAATGCCCGTATAATCGCGGCTCAAAGGGTTGTCATTCCTGAGCAGGCGGACTGACGAAATCAAAACAGTCAAAAATGAGGACGCCATGCTAGCACAACTGACCTTCACCAAGACCCTGCCCGCCGCGCCATCCATCTCTCATCTGCTGGTGCTGCTGCCCAAGAACAAAAAACTACCCGATGATTTGCCTCATTATGAGTCGCTGGCGACAGTGCTCAAGCGTCGCGACATGAAAGCCGACGAACTGGCAAAGTCGCCGGTCAGCGCCAATGCCGACGACGGCACGCTGGTGGCCTGGGCGATGCTGGATTTCGCTGGCGACGCGTTTGTGCAGCAGGTGCAGGTGCGCAAGGCGTTGCAGCTGCTGCTGGAGGAATCTCCCAAGAATCTTGGCATCACGGTGCTGGGCGACGATGCTCAGCGCAAACGCGCCGCCGAACTGGCCGTGTATGGTGCCTGGGTCAACGGCGCGCTGATGCCGGTGCACAAGAAGAAGGACGAACGCAAGGCGCTGCAAAAAATCGCGCTATACGGTTATACCGATGCCAAAGTGTTTGACGCGCTCAAAGCGCAGGCCGACGGCAATCTGCTGTGTCGCCGGCTGACGGCGCTGCCTCCCAACGAACTGAATCCGGGCCTGTACCGTGAGCGCATCAAGGCGCTGGCGAAGGACAATGGCTGGGGCCACGAAGAGTTCGATGTGAAGAAGCTGCGCAAGATGAAGGCGGGCGCGTTCATTGCAGTGGCGCAGGGCAGCGACCCGGAGGACGCCGCCATCGTGCATCTCACCTACAAACATCCCAAGGCGAAACAGACTGTCGCGCTGGTCGGCAAGGGCATCTGCTTCGACACCGGCGGCCACAACCTCAAGCCGTCGCGCTACATGCACAACATGCACGAGGACATGAACGGCTCGGCGGTGACGCTTGGCATCCTGCTTGCGGCCACGCAGCAGAAGCTGCCGCTGAACCTCGACTGCTGGGTGGCACTCGCGCAGAACCACATCAGCCCGCACGCCTACAAGCAGAACGACATCGTCACCGCGCTGAACGGTACCACCATCGAAATCATTCATACCGATGCCGAAGGGCGCATGGTGCTGGCCGACACCCTCACGCTGGCCGCGCGCGCCAAGCCCGACTGGATGATCGACTTCGCCACGCTGACCGGTAGCATGGTCACCGCCGTGGGCGCGCGCTACAGCGGCGTGATGGGCAACCGCGACGAACTGGTGCAGCGCGCCGTCAGCGTGGGCAAGCAGAGCGGCGAGCGCGTATGCGCCTTCCCGATGGACGAAGACTACGAAGCCGGGCTGGATTCCAAGGTCGCCGACATCAAGCAATGCGCAATGGAAGGCGAAGCCGACCACATCCTCGGCGCGCGCTTCCTCCAGCGCTTCGTCGAAGACATCCCCTGGCTGCATGTCGACTTGTCTGCCTGCCGCTGCGACGGCGGGCTGGGCATCGTGGCGAGCGATGTTACGGGGTTTGGGGTGGCGTGGGGGCTGGGGATGCTGGGCAAGTAAGGACAGAGCATGTAGCCCGGATGCAGCGTAGCGGAATCCGGGTATCTCTATAACGAATTACGCATCCCGGATTCCGCTGCGCTGCATCCGGGCTACACTGCGGTAAAGATGGAGGCCAACTGTGGTGCGTTACCGTCGTAACCAGATGCCCGGAGGAACCTATTTCTTTACCGTAACACTGGCTGACCGGCAATCACATGCACTTACCGACAACATTGAACTGCTTCGCGCGTCTTTTCGGCGCGTGATGAACGCTCAAACTTTTACGATTGTGGCGATGGTTGTGTTGCCTGAACACTTGCATGGCATCTGGACGCTTCCTCATTGCGACACCGATTATGCCGGACGTTGGCGAGCAATCAAGGCGAGGTTCACTCATGACCTGATCCATGCCGGAGTGAATTTGACGCGCAATGCCAAGGGCGAATATGACTTGTGGCAACGGCGCTTCTGGGAACACACCATACGTGATGACGATGACTTGGAGCGTCATGTGGATTACATTCATTACAACCCGGTCAAACACGGCTTGGTTTCGCGCGTAGCCGAGTGGCAGTATTCATCGTTCCATCGCTATGTGCGACAAGGCTTGCTGCCCGAGGACTGGGCGGGCGGAACGAGTGATGAAATAAGCGACCAATATGGCGAACCGCTTTAGAACAATAGAATGGCGTGCATACCGAGGAATGTCCCGGATTCCATTGCATTTCATCCGGGCTACGCTTGCTTACGAAATGCTGACGAAAGTGGGGAATCAATGTCACTCAGACTTCTTGGGTTGTGGATAATTGTCTTGCTAGCGGGCTGTATTACAGAGAAGGGTGCTAGCCAGTTTTTTGGAATTAAGTGTGACAGCGCGATGAAGGAAGCATGTAGTCAAAAGGTAAAATCTCTTCTTTTGGATAACTCATTTTATGAAGTAAACGGGCCAAACGGTGTCTATCAATTGAATGGGGTAACTTACCAGGTTTTTTTTAGAAACCGTGAGTCAGCGAAGTCCCCATGCAATCCAAAAAGCTATAATAATTGCATCGTTTCCGCATTCAGGTATGACAACACATCCTCGGAGTTGGTGGTAATGTTGCGGGAAGTGGGCGAGGAAGATGAGCCAAGCAATGATGCAAAAAAATTGTTTGCAAGATTAATGGACTCAACAGAAGCCCAATTTGGACATGGTTCAATCAGGTATCTAGGAAATGATTTTGAGTTCGGTGTCGAAGCCAGCAAGTAGTTCCGTAGGTCGGGTTAGCGCAGCGTAACCCGACGCTGGGAAGCCGCGACACCAAGGCAGAACTGCGATGAGATACCAGGCGTGCATTCGTTGAGAGCGGTTCGTTCTTCTTCGTGAGTCGGGTTACGCTGCGCTAACCCGACCTACGATGCTTGATTCCACTTCTCTCATAGATAAGCAGCGAAGACTGATTAAGCCCTGCTTCAATTGTTGGGGTTTGGCCGGGAATATATGACTGGAGGTCAATGGGGAGGCCTATGCGTGATTGTAGTTGCGTACGCCAGTTTTTTATTTCGAAAATTGCGGTTGTGTAGGGACTCAGAATCCCCAGGCAGTGTGTCGTGTTCAACCGCGATATCTAAATCACTGCTCGCTTTTTCGTTTCCACGAACGCGACTTCCAAAAAGCCATACACGCCTAATTATGGGCTGCGATTTTGCCCAGCTTCTGATTGCATCAATGTCTGTGTCTGACACTCCATCGCTCTTTCCCCGTCTAACTAAAAAGCAAAGTAGCCCGGATGCAGCGCAGCGAAATCCGGGGATAGCTCAGCGGATCAGGCACCACAGCGTGATGGTTCCGACTCTTTATTTCCTCGCCAGATAACTGGTGATGAGGTTCCGGTAATTCGGAATGTGGTTGGATAGCAGCGTTCCCAGTCCCTCGACGTCATTGCGCCAGTCGCGATGCAGTTCGCATGCCACGCCGAACCAGTTCATCAGCTGCGCTCCTGCTGCCGCCATGCGCGCCCAGGCGGCATGGCGCGTGACTTCGTTGAAGGTGCCGGATGCATCGGTCACCACGAAGACATCGTAGCCCGCTTCGATTGCGGACAGTGCGGGAAAAGCCACGCACACTTCGGTCACGACACCCGCGATGATGAGTTGCTTGCGGCCGGTGCGTTTCACGGCGGCGACGAATTCCTCGTTATCCCAGGCATTGATGTTGCCTGGCCGGGCGATGCAGGGCGCATCCGGGAACAGCTCCTTCAGTTCCGGGACCAGCGGACCGTTCGGGCCGTCTTCAAAACTGGTGGTGAGGATCGTCGGCAGCTTGAAATACTTGGCGCAGTCGGCCAGCGCCAGCACATTGTTCTTGAACTCGCCCGGGGAAAAATCCTGCACCAGCGAAATCAGTCCGGACTGGTGATCTACCAGCAGACAGGCGGCATCATCTTTGGACAGGCGGTTATATCTGAATGGATTGCTCATGGTTAGGCGCTCCTTTCTTTCTCCTAGGGTTCGAGAATCCGCCCGCATATCAGGGGCGCAGCAACGCCTTGATTGTGCGGCGCTCGTCCATCGCCTGGTAGCCTTCTGCGACACGGTCGAGAGGCAGGGTCAAGTCAAAGACCTTGCCGGGGTTGATTTTCCCGTCCAGCACCAGGTTGATCAGGTCGGGCAGGAAACGGCGCACCGGTGCCGGTCCGCCGTGCAGGTGGACGTGAGTGTGGAACAGCTCCTCGCCTTTCAGCGTGACGCCGTGCGGGACCCCGACATAGCCCACATACCCGCCTTTGCGGGTCGAATGAATCGCCTGCATCATCGAATCCTGGGTGCCGACGCACTCCAGTACCGAGTCTGCACCGATTCCATTGGTCAGCTGCATGATGCGGGCTACACCCTCATCACCACGCTCGTCCACGATGTCTGTGGCGCCAAACTCGCGGGCGAGTTTCTGCCGCGACTCGTGACGGCTCATCGCAATGATCCGCCCGGCACCCATCAAGTTGGCGGAGAGTACCCCGAGCAGACCGACTGCGCCATCGCCGACGACCACGACCGTCGCGCCTGGTTTCACGTTGGCCGCAGTGGCGGCAAACCAGCCCGTACCCATGACGTCCGAGAGCGTCAGCAGGCTCGGGATCAGATCCTCGGAAGGAATATCGGGAGTGGCCACCAGCGTGCCGTCCGCGAGCGGAACCCGCAACTGCGGTGCCTGGGCGCCTGTAACGAACTCGCGGTCCTGACACGATGACTGATAGCCGATCTGGCAGACGGGACAGGTGTTGTCGGATGCAAAGAACGAACCGATGACGAATTGCCCCGGTTTGATTCTGGTGACCACGCTTCCGACTTCCTCAACGATGCCGCAGTACTCATGCCCCATGGGAGTTGGCCCGGTTATCGGATTGATGCCACGGTAAGACCACAGGTCGGACCCACACACGCAAGCGGCCGAGATCCGGATAATGGCATCCGTCGGCTTCATGATTTCCGGTGCCGGGCGCTCGTCGAAGCGCACGTCGCGCGGCCCGTAAAGCATTGCTCCTCGCATGGCATATTTCCTTTGCGTAAGGCTTGTTAATTTCTCTCTGGTTTTTTTACTTCTGGCGCGGCCAGGTACTGTTCGTCGCTGACCTTCTCCAGCCACTCGACGATTTTGCCGTCAAGGTGTTCCAGAATGGCGATGTGCGTCATGGCGGTGGTGGATGTAGCACCATGCCAATGCTTTTCACCCGGCAGGCACCAGACTACGTCGCCCGGATGAATTTCTTCTTTTGGGCCGCCCGCACTCTGCACCCAGCCACAGCCGGATGTAACGATCAGGGTCTGGCCCAGCGGATGGATATGCCATGCCGTCCGGGCGCCGGGTTCGAATGTCACGCTGACGATCACCACGCGTGCCGGGTCGGGTGCCTGGGACAGCGGGTCAATGCGGACGGTACCCGTAAAATATTCTGCAGGCCCCTTGCTGGACGGCTGTGAACCATTTCTCTTGATGTCCATTTCCAGAAATGCTCCTGTTCAGCCCGGCAGCTTTGCCGCAAGCACGTCAACTTTCTCGATGGACGGCGGCGAGGCGAGCAGTTCTCCGGCTTTTGCCATCAGCGCTGCCGCGACCCTGCCGGAAAGGTGAGCCTGCCGCCCCGCTTCATCCGGGAATGCATCAAAGATACCGAAGGTGGATGGCCCCAGGCGGATGCCAAACCATACGGTTGTGGCGGGCTCATCGAGCACGAGGGGAAGGCCGGCCAGAAGGAAGCTCTCTACCTCTTTCTCTTTCCCCGGCTTTGCTTCCAGCCGAACGAACAACGCGAGTTTAACCATGACAACCTCCTCTTGTTTGAGGACACCGATGTGACTTTCTGTCTTCAGAGACCAGCCGAACGGATCTCGAGTAGCACGTTACTGACGAGACCACTTGCTCACAATTGGGTAAAAAGCGTAGGTCAAGGGGATGGGAATTATCGAGTTCCAGCCAGAATTTGACTGGTACGAAAGATTTAACCAGAACCATCCTGAAATCCATCGCCCGCTTCCCCCTGCTCGCGCATGACCTTCAGCTGGAACAAGGTGTTGCGCTCGTCTTCGGACAGCAGCGACTCGATGTGGCGGATGGTGTTCTGGTAGCGCGGAATGACGTTGTACTTGAGCGCGTTGACGCGTTTCTGGGTCTTGTGCTGTTCGGTGAGCAGCCGCCACAGTGCGGTTTCGGCTTCACCCAGTTGGGCGAGCAGCATCGCGATGTCGGTCATGCGCCGGCGCGCTTCGTCGAAGCTCGCGTCGGTCCACATCAGGCCGACGGGTTGCAGCGGCGCGCTGTCGACGGTCACGGTGGGATACTCGACGCCGATGCTGCTGCGCGGCAGGATGTAAACCGACAGCGCCGGCTTGAGTCCCAGCACTGCCTGGCGCAATTGTGTACTGCCCATGCGCATGTGGGCGATGGACAGCCAGTGATAGGCACTCTGCCAGGATTCGCGCACCTTCAGGCGTAGTTCGCGATAGCTTTTCAGGCGCTGATGCACCAGCCGCGTGAGCAGTTCGCGCTTGCGTTCGAGCAAGTCATGGCCATGCTGCAGCGCGACCACCTGGCGGCGCAGCGCGAGCAGCACGCTCTTGGTCGGGCGCACATCGAGGCGGTCTTTCATGGTTCTTCTGCGGGCGTGACTTGCCAGTGGTGGTACTTCGCAAGGTCCGCCACCGTCAGGCGCGTCAGGGCTTCCGGCGGCAGCAGCGAGAGCAGTTCCCAAGCGAGATTCAGTGTATCGATGATGCTGCGCTCCTCGTCTTCGCGCTGGCCCACAAAGCGCCGCTCGAACGCGTCGGCAAAGACGAGGTAGTCGCGGTCGGTTTCGGACAGGTCTTCCGCGCCGATGATGGAAGCAAGGTTGCGCACTTCGAGCGCGCGCGCATAGGAGGCGTAGATTTGCCCGGCAACGCGCGCATGGTCCTCGCGCGTGAGGTCCTTGCCGATGCCATCCTTCATCAGGCGCGACAGCGAGGGCGGGATGTCCACGGGCGGATAGATGCCCGAGTTGTTGAGCGTGCGGTTCAGCACCAGTTGCCCTTCGGT
Source organism: Gallionella sp. (assembly GCA_035702405.1). Classification (GTDB taxonomy): domain Bacteria; phylum Pseudomonadota; class Gammaproteobacteria; order Burkholderiales; family Gallionellaceae; genus Gallionella. The sequence continues at coordinate 46,920 of DASSQR010000035.1, read as the reverse complement.
AATGTAGCCGGTGAGGTCGGGGATGGGATGGGTGATGTCGTCGCTCGGCATCGAGACCACGGGCATCATCGTGATGGAGCCCGGCTTGCCGCGGATGCGCCCGGCGCGCTCGTAGATTTCCGCGAGGTCGGAATACAGGTAGCCGGGATAGCCCTTGCGCGCGGGCACGTCGCCCTTGGCGGTCGCGACTTCGCGCAGCGCCTCGGCGTAATGCGTCATATCGGTCAGCACCACCAGCACGTGCAGGTTGAGGTCGAACGCGAGGTATTCCGCCGCGGTCAGCGCAGCGCGCGGCAGGATGAGGCGCTCGATGGCGGGTTCGTCGGCGAGATTGAGGAACATCACCACGTTGCGCAGCACGCCGCTGTCGGCAAAGGTCTCGCGGAAGAAACGTGCGTCGGAATAGGACACGCCCATCGCGGCGAATACCACGGCGAACTGCGACTCCTGACCGGGCAGCCGCGCCTGACGCACAATCTGCGCGGCGAGGCGGTTATGTGGCAGACCGGAGCCGGAAAAAATCGGCAGCTTCTGCCCGCGCACCAGCGAGTTGAGTCCGTCCACCGCGGAGATGCCGGTCTGGATGAATTCGCGCGGATAGGCGCGCGCCGCGGGATTCACCGGCGCGCCGTTCACGTTGCGCTTCAGCCGCGAAAGCAACGGCGGGCGTTCATCGCGCGGTTGTCCGAGGCCGTTGAACACGCGCCCGAGCAGGTCCGGGCTCAATGCAAGTTCGAACGGCTCGTCGAGGAAACGCACCCAGGTGCGCTCGAGGTCGAGGTTGTCGGTGCCTTCGAGCACCTGAATCAGCACCAGTTCGTCCGAGGTGCGGATCACCTGCCCGTTGCGCCGTCGCCCGCTATGGTCCCGCACCACCACGCGGTCACCCAGCGCCACGCCAGGCACCCCGCGCATGTAGAGCAATCCGCCACGTGCTGCGGAGGCGAGACGGTATTCCTTTTCACTCATGGTGCCGCCTTCCCATGCTGTGCGTATTCACTATGGAGACGCTCGAATTCGGCCTCGGCCTGCGCAGCGAAACTGTGCAGTTCGTCCACTTGATTGTTTGCGTAGCTGCTCTTCAGGCGCTGGGCTTCGGCGAGCAGTGGGAGCCGCAGCAGTTCCTGCACTGGCACGCCGAATTCGAGCAGTTTCAGGCCGCGCCGATAGATGTTCAGGACCTCGTCAAGCAGGGCGAATTGCTTTTGCGGGGAGCAATAGCTGTCCGTCGGATCGAGCGCACTCTGTTGCAGCACGCCTTCCTTGAACAGTGCGACACCTTGCAACGCCCAGCGCTGTTGCGGCGACAGCGCTTCAGGGCCGACGAGGTTGACGATGCGTGCCAGTTCCTCAGCTTGCGCGAGAATCCCGAGGGCGGCGGCGCGCAGTTCGGCCCAGCGCGGATCGACATTCTCCGCCCACCAGCTGCTGCAGCTCGCGACATAGCCGGAGAAGCTTTCGACCCAGTCCACCGCGGGATAGTGACGCGCGTCAGCTAGTTCTTTCGACAGCGCCCAGAATGTCTGCACGATTTCCTTGGTGTGACTGGTGACGGGCTCCGAGAAATCGCCGCCCGGCGGCGATACCGCGCCAATCAGCGTGACCGAGCCATTGCCGCCCGCAAGAGTCTGCACGCGTCCCGCGCGCTCGTAGAAGGCTGAGAGGCGCGAGGCGAGATAGGCCGGATAGCCTTCTTCCACCGGCATCTGGCCAAGACGTCCGGCGACCTCGCGCAGGGCCTCGGCCCAGCGGCTCGTCGAGTCGGCCACCATCACCACGTCATAGCCCTGATCGCGGTAGTACTCGGCGAGCGTGACGCCGACATAAATCGACGCTTCGCGTGCGACCACTGGCATGTTCGAGGTATTGGCCACCAGCAGCGTGCGCTCCATCAGCGAGCGCCCGGTATTGGGGTCGGTCAGTTTGGGAAAACTTTCGAGGACGTCCACGAGTTCGTTGCCGCGCTCGCCGCAGCCGACGTAGATCACGATGTCGGCATCGGCCCAGCGCGCAATCTGCTGCTGTACCATGGTCTTGCCCGCGCCGAACGGGCCCGGCACAGCGGCGCGCCCGCCCTTCACGAGCGGAAAGAAGGTGTCGAAGATGCGCTGGCCGGTGAGCAGCGGCGCAACCGCATGGTCGCGCCGGTGATACGGACGCGGATTGCGCACCGGCCAGCGATGGAACAGTTTTAGTTCGGTCACTTCACCATTTTGGGGTTTGACGCGCGCGACTACTCCATCCACGGTGAGGTCGCTGGCCGAAACTATTTCCAGCAATTCCCCACTCATGCCGGGCGGCACGAGGATGCGATGCACGATGGTCGGCGTTTCCTGAACGCTGCCGAGAATCATGCCGGCTTCGATGTGCATTCCGGTTTTGAGGTCGGAGTTCGGTTCGAAATGCCACACGCGCGTGCGATCGAGTGATGGAACGCACGTCCCGCGCGGGACATAGTCGCCATACTGTTTGGCATGTTCCAGCAGTGGGCGCTGCACGCCATCAAAAATACCGCCCAGCAATCCCGGTCCGAGTTCCACCGAGAGCGGATGGCCGACTGCTTCGGCTGGTTCGCCTGGACGCAGCGACTCGGTGGGCTCGTAAACCTGTACCAGCGCACGCGCTCCCTGACGTGCGATGACTTCGCCGGTCAGTTCCATGCGGCCGACCCTGACCTGTTCGCCGTTCGGCACGTCGGGCAGTTCGACCGTGACGATCGGTCCGTTGACCTCGATGACCCTACCCATTGCCCGTGGCTCCGAACTGCGGCATCAGCTGTTCGGCGATGACGCCCTGCAAGGTTTCGTCCAGCCGTTCCATGCGTCCCTCGAACGTGTTGTCGATCCGGATGTAGCCATCCGCACTGATGACCATCGCACCGCCCACGCAGCTCAATGCCTCGGGCGAAAGGGTCAGTTGTTTGCCGCGCGCAGTGTCTCGTGCATATCGTTCCCATTCCGGCTGCAGCCGCTGCGCGTCGGGCCCATTGAGCTGAACGACGAGTTCATCGCGCTCGATGGCCAGCGCAGCATCATGCAACTGGTTCAGCAGCAGCGGCAGGTAGCGCGCCTCGTCTGCAGTCAGTGCAGACAACAGTGCGGGGATTTGCGCAAGCGCAGCATTGATCAGTTCACTGCGCAGGCGATCGAGCTCGGCGCGCAGTTCGAGTTCCGCTGCCTGCACCCGCTGCTGATAGGCACGTTCGGCATGCGCCTTGGCAGAGGCGAGCGCGCGCTCCTTGTCGAGCTGCAGCCGTTCCCGGGTTTCGGCGAGGATGCGGTCGCGCTGCAAACGCCCATTGGCAAGATGCTCTTCGACCAGCTTGCGCGCGCGTTCCGCAAGCGCGGCCTCGAGGCCGGAAATGTCGTCCGCCTCGCTCATTCCTGCGTCTCCAGGGCAGACGGCCCGAGGATGTTCTGCACCAGATCTTCCACGCGCGAGCGGTAGCTGCCCGCCAGATGAATGTCGGGGATTTCGGTAATCACGATGCGGCCACCCTCGCTTTGGGCCCGCAGCAGGTACCGGCCGGGATTATTGGCGAGACTCTGCTCGATGACGACCAGTGCGGGCTGCTGGCTGTGCAGCAATTCCTGCATCAATTTCTCTATAACCGCAGGCGCCGGGTCGGCATAAGTTTCAAACCCGATCAGAGCAAATCCTTCCATCAGCCCAGCGCTGCCGAGCGCGATCATGCGTGCCGGTGCGAGGCCACTGGTCCCGTTCATGCGATTTTGCCGAGCAGCAGGATGGTGACCACGAGGCCATAGATCGCAATCCCTTCGGCGAGCCCGAGATAGATCAGGGTACGGCCGAACATCTCGGGTTTTTCGGCGATGATGGCGAGCGAGGCGGCACCTACCGGTCCGACCGCAAGGCCGGCGCCGACAGCCGCGAGCCCGGTCGGGATGCCGGCCCCGAGCAGAGCAAGCCCCAGTCCGGTGGAAACTTCGCCGCCGGGCGTTGCAGCCTGCTGTGCCAGCGCATTATCGATGCCCAGCAACAATGCGCCGATGCCGGTCAGCGCGAGCACCAGCACATTTGTGCCCACCGTGCCTTTCCACCAGCTCTGGGCACGCGCGCTTTCGGTCAGAGGGCGAAATTCCAGATAGATGCCGAGACCCAGCGTGAGCAGCAGGTTCAGGGCAATGATGGTTAGGAGCAGATTCATGATATCCCTTTCCGTGATTGCTTTTAGTGACGCCTAAATGTCGAGGCAAAATGGGGCAGTTCCAGAGTCGTCATAGTCATCATTCCCCAGTATCTGCCTTTTTTTCGGAAGGCGGCTGCTCTCTCCCCGACTGGGAGCCGCCGTTGTGGTCACGTAGTAACCAATAAACAATGCCGAGCGCGAGCGCGATCGCAGCGAGGCCGAGCATCTCGCCGGGCGCGATCTCCTCGATGTCCATGATGATGAACTTTCGCGCGATCGCAAGCAGCGCGATCAGCAGGATGACCTGGGTCTGAATGATATTCCGCATCCCCGTGATAACGTATTGCAGGGAATGATTGAATTCCAGCGCGATCAGCACGGTAATGATTTCGCCGAAGACGCCCTGGAATACCTTTGGGTCGAGCGGATTCACCACGCCAACGACGAGGCCCGTGGTGACCGTGGCCGCGAGGCGGATGATGGCCACGACGATGACGAGCGATACCAGCAGCGTCATCACAACGGCAACGACGCTTTCGAACCGCTGGTAAATCGTCATGATGTTCCAGCGTTGCGGCACGAGATTGCGTAACATCATTTGCCTGCTCCTCCAGTTCGTCGTTTGGAGAATGGATTCGGTTTCCCACCGGACAGCGTTGTGCCTGCGTTAGCCTATGCGTAACCAGCCTTCATGACAAGCGTAAGCCACCTGCAGCTGTTCACGCGCCCAACGCCAGCTTCTTTCTGTTGCCCAGCCTGAGCGGGCGGAAGGCGCGCCCGTCACCGCCAAAGAAACGCGAGAAGCCTTCGTAATACTCCAGACGCAAGGTCTGGATCGCCACGATGGCGCCTTCCAGCACCAGGATGAACATGTTACCCAGTATCACTGTTACCCAGTAGCCGGTCGCATGCAACATGTTGGCGACCGTGAAGATTGCCACTGACAGCGCCACATGGTTCAGGCTGAAGGCGGCCAGCCGCAGGAACGACAGCGTATTCGAGATGTAGGCCATCACCGACTCGAAACCTTCCATCAGTACGATCAACAGCCGTTCGCCAATGACTGTGCCGCGATTGTGCTGCCAGGAATACGTGAATATCGCGCCCAGCGCTGCCGCCATCATGAGCAGCGGCAGGATGCCGGCGTGGCCGGTGGTCGCGTAATGCCAGGCAGCGTACAGCATTCCGAGATACAGCAGTAGCCCCGCCGCACCGGGGCTGCACAGCAGTGCTTCGCGCAGGCGACCTTCGGCGATGCGGTTGCGGATGGTCAGCAGGGTCGCGAGCAGGATGAAGCCGATGCCCCAGGCCAATGCCACGCCGAGCATGCGCATCGGGTCGGAAAGCGGCGACATCCAGAGCGCATGCAATACGTGCTCGTATCCGAACACGCTGCCGTAGAGCAGGCCGAACAGCATCGAGCTGATGCCGATTGCGCCGGCCAGCACCGCATAATGGCCCAGTCGGCGGCGCAGCGCGACACCCGCGAGCGCGATGACCGCGCCGTGGCCGACATCGCCGAACATCATGCCGAACATCAGCACGAACGAGATTGCGAACAATATGGTGGGATCGATCTCGCCATAGCGCGGCACGCCGTAATTCAGCACCAGCCGGGTGAACGGCCGCAGCCAGCGGTGGTGCCGGATCACTGAGGGCACGCGCGGGCGTTCGTCGGCGCGCGGATCGCGTGCGTGCAGCACAAAGCGGTTGCCGAAGTGGTCGGTCAGCAATCGCTTCAGTTCCGTCAACTGGTCGGCGGGCACCCACCCGCTCACCGTGGCGAGACTGCCGCGCCCGCGCATCAATGTGGCGAGTTCGGCGTAGGGTGCCGCGCGTGCGATGGTCTGGGCTGCATCGAGCAGACGTTCACACAGACGTTCCTGCGCCGGTTCGGCCTGCCGGCGTGCGTCCTCCTGTGTCAGTTGATCGCCCAGTTGTGCCAAGCGTTGGCTAAGTTCTCCGCGCACCTCGGCTGGCCGGCCGTGAAATTCGGCAGGAATGTCCATCGTGCGCCAGCCCGCGGTCTGCAGCATGCGGTCAATTTCGCGAGCTTGCGGTGTGGTTCCAGCCAGGATCAGGTGCACCTGCGCCTCGCTGCTGAAAAAGCGAATCGCAACATAGCCGGCCAGACCCAACGCTTCCTCGAAGCGCTGCAAGTTAGCGAGCGGCAGCATGCCGACGCGAATATCCAGCAGCGTGCTTTTTTTCTGCAGCAGGGTCAGGTCGATGCTGATATCCATGAACTGGCCGAGTGCGTCGAGCAGTTGCGCAGTCCGGCGGTATTCATCGCGCAACTGGTGCACGTGCTCCTGCGCTGCCGAACATTTTTCCCACACCGACTTCAGCCACGTGCCGCATTCGGCCAGTTGTTGCGGCGTGACCGGCCGGATGGGGGAGTCAACCGTATCCGGCGGAGCGATGGCATAGTGGGCCAGAATCTTGTCGAGATGACCGCTGGCGGCCGACCAGGTCTGGCCGTAGCTTTCACCCGGAAGCTCGGGGAATTGCTCGGGCGAGACCTCGCTGAACTCGGGATCGAAGCTGCCGTCGTCGGCGAGTAGCAGGGCGGCCTGCGGGGCATCCTCCCGGAGCAGGCTCAGTTCGATGCGCTGCATCGGCAGTGGCGTGAACATTCAATGCACCTTCTGCCCAGTTTCGCCGAGACCTAGCGCGGTGCGAATCATGGCGGCATCCATGTGCATGTTGCGTCCGCGCACGATCGCGCGCAGCCGCCGCAGGTCGCGCTCGCGCAGCATCAGGTAGGCAAGTGCGCGCGCGACGTTGAAGCTACTGTGGTTGAGCGCGTGGCTGGCGAAACGCCAGCTTTCCTGTTCCAGCCTCAGCGTCACTTCGGTAGGATTGCGCACGCCTGCCAGAAGCCGGTCGAAGGGTGCGGGCAGGCTGGCGGTGGCATCATCGAAACTCGCACATTGGGCAAGCTGCTGCAGCTGCTGCGTCTGCAGCCGGTGGTTGGCGGGAATGAGCAGGTAATAGGCTTGTGCCGGCGGCAGGCTGTAGGCATAACGGTAGCGCAGCAGCCAGACCAGATTCACGCGGTCAATGATGCTGCCGACCAGATTGTGCAGCAGCTGGGCCGAGGTGTCCGCGATCGCGGCGCTATGCCGCGCCAGCCCTGCGAAATAGCGCCGGTCCAGCGCGGCGTCGAGGGCGAACAGCGCTTCGCCTTGGTCCAGCAGGTGGCGTGCCTGCTGCGCGATTTCGCTGTACGGCGTCTGTTCGAGTCGGCGCAGCAATTCCGCCGGCGAGTCGCTCTGCAGCAGTTCGCCGATCGGGAGGCTCGTGAACCGGCCCATGTCCTGCAGTTGTGCCTCGATCGCCGCTTGCGGCTGGCCGGACATCTTGCCGCGGATGATGGTCTTGAGATTGCCGAGCTCGAAGCGGTGTGCCCAGTAGTCCAGCAATTCGCGCGGTGCGCCCGACAGCGGGCGGACCAGTACCGCCAATTCGCTCAGAAGGATATTGACGTTTTTCTGGTCGAGATCGCCGGTGTATTGCGTTGTGGCCGCGGGCTGGATGGCATCCCGGCCGCCTTCGTCATAGGGACGGTCGATCAGCGCGTCGAGCTGAGGCACTCCGAGCAATTGTTTCGCGTACAGGCTGACGCGCGCGTGCAGGTAGGCATATTGAGTGGCGCTCATGGCTGTCCGGCGCCGGTCAGCAGTGCGACGGCAGCGGCGAGCGCCTGTTGCTGGTTGCGCTGTGCCGACGCACGAAGTGACTCTGCCTGTTCCTTATGGCGCCGCTGCAGTTCAACGATGGTCTGCTGGGCGCGCTGTTCCGCCTGGGCAAGAAGGGAGGCATGGAGTTCGGCCATCCGTTCGGCGTGCTGCTGCTCCGCGACACGCGCATCGCGCTTCGCCTGCTCGATGATTGCCTGGCGCTCTTCGTCCGCGCGCGCAATGATCTGCTCAGCTTTCGCCTCCGCTTCCAGCAAACGTTTCAGTGTCTCATCTGCCATGCGTCCTCCAACGGCTATCGTTGAGTCGAGCAATCAGGGAACCGCTGAATCCGTCGTCATGCTCGCGCGGGCGGGCTCCAGCTTTTTGGATCAACTGGACTCCCTCCTTTGCGGGAGTGACTAATTTGGTCAGGTCTGTGTTTCCTTTATGGCTACGATAAAGCAGATTGCGGTTTTTGTCAGGTAGGGTTGTGAATTATGGTGGTACCGGAGCGTTTTTTGACGGGCTGAAGATCGTTCGCCTTTACTGCCTCTAACTTGGTAAGCGGTACCCAGACCGATTACATTGATATGCGGAACGTTATCGGATGAAATGGAAATACAATTTACGAAATGCTCGTAAACAAATTACCCGGCATCGGTCGGTCCATCTAAATGTGTAGAACTTGGCATCATGCTGATTTGACATCTCGCGACTGTATTTGGCCTCAAATTCTTTGCGAGTAGCAGACGAATTCCAGAGCTCGGCAATATATGCAAATTCATGCTCAAATGGTTCGCGAAAGACGTCAATGTCCGTAGCGTATTCACAATTGCGGCTAAGCATGGTTAGCCAATCCGGATAACCTAACCTGTTATAAAGTTTCATCAACCTGGCGTCGAGTGACTCGATCGTCTCTAACCCATCCTGATACGCGGAAAAAAGCTTGACGATGAATTTGCCGGCGGCAAGTTGATCATCGAGCGAATCGAAGCCAATGTATCTCTCGATGATTTTTTCGACTAGCGGGAAAGCGTCTTCTTCTGTCGTGGACGCAGCCAACATGGTGATATCGAGATCATCGCCTTCCTGGTCCAGTTGCAGCCGGACCATAGCCCAGTCAATGCAAGGTTGAATATTCTCCGCGCCGACTTTGACGAAGAAGTAGTGATTGCAGAGTTCTGATATGGCTTCCATAAGACTATCAGCGTGGTGTGTCCCAACGAGCGGTGGCAGCTCATCGTATTTTACGTGGTCGCCCGTCGCAGTTGCCATCCTTTTGGAGTAAGCTAGCACAACACATTCAGCGGGGAATGCGATGCGCAAACTGACTGATTATGCCGAGACGGCCGCAGCGGAGTATCTGCAGGAGACCGGCAAGGGCGAGCTGGATTCGATCTGGGTGGCGGAATTCTTTCAGGATTGTGGCGTGCAGGATGATTATCCGCATGAGAACCTGGTCAATTTTTACGCCCTGGTGCAGAAGATGCTGACCAGAAGAATCGAGCGCGACGAAAAACTGGCGCGCCTGCATCCCGGCAAACCGGGTAGTTCCGGCAAGCACTAACGTGGCGTGCATGCTTTGCTGCTCGATGGCTGTATTTGCTGACCGGAATCAATAATGCCTTTTACGCCGCTGCGCCTGCTGCTTTTCATTCTGGCTCTGACTGCCGTCGTTGCACTCGTCCAGATCGGGCTGGTCAGCATCGCGTTTGACAAGCTCGGGCTGTCGCCGGCATCAGCCTACCTGCTCCTGATGTGCACACTGTTCGGCAGCCTGATCAACTTGCCGCTGTTCAGCTTCAAGGCCGACAGTTCCGAGCGGCCGGAGCTCCCGCCGGAGTTGGTCAAATCGCCGCTTTTCAAGCTGCTTCCTTTTACCGGCAGAACCATCGTCATGGCCAACGTCGGCGGCGCAGTCGTGCCGGTCGCCTTCTCGTTTTACCTGATCACTCACAACCCGGTGACGCTGTTTCAGGTGGGGGCTGCGGTGGCCATCGTCGCGGCCTTTGCCCACGCGGTCAGCCGGCCCATCCCGGGCATCGGCATCGGGATGCCGATGCTGATCGTGCCGGTTGTGGCCGCTGTGGCTGCGACGCTCATCGATTCCGAACAGCGCGCGCCGCTGGCCTATATCGGCGGCACACTGGGCGTGCTGATCGGCGCCGACCTGATCCGCCTCAGGGATATTCGCAAGCTCGGCGTCCCGATCGCCTCCATCGGCGGCGCCGGCACCTTCGACGGGGTGTTCCTCAGCGGCCTTGTCGCCGTATTGCTGGCATAACGCGCCGCCGCCGCGCGTTACTTTCGGCCCGCACGCTGTATCGAATACATAGTTGACTGTATTGATCTGGTAAAGCGAACCGTGCAGTCTGCACGGTTATTTTCTTCGTAATTTTCACATTCATTCGAGCCGCCAGGCTTACTTCGTTGCAGCTGACCAACTGCAACTGCCTCACAGTAACCGGAACAAGGAGATGCTATGGATAGCGTAGATTTTTCAGTCCTGAAAACCTTGCGGGAATGGATGTCGGGTGAGCTCCCGCTCTGGCTGGTAACGGTGGTCGAGACCTTTGGTTCGAGTCCGCGGCCGAAAGGGGCGATGCTGGCGCTGCGCGGCGACGGCCTTGCGGTCGGGTCGGTTTCGGGCGGCTGCATCGAGGATGACCTGGTGCGGCGCGCGATGCGCGGCCAATTGTCGACCGAGCGCTGCGCGACCATAAGCTACGGCGTAACCGGCGAGGAAGCGCGCCATTTCGGTTTGCCCTGCGGCGGCTCGATTTGCCTGGTGGTGGAACCGGTACGCAACGCCGACTGGGTGGACCGGCTCATTCGATTGATCCAGTCGCACCAGCTGGTCAAGCGCACATTGCAACTGAGCTCGGGGCGGGTCGCGCTGGACGATGCAGTACGTAACGACAGCCTTTCCTTTGACGGTGAAACGCTGGTGACCATGCACGGCCCGCGCTGGCGGCTGCTGATCATCGGTGCTGGACAGACCTCGGGCTATCTGGCTTTCATTGCGCAGGCACTGGATTACGAGGTCATCGTCTGCGATCCACGCGAGGAAATGCGCGAGACTTGGGAGGTGCCGAATACCACCCTGATGAGCGAGATGCCGGACGATGTGGTGCTGGCGCTCGAAATCGACGCGTGCACTGCCATCGTCGCGCTCACCCATGATCCGAAACTCGATGACATGGCGCTGCTGGAAGCGCTCAAATCTCCTGCGTTCTATGTCGGCGCGCTGGGCTCCCGGGTCAACAACGCGAAGCGCCGCGAGCGGCTCGCGCTGTTTGATCTCAGCGCCGACGAGATTGCCCGGCTGCACGGTCCGGTCGGCCTGAGCATCGGCAGCCGTACCCCGTCCGAGATTGCCATTTCCATCCTTGCGCACCTGATTTCCGTGCGCAACCAGACTGCGGCGACAACCGCCGCGACGGCATCCATTAACCAGGAGGTGTGCTCATGATTTCGTTCAAGGTCAACGGCAAAGATGTCAAGGTTGATGCCGACCCCAATACGCCTTTGCTCTGGGTAATTCGCGACCACTTGAAACTGACCGGCACCAAGTATGGCTGCGGCATTTCGCAGTGCGGTGCATGCACCGTTCACCTCGATGGTCGTGCGGTGCGGTCGTGCGTGACAACGGTGTCGATGGCGAGCGGCCGGAATGTCACTACCATCGAAGGGCTGGCGCAGACCGCGCTGGGCAAGACCGTGCAAACGGCTTGGGAGGAAGTGGATGTGCCGCAGTGCGGTTATTGCCAGTCCGGCCAGATCATGGCGGCCACTGCGCTGCTGCAGGAGCATCCCAATCCCACCGAGGCGCAGATCGTCGCCTCGATGGACGGCAACCTGTGCCGCTGCGGCACTTATAACCGCATCCGCGCAGCGATCCATAAGGCAGCAGAACTGCAGGGAGGTGCCAAATGAACGACCTGAGCGTATCCAACCCATCCCGACGCAAATTTCTGCAGCGATCCGCTGCCGTGACGGGCGGACTGGTCATCGGCTTTTACTTGCCGCTCAGGGACGGACCGGCGTTTGCCGCCGAAATGGCATCGACGCCGACATCGGTGCCGGCCAAACCGGTTTATCCACCCAACGCCTTTATCCGCATCGCCCCAGATAACAGTATCACCGTTATCGTGAACAAGTCGGAGATGGGGCAGGGCGTTTATACCTCGCTCCCGCTGATCCTCGCAGAGGAGCTGGAGGCGGATTGGAGCCGCATCCATATCGAGGCGGCGCCGGTGGCGCCGGTATACAACCACACCGTTTTTGGTGGCATCCAGCTTACCGGCGGCAGTACCAGCGTTGCGTCGTCATGGAACCAGCTGCGGCGCGTTGGCGCCAGCGCGCGCATGATGCTGATCAGTGCGGCGGCCAAACAGTGGAAAGTGCCGGAAAGCGAGTGTCACGCTGAGAACAACCAGGTCATCCATAACGGCACCGGCAGGAAGCTGAGCTATGGCGCGCTGGCTGATACTGCAATGAAATTGCCACTGCCGGAGAACGTGCCGCTCAAGTCGCCCAAGGATTTTAAACTGATCGGCAAGCCGACCAAGCGCCTCGACACGCCGGAAAAGACCAACGGCACGGCCAAGTTCGGCCTTGATGCTTATCTTCCGGGAATGCTGACGGTGCTGGTGGCGCGCAGCCCGGTGTTCGGCGGCAAGGTGAAGCGCTACAACGCGACCGAGGCGCGTAAGGTACATGGCGTGCATGGCATCTATCAGGTGCCAACCGGCATTGCGGTGGCGGCGACCGGATTCTGGCCTGCCAAAACTGCGCGCGACTTGCTGGAGATCGAATGGGACGAAGGTCCGGGCGCGACGCTGTCCACGCCCGGGATGCGTACGGAATACCTCGAACTGGCGAAACAGCCGGGCGCCGTTGCGCGCAAGGATGGCGATGTTGTGCAGGGCTTCAAGGGCGCGGACAAGACCGTTAGCGCGGAATACGAGGTGCCGTACCTCGCGCATGCGACGATGGAAGTGCTCAACGTGACCGTGGACCTCAAGCCCGGCCATTGCATCATCTGGACCGGCACCCAGTCGCAGACGCTGGATCGCAATGCGGCTGCAGCAGCGGTCGGCCTCAAGCCGGAGCAGGTGGAGGTCCGCACCCAATACCTCGGCGGCGGTTTCGGCCGGCGCGCCAACCCCCATTCCGATTTCGTCACCGAGGCGGCGCAGGTGGCCAAGGCAGTGGGCAAGCCGGTCAAGGTGGTATGGGCGCGCGAGGATGACATGCGGGGCGGCTATTACCGGCCGATGTGGGTAGACCGCATCGAGGCGGCGATCGGCAAGGACGGCAAACCCTTGGCCTGGAAGCACACCATCGTCGGGCAGTCGATCATCGCCGGCACGGCGTTCGAAAGCAGGATGATCAAGGACGGCGTCGATGCGACTTCGGTGGAAGGCGCGGCGGATTTTCCTTACCTGATTCCCAACGTGCTGGTTGACCTGCATAGCCCCCAAAAGGTGGTGCCGGTCCAGTGGTGGCGTTCGGTGGGGCATTCCCACACCGCATTCATTGTCGAAACCATGATCGACGAACTGGCGTACCTCGCCGGCAAAGATCCGGTCGCCTTCCGGCTCGACCACCTGCCCGCCGATTCGCGTTATCGTGGCGTACTGCAACTCGCCGCGGAAAAAGCCGGCTGGGGAAAACGCAGGCTGCCGCCAGATCATGCCTACGGCATCGCGGCCCACAAGTCATTTAACAGCTACGTGGCCGAGGTTGCGGAAGTGTCGATTGAGAGCGGCAAGGTGCGCGTGCATCGGGTGATCGCGGCGGTGGATTGCGGGCTGGCGGTCAATCCGGACGGCGTGCGGCAACAGGTCGAAGGCGGCATGGTGTACGGACTTTCGGCTGCGTTACACGGCGCGATCACGCTGGACAAGGGGCGCGTGATGCAATCCAATTTTGATCAGTACCGGCCGCTGCGCATGTCCGAAATGCCCGAGGTCGAAGTGCACATCGTTGAAAGCAGCGAGCCGCCCACCGGCATCGGCGAACCGGGCACGCCGCCCATCGCGCCCGCTGTGGCCAATGCGATTTTTGCGCTGACCGGCAAGCGTGTCCGCCGCCTGCCTTTCGAACTGACGACCTTTGCCTGATCCGGTCGACATCGCTGCCATCGTGCTGGCGGCGGGAACCTCCCGCCGCTTCGGCACGAACAAGTTGCTCCATCCCGTGGTGCGACACGGCCTCACGCTGCCGCTTGCGGCGCACAGCCTGCTGCCCTGGCTGGATACGTTCCCGCAGGTCTCGGTCGTAGTCCGGCCGTCCTCCGAGATGTTTCGCAGTACGATCGAAATGTCACTGGGTGCGGCGAGGTCGGCACGCATTCGCTGGGTGGCATGTGCGGATGCCGCGCAGGGCATGTCGGCCAGCCTCGCTTGCGGCGTGCATGCAAATCGTGATGCTGCTGGTTGGCTGGTTGGTCTGGCCGACATGCCGGCGGTGCCCGTGGCAGCGATTACCAGTGTGCGGACTGCGCTGGAGGGCGGGACAAAACTCGCGGCACCTTTCTGCAAAGGCAGACGCGGTCATCCGGTGGGATTTGGCGCTCACTACTACGGAGACTTGTTGGGTTTGCAGGGGGATGCGGGAGCGAGATCCCTGCTTGAGCGCGACGGGTCAAGAGTTGCCCGGATAGAGATCGGTAGCGACGGCATCATCGCCGACATCGATACTCTTGAAGACCTTCGGCGCCTTTGAGAAATCCCGCGGGGCACGTTGCCACTTGCTTGTGCGGCATGACGGCTTTCTTCGCGGCAGTGGACGGCATTAGCGCAGACGTACGATTACGTGATTGTGAGCGGCGGTGCAAATCAGGATCCTCGCGTCGGGCCGGCCCGCCTCGTTCGGCAACAACGACAGCCAGTTCACCACCCACACATGGAAGCGCGAGACCATCGCAGCGGATATCGTTATCGTCGGTGTGGGCATCGTCCCTGATGTCGAACTCGCCAGGCGCGGCGGGTTGAAAGTGGGTGACGGCATCGCAGTGAGCCAATGAATCAAGACCTCCGATCCGAGCATCTGCACCGCGGGAGACAACGCCCTGTTCCCGTATCGGGTGCTCGAGCAGACGATGCGCATCGAGCACTGGGGCCACGCCCTTATCAAGGTGAAATAGGCGGCGCAACATGGCCGGCGCACGACAGCTCTATGTTCCTGTAACCTCATTTCATTTCCGACCTGTTCGAGTTAGGCTACGAGGCGACCGGCGAGGTCGATTCCAGGCCGGATATTTTTGCCGGCTGGCAAAAGAAGAACGAACCGGCGTCATCTGCTACCTGCAACGATAAGGTCCGCCGCGTGGATGATGTGCAACGCGTGGAACAAGCTCGAGGCTGCGCGCGAACTGATCCGTTAAAAAAACAGGGAGAACGTATGGACCGCATCCGGATTACTGATCTGCTGGTGAGATGTATTCTTGGCGTCAACGCCGACGAGCGCCGCGAGAAGCAGGACGTGGTGATCAACCTGACTCTGCATTCGGATTTCAGCAAGGCGGGCAAGAGCGACAATATCGACGAGACGGTCGATTACCGTGCGCTAAAGAAGCGCGTCCTCGCCATGGTGGAGAATTCGCAATATTTCCTGTTGGAGGCGCTGGCCGAGGCCGTGGCGGAACTGTGTCTCGGCCATGAAGGGGTGCAGCAGGTCGACGTGTGCGTGGAGAAGCCGCATGCGCTACGTTTCGCACGAACGGTGGCTGTGGAAATCAGCCGCAGCAGGTGAGCAAGATGGCGCGCGCCTTCATCGGTATAGGCTCCAATATCGAACCCGACAAGAATGTGCGAGCCGCAGTTCGCAGCCTCGTCCGGCAGGTGCATCTGGTCGGCGTGTCAACGGTCTATTTCACCGATGCGCTCGGCTGCCCGGAGCAGCCGCCCTATTTCAACTGTGTGGTCCAGATCGAGACATCCCTGAGTCCCATGCAGGTGAAACATGGCGTGCTGCGGCCTATCGAGGATCAGTTGTGGCGCAGGCGGACAGAGGACAAGTACGCGCCGCGCACGATAGACCTCGACCTAATCGTGTATGGCGACCTGGCAATGGACGAGGATGGTCTCAGGTTGCCCGACCCGGATATCCTGGAGCGCCCTTTCCTTGCGGCCTCCTTGCTTGAGCTCGCACCCGATCTGGTCCTGGCCGGCTATGGGTTGCGTATCGGTGATGTCGCCGCGAGACTGCAGCAGGACGGAATGCAACCGCTGAGGGATTATTCTTGGTTGTTGAAAGAAGAAATGATCCGTCGCGCCGACAATGACCCCGCGCCTGCGCTGTAACAGAACTACTTCTTTGCGTCCATCCCCAGCGCACGCAAGCGGCCCTGTTCGAGCTCGGCCGTGTCCGGTACCGATATTCCTGAGAAAGGTCGCAAGGACTGACGCGTTATGTTCCGGTGCCGTGAAGGAAAGCCGCCATTTCGGCGGCAACTTCCTGCTGGTGCCCGACACCCATGTGGCCCCCGGTCGGATAGCCGATGAAGCGTGCATGCGGGATATGCTCGGCAGAATATTTTGCGCCGGCAAAGGTGCCGTACAGGTCGTCAGCTGAACTCATGATGAGCGTGGGTGCGCTGATCTGCTCCAGCTCGTAGCGCGGCAACGATGTGAGCACTGCGGCCTCGTTGAGTAACCCGAGCCGGCGCGGGTTGACCGGCAGGATATGGTCAAGCACCTGTGCGACCCGTGCCTGCTCTTCGGTGCTTGCGCTTTCCACGACTTCCGGCGGCGTGCCGAGAATCCCGCGAATCATTGCCTTGCGGGCAAGCCTGATCGCGGCCCAGAACAGAAAATCCGAGCGGAGTGCAATGTCGAACAAAAAAATCGGGCCGCGTAAACTCTGCACTGGCGGTGTGCTCTCTGGCCGTGGTGCCCAAATGGCGGGAACCATCAGCAGGAGGGCGGAGGTGCGTTCCGGATGGCGCAGGGCAAACTGCACTGCAGACGGTGCGCCGGCGGAAGCGCCGAGCACGGCGGCGCGCGTGATGTTCAGTGCATCCAGCAGGCAGGCATGGGCATCGGCCTGTGCGGTCGCGGAAGCATCTTCAGGAAGTGGCGTGCGCAGGTAGCCAAACCTTGACATGGCAATGACGCGAAAGCCTTTCTGAACGAGTTCTTCGGTAATGTCCAGGCCCTGGTCATAGCCCCCGCCGGCACCATGCACGACCAGCACCGGCGGACCTTCGCCCGCGATGGCGTACTCGATTGGCCCGCAAGCTGTCTCGACCACCTGGCTGCCCACGGAGATGCGCTGGCAGGCCTGCCGGATATCGCGTTGATATCTGGAATAGACGCGAGCGATTAGCGCCGCGAGCAGCAGGATGAAGATTGTGACGGCGAGTTCGGATGCCGCGCTCATGATTCGGCGCCTCCTGTCTGGTTGCAGTTCGGAACGTGCGTTGTCACACGTCAGCCTTGCGGTTCCCCAAGGATGGCGTCAATGACGCCGATGTCTTCGTCCCATAGCGCCGGATTGCCGGCAATGAAGTTGCGCATCAACTCCACGCAGCGTGCCTCCTGCAAAACTTCCACCTCCACGCCGCGGGAGCGCAACAACTCCTCTTCGCCCATGAAGGTCCGGTTCTCGCCGATGACCACTTTCCGGATACCATACAGCAGGATGGCGCCGCTGCACATCGCGCAGGGCGACAGGGTGGTGTAGAGCACCGCGTCGCGGTACACCCTGGCGGGCTGGCGGCCCGCGTTTTCCAGGGCATCCATCTCTGCGTGCAGGATGGCGCTGCCGCGCTGCACGCGCCGGTTATGTCCTCGGCCGAGGATGCGGCCCTGGTACACAATCACCGAGCCAATGGGGATGCCGCCCTCGGCTTGGCCGAGCCTGGCTTCTTCAAGTGCGGCTTGCAGGAATTCATCCATCGTGTGCGGAGGGGCTGGTGTGATGCGGTTCAGGCGGACCGGCCATCGTAGTGTTGAACCGCCAGGGCCGACGGTTCGACGCCTTCCAGACAGCGCGCGTTGACCGCGGCCATGCGATTGCCGGCCGCATCGGTGCCTTCGCCGAACGGGTGGATGCCGCACGTCGGACAGAACCGGTGCTTGATCCGGTGTTTGTTGAACGTGTAGGTGCTGAGATCTTCTTCCGGCGTGAGCAGGCGCAGCTTGTCTCTCGGCACAAACCAGTGCAGCGCGCCCTTGCGGGAACAGATCGAGCAGTTGCACTCCGTCACCTGCGTCAGATCGCCCTCGACTTCAAACCTTGTTCGACCACAGTGACAGCTGCCCTGGTAAATCATGGCGTGCTCCCTTTGTCTGAATGTTAGCGAGGGGATGCGGATAGGCGAAACCAGCCGCTGACCTGCAGGCCATCGCGGATATTGAGGCCCATCAGCGTGAGATTGACTGCACCGGCCATCAGTTCGAGGGTTTGCACGGAATAGAAAGTGGTGTCGAACGTTCCCGCGGTTGCCCAACGGTTCAGGACAATAGCGCAGGGTATCAAGACCAGCAGACCGTTTCCGGCAATGAACGGCATTCGCTTTTTCTTGGCGTGGACCAGCTGGCCCTGGCGGAATTTCGAGAGGTAAAACCCGCTTCCGCCTGTAACTGCGATTGCAGGTACGAGAATGAAGAGGCCGGGCATGACAATTAGATTCTTGACCGCTGCGACTGCCTCATGCGGGCCAACCAGCTCGACGAAAACAGTGGACAGAAAAAATGTGGCAATGGTCAGGGTTGCCAGCACTGCGGCGGTCAAGTGGACGGTCCGTGGTATTGATCGATTCTTCACTGCTCCCCCAATGATTCAGTAAATCTGGCCGCGGATGCCTAAAAGTTCCGCCGTGCCAGAGCTAGCACTGCAAGTATGGTGTACGGTAGAACCTGAATGCTGCGTGAATCCCGGCATAGCTGCCGCGTGAACGCAAAATCTAAACCCACGGGAGCAATCTTGTCGCTCAGTCTATAGGTGCCGAGCGGCGCACTCAAGTCCGGGCATGCCTTTGATTACCACGGAGGCGGTGGCGCGTCGTGCGGGTTGCCAGGAGGCGGCGCATCATCCGGGTTGGCGGGAGGCGCGTCATATGGATCGCCAGGAGCTGGTGCATCATCCGGCTCGGCGGGCGGTGCATCGTCTGGGTCGCCGGGCGGTGGGGCGTCATCGGGATCAGGCTGCGGCGCCTCATCGGGATCGCAGGGAGGCGGTGCATCGTCTGGATCGGGGGCAAGGATTTCCATGATTTTTCTTTTCAGTGCGGCCTTGTTTTAGCACGTCGTCGCTATCAGCGGTTATTGGCAATGCGTCACTCGAGTCAGAATATATGATCAGGCGTGGAAGCGTTGTACCAGCAGCGCTGCTTCAATCGTCGATGCCAGGTTTGTCAGCGCATGCAGGCCAAGTGGCACCAGGAGCGATCCGGTGACAGCACGAGCTGCGCCAAACAGAAGCCCCATGACAAACACCGTCGCTACGCCATATGCGTCGTACTGAACGTGAATCACCGCCCAGAGGGCGGCCGTGGTGAAAATGGTGCAGACGGGACCGATAAAGCTTGATTCGAGCCCTCGAAAAAGGAAGCCGCGGAAGAATGTTTCTTCAAACAGCGGTGCGGCAATGACGAGCGCGAGCCAGAACAGCCAAGCCGGGTCTGCCGTCGCATACATTGCCAGCATGACATCGGGAACGATCGGACGGCCCAGTAACATTGTGAGCAGATCTGACAAGATCATCATGCCCACAAGATAGCCTGCCCATCGCGCCATCACCTTGGGGGGGACCGTTCTGAGACGGAGATAGTCCGCGAGCACCGAGCCTTTCTTGAGCTTGATGATGCCGACAATCAGGCTGCAGCAGACGAGGGTGGTGACCAGCGTCGTCACGGAAAGAATATATCCGTTTTCACCGGACGATTTCATGAATGCGGTTAACTGCGCTTCAGAAAGATGGGGGTTAAGCATGAAAGCTTGTACCGCTATGACCACCAGTTGCAGCACGATGAAGACGGCCGCGACGACGGTGCTCCAGAGGAGCGTGGCCCATAATCCCCAGTGCGCTGATTTGGCCGGCTGGGTGTCGCTGGCGCCGTCGCTGCTATTCAGGATGATTACCGGATTACGAATTCTTCTTCACTCCCATGTACGTGTCGAAATTCGCAATGTAGTCATCCAGATTTTCTTCCAGCGCAAGACGGTATTGCCCGACGAAGTACTCGATGATCTTGTCCCTCGATTCCGCCATGGCTTCGCCATATGGAAATCCACCCGCGCTGAGCCAGGCGTTATATCTGGCGGACGCATACATCATGGACGCGCTCACCGTGCCTTTTTCGGCTTCCTTGAGCTGGTCGTTGGATAAGTCAATATGCGCATCAGCGCGCTCGTAAAAGTGCTCGTCAGCATCTTGTGGCATGATTTATTTCTCCAATGTGGTGTGCAAATAATACTGTTCTTGGGATGTGACGGTGCACGCCCCCATTTTTTCTATCGAGCCGGATCGTCAGGATTATCCGTCAGATATTTCGAGAGCTTACCAAATCCGTGGCGGCGTCCGATATGAAACCATGCCGATAAGTAGCCGAGGAAAAAACCATAGCAGATCAGGGATACCTGGATAAATCGCTCATCCGGGGCGTAGAGCCATGCGATGCCAAGCACAACGGCCAGGACGGTGAGGACAGCTATTGCATAACTTCCAAATGTCTTCATGGATAATCACCTCGCAAGAAATGCCTGTAGTCGGGTGAATATGCTTCACTGACAGAGCTAGATGGGCGGCACACTGCTACGCTATTCAACTCAACGATACAATGACCCTGTCAGTTGGCATAGGTAACCTCCACACCGGAAACTCGAAAATTCTGTTTGATTGGCGACATGCCGCCAATCCCCCGGATGTTTAAAGCTGAATCACTGCTCCAGTGCAAGCCGATGGGCACGCTATCGCTGACAATCAGAGTGTTGCCACCTTCATCCGAAAGCGACTCATTGGCCCGCAAGATCGAGACTTGGGTATTAAACCCTGTAGTTGCACCACAGTCTCGTGAAAAGACCACCGCCTTTAATGTTCCGGATGGCGAGAAGACGGTCTGGGTGATGTCAGTTTCACAAAGACCTCCACAGCCAACGAGAAACGTGGCCGAAACAAAAGACATCGCAAGAATGGATCGTCTCGTTGCCCAAGTAAAGAGCCATTCGATGCTCAGAGAATTAAACACGGTGTGAAGCATTAGGCGTCGGCGGAATGTCCTGTTGACTTAAGGGTATGGTCAACGACCAAACAGGAAGTCCACAACTTGCGCCGCATCTGAGGTGTAACCTTGATATAGCTCGGTAAACTTGCAACGGGTGCAAACTACCGCACGATATTTGTAAGTTTCAACGCTGAATAAAGCGCTCCAAAATCCACCGGCAGTTCTAACTTCATGAGTTTCGAACCCTTCGTGACCGCACTTGGAGCATTTGTAATCGTGAGTTGGTTGGCGCTTTTTTAGTTCGTTTTTGAGTTCAGCGGCCAAGTCTGCATATTCGTCAACATTGACCCTTGAGAGGCGAATATGCTCAAGTAGCTCGTCGAAACTAAGTTTTTCAATGTCCGCTGGGGCAAGAGCCATAAGTGGAATTCTGGTGTTTAAGTTTAGGGGCCGCCGAGGCCGGAGGACGAAAGGAACGATCCTCAGGCAAAGCGCATGACTGACTGTGCAGGAGTTCTCACTTCGCGTTCAGGTCTTGTGTGGACTAAGTCAACAGTATATCCACTTTTGCGGCAAGCGCTTTACACGTGGCACGCTTGTGTCATGCCGGGCTGATCAGGCTAACCACCCCAAATGACACCGCCGCGAAAGCCATTGCCGCGGTGGCGAGCCACGCCGCCCAGCGCAGGCGGGTGCTGATCACGAATTTGCTCATGACTTTTTGCTGCATGGCGATGTAGATCATGGCCGCCATCAGCGGCACTGCCACGACACCGTTGATGGCGGCGCTCCAGATCAGCGCTTTTACCGGGTCGACGGCGGTGAAATCGAAAAGTACGCCGCACAGGGTCGCAAACGCGATGATCGCGTAGAAGCCTTTGGCCGCCCGGAATTCCAAGCCGAGGCTGGAGGACCAGTGGAACAGGTCGGCCACGGCGTAGGCGGCCGAGCCGGCCAGCACCGGGACTGCCAGCATGCCGGTGCCCACGATGCCTGCCGCAAACAACAAAAAGGTAAATTCGCCGCCGATCGGACGCAGCGCTTCGGCTGCCTGTGTTGAAGTCTGAATGTCATGAACCCCGTGACTGTACAGGGTGACTGCCGTGGTCAACATGATGAAGAATGCGACAACTTGCGAGATGGTCATGCCCACCAGCGTGTCGGCCTTGATGCGGCGCAGATGCAGATGTCCGCTTCGCGGTACTTCGCACAATGGCGCGTGAATTCCACGCGTTTTCATTTCTTCCACTTCCTGGCCTGCTTGCCAGAAGAACAGATAAGGGCTGATGGTCGTGCCAAAAATCGCCACAATGACCAGCAGATAGTGCTGCGAAAACTCGAAGTCTGGCACGAGTACGCCACGCGCCACCTCGCCCCACGGGACATGGGAGGCAAAAACGGTGCCCACATAGGCAAACAGCGAGAGTGTCAGCCATTTCAGCACGCGGACATACCGCTTGTACGGGATAAAAATTTGCAGCAGCAAACAGGTCACGCCGAATGCGACGGCGAAAATATGACTGGGCCAGCCTGTTGCGAGATGGACGCTTTCTGCCATGGCAGCCAAGTCGGCCGCAATGTTGATGGTATTGGCCGCCAGCAGCAGCATGACCAAAGTAAATGCGACTCGGCGCGGGTAGAAATGGACCAGATTAGCGGCCAGCCCCTTACCGGTTACGCAGCCGATGCGGGCGCTGATGACCTGGATTGCCACCATGAGCGGAAAGGTGAGAAAAAGGGTCCACAACGTGCCGAATCCGAATTGCGCACCACCCTGGGAGTAGGTGGCAATACCGCTCGGATCATCATCGGCCGCGCCGGTGATCAGTCCCGGGCCGAGTCTCTTGAACCAGTTGGGCAGGAGTTTTGTCATCGCTGATAATTATCCACTGACCACCGCGATTATCCAATAGCGCGCAAATTTGCCGAAGGCCATGAAGAGCGCGGCCTGCCACGGGTTGAGCCGCAGCCATCCGGCCGCGACGCAAAGCGCATCGCCGATCAGCGGGGCCCAGGCCAGCAGGAGTGCCGGCGTGCCGTAGCGGCGGACTTTCTCGACATGCTTGAGCTGCTGGGTCTGTGGCAACAGCCAGCCCATGCCGAAGCTCACCATGCCGCCCAGCGTATTGCCGAGCGTGGCCAGGCCCAACGCCGGCCATAAGGATTCCGGATAAGCCTTGAGCACGCCGAATAGCACGGCCTCCGAGCCGCCCGGGAGCAAGGTGGCGGCGAGAAAGCTGCTTAGAAACAGGGAGAGGAGACTGGCGGTTTCGGTCATGCGGGAATTTCAAAAGCTTCGTCAGCGTTTCGGCGGATTCAAACCTTCCGTGGACGTAAAATCTGTGCGGGATGGGCGAACTATTCAGAAACCAGACAACAGCGTCGCTCAAGAATTTGCACGAGCTGTCCGACCGCCGCTTCCAGCGCGGTCGTGCTGGTGTCGATAATGGCCGCCGGATTTTCCGGTTTTTCATAGGGCGCGCTGATGCCGGTGAAATCCGGAATCTCGCCATTACGTGCGCGCCGGTAAAGGCCTTTGACGTCACGTTCCTCGCATGCGTCGATGGGTGTTGCCACGTGAACCTCGACAAACCTGGCGTCGCCGACGATCTGCCGAGCCATTTCCCGGTCCGCGCGATAGGGCGAAATGAAGGCGGTAATCACAATCAGTCCGCCTTCGTTCATCAGCTTTGCGACTTCGGCGATGCGCCGGATATTTTCGCTGCGATCCCCCGCGGAAAAACCGAGGTCGCGATTCAATCCATGCCGGACGTTGTCACCATCCAGCACAAAGCAGGCGCGGCCATTGCCGGCCAGCTGGTGTTCCAGCGCAAATGCGAGAGTGGATTTTCCGGCTCCGCTCAGGCCGGTCAGCCAAACGGTTACGGGTTGCTGGCCGAGCAGGGCGAAGCGTTCCTGTGGCGTCACGTGACCGTCGTGCCAGACGACGGCAGTCGAACTTGCGTTATCGGATGCGTTCATCAGGCTGCCCTTCCAAAAAAAGAAGCCCGGCGGACCGGGCTAAATGCAGGTTAAGTGCCGGAGAAGAGATTATAGCGGCATCCTGAACTTGATCGAGGCCGTCTGGGCAATAAAGCCGTCGCGCGCCTCCACGTCGTAGCGCGTGGTGACCTCTGTCGCATTGCGGGTGTTGGTCACGACGCCTAAACCGCCGCGCACCAGCGTTGACGCGGGATGGATGCCGGCGGTCGTAAATGCAGCACCACCTCCGGCGAAGGACGACGTGATCGAAGCTTGCTTGGCGCGGGTGTCATAGCCGACTCCGAGATTGGCGGTCAATCTGGTTGAGTCGCTTAACGCGTGTACCAGCTTGCCATCGACCGACAGGATGAATTCGTCGGTGGTCTTGCTGCCGACCACAAGGTTGAGCGCTCCCGCGCCGGTCTCGGTATAGCCGTTGTCGCGGATCGAGGTATAGTCTGCGCGCACGGAGGGAACGAAAGTCGTTTTCGGGCTCATTGCCATGGTGCGGCCGAGCCCCGCGCCAAAGTGTGCGCTCGAGCTGGTGTAATCGACCAGCGCAAGGCGGCCCAGCAGCGCGATGTAGCGGTGGCCCCGGTTCCGGTTATGGCCATAGTCCGCTTGCCAGTTGAGCTCGGTGTTCTCGCTCAGGCGATGCGATCCGTACACGGCGGCCAGGTAACTGTCCACGTTTGCCGCCTGGACGGCCGAATTGCTGTCAACCGCGCTCCGGGTGTAGGCGAAGGCGGCGCCGAGGCGCGCGGTCTGGGAGAGTTCCTTGTCTGCGCCTGCGACCAGGCCATACGTCCGTGCCCGATAACCGAACGCGGCGTTGCGATCCTTCTGGTCGGCCGATGAGCCGATGGGCTTCACCCAGCCATGGCGGTTGCTGACGAAGCCGTCGCCGGAGGACAGTCCACGGTTCTGCTCTTGCCGCGCTTCGATGATGCGGTTGATGCCATGCAGCCGGTTGAACGCGAACTGGGTCATGCTGCCCGCCAGCAACGGCAAGGTCTGCGTCACTGCGCTGGAAACATCGGCCTGAGTAGGCAGCTTGCCCAATGCCGTGATCACGTTGCCCATGTCGCCGCCGGGCGCTGCAGCGATCAGGGCATCCAATGTCGTTGCCGCCCCGATGGCGGGCAGGTTGTTGCCGGCATTGACACTGTCGAGGACCGACACGACCGAGTTGACCTTCAGGTCCACCGCATTACCATTGACGGAGCCGGTGAAGTCGAATAGTGCGCTGTTATCGGTCACCGCGAAAGTGGTGGCGGACAACGTGCCGGCGGTCAGTGCTCCGGCGAGCGTATCGCCTGGGGCCAACGTGTTCACGCTGCTGACGTTGACGTCTATTTTGGCGGCAGCGGGCAGGGTGGCTGTGCCGGTGACATTGACCCTGCCATATACCGTATTACTGGCTGCACCCAACCGGAGGATACCGTTGGCATCCTGGGTGTAATTGCCCGCGAGGATGACGTTGCCGGTCTCGGTCACTGACAGTGTGCCGGCGTTGTTGAAGCCGGTAGTGGTCGTGATGTCGTGCCCCAGATTGAGCTGGCCGCCATTGGCGATATTGAAGTTGTCCACCGCAAAGGTGTTGGCCGTAGCGAACGTGCCGTTGACATTGACCGTGGAACCCGTGCCGCCAGTCACCGCTCCGTTGACGCTCCCGGCGGTGCCGTTCAGGTTGAGCGTTGCTCCGTTCAGCGCGATGTCACCATTAATGGTGCCGGTGTTGGTGATACCGTCAGTCACCGCGCCCAGGATGCAGATGGCCGGGCCGGTGCCGCCGTTGATGGTCCCGGCATTATCGATTGAACTGACAACGCTCGTGTCATCGACCGTGATGCCGGTGGCGCCGCCAGTAATGGTGCCATGGTTGATGATCCCGCCGGCCAACATGCTGCTGCTGGAGAGCGCGATGCCGTCAAGGTTGCCGGAGATGAATCCTCCCGCGTTGTTGGTGATACTGCCTCCGACTGCGCTGCTCGTGAGTGCGATGCCGCCAGTGACGGTGCCGCTATTGACGATGCTGCCGTTCAGCGTGCTGCCTCCCGAGAGGTATATCCCCGCGCCGGTTCCTGTTCCCGAGGGGCCGGTGATCATGCCGCCAGTGTCATTCGTGATATCTCCGGTTACGTTAGTGCCGTCAATGAGGATGGCTGCGATGTTGCCGGAAATGGTACCGCTGTTGGCGATTCCGCCTACCGTGCTGCCTCCGGTCAGCACTACGCCGACGGAGCCACCTGCGATAGTACCCGTGTTGGTGATATTGCCGGTCACCTTGGCAGGAAGAGGCTCACGGCCGGAACTGCTTGCTCCCGCTATCCAGACGCCGACATTGGCGCCGGAGATGGTACCGTGGTTGGTAATCGATCCTGCACTGCTGCCGCTGCCGAGGTATAACGCGAATGCGCTGCTGCCGCTTCTGGTGATCAGGCCGCCGGCATTGTTCGTGATATCGCCAGTGACTGTGCTGCTGTTGACGAGCGCAATGCCGCCTGTGATGGTGCCTTGATTGACGATGCTCCCACCGATTTTCCCCTGCGAAACATAAATCCCGGCTCCGATCCCGGATTCCGTGGTGGTGCTGATTATTCCGGTGGTCTCATTGGTGATGTCGCCATTTACCGAGGCGCCTCCAATGAAGACGGCGGCGCCGTTACCGGAAATCGTGCCACTGTTCGTAATGCTGCCCACCGTGCTTCCCCCGGTGAGGGCGACGCCGGCGGAACTGCCGGAGATGGTGCCGGTATTGGTGATGTCTCCAGTTACCTGGCCCGGGAGAACTCCAGAGCTGGAACTTCCGACGCCGCCCACCCAGATGCCGGCGATGCCGCCGGAAATAGTGCCACTGTTGTTGATGCTGCCGGTGCCGCTGCCGTCGGAAAGGCTGATACCAGCACTACTGCCTGCGATGGTGCCATGGTTGACGATGCTGCCCGCATTGCTTGCAGAGGCCAGGTATATGCCCATTCCGCTCGCGGAGATCGTGCTGCCGACGTCATTGAGAACATCGCCGGCCAGTTGGCTGGCGTATAGGCCGATACCGTCCCAGGCACCAGAAATCATGCCGCCCGTGTTGTTGCTGATACTGTCCGCATTGCTGTTGAAGAGATAGATGCCACGGAAACCGGAGATCGTTCCGTTGTTGGTAATCCCCCCCGTCACGCTGCTGTTGTTGAGGCCAATGCCGTAGCTGCTGCCGGAGATGGCGCCGCTGTTGACGATGCCACTGGGCAGGGTGGAGATTCCGCTGTTAACGCTGCTGTCGAACAGACTGATGGCGCCGTTGCCGGTAATTGTGCCGTTGTTGACGATGCGGCCGACGTTGCTGTCCGCGATATGGATGCCGAAATTGCTGCCGGAGATCGTGCCGCCCGCGTTGTTGTTGATGGTGTTGACCGTGCTCGCGCCGTTGTAAATATCGATCCCGATGACGGTGCCGGAGAGCAGGCCGCTGTTGTCAACGCTGCTGAAGCCGACTCCGTTTGCATCGACCGCCGGACTGACGCCACTGATCGAACCGGTGCCGGTAACTGTAAGCCAGTCTCCGCTGGCGAGAAAACAGGTCTCGTTCTGTGCCGTGGTGATAGAGATCGGCGAACCGCCGGTCTGGGGGCAATTCGCCACCGCAAGGACTGATGGAGAATTGAGGCCGATCAGCGCTGCTGCCACAGCCGAAACGATTGCGTTGCGGGTGGAAGAAGGCTTGCCTCTGGCTCTTGCCTTCTCGTTGGTGACGACAAATGCCTGGCGCGCTTCGCTCCAGACCACACGGTGCACGTGGTTCATTTATAGATCCCCCTGAAAGTCGCTAGCGAGCTAGCTGTTATAATTTATAGTTGTTACGCATCCGTAATATCTTTTTCTATCACGGATATGAGTGTTACGATATTGTAACGTTATTGACCATGCTCTTGTAAACAGTATTGGTGATATTTTTGATCCGGATTGGGGAGTGCTTGAACTCATGGATGAGTTGTTCAGAATTGCCGGCGTGCTGCAATCAGCAGAGGCCCATAGGCTGGCGGGGCGTTTTGCCGAGGCAGGGGTGCTGCTGCGGCAGGCACGCCGCATTCCCAAGCATCTGAGCGCAAAGCAATCTGCCGGCTTTGGGTACTAACCGGAATTGACGAGATGAACCAAACCGGACGCCCTTTTGAACTGCTTAACGAGCCGATCGTTCCGGCGCAGTCCCAACAACAAATGTCGCTCGAACAGGCAATGGCCCTGGCGGCAGCCCGGCAATCGCAAGGACGCTTGGCAGAAGCAGAGCACCTGCTGCGGCAGATTCTGCAGGTACAGCCCGAACATGCGTTTGCCCTGCATCTGCTTGGTGTGATTGCGCACCAGGCGGGGAAGCCCGAACTGGGAATTGCGTTGATCCGGAAAGCGATTCACAGCAACGCGAAGATCGCGCTGTTCCATGCCAACCTCGGCGAGATGTGCCGCCAGGTTGGCCGGCTGGACGAGGCCATAAAGTTGGGCGAGCGCGCAGTCGCCCTTGACCCGGAGATGGCGGCGGCACACAGCAATCTCGGTATTGCGTGGTTTGACCGCAAGGACTACGACCGTGCGGAGGCTTGCCAGCGGCGGGCGCTGGCGCTCAAGCCGGACCTGGTCCCGGCATTGAATAATCTGGGCAGCATTTGCCGTGCGCGCAAGCAGCCCGAGGCGGCGCTCGACTGGTATCGCAAAGCCATCGCGGCCGCGCCCGATTACGCCGAATCGCTCAGCAATCTGGGGGCCGTGCTGCTGGAGGAGGATCGTCCGGAGGAAGCCGTCGAGCCGCTCGAGCGTGCCCTGCGGAGCAATCCAAACCACGCCGAGGCGCTCTGCAATCTGGGCATGGTGCGCAATGCGCTGGACCAGTACGCCGCCGCCTTCGGTCTGCTGCAGCAGGCGCTCCGGCTCCGCCCCAGCTATGCCGAGGCATACATCGGCCTGGCACGAATCCATGCGGAACGGGAGAACCTGCCCGAGGCCGAGCGCTGTGCGCGGCGTGCCGTCGAACTGGCGCCGGAGAAGGCGGGGATGTATTGCCAGCTGGGCAGTATTTATACCGAAATGGCGCGCACGGCGGAAGCGGAAGCCATGTACCGGCGGGCGCTGGAAATTGACCCGGTGTGCAATGACGCCATGCTTGGCTTGGGGCATCTGGAGATGGAAAACGGCCGCATGGCTCAGGCCGAGGCGCAGTTTCGCGAGGCACTGGCGCTCAAGGCGGATAACCTCCCGGCACGTTTTCATCTGGCCCAGGTCAGGAAGGTTAAGCCGGGCGACGAGAATCTGGCCGCGCTGGAGGCGGCGGAATCTGCCGTACGCAGCAGCGGTGTGGCACTGTCCGCCAGGCAGGCGATGACGCTGCATTTTGCACTGGGCAAGTGTTATGACGATATTGGCGCGTACGAGCAGGCATTCCCGCATTTCCTCGAAGGCTGCCGGCTGAAGCGCGCCACCTTCGCCTACGACGCCAATCAGGTTACCGCGCACTTTGACGCCATCATGCGGGTGTTCGATCGGTCGCTCGTGGAACGGTTGCGCGGTGCCGGAGATCCTTCGCAGGTGCCTATTTTTGTACTTGGGATGCCGCGCTCCGGCACGACGCTGACCGAACAGATTATCGCTAGCCACCCCGAGGTCTACGGCGCCGGCGAGCTGCCTGACCTGCTCGCCATCGCCCAGCGAAATGTCGCGGGGACCGGCGGCAGTTTCCCGGACAATGTGCACTCGCTCGATGCTGCCGAGCTGGCGCGCTGGGGCGCGGATTATGTTGCCGGGCTGCGGCAGCGGGCACCTGACGCCAAGCACATTACCGACAAGATGCCGGCCAATTTCCTGGCCGTTGGGCTGATCCACCTGATGCTGCCCAATGCGAAAATCATTCACGTCAGGCGCAACCCGGTTGACACCTGTCTGTCCTGTTTCACGCGCCTGTTCAACCGCAAGCAGAATCAGACCTACGATCTGGCCGAGCTGGGGCGTTATTACGTCGACTATGCGCGGCTGATGGAACATTGGCGCAAGCTGTTGCCGGCAGGCGCGTTCCTCGAAGTACAGTATGAAAATATCGTGGCGGATCAAGAGGCGCAGGCGCGGCGCATGCTGGAATACTGCGGATTGCCCTGGAATGATGCCTGCCTCGATTTTCACAAGAACACGCGTTCGATCCGCACAGCGAGTGTGACCCAGGTGCGTCAGCCGATCTACAAATCGTCGGTGGAACGCTGGCGTCCCTACGAAAAATTTCTGGGGCCGTTGTTCGACGCATTGGGCGAACTGGCGCCGCCGCGGGCCTGAGCGTGCGTCTGGTAGTGGTACTGGGACTGTTCACGCTGGTATTGGCGGGCTGCGCCGACCTGTCGCCGCAGGCCCGCCGACAACATGCCGACCAGCTGGCTACCTCGGCCGAGTGGGTAAAGCTGCGCATTCCGACAGACAAATTTGTCCTGGCCGCCTATGTTCCGCAGAACAGTGCGCGCGCGGAGGTATTAACGGTATATATCGAAGGCGACGGGCTGGCCTGGTTGACCGGTTCGCAAGCCTCGGATGACCCGACGCCTCATAATCCGGTCGGACTGCAACTGGCGCTGCGCCATCCGCGGGGCGCAGCCGTTTATCTGGCGCGTCCCTGTCAATATGTTGCCGCAGACGATGCGAAGAATTGCCGCCCACCATATTGGACCGGCGCACGTTTCGCGCCTGAAGTAATCGAAGCCAGTAACCAGGCGATCAGCGCGTTAAAGCAACGTGCCGGCGCCGGCAGGCTGGTGCTAGTGGGATATTCCGGCGGTGGCGCCGTGGCCGCACTCGTGGCGGCGCGGCGCACGGATGTCGTCAAACTGGTTACCGTGGCCGGGAACCTGGATCATCGCATGTGGACCACGCTGCATCAGGTGCCCGCACTGGAAGACTCACTGAACCCGGCCGACGAATGGCAGGCATTGATCAATGTGCCACAGCGCCATTTCGTCGGCGGGCACGATGAGGTGGTCAGCCGTGCCGTGGTCGAGTCTTATGCATCCCGCTTTCCGCCGAATCGGCGCCCGGAGGTAGTCATGGTTTCGGATTTCGACCACATGTGTTGCTGGGCGGAGCGATGGCCTCTGTTGTACGGCAACTGATCAGAGCTTGATCGCCGAGAAAACCTTCTTCGCCAGGCTGCCGGTCGCTTCGAGCGGGTTGGCGCGGATCGCCTTCTCCTGTTCCGCCATCATCACGAACAGTCCGTCCAGCGCCTTGCGCGTGATGTAGTCGTCTAGCTTCGCGTCGCGTTCTTCCACCAGGCCGAACTTCACGCCCTTGCCGGCGAACTGGTCGTATTTTTCCGCGACCTTTACCTTCTGCATCGACTTCGCGATGATGGGCTTGAACTTGGCTGCCAGCGCAGTTTCGGTGTTCTTGCGGAAATACTGGGTCGCGGCATCGTCGCCGCCGGTGAGGATGCCCTTGGCGTCCTGCACGGTCATCTTCTTGACCGCGCCGACCAGCAGTGTTTTCGCCTCCGGCACGGCCGCTTCCGCGGCGCGGTTCATCGAGGTGATCAGTTCGTCGGCATATTTGCCCATGCCGAACTTGCGCAGCAGGCCATCCACCTTTTGCAGGCTGTCGGGCAGCGGGATGCGCACCTTGTCGTTGCCGAGGTAGCCGTTCTCCTTGGACAGGTTCGCCACCGCCGTCTGCGCGCCCTGGGTGAGCGCCTGTTTCAGGCTCTCGACCTGGTCCTTGTTGCTGAAGTCGGCGAGGCTTACGGCCGAGGCATTGTCGAACACGAATACCAGCAGGAAAGCGAGCATCAGACGAACAAAGTGGTGTGACGGCATGGCGGGTCTCCTTGAGTTCGTGGTTTATCACAAGTCCTTTAGGGCTCATTCCTGTAGGTCGGACTTTGTCCGGCATGTCGGGTGGCACCCACAAGGGGCACGCCGTGGTTGTAAGGGGCTAAAGCCCCAACAACACACGCTGACCCGGCCTACGATACTGCAAACCTTCTCCCGGCCTGACGGTCACCCTTTTCAGGTGGGAGAGGGCTCGGCTGGATTATTTCCTGCGCGGCGGCAGCAGATCAGTAATCGTCCCTGCAGCCATCTCCGCCGCAAAGGCGAGGGTCTCCGACAGCGTCGGATGCGGGTGGATGGTGAGGCCGAGGTCTTCCATGTCCGCGCCCATCTCCAGCGCCAGCACGCCTTCGGCAATCAGGTCACCGGCACTGACGCCGACGATGCCCATGCCGAGGATGCGGCGCGTTTCCGGATCGAGCAATACTTTGGTCGCGCCTTCGTCGCGGCCGAGCGACAGTGCGCGTCCCGACGCCGCCCACGGGAAGCTCGCTTTTTCGTAGGCTATTCCCTGCGCTTGCGCCTGCGCTTCGGTCAACCCCATCCATGCGATTTCGGGGTCGGTGTAGGCCACCGACGGAATGGCCAGCGCGTCGAACGCGGATTTGTGACCGGCGATGACTTCCGCGGCCACCTTGCCCTCGTGCATCGCCTTGTGCGCCAGCATCGGCTCGCTGGCGACGTCGCCGATGGCGTAAATGTGCGGCACGTTGGTGCGCATCTGTTTATCCACCGGAATGAAGCCGCGCTCGTCCACGGTGACGCCGGCGGCATCCGCGCCGATGTCGCGCCCGTTCGGGCAGCGTCCCACGGCCACCAGGACGCGGTCATAGAGTTGCGGCTCGGGCGCATTTTCACCCCCAAAGCTGACCCGGAGCCCATTCGGTTGCGGCTCGATCTGCGTTACTTTTGTTTTGAGGTAAATCGCTTCATACCGTTTTTCGATGCGGCGCTGCAGCGGCCGCACCAGGTCGCGATCCCCGCTCGGGATCAGGCCATCGGCGAGTTCGACCACGCTGATCTTGCTGCCCAGCGCGTCATACACGGTAGCCATTTCCAAGCCGATGATGCCGCCGCCGACGATCAGCATGCGCTTCGGCACGTCCTGCAATTGCAGTGCGCTGGTGGAATCGATCAGGCGTGGGTCATCGTAAGGCAAGTCGGGGATGCGCACTGCATGGGAGCCTGTGGCGATGATGGCGCTATCGAAGGTGATGGTCTGGTTGCCCGCAGCAGTGGCCACCGTCACGCTGTTGGGCGACGCAAATTTTGCCGTGCCTTGCACCACCTGCACCTTGCGCTGTTTCGCGAGCTGCTTCAGGCCGCCGGTAAGCTTGCCGACGACGCCGTCCTTCCAGGCGCGCACCTGGTTCAAGTCGATCTGCGGCTGGCCGAAGCTCACGCCGTGGCGCGCGGAGTCAGCAGCTTCATTGATGACCTTGGCGACATGCAGCAGGGCCTTGGACGGAATGCAGCCGACGTTGAGGCATACGCCGCCGAGGCTGGAATGCTTTTCGATCAGCACCACCTGCTTGCCGAGATCGGCCGCGCGGAACGCGGCGGTGTAGCCACCGGGTCCGGCGCCGAGCACCAGCACTTCGGTGTGCAGGGAGGATTCGGGATTCAGGATTCCGGATTCAGCGCTCATGTGGCTCCTTTATACGCGTACCTGGCCGTTGCCCAGTACGATGAATTTTTGCGATGTCAGTCCCTCCAGCCCGACCGGGCCGCGTGCGTGAATCTTGTCGGTGGAAATGCCGATTTCTGCGCCCAAGCCATATTCGAAGCCATCGGCGAAGCGCGTGGACGCGTTCACCATCACCGAGCTGGAATCCACCTCGCGCAGGAAGCGCATCGCCTTGGTGTAGTTTTCCGTGACGATGCTGTCGGTGTGCTGCGAGCTGTAGGTGTTGATGTGGTTGATCGCTTCGTCCAGACCCTCAACGACCCGCACCGAGAGAATCGGTGCGAGATATTCGGTGCGCCAGTCTTCCTCGGTCGCGGCTTTCATCTGCGGGATGATGGCACACGCCGTCGCATCGCCGCGCAACTCGACGCCCTTGTCGAGATAAATCCGGCACAACGGCGGCAATATCTGGTCGGCCACGTCTTGTGCGACCAGCAGCGTTTCCATCGCGTTGCACACGCCATAGCGATGCGTCTTGGCATTGTCGGCGATGCGGATGGCCTTGTCGAAATCGGCTTCGTCGTCGATATAGACATGGCAGATGCCGTCGAGATGCTTGATGACCGGAATGCGCGCTTCGCTGCTGATGCGTTCAATCAGGCTTTTGCCACCGCGCGGCACGATGACGTCCACGTAGTCCTTCATCGTGATCAGTTCGCCGACCGCGGCGCGATCCGTGGTGGTGACCACTTGCACCGCCGTTTCCGGCAAACCGGCTTCCCGGAGGCCCTGATGCACGCAGGCGGCGATGGCCTGGTTGGAATGGATTGCTTCCGAGCCGCCGCGCAGAATCGCGGCATTGCCCGATTTCAGGCATAGTCCGGCGGCGTCCGCGGTCACATTCGGGCGCGACTCGTAGATGATGCCGATCACGCCAAGCGGCACGCGCATCTTGCCAACCTGGATGCCGGTCGGACGGAATTTCAGGTCACTGATTTCACCGATCGGGTCGGGCAATTGCGCGATCTGGCGCAGGCCCTCGGCCATGCTCTTGATGGTCTTGTCGGTCAGCGTCAGACGGTCGACCGAAGCCGCGTCGAGGCCGTTCGCGGTTGCGGCGTCAACATCCTTCAGGTTCTCGGTGATCAGCGTTTCGCGATTGGCGATGATGGCGGCAGCGATGGCTTCCAGCGCGCGGTTTTTGGCATTGGCGCCGGCGAGGGCCATCGCGCGCGAAGCGGTACGCGCGGCCTGGCCGACACCTTGCATATATTCCTTGATGTTTTGCATGATGATTCTAGGCACCTCTATAAATTCATTTTGCGGGCGAATCGCGGCGTCACGTGCTCGCTCAATCCTCGTCTATCTATTCGATATGCCTCGTCATTCGCTGCGCGGCTCCTTGCGCTTCATCCCGCAAAAGTGAATTTCCAGAGGCGCCCCGTAATGTGGATGGAGGCGCATTTTACCCCAAGTGCTAAAATGCGCGCCTTTTCTTACATTCAGACGCAGCGATGTCCGACATACTCAACAAAATTCTGGCGGTAAAGGTGCATGAGGTCGCTATGGCAGAAACCATCAAGCGGCTGGCGGCGGTGCGTGCCGAAGCGGAGGTGACTGAACCCGCGCGTGATTTTGTTGGCGCGATTCGCGCCAAGATCGCCGCAGGGCAAGCGGCGGTGATCGCCGAAGTCAAAAAGGCCAGCCCGAGCAAGGGCGTGTTGCGCGCCGATTTTCACCCGGCCGAAATCGCGGCGAGCTATGAACGGCATGGCGCAGCGTGTTTGTCGGTGCTGACCGACGAGCAGTTTTTTCAGGGCAGCGCTGAGTATCTGCAGCAAGCGCGCGCGGCATGCGCGTTGCCGGTGCTGCGCAAGGATTTCATCGTGGACGAATACCAGATCTGGCAGGCGCGCGCGATGGGCGCGGACGCGATCCTGCTGATTGCGGCCGCGCTGGAACTCGGAGAGATGCAGGATTTCGAAGCGCTGGCGCACAGCCTCGGCATGGCCGTGCTGGTGGAGGTGCATGATGGCGCCGAACTGGACTTGGCATTGCAACTCGATACGCCGCTCGTCGGCATCAACAATCGCAATCTGCGCACCTTCGAAGTTAGCCTGCAGACCACGCTGGACCTGCTGCCGCGCATTCCGGCCGAGCGCATCGTCGTGACCGAGAGCGGCATCCTCAAGGCGGACGACGTCCAGCTGATGCGCGCCCATCAGGTGCACGCATTCCTGGTCGGTGAGGCGTTCATGCGCGCGGAGGATCCGGGTGTAGAATTGGCCCGAGTGTTTGCCTGTTAGTCCGTTTGCAGGGGAGTGAATTATGTTCAATTTGGATCGCCTGATCATCGAGTTCGACAAGGGGCTGCGCACCCTGTTCAGCGAGGCGCATAGCCTGCGGCCGCACCCGGACGCAGAGGTGATGGATGCGCCGCTCGACGAGGCCGAGAAGAAACATGCCGCCGGCCTGATGCGCATCAACCACAGTGGCGAGATTTGCGCGCAGGCGCTCTATCAGGGGCAGGCCCTGACGGCACGCGATCCCGCGGTGCAGCAGAAACTGCTCGCGGCTGCGCAGGAAGAAACCGAGCATCTGGCCTGGACCTCGCGGCGGGTGAGTGAGCTGGGCAGCCACCTGAGTTTTCTCAACCCGGTCTGGTATACCGGATCGCTGACACTGGGCGCATTTGCCGGGATGCTCGGCGACAAATGGAATTTGGGTTTTCTCTCCGAGACCGAGCACCAGGTTGGCGGACATTTGCAGAGCCATCTGGAGAAGCTGCCGCCGCAGGATGCGAAAAGCCGTGCCATCGTGCAGCAGATGTACGTGGACGAGACCAAACATTCGGACATGGCGAAGGAAATGGGCGGCGCCGACCTGCCAGGACCGGTGAAGCTGGTGATGCGCTATACGTCGAAGATACTGACGCATACCGCTTACCGTATCTGAACCTAGAATAGCCTACTGCGCGGTCGGATTGCTGCGTTGCGCGGTACTCGTGTCCTCGCCTATCTACAGATATGTCTCGGCCACTGCGTTCCGTGCGCCTTGCACTCCAACCGCTCGCGACAGCTCTTCAAGGTTCGCAGGAATTAGTTAAATTCGCCACTCCCGCGCAGGCGGGAGTTCTGAATCATGTCTGCATAAACGCTAAGATAGCTACGGGCGCAGGGTTTTAAGGCGACACCCAGTGATAGGTTTCTATTACATGGCGTTTGCTATCAAAATCTATAGACCAAGCTTCAATGTCGAGAAAAAGCCGGTTTTCATACCAGAATCGCTCACTGCAGTTACCTGAACATGATTGCGATGGCATTGCATATCGCACAAAGGGTTGCCCTGGCTTTTCTCGAACATTTGGCTCTCCCCAGCGGCGCAACACATCTGCCTCGGTATCTCCAATACTCGTATGCTTAAATGCCCTCTGATTCGAATGCGCGATATAAGAGCACGAGCTTACGTAGAATACTGGACCAAGAAGAAACAGTACGCGTAGCGCATTTTTAAGGTGACGAAGTTGACCAGCGACTTGGTTGGTGTCGTTTGTCCGGTTATTGAGCACAATTGTTATTCCTGAATCACCTCGAAATCATGCGTCATTTCAGCCGTCGCGCCGAGCATGATCGAGGCTGAACAGTACTTTTCCGCCGACAGGTTGATGGCCTTTTCGACAACTTCCGGCTTGATGTCCTTGCCCTTCACAACGAAGTGCATGTGAACTTTGGTGAACACTTTGGGGTCGGTTTCGGCGCGTTCCGCTTCCAGTTCGACGTAGCAATCCGAAATTGCCTGGCGGCTTTTTTTCAGGATGCTGACCACGTCAAAACTGGTGCAGCCGCCGGCGCCGATCAGCAGCATTTCCATCGGTCGCGGGCCGAGGTTGCGTCCGCCCGCAGCCGGGGCGCCGTCCATCAATACGGCGTGCCCGCTCTCGGTTTCTCCCAGAAATGAAACTTGTTCGACCCATTTGACGCGCGCTTTCATAGTGTTCCCTATTGTCTCAAAAATTGATAATTGCCGACTTTACCCGATACCAGACCAAACCGATAACTTCGTGCACAAAAATCTTGCTGTCGCGCAGGCTGTCGGCGCGCGGCAGGAAGGCGAGCAGGTCGGTGCGATAGCGTGTGGTAAATGCGGTCGGCGCCTCGATAACCTCGAAGCCGGCACGGCGAAAGATCTCGGCAGAGCGTGGCATATGCCAAGCGTGTGTTACCAGATAAATCCTGTGAATGCCAATCTGCTGCAGCATGCGGTAAGAATTCTGCGCATTTTCAAAGGTGTTGGCGGACGCATCTTCCGTCCAGCGCACTGGTATGCGAAAGTCCTGTTCCAGTGCCGCGCGCATTTGCTGCCCTTCGGAACTATGGTTGCCCAGTGGTTTCCCGCCGGTTACCAGTACTGGTATGTTCGTCTCACGGTGCAATTTTGCGCCATAGCGCAAGCGCACCAGCGTTTGTTCACTTACGGTGTCCTGCCCGGAATACTCCGGGGCGCGGAAATAGGTGCCGCCCCCGAGGATTACGATCGCCTCGGCACGATCCGCAGGCATGCCAGTCTGCGGGCGTTGCTCGCGATGTTGAAGATCCAGTTCCGCAGTGCGTGCTTCCAATAAGTGCAGCGCACCTTCGGCAACGTAGGGCGTGGATGCGAGCCACAGCAATACGAACGCCATGAGGAGCAGCGTCCTTGCAAACCTCCAGCGGCGATAGAGCAGTATGAGACCCAGTGCGAATAACAGCAGCAGACTGAACGGTGGCAGCAGCAATGCGGCGAGGGTATTGGTAACGAACCAGGACATGAGACGGATGGGCGCGAATGACCGGGCGCGTATCTTACCGGTTTTCCTGTATTCGCCGAAAATTTGCGGCGTTCCGGATTGCAGTGCCCAGTGCGGCGCGGTGCATGCAACAGCGATGCAAATAGCGTTTGACAGTAGCGGGTTGGCTGCAATAGAATGCGCGCCCTTCGAGGTTTACTTATTGAATTTTAGGAATAGTGGCTATGAAAACATTCTCCGCTAAGCCCGCTGAAGTCCAGCACGACTGGCTTCTGGTTGACGCAGCCGATCAAGTGCTGGGTCGTTTGGCTGCCCAGATTGCTGCCCGTTTGCGTGGCAAGCATAAAGCGATTTACACGCCGCACGTGGATACGGGCGATTTTGTGGTGGTCATCAACGCGGACAAGCTGCGCGTGACTGGCAACAAGGCGGAAGCCAAGTTGTATCATCGCCACACGACTTTCCCGGGCGGTTTGTACACCACCAATTTTACCAAGCTGCAGGCGCGTCATCCGCAGCGCGTGCTGGAAAAGGCCGTCAAGGGCATGTTGCCCAAGGGTCCGCTCGGCTACGCGATGTTGCGCAAGATGAAGGTGTATGCCGGTGCCGCACATCCGCACGCAGCACAACAACCGAAACCCGTTAACCTGTTGAAGGCTTAATCATGAGCGTGACCTATAACTACGGAACCGGCCGCCGCAAGAGTGCGGTAGCACGTGTGTTCATCAAGGCTGGCAAGGGCGACATCGTCGTGAATGACAAGCCGGTGGACGTATTTTTCTCCCGCGAAACCGGCCGCATGATCGTGCGCCAGCCGCTGGAGTTGACCGATACGCTGAGCAAGTTCGACATCATGGTGAACGTCACCGGTGGCGGCGAAGCCGGCCAGGCAGGTGCGGTGCGTCATGGCATCACCCGTGCACTGATCGACTACGATGCCTCGCTGAAGCCGGTATTGAAGCACGCAGGTCTGGTGACCCGCGATGCACGCGAAGTGGAACGTAAGAAGGTCGGTCTGCGCAAGGCCCGCCGCCGCAAGCAGTTCTCCAAGCGCTAATCTTGCGTACGGACGATTCGTCTGGATGCAATGCAAAAACCGCCTTCGGGCGGTTTTTGCTTTCTGGTGGTCTGATGTATCACCACGCTGGTGCGGGTCGGCGGCTGGCGGATTTTGGTGTATCATGCATTGCTGATATAGGAGCTTAAAATGATTAAAGTTGGCATCGTTGGCGGCACGGGTTATACCGGGGTCGAATTGCTTCGCTTGTTGGCGGCACATCCGGAAGTGACGCTGCAAACCATCACCTCGCGGGCTGATGCCGGGACGCCGGTCAGCCAGATGTTCCCAAGCCTGCGGGGCTATGTGGATTTGCCGTTCAGTCATCCGGACGAAGCGCATCTGGACCAGTGCGACCTGGTGTTCTTCGCCACGCCAAACGGTATCGCGATGCAACAAACGCGCGCTTTGCTAGATGCCGGGGTGAAGGTGATCGATCTCGCCGCGGACTTCCGCATTAAGGATATCCCGACCTGGGAAAAATGGTACGGCATGACGCATGCCTGCCCGGACTTGGTGGCTGAGGCGGTGTACGGTTTGCCGGAAGTGAATCGCACACAAGTCAAAAACGCGCGGCTGGTTGCCAATCCGGGCTGCTACCCGACCGCGGTGCAGCTGGGCTTCATTCCGTTGCTGGAAGCGGGCGTGATCGAAACCGGTAGCCTGATCGCCGATGCCAAGTCGGGCGTATCCGGGGCGGGGCGCAAGGCGGAAATTCCGACGCTGTTCTCCGAAGCGTCAGACAACTTCAAGGCCTATGCCGTCGGCGGACACCGTCACCTGCCCGAAATCAGGCAGGGTCTGGCGCGCACAGTCGGCAAGGAGGTCGGGCTGACCTTCGTGCCGCATCTCACGCCGCTGATCCGGGGTATCCATGCCACGCTGTATGGGCGACTGACCCGCGATATCGACTTGCAGGCACTGTTTGAGCAGCGCTACGCCAATGAACCGTTCGTCGATGTCATGCCGGCCGGCAGCCATCCCGAAATACGTTCGGTGCGCGGCGCCAATCGTTGCCGCATCGCCATCCATCGGCCACAGGGCGGAGATACGGTGGTGGTGCTGTCGGTGATCGATAATCTGGTCAAAGGTGCGGCGGGGCAGGCCGTGCAAAACATGAACATCATGTTCGGGCTGCCGGAAACGACTGCACTGAATATCGTTCCCTTGTTACCCTGAACGATTGCGGGGATAATAGCGGCCGGCAGAAATAGCTGATTTATTCAATAGGTTATTGTGCAAATCAGCGACTGGATATCGGAGGGTGTAATTCCAGACTAATTTAGTGTATTATTGCCGCATAACCACCAGCGAATGCGAGCGAATTCTTGCGCTTTGCTGCCTATGGGAAGTGGTAATGAAAAAAAGCCGGACATGCGTGATGCAGTCTTCCGAAAGGAATATCAGAATATTCTGAACCAAGCTGCAGCATGAAGGTCATAGGCAAGTGTATGCAAGATGCTGGAATCCTGTTGGGCATAGCTGCCGGAGCAACATGAGACACAGTGGCAAATTATTAATTTAAGGAGAGCAATATGAATGCAGCAACCGAAACCCAAGACCCACTGTTGTTTACCGACAGCGCGGCAAACAAGGTCAAGCAACTGATCGAGGAAGAGGGCAACCCCGATCTGAAGCTGCGCGTATTCGTCAGCGGCGGCGGCTGCGCCGGTTTCCAGTATGGCTTCACCTTCGATGAAGTGATCAACGAAGACGACACCGTGATGACCAAGAACGGCGTGCAACTGCTGATCGACCCGATGAGCTTCCAGTACATGGTTGGCGCGGAAATCGACTACCAGGAAGGCCTGGAAGGTTCCCAGTTCGTCATCCGCAACCCGAACGCAACCACCACCTGCGGCTGCGGTTCGTCGTTCTCGGCATAAGCGGTTTCGGCAGTATCTGAAATTACGGGACGCTTGGCGTCCCGTAATTTTTTAACGCTACGAAAAACCTCAGCCGATCTCCTCTTGTGGGATAACCAGCGACTTGCCCGCGTGCGGGCCTAGTCGAATGGCTAGTAGTTCCATCAGAGGGGTGGGGTAGGGTTTTGGTTAGGTGGGTGGAAAGATGGGGAGCATTTCTCCGGCGCGCGTTGCGCGCCACTGGATACCGGCCTGCGCCGGTATGACACGCGACCGGAGCTAAAAATATTACCGTAAACCAGCTTACAGCGGCTTCCGCAAAAGCGGGTAAGTAATGCAGCCGTGTTCCCGCAGGATGTTGAAAAACGCAGCGAGGACGGCCAGATGCAAGGTGCACGGGCTATGCATGGCCAACGACTAGGCCGTCGTCGTTGGACGGCCTAGTCGAATGGCTAGTAGTTCCATCAGTAGTTTTGCAACACCCTGCTATTCCGGGTAGTCCCCCTCCACGTAATACCAGCGTCCTTCCTCACGCACGAAGTGGCTGATTTCATGCAGTCGGTATGCACGCCCGCCGATTTTGTAGCGCGCGACAAATTCCACGGTCGCACGATGGTCTGATTCGACCAGGTGCTTCTTTACCTCCAGTCCGAGCCATCTGGCGCCATCCGCCGCGAGATCAAGCACGGCAGGGCGGGTGCGAGGGTGCCAGGTGTCGAGCAGGTAGGCCTCGAGTTTCAGCACATAGGCGGCGCAGCGCGAGCGCATTAGCGCTTCGGCATCCGGTGCCGCCGTGGTAGCGGCCGCAGCACGCGGCGTAACTTGCGGAGGAGCCACAAGCGCAAGCGGGTTGAGACGGTTTGGCAGTCCTGCGTTCAGGCTTGGTCATCTTGAGTCTTGATTGGGGGCTACGGAATAAATGGCTGGCGCAGCGTGGCAAGGATCAGGAAGTGCCGTCCTGCAATACTGCCGGCTCAATCTGGATCATTCCGCTGGCACTGGTCACCAAGATGTGACCTTCCTGAATCGTACATTGCAACTGCATGTTGCGGCTGGCGAGCGTGGCGAGTTCTTGCGTGGCTTCGCTCGGCAGGTTGAGCACGGTGAGGTTGGTCAGGCGTTGCAGCTTGTCGCGCACCTGGTTCCACCAGATGTCCGCGGAACGGCCATAGCTGACGATCATGACTTGATCGGCACGTCCGCAGGCTTTGCGGATGGCGCGCTCATCAGGCAATCCCACCTCTATCCAGCATTGGATCGCGCCGGTGAGGTCTTTGCCCCAAAGGTCGGGTTCCTCGTCGTTGCTCAGTCCTTTGCCGAACGTCAGCGCGTCGTCGGCGTATAGCGCGAAAGCGAGCAGGCGCACCATCAAACGCTCGTCGGTTTCCGAGGGATGCTGCGCCAGCGTCAATGCGTGGTCGGCGTAATAATGCCTATCCATATCGGCAATCTGGAGCGTGGCTTTAAATACGGTTGCTTTGACGGCCATGTTTGTGCGCTTCGAAAAAAGTTAATGCAACTGCGCATTCTAGCAGGGTGAATCGTAGTGGAAGTGATCAACGAAGACGACACCGTGATAACCAAGAACGGCATGCAGTTGCTGATCGACCCCGATGAGATTCCAGTACATGGTCGGCGCGGAAGTCGACTACCAGTAGGGTCTGGAAGGTTCCCAGTTCGTCATCCGCAACCCGAAAGTGACTATGACCTGTGGCTGCGGTTCGTCGTTCTCGGCTTAAGCTGATTCGGTAGTATCTGAAATTACGGGACGCTTGGCGTCCCGTAATTTTTTGGAGAGGTCCATCGCTCTGTTGCGGCAATGTTGCTGACCGGATTGCGTTCTAGTTCTGATAGTCTCCCTCTACGTAGAACCAGCGCCCTTCCTCACGCACGAAGTGGCTAACCTCGTGCAGTCGGTATGCGCGCCCGCCGATTTTGTATCGCGCAACAAATTCCACGGTCGCGCGGCTGTCCGATTCGATCAGATGTTTCTTTACCTCCAGTCCCAGCCACTTGGAGCCATCCGTTGCCAGGTCAAGCACGGCAGGGCGGGTGCGGGGATGCCAGGTGTCGAGCAGATAGGCCTCGAGTTTCAGCACATAGGCGGTGTAGCGCGAGCGCATTAGCGCTTCGGCATCCGGTGCCGCAATGCCGCCGTGATAGCATCCGCAGCATGCGGCATAGGTCAGGGCGGAGCCGCAGGGGCAGGCAGAGTCGGGAGGGATGGCGGTCATCGGTCAGGGCGTCATTCGCGGGCCAGGCACGCGTTCGGCACGAATAATGGGATGCCCCGCATTCTAGCAGAGCGAATTGCCACAAGGCGCAACGCAGTCGCGGGTTAAGTTTGGCAATGAACCCGCCCGGCGGCTTTCCGGCATGCCCTCGGGCGCCGGATGGTATTGCACCGCCGTTCCGACTATAATTGCCGTCCCTTTTTGCTTTATCTTGCGCCAGATACCAAGATGCAGTTGTTTGCTTTCGGCATTAATCATCAGACCGCGCCACTCGCCGTGCGCGAGCAGGTTGCGTTCAACGTGGACGGTGTGGAGAACGCCCTGCGCGATCTGGTGGAGAACGGCGCGGCGAAAGAAGCAGCGATCCTGTCCACCTGCAACCGGATGGAACTGTATTGCAATGCCCTAAAGCCGGAACCGGCCATCGACTGGCTGGCACACTATCATCAGCTGCAACGCAAGGACATCGAACCCTATCTGTATCTGCTGCCGCGCGAACAGGCGGTGAAGCATTCGTTCCGTGTTGCCAGCGGCCTGGATTCGATGGTGCTCGGCGAGCCGC
The DNA here is from genome assembly GCA_035702405.1 of Gallionella sp. GTDB lineage: Bacteria > Pseudomonadota > Gammaproteobacteria > Burkholderiales > Gallionellaceae > Gallionella. The sequence continues at coordinate 2,953 of DASSQR010000035.1, read as the reverse complement.
AAATTCTCGGCCAGATGAAGCAGGCCGTGCGCCAGGCCGAGCAGGCCGGCACACTCGGATTCCTGCTGCACAAATTATTCCAGCGCACTTTCTCGGTTGCGAAGGATGTGCGCACCCAGACCGAAATCGGCGCGAATCTGGTGTCGATGGCAGCTGCCGCAGTCAAACTGGCGGAGCGGATTTTCCCGAGCATTGCCGAGCAGCGCGTGCTGTTCATCGGCGCGGGCGAAATGATCGAGCTCAATGCGGTACATTTTGCGGCGCGCTCGCCCAAACAGATTACTGTCGCCAACCGCACGCTGGAACGCGCGCAAACCCTGGCGCGGCGCATCAACGGTCACGCCATTACGCTGACCGATCTGCCGGAGCAATTGGCGCAACACGATATTATTGTTACCTGCACTGCCAGCCAGTTGCCGATTCTGGGCAAGGGTATGGTGGAGCGCGCACTCAAGGCGCGCAGGCATCGTCCGCTGTTTATCGTCGATCTGGCGGTGCCACGCGATGTGGAAGAGGAAGTCAGCGAACTGGACGACGTGTTCCTCTACACCGTGGATGACATCGCCGAAGTTGTGAAGGAAGGCCTCGATGCGCGCCAGAGTGCGGTAAGGGAGGCCGAGGTCATCATCGACTCGGGCGTGTCCGAATTCATTCACTGGATGGAATCGCGCGAAGTCGTGCCGACCATCCGTGCGCTGCGCGATCATGCCGAGCGCAATCGCCGGCATGAACTGGAAAAAGCCCTGCGTCTGCTGGCCAAGGGCGAAGATCCGGAAAAAGTGGTGGAAGCCATGAGCAGCGGCCTGACCAACAAGTTTCTGCATGCACCGACGCAAGCGCTCAATCACGTGCATGGCGAGGATCGCGAGAAATTTCTCGAAGTGATCCATCGCCTGTACCACCTCAACTCCGAAGAATAATGAATCCGAGCATTGCCGCCAAACTCGCCCAGCTGGGCGAGCGTCTGGTCGAAGTCGATCAGCTGCTGAGTACCGAAGACGCCACCCGCGACATGGATGCGTTCCGCAAGCTGAATCGCGAACGTGCCGAGCTGGAGCCGGTGGTGGAGCTGTATCATGCCTATCAGGCCTGCCAGTCCGACATCGAAACCGCGCAGGAGATGGCGGACGATCCGGACATGCGCGAATTCGCCGAAGCCGAGATCAAGCAGGGGCAGGAGCGCCTCACCGAACTCGACAAACAGTTGCAGGTGCAGCTGTTGCCGAAGGATCCCAACGACGAGCGCGGCGTGTTCCTCGAAGTCCGTGCGGGCACCGGCGGCGACGAGGCGGCCTTGTTTGCGGGCGATCTGTTCCGCATGTATTCGCGCTTTGCCGAGCGCAAGCGCTGGCAGGTCGAGGTCATCTCCGAGAGCCCGGGCGAGATGGGCGGCTACAAGGAAATCATCGCCAAGATCGCCGGGCAGGGCGCCTACTCGGTGCTGAAATTCGAATCGGGTGCGCATCGCGTGCAGCGCGTGCCCGCGACCGAAACGCAAGGCCGTGTGCATACCTCGGCCTGCACGGTCGCGGTGATGCCGGAAGTGGACGAAGTGGACGAGGTCGTGCTGAATCCCGCCGATTTGCGCATCGACACCTTCCGTGCGTCTGGCGCCGGCGGCCAGCACATCAACAAGACCGATTCCGCCGTGCGCATCACCCACTTGCCCACCGGCGTGGTGGTCGAATGCCAGGACGGCCGGTCGCAACACCAGAACAAAGCGCAGGCGATGCGCGTGCTGGCAGCGCGCATCATGGACGCGCAGGTGCGCGAGCAGAACGCCAAAATCGCGGCAACGCGCAAGAGCTTGGTCGGCAGCGGCGACCGTTCCGAGCGTATTCGCACCTACAACTTCCCGCAGGGTCGTGTGACCGACCACCGCATCAACCTGACCTTGTACAAGATGGATCAGATCATGGACGGCGACATCAGCGAACTCACCGGCGCGCTGATGGCCGAGCACCAAGCCGAGCAACTGGCGGCACTCGCGGAAGCGAGCCAGGGGCTAATCTAAGGAAACGCTGAATAGGCCGTTATGCCCGCGTGGGCGGGCACCAGCCCATTTAAAAACTGGGCTCCCGCCTGCGCGGGAGTGACGAGTTCGGACTTGTTCAGTGTTTCCCTGATCCGGGACCGGCTCCCCGGCGGAACTCTGGTGACAGTGTTCGTTAATAGCCGATCTCTTTGCTATGGAACTCCGCCCGCCGCACGTGGTCTACTCCGGTGCTACAATAGCCGCGCGGTACTCGTTACATTCCATGTCCTGATTCCCGCCTTTACTTTCACCCGTTAGCAGGAGATTTTTCATGAGGACTACCCTCGCAGCAGTATTTGCCGGTGTTATGGCACTGGGCGCAATGAGCGCATTCGCAGAAGAAGCAAAAGTCAAAACCATCGCGTCCCTGTATCAGGACAAGGCGGCGCTCGCCGGCAAGGAAGTGCGCGTGCAAGGCAAGGTGGTCAAGGTCAACACCGGCATCATGGGACGCAATTTCGTGCACCTGCAGGACGGTACCGGCAAGCAAGGCACCAATGACCTCACTGTGACCAGCAAGGACGTACCCAAGGTTGGCGACCAGGTAACGGCAACCGGGCGCGTATCCGTGGACAAGGATTTCGGCTACGGCTACCAGTATCCGTTGTTGATGGAAGACGCGAAGATCACCGCCAAGAAATAATTTCCGGTGATTCAGGAGTCGAATCCGGAATGAGGCTTTGGCTGCTTCGCGTCTTTCCCGATTCGGATTCGGCTCATTGCGGTGCTATTTATCGGCCGAAGGGACGGCGGCTAGCCGTACAAATCACGCGCTAGTTCTTTTCGCTACCTGGCCCTGTTCATGCGGCGCAATCTCCAACTCATTCTGACCCAGGACAAGAGCGCGCTGGAAGCGGCGCTGGGCATTGATCCCAGCACGGCGCGGATCGAGGTGCAGCTGCTGTTGCAGCAGGTGCT
>DASSQR010000034.1:0-77432 GCA_035702405.1 Gallionella sp. | reverse complement strand
ACGGCAAGCGTCACCCAGACCTTCGCCACTGTCGGCAACTACCCCCTGACGGCGAGCTACAACGGCGACACGAATAACCTCGCCAGCACTTCAAGTCCCCTTACTTTGACAGTCAGCATCGAGCCGCAGGTGTACTACATCCATACCGACCATCTGGATACGCCCAGAACGATTACCGACGCCAGCGGCACTGTAGTGTGGCAATGGGACAACACCGACCCGTTTGGGGCGAATGTGCCAAATGAGAATCCGGGCGGCGCAGGGCAGTTCACTTTTAACCTGCGGTTTGCGGGGCAGTATGCGGACAGGGAAACCGGACTGCACTACAACTTCCACCGTGACGGATACAACCCGGCCATCGGAGCTTATACGCAGTTTGATCCCATCGGCTTGGGCGGCGGCATTAACGGATACGTCTACGCGTTCAACAATCCGCTGAGCTACGTTGATCCGTTGGGGCTGGAACCGGCTAATGGCCGCGGATTCTCAACTCATTACGGAAATTGGTGTGGGAAACACTGGAGCGGGGGAGAATCTGGACCAAATATCCCATCGAATCCGAGTCTTCCAGCTGATAGCTTAGATAATTGCTGCAAGACACATGATTATTGCTATGCAAAACTAGCAAACAGCAAATGTCCGTTATCCGAAGAGGATAAGCGGAAAGAATTTAAAAAGTGTGACGAGGCGCTCGCTAGTTGTTCAAGGGCCTTGTCCAATAATGGACAAAACTGGCTATTTCCTCCGCATAACACTACCGATGCTTACTTTTACAAACAAAAACTGCAATTTGTTTTTAAACCAAATGAGAGTCGGAAATGATCAAGTCGCGCTCAATGGTTGCCTTGATTCTTTCTATTCTTCAAGCGCTTTGCGTGTTTGTTGTTTGGTGGTATGAGAGTCACAAAGATATTTCTTTAATGCCAACCTCGATATGGATTCTGACAGCTTGGTCTTGGGTAGCATGGCCAGTGTTTTTCCTGGCAATTAAAAAATATTCGTTTTTTGTTGTGTCGTGCATTGTTGGTAGTGTCTTTATTCTTCCTGCTGCGACTACAATCTGGTTTGCTACTTCGGTCTATGTTTTCGGATTCGCTCCGTAAGTGTGTATTGAAATTTGCGATAACGATAACTTAGAGGGATGCTCGTTGCATCACCGCCACCGATTGCTCGCCCAGCCAGATGTATTCTCGGTAGCGGGTGCCGGCGGCTTTCCAAAGCCCCCTGTTGTATGCTTCATTTAGTCGGCCCCCTTTGTACTGCAAGATTTCGTTAGTTAGGTCATGAGCTGTTTCTTCTCCAATGAGGGCATTCTGCGCAGTCTGCGTGCAATGAGTCGAATTATTTCCATCTGGGAAAGCAAACCACTTTGAACTATTCCTGGCCTTTGCGGCTGCCTCATCGAATGCCTTATCATTCGGAACAGTAACTTGATACACATAATCCGGTGAGCATTTTTCGGCGGCGACAGTATCAAGCCATGTCTTTGTTGTATTAGCCCCTTCAATTCCGCGCGGTTTAGGAAACTGACTTGTAATAGTACTTCCGTTCATTTCGCCAACAAACACATGTCCAGCCGATACCACTCTCCAATCCTCCTCCCTGTGGATTCGCCGGACTGGGAGTGACGGCAAGTTGCGCGCTGGTCGGACTCAGCATCACCGCCCAGCCATTGGCCATGCCCACCACGATGAATGGCAGGCCAGACCGTCACCCTGACGGTGACCGTCACCGGCTCGAACCCGGCGGCACCACCCACTGGCGTAGTCACCTTCCAGGAAGGCCTCAATGTGGTGCTGGGCAGCATTCCCCTGACCAATGGGGTAGCCATCCTCGACACCCGGTTCAGCACCACCGGCATTCACGGCGTTACCGCCACCTATGCCGGCGACAGCAACAACGGCGGCACCTCGATGACGACTTGGTTCAACATCACCGCCGCGGCTACCACGACCCAACTGGCATCCTCCATCAACCCTGCCGTCCGGGCCAGGCCGTAACGCTGGCAGCAATGGTTACCGGAGTGAACCCGACGGGCACGGTTACCTTCAAAAACGGTAATACTCTCGTGGGTACGGCGCTCCTGACGGCAGGCACGGCAAGCGTCACCCAGACCTTCGCCACTGTCGGCAACTACCCCCTGACCGCCAGCTACAGCGGCGATGCCAACAACCAGGCCAGCACCTCGGCCCCGCTCACACTGACAGTCAGCATCGAGCCGCAGGTGTACTACATCCACACCGACCACGTGGATACGCCGAGAACGATTACCGATACCAACGGCACGGTAGTGTGGCAATGGGACAACACCGACCCGTTCGGGGCGAACATGCCGAACGAGAACCCGAGCGGCGCGGGGCAGTTCACCTTCAACCTGCGGTTCGCGGGACAGTACTATGACCGGGAGACGGGGTTGAATTACAACGTCAACCGAGATTACAACCCAGGGCTGGGCAGGTATATCGAGAGCGATCCCATTGGTCTTGGAAGCGGTCTGAATACTTACATCTATGTTGGAGGGAATCCGCTGCGCAACGTGGATGCGTTAGGGTTGTGGGCAACGGACGCTCACAACTTTTTTATCGATAAAGTGTTTGAAAATTTGGACCCGGCAATTCGGGATATCATAAAGTTTGGCAGCGCATATGCAGATAAGCCAGAATTCCAGGGGCCTGAATATGCCTTTATGCATGCGATGTCCTCTAACAGACTAAGCTCTGATAAGGCAAAAAAGGACATATGCAAGTTTATCAAAGAACAATTCGCCAACGCTGACGAAGCCAAGAAGAATAACAGTGCTAGCTATTGGTTTTATTTGGGAATGGCATTGCATCCAATAATGGATTCAACATCGCCAACATACGAAGGCTTACAGAAATGGCGCGGAGTCTTTTCTGGCGATCTGGCAAAACACGGTCCTTGGCCCAGTTCGCTTGAGAACCTTGCCGCCGCAAGTCGGATGGATAAAACACGGAGGACAACCCAACGAATGAGAGATGCTCTCAATGGTAATTTTGGAGATTGTGGATGTTAAATCTTCGAACACTCGTCGTGCTTATTGTGCTTGCAGGATTGGCGGCATATGGGGTTGAGGCCTACGGCTTTGCCATTGCTCACTCGGTATCGTTGCTCGTTCTTGCGGTACTGGTTGCGCCAGGGACTCTGCTGGCTTTTTTTGACTGGGAAACTAGCAATTACTGGTTACCAGTATCCTTATCTTTCATCTTGAACACCGCCTACTATTTTGTTCTCCTATTAGTGTATAGACGACTTGTGAAGTAATAAAAAGCCAAGCCAAACAGAATAACCTGATAATTATCGCTCGCGAATCATGGGGCGCACTTGATTAATCGCTATACCACAGGCTAGCGTGTACTTTAAAAAATGCGGCCAGCAATCTTGATGACGCTGCACAATTTCAAATACCTGATTATGAATACATGCATGCAAACATATGGTGCTTATTTTGCATTAGGAATGGCTCTGCATGCTGTAATGGATTCGATTAGTCCAGTGCATGCGTGGGGTATGTCTAGCTATTCGGACTCAAATCGCCATGGCGATGTGCCAGTGACAAGAGAGAACTTGGGTGTTGCCAAACAGGCGCATTATCAAAAGACGACGCGTGATGCGATGCGTCAGGCGGTGTGCGATACAGCTGCCTTTTTCGGATGCAAAAATTGAAATTGACTAAGTCAAACAGATCAATATTGATGTGCCTGATCATTTCTTGTTGTTTCGCTATAGTGAGCGTTGCATTGGCAATATTGTCTCATGCACTCGCCCACAATTCGCCATATATTGGAATAATTGCTCTTGGGCTGCTCGTGCCTTCGATAGCGGTTGGCTCAATATTTGGGCTTTCAGGAGCTTTGACAGTTAACACATTCGTTGTTGTGTTCATCGTCCAATTTATTTCTGCGATAGTGATGTGTATGCTCATTTCGCCTGCAAGAAGTCGATGGGTTTTATCGCAGACAAACAGCGGAAAGGTCTCGGCGCAGAATAAGGGGGCGAAATCGAAAAATTCCAACCACTCCTAGAGTCATTGCTGCGGCATACGAGAGATAAATCGCTTATTCTGCTAATGAATGCCAAAAAGCTAAAGATTCTCTGGCTGGTATTTGTGCTATTTGCTTTGCTGACATGGCTCGCCTATTCTCGAGTGGGATGGCGTCGTCGTATTATCTAGCATTATCAATGATGGGGGCGCCAGCGCGAGTCTTGCGCTCTGGATTCTGAAAGAATACCGATTCGCGCTTCGCTCAGTTGTTTTGGTCGTTTTGGTTCTCATTGTTGGGCAATGGTGGCTGATAGAGTTCTTGGTGGTTCAGCTCCTATGGACTCTAGGAGGAATTGCTCCATGAAAAACGAAATCAATTGGCTCGGTAGTGGATAGTAGAACTCCGCTGCATTTGACCTTTGAGCACGCGCCAGATAGTCGCCACTCGGAGCCTCGGTCATTATTGGTATCTCTGGTTTGCCCGACCGATTTCATGGTCCGGCAAACGAGTGGGATGGTAAAATTCATCCCCGCAATTTGATCATCCCATCATGCCGCAACCTTCCTTCATTCATCTCCGCCTGCACAGTGAATATTCCGTTACGGATGGCATGGTGCGCGTGGATGAGGCGGTGGAAGCGGCGAAAAGCGACGCGATGCCGGCGCTGGCGCTGACCGACCTCAATAACGTCTTCGGCCTGATCAAATTCTATAAATCTGCGCGCGGCGCAGGCGTCAAGCCGGTGGTCGGGTGTGACGTTTTTATCAGCAACGATGCCGATTGCGAGCGACCCCATCGACTGCTGTTGCTGTGCCAGTCGCGTGACGGATACCTGTTGTTGTGCCGCCTGTTGTCGCGCGCCTATCTGGAGAACCAGCAGCGCGGGCGCGCCGAGTTGCGGCGCGAATGGTTGCACCAGGAGGGCACGGCCGGCCTGATTGCCTTGTCCGGTGCGCATCTGGGCGATGTCGGCAGCGCACTGCTGGCTGGCCATGTGGCACAGGCCCGGCAATTTGCGCAGGAATGGGCAGCGCTGTTTCCCAATCGCTATTACCTCGAAGTACAGCGCGCCGGTTTTGCCGACGAAGAGCATCATGTACAGGCAGCGGCGCTGCTGGCTGCCGAACTCGGCCTGCCGCTGGTCGCGACCCATCCGGTGCAGTTCCTGAGTGCCGAAGATTTCAAGGCGCACGAAGCGCGCGTGTGCATCGCCGAAGGCTATGTGCTGAACGACAAGCGCCGCGTCAAGCAATTTACCGCGCAACAGTATTTCAAGACCCAGCAGGAAATGGCCGAGCTGTTTGCCGACCTGCCGGAAGCGTTGCAGAACAGCGTGGAAATTGCACGCCGCTGCAACCTCTCGCTGGTACTGGGCAAGCCGCGCCTGCCGGATTTCCCGACCCCGAATGGCCAGGGGCTGGACGACTATTTGCGCGAGCAGGCGGAGGAGGGGCTGCAGCAGCGCATGCGGCAGCTGTACCCCGATGACGCGGAGCGCGTCGCGCGCCTGCCAGAATATCAGGCGCGCCTCGTGTTCGAGACCGATACCATCATCAAGATGGGCTTCCCGGGCTACTTCCTGATCGTGGCGGACTTCATCCGCTGGGCGAAACAGAATGGCGTGCCGGTCGGTCCGGGCCGCGGCTCGGGTGCAGGTTCGCTGGTCGCATACAGTTTGGGTATTACCGATCTTGATCCGCTACGCTACGAACTGCTGTTCGAGCGCTTCCTGAATCCCGAGCGGGTGTCCATGCCCGACTTCGACGTGGACTTCTGTCAGGACGGGCGCGAGCGCGTGATCGATTACGTGAAGCAGAAATACGGCGCGCAGTGCGTCTCGCAGATCGCGACCTTTGGCACGATGGCCTCCAAGGCGGTGATTCGCGACGTTGGGCGCGTAATGGATTTTCCATACGGCCTGTGCGACAGCCTGTCCAAGGCGATTCCGCTCGAAGGCGTGAAGCCGGTGTCGCTGAAGAAGGCGCGCGAAATGGAGCCGGAGATCAATGCGATTGCCGAGCGCGAAGAGGGTGTGCCGGAGTTGCTGGAACTGGCCGAGCGCCTGGAAGACATGACGCGCAACGTCGGCATGCACGCCGGCGGTGTGGTGGTCGCGCCGGGCCGGCTGACTGATTTCTGCCCGGTGTATTGCGCCGACAACAGCACCAGCGTGGTCAGCCAGTACGACAAGGACGACGTCGAGGCAATCGGCCTGGTGAAGTTCGACTTCCTGGGGTTGCGCACGCTGACCATCATCGACTGGGCGGTGAAGTACGTCAGAGGACTCGGAAAGCAGGATTCAGGATTCGGGAGTCAGGATACAGGCGCACCGTCCGAATCCTTTTCGATAGAAACCATTCCGCTCGACGACAAGGCGTCCTACGACCTGCTCAAGGCGTGTAACACCACCGCCGTGTTCCAGCTCGAATCGCGCGGCATGAAGGACTTGATCAAGCGGCTGCAGCCGGATACCTTCGAAGACATCGTGGCGCTGGTGGCGCTGTTCCGGCCGGGACCGCTGGAATCCGGCATGGTGGAAGACTTCATCAACCGCAAGCACGGCCGTGCCAAGGCCGACTATTTCCATCCCGAACTGGAAGTCTCGCTGAAGCCGACCTATGGCGTCATCGTGTACCAGGAACAGGTGATGCAGATTGCGCAGATCATCGGCGGTTATACGCTGGGCGGTGCGGACATGCTGCGCCGCGCGATGGGCAAGAAGAAGCCGGAGGAGATGGCCGAGCACCGCGACATCTTCGTGGGTGGCGCGGTCAAGCGCGGCATCGACGAGTCGCTCGCAACCCATCTGTTCGATCTGATGGAAAAGTTCGCCGGCTATGGCTTCAACAAGTCGCACTCGGCAGCCTATGCGCTGGTGGCCTACCAGACCGCCTATCTCAAGGCGCATCATCCGGCGGCGTTCATGGCGGCGACGTTGTCGGCCGATATGGACAACACCGACAAGGTGCGTACCTTCTACCAGGACACGCTGCAGCAGGGCGTGTGCATTCTGCCGCCAGATGTGAACAGTTCCGGCTATCGCTTTGCGCCGGTAGATGCACAGACCGTCGCCTACGGCCTCGGCGCGGTCAAGGGTACCGGCGAGACCGCGATCAATAATATTGTTGAAGCACGCCGCCGCGGGCCGTTCAAGGATTTGTTCGACTTTTGCCGGCGCGTGGACAAACGCGTGGTTAACCGGCGCACCGTTGAAGCGCTGATCAAGGGCGGCGCATTCGATCGCATCGACTCTGCGGCAGGCTCAGGACAGGCCAATCGCGCGTGCCTGATGGCGACGCTGGACGCCGCGCTGGCAAGCGCCGACCAGCAGGCGCGCGCGGCCAACCAGAACAGTTTGTTCGGGGATGATGATGCCGATGTTGTGCTGACTGCACAGCATGCCGACGTGCCGCCCTGGCGTCTGCGCGAACAACTTGCACATGAGAAGCTCAGCCTGGGGTTCTACCTCAGCGGCCATCCGTACCAGGAATATGAGGCCGAACTGGCCAACTTCATCAAAGTGAAACTGGCTGATCTCACTCCGTCGTTCGTCGGTAAATCCAACGGCAATGGCGGACAGGGCTCACGGCGTGGTGTGCCGGTGGTGCTGGCAGGAATCGTGGCGGGGCTGCGCATCCAGCAGACGCGACGCGGGCGCATGGCGGTGGTCACGCTCGACGACGGTAGCGCGCAGGTGGAAATGACCGTATTCAACGAGGAATACGAGCGCAGCCGCCCCTGGATTCGCGAGGACGAATTGCTGGTGGTGCGGGGCAAGGCCAGCCTGGACGAGTATTCCGGCAATGTGCGCGTGAGCGGTGAAGAGTTGTTTGACTTTGCCTCGGCGCGTTCCAGTTTTGCGCAACAGCTCGAGCTGCAGTGCAATGGCCGCGCCAGTGCAGCCGAGCTGAAGAAGATATTGTTGCCCTATCGCGAAGGCAACTGCGCCGTACTGATTCATTACCGCAACGAAATCGCCTGCTGCGACCTGCGTCCGGGCGAGGCCTGGAAAGTGACGCTGCATGACGGGCTGCTGGACGACCTGCGCAGTCTGTTGCGGCCGGAAAACGTGCAGGTGGTATACGGCTGAATCAGGTGTGCAATCGGTTATGAGCTGCATTATGCTGCCGGGCCGGGCTGCAGTGAATCTTTGCAAAGCTTGACGGGCTGCGGCATTATCGGGGTGTAACGGGATACCCTGCTTAGATGGATAATTCTCTTTCGTTCGTGCTCATTTTGCTGGCCACGGCCGTGATGGTCGTGGTGCTTTGCCGCGTCCTGCGTTTGCCGGTGATGCTGGGTTATCTGGCGGTCGGCATCCTGATCGGGCCGCATGCCCTGGCGTGGATTCCGGATGCACCGGGGACGCGTCATCTGGGCGAATTCGGCGTGGTGTTCCTGATGTTCAGCATCGGTCTTGAATTCAGCCTGACGCGACTGACGGCGATCAAGCGCACGGTGTTTGGCTTGGGCGGCGCGCAAGTGGTGGCAACCATGGTACTGGTCACGGCGCTGGCGTGGCTGTTCGGCCTGGACTGGCGCGCCGGGTTCGCATTGGGCGGCGTGCTCGCGATGTCTTCCACCGCAATCGTCAGCAAGATGCTGGTCGAGCGCGCCGAGCTGAATCTTCCGTACGGTCAGCAGATGATGGGGGTGCTGCTGTTCCAGGACCTTGCAGTTGTTCCGCTGTTGATCATCATTCCCGCGCTGGCCGCCGGCGGCAGCGACTTTTATACGACGCTGTTGATTGCCGGTGCCAAAGCGGCCTTGGTGTTGGTGGCGCTGCTCGCGTTCGGGCCGCACGTCATGCGCCAATGGTTTCATGTCGTGGCACGGCAGAAGTCCACGGAGTTGTTCATGCTTAATGTGCTGTTCATTACGTTGGGACTGGCCTTCCTCACCGAACTGGCGGGCCTGTCGCTCGCATTGGGCGCGTTCGTGGCGGGCATGCTGATTTCCGAAACCGAGTACCGCTATCAGGTGGAGGAGGACATCAAGCCGTTTCGCGACGTGCTGCTGGGGCTTTTCTTTGTCACTATCGGCATGAAGCTGAACCTCCTCAACGTGGTGGAAGATTTCAACTGGATCTTGCTGGTGCTGGTCGGGCTGATCCTTTGCAAGGCATTGATCGTCGCGATGCTCGCCCGCGCCTTCGAGGGCGACTGGGGGGTGGCGTTGCGCAGCGCGATTGGCCTGGCCCAGGCCGGCGAATTCGGCTTTGTGCTGCTGACGCTGACGGATAGCGCGCACTTGCTCAGTGGCGCCACCATGCAGATCGTGCTGGCCGCCATGCTGCTGTCGATGCTGACCGCACCGTTCCTGATCCAGCACGGTGAAGCCATCGCGCGGCGCTTTTCCGCCGCCGAATGGCTCAATCGCGCCATGCAGGTGCACCAGATTGCGATCCAGAGCATGGCGAGCAGCGGTCACGTGATTATTTGCGGCTATGGTCGTAGCGGCCACGCTCTGGCGCGTTTCCTGGATCAGGAGAATCTGCGGTTCATTGCGCTCGACCTTGATTCCCGCCGGGTGCGTGAAGCGCTGGCGGCCAAGAAGAGTGTGGTGTATGGCGATGCCGCCAAGCGCGAGGTGCTGATGGCGGCGGGGCTGATGCGCGCCAGCGCGCTGGTGGTTACCTATGACGACAAGCATTCCGCGCTGGCGATTCTGCGTCATGTCAAGGAATTGCGCCCCGATCTGCCGGTGATGGTGCGCACCAATGACGAAACTAATGTCGGTCTGCTGAAGGAGGCCGGGGCGGCGGAAGTGGTCGCGGAGGTCCTGGAGGGGAGCGTGATGCTCGCCTCCCAGACCATGCTGATGGCCGGCGTGCCGCTAGGCCGTGTGGTGCGGCGGGTGCAGGAAAACCGGGCGCGGCGCTACGCGGCATTTCGCGCGATGCGGACTTCCAGGGAAGAACCCGCCGAGATCAGTGAGAGCCTGCAGCAGCGTTTCCTGAGCGTGTTGCTGAAAGAAGATTCTTACGCCGTGGGCAGGAAATTACGCGAAATTGAACTCGACGCGCTGAATGTCGAGGTGAACGCAGTGCGCCGGCGCGGCGTGCGCGGTGCGCAGCCGCGCGAAGAAATGCTGCTGCAGGCGGGCGATGTGCTGGTGTTGCTCGGCTTGCCGGACGCCTTGCAGGAAGCGGCAGCGCGGCTGCATCGCAGGGACGCTTAGGTCGATATCACCCTTCCCATCTACCACAGGCCATGGGCAAATCTGCGGATAGCTCCTTCCGTGACTATACGCCCATGCAAACGGTGTAGCTGGCCGCATCATCAATATCTGCAGTTGCAACGGGCGCGGCCGGCACGGTTGCGGGATGCGTGGCAGGCTCCGCCATGACCATCATCGAACTGGCCGCGGTGTTGCCATCGTCCAGGGTGCTGTCGAGTTGCTTGGCGAATTTGCCGGCAATGCCGCCGGAGCAGATGATATGGGTTCCCTTCAGGCCGGTGATGGGCGACGCGCCGGCATTCCCGCTGGTGATGCCGATTCGTCCGCCGACCACATTGGCGGGCAGGTAGCTATTGCCGGCGGCAGTGTTGACTGCCGTTTCCCCCGCTGCCAGTCCGGCGAGCCGAATATGCTGCCAGAACAGGATGGATTCGTCGGTTGCTGTTACGGAATCCCAGTTCCCGTTGATGACACCATTGCCGATATTGCCGGTTGGCGTGGTTGCCGTGGTCGCACCGGACATATGGGTGGTCGCGTTGGCGTCGTCTCCCGGCAATGCCCTGAATTTGTCCTGATAGGTGTAGATGAACACCGGGATGTTCCTGAAATCCGTGGCCAGATTCTTGACCTTCGCACTGTTGATGAGTTCCTGTCCCTTCAGTACGCCGCCCAGCAGCAGGCCGATGATTACCAGTACGATGGCGATTTCAATCAAGGTGAAGCCGGAATCAGTATGCTTTGTCATGGCGTTTCCCGTTAATGTGGTTGGCACGGAGATTGCTGCGTTTTAGAGAAAGCGTATTGCCGAAGTGCCCGGTGAGACTTGAATTGACCAACCTTGCCGGATTGTGATGCTGGTCAGCTGTTTGATTCTATAGCAATTCTGGTTCCGCATGGAAGAGTGACAAGATGTTCCGGAAGGACTCATGCTACTGTCACATGTGCGTGATAACGTAGTTCGGCTGAATCTGACGAAACCGTGACGAGAGACGACGACATGCTGACGCTGAATCTGGAAAGTCGCTGGTACCCCGGTCGCTGGCTATTGCCGGCGATGCTTTGGCCATTGCATGGCGCATTGCTCTGTGGGGTGGATAGTCCGTGGATACAATCCTTGCTGTTTGTGCACCTGGTCTTGTTCCTGCTATGGCAGCCGCTGTGGCGCAGTGGTCACAAGGCAGGCTGGAGTACGGCGGCGTTTTTTGTGCTTGCGGCGACAGCGGCGCCGTTCTGGTTGAATTGGTGGCTCATTGCGATCTGGCTGACGTTCCTGTTTGGTCTGATCGGCGCTTGCGTGTTCGATTCGGCTGACCGTTGGCGGCGTTTGCTCCATCTTGTGGTGATGGTCTATTTGCTCACCGTGCTATTGCTGTGGGTGATGCCAAATTTGTTCGATGTGCAGCACGCCATCGAGGTCGGGCGATTGCTGCTCAACTACGTCTTGACCGCGCTGCTGGTGATGTATGTGCTCAGCTTGTTGAAAAAGGCGCCGGCGCCTGGTTGCGTCTCCGGCGATGGTATTCAGGCGGTAAATTATGTTCGCAGCCTGTTGTGGCTGGGCCTGCTGACCCTGGTGTCTTTCGGCAGCGTTATATTCATGGCGGTGGCGCACCTGACGTATCCGGAAGCACTGCTGCAATCGCTGTTTCTGACCGGGTTCGGGTTGCTGGTGCTGGGCGTTTTCGGTAAGCCATGGTTCGGTATCAATGGCCTCCAGTTAATGCTGTCACGCTACGCCTTGCATGCCGGGGCTCCGCTGGAAAGCTGGGTCGGCCGTCTGGCTGAAACGGCACAGCGCGAACCGGACGCTGCGGCCTATCTGCGGAGCGCAACCACGCTGCTGGCCGAGATTCCGTGGCTGACCGGTTTGGCCTGGCAATCAAATGAAGGAACGGGGCAGACGGGCTGTGTGAGCAAACATGAAGTCAGCGTGCGTGAAGGCGGGCTACAGCTGAAGCTTTACGCGAGCAAGCCGCCAGATCTTGGCGCCTTGCTGCAGGCGTGCCTGATCGCACAATTGATTGCATGTTCCTACCAGGTCAAGTTGCGATCCGGCGTTCCAGGTTTAACTCCGACATCGTTTGCTCCACCGGCAGATGCATCCGTTGCTCTTGACTTGAAAAATGTCCTGCAAAGTCTGGTCTCGCTTTCCGATCTCGCACAGGATCACGACGACCAGTCAAGACTGCTGGTGCAGCAGCAGATCCCGCAGCTTGTCCAGTGTCTCGAATTGGCAGTGCGACAGCTTCAACCGCCACCCGTATGAATGGTATCGCTGTCGTTAATCAAAAATTCCGGTTCGTCCCAAGGGGGCTTGCTCCAGGTGGTTATCTTTTAGTACGGGCTTTTGATGATACGATTCGGTAACCAAATACCATAATATTCATACGGATAGTTGTAAAAAAACCACATATTAGGATATACCGTTTGACAGTTTTGCCATGGTATCCGTAAAGTCCGCGCAGGTGAACGCTAGGGGAGGTCCTGCATTCACTGGGCAATTATAGGGTACGTCTTAAAGTTCAAAATCTTGAATGAAGCAAGCTGTCAGTGCTATTCGAGAACAGCATGTGTTTTTGAAGACCAAGAGCAGTTAACAAGAAGTTGAAGAGCAGTGTTGTATCGAGATGAAGTACGGTTTGTAGAAGTGCGCTATAAGAAGTTAATAACGAGTAGGTCTTAAGAGGAATAATTAGAAATGCAGGAAAAACTCATTACCAGAAAGGTCATCCTTTCTCTGGCGGGTGTAGTCGCGGCCGCAGCATTTGCACCGGAAGCCTCCGCTCTGCCGGCATTTGCACGTCAGGTTGGCCGTGCATGTAACGCTTGCCACGCGCAACACTTCCCCGTCCTGAATGCCTATGGCCGTGACTTCAAGGCCAGCGGCTACACCCTGATGGGCTCGCAAGGCAAGGTCAAGGATGAACATCTGTCCATTCCCAATACCCTGAATGCTGCGGTTCTGCTCAAGATTCGCTACCAGAAGGACAATACGGCAGGTACACCGAACACCCAGATTGCTCCAACTACGCCCGGTAACGGCCAATGGCAGTTTGGCGACGAAGCCAGCCTGTTCTTCGGCGGCCGTGTCGCGGACAACGTCGGTTTCCTGCTGGAAGGCAATTTGGCTAACCAGGTCGCGGCTGGCAATAACGTCACGGCGGTCGCACCGGTAGCGGGCGTGTGCCCGGCCGGTACCACGGCGACCCCGCCGGCACCGGCAGTACCGACCTCCTGCTTGGGCGCAGCTCCGGCAAATGGCGTTGGCGGTACCGGCGGTCTGATGGCCGGTTTGAAGGTGCCGTTCCTGTTCAATGTCGGCGACTTCAAGCTGGGTGTAGTGCCCTTTACGACCGATGCGCTGGGTGTGCAATATGGTTATGAACTGTCCAGTGGCGGCGTGCTGCGTGCGAACCGTTGGTCCGAGCACCGTCGCGAAACCTCTGCTGTGCAATACAACGCCGAGCAAGGCCCGGATGCTGGTGCAGCGACCGGTCTGTCGTTTGTTGCCCGCAACGACCTCGGTTTCATCAACATCACCAAGTGGACGCCTTCCTTCTTGCCGGGCGGTAACGGTGGTGGCGTACCCTCAACTAATTTCGGCAACAACTACGTGCGTATCGCGGCAACCCCAACTGTGGGTGACTGGTCGTTCGTGGGCGGTGTCGGTGTTATGAGCGGTAGCGGTTATGCAAACATCGCTGCACTCCAAGTTCTGACCAAGGAAACTTTTGTTGATTTCCAAGCGCAGGGCATGGTCGGCGGCAAGGAACTGAGCGTCTATGCGCAATATGCAACTGCGCCGGCTTCTACGCTCGTTGGTGTCATCAATGCCTATAACGCAAATCCAATGACCCGCCGTGCCTTCACGATCGGTGCAGACTACAGCGTGATTCCGCACGTGCTGCATATTGGTGCTGCCTATCGTAACGCCAAGAATGGTAAGCTTCCAGTTGTTGGCGGTGCTGGCGACCAGGACAACGCGATTACTCTGAATGCAGTCTATGACCTGTACCAGAACGTCGCGCTGGTCGTGAACCACAGCCGTTACAGTGGTTCTGCGTACAATGTTCCAGCACCGAAGAAGCACCTGACCACCTTCATGATGGAAGGTTCGTGGTAAGTTAACAACAACGAGGGACGTCGCTTAGGCGGCGCCCGAGAAATTGTTAAACCTGAACAGGGGAGACTTCGGTCTCCCCTGTTTTTTTCAGAATCACTATGGTCCTTTGGCTCGTGGTAGAGGTTGTCCATCGAGCGGAATTAATGCGCGAAAGCTGCAGTAACCTGTCGCACCATCCGTTCCTGCGTCCTCCTCGTTGCCCAATGCCCGTTTGCCGTCGCCATCTTCGGCGACCTGTGGTAAGCTGCGCCTTCGATTTGTGTTTTCGCAATATTTGCGAGTCTTTGTTTCATGTCAGCCAATTCCGCTTCGACTCTTGCCCGCGCGTTGATCCGCCCCGAAGTACTGGCGTTGCACGCCTATCATGTGCCGCCGAGCAGTGGCATGCTCAAACTGGATGCGATGGAAAATCCACATCCGTTGCCGGCCGAATTGCGCGCCGAAATCGCTGCATTGACGGCGAATGCCGAAATCAAGCGCTATCCCGATGCCGCCGCGCAGGACCTGAAGGACCGGATCCGTGCCGTGACGGGTCTGCCCCAAGGCATCGAGGTACTGCTCGGCAATGGTTCGGATGAACTGATCCAGTTGCTGGCCCTGGCACTGAACAAGCCGGGGGCTACTTTGCTGGGCGTGGAGCCGTCATTCGTGATGTACCGGATGATTGCGACTTTTACCGGCATGCGTTATGTCGGCGTGCCGTTGGGCGAGGGTTACCAGCTGGATGTGGCGCGAGTGCTGGAAGCGGTCGAACGCGAGCAGCCGGCGCTGATTTTCCTGGCGTATCCGAATAATCCGACGGGTAACCTGTTCCCAGCGGAGGGTGTCAGGCAAATCATCGAAGCTGCGCCGGGGCTGGTCGTCGTGGACGAGGCGTATTATGCGTTTGCGAGCGACAGCTTTTTGCCACAATTGAACCGGTATCCAAATCTGCTGGTGATGCGCACCTTTTCCAAACTCGGCATGGCGGGGCTGCGGCTTGGATTCCTGGCTGGCGATGCCGCGTGGGTGGGGCAGCTGGAAAAGCTGCGCTTGCCGTATAATGTGGGTGTTTTACCGCAATTGGTGGCCGGAAAGTTGCTGGACTATCACGAGGTGTTGCTGCAGCAAGCGGAGCAAATCAAACAGGCTCGCGCCATGCTGTATCGGGAGCTCGGCGGCATCGACGGCGTTGAGGTTTATCCCAGTGAGGCGAATTTCCTGTTGTTCCGCGTGGTGCAGGCGACTGCAGCGTTCGACGGCCTGAAGCAGCGCGGCATCCTGATCAAGAATTTGCACGGCGCGCATCCGATGCTCAGCGAGTGTCTGCGCGTGACGGTTGGTACACCCGAGGAAAACAAACAATTTTTGCAGGCATTGAAGGCGGTCATATAAGACGGTGGGAGTATCGGCGCATCTGGTTTTGATGCGGGCGCGATGTGACTCCCGATTGCGGAAAGATGGAATTTAGAGCGGCATTACAGAATAATGATCAGTCAACTCGCACAAGGCTAATTACACATGCGTAGCGCGAAAGTTTCCCGCAATACCCTGGAAACCCAGATCAGTATCGAGTTGAATCTGGATGGCAGCGGTAAGGCCGAGTTCAATACCGGTCTGCCGTTTCTCGATCACATGCTCGACCAGGTCGCGCGCCATGGTTTAGTGGATCTCAATATCCACGCGCAAGGCGATTTGCATATTGATGCCCACCACACCGTGGAAGACATCGGTATCACGCTCGGGCAGGCGTTCAACCAGGCGATCGGCGACAAGAAGGGCTTGCGCCGCTATGGTCATGCCTACGTGCCGCTGGATGAATCCCTGTCACGCGCGGTGATGGATATTTCGGGCCGTCCCGGCCTGGTGTTCAACTGCGAATTTGTGCGCGACAGCATCGGCGACTTCGATGTGGACCTGATCAACGAATTTTTCCAGGGATTCGTCAATCATGCGCTGGTGACGCTGCATATCGACAATCTGGCGGGTGACAACGCTCATCATCAGGCCGAAACCATTTTCAAGGCTTTCGGTCGTGCCCTGCGCACGGCGCTGGAATTTGATCCGCGCATGAGCGGTGTGATGCCCTCCACAAAAGGAACCCTGTAGCTCCATGATCGATGTCGCTGTTGTAGATTATGGCATGGGCAACCTGCGCTCGGTCGAGCAGGCCCTGCGCTGGGTTGCGCCGACGGCCAGTATCACCGTAACGGATGATCCGGGTGTGGTGGCACGGGCCGGCCGTGTGATATTCCCCGGCCAGGGAGCGATGCCGGATTGCATGCGCGAACTGGATGCGCGTGGTCTGCGCTCTGCGGTGCTGGAGGCGGCGCGCACCAAACCATTTCTGGGTATCTGCATCGGGTTGCAGATGCTGTTCGAGCACAGTGCCGAAGGAAATGTGGCGGGCCTCGGCATCCTTCCCGGCGAGGTGGTGCGTTTCGCCAGTGACCTGCATGATGCTCAGGGCAACAAGCTCAAGGTGCCCCATATGGGTTGGAATCAGGTACGCCGCGTCGGCGGCGAACATCCGCTATGGAACGGCATCGAACAGGAGGCGCGCTTTTATTATGTGCACAGCTATTATGTGCAGCCGCGCGATGCCGGCCTGGTGCAGGCGACCAGCGATTATCCGCAGCCCTTTGTGTGCGCGGTGGCGCGGGAGAATTTGTTCGCGGTGCAGTTCCACCCCGAAAAAAGCCAAGCAGCAGGGCTGAAGCTGCTGCAAAATTTCATCCAATGGAATCCATAATTTTTTAACGTACTGCCATGCTGATTATTCCTGCGATTGACTTGAAAGATGGTCACTGTGTCCGCCTCAGACAGGGCATGATGGACGATGCGACGGTATTTTCCGACGATCCGTCCGCCATGGCCAGGCATTGGCTGGAGCAGGGCGCACGTCGTTTGCACCTGGTGGACCTGAATGGTGCGTTCGCCGGCAAGCCAAAGAACGAAGCAGCCGTGCGCGGCATCATCGAGGCGGTTGGTTCGGAAATCCCGGTGCAACTGGGTGGTGGCATCCGCGATCTGGAAACCATTGAGCGTTATCTAGACCTCGGCGTTACCTACATCATCATCGGCACCGCCGCGGTGAAGGTGCCGGGCTTCCTGCATGAAGCCTGCGATGCCTTTCCCGGACACATCATGGTGGGGCTGGATGCCAAGGGGGGCAAGGTGGCGGTGGATGGCTGGTCGAAACTCACCGGCCACGATGTGGCCGACCTCGCGCAAAGGTTTGAAGGCTACGGCGTGGAAGCGATCATTTACACCGACATTGGCCGTGACGGCATGTTGACCGGAGTGAATATCCCGGCCACCGTGGAACTGGCCAGCCCGTTGCATGTGCCGGTAATCGCGAGCGGCGGCATCACCAATCTGGACGATGTGCGCGCCTTGTGCGCGGTGCAGCCGGAAGGCATTACCGGCGCCATCACCGGGCGCGCGATTTACGAAGGCACGCTGGATTTCCGCGCCGCGCAGACGCTGGCGGACGAGCTGACCGGAGGGGCGGACTGACACATGCTGGCTAAACGCATCATTCCTTGCCTGGATGTAACGGCAGGGCGCGTGGTCAAGGGCGTAAGCTTTGTGGAATTGCGCGACGCCGGCGATCCAGTCGAGATTGCGCGCCGTTACGACGAACAGGGCGCCGACGAACTGACGTTTCTCGACATCACCGCGAGTTCGGATGACCGCGGCATCATTTTTCGCATCATTGAGCAGGTAGCCGCGCAGGTGTTTATTCCGCTGACCGTTGGCGGCGGGGTGCGCGAGGTGGGCGACGTGCGCAACCTGCTGAATGCCGGTGCAGACAAAGTCAGCATCAATACCTCGGCGGTGCTGAACCCGCAACTGGTGGCTGATGCCGCCGGGCGCTACGGTTCGCAGTGCATCGTGGTCGCGATTGACGCCAAACAGATTGGGCCGGGACGCTGGGAAGTATTTACTCACGGCGGGCGCAAGGCTACCGGGCTGGATGCCGTGGAGTGGGCGAAAAAAATGCAGAGCCTCGGGGCGGGCGAAATCCTGCTGACCAGCATGGATCGGGACGGGCAAAAGAGTGGCTTCGACCTGGCGCTGACCCGGGCCGTGACCGATGCGCTGGAGATCCCGGTGATTGCCAGCGGCGGCGTGGGCAATCTGCAGCATCTGGTCGACGGCGTGAAGCTGGGCGGTGCGGACGCGGTGCTGGCGGCAAGTATCTTCCACTTTGGCGAATATACCGTGCAGCAGGCTAAGCAGTTCATGGCACAGCAGGGTATCGAGGTGCGGTTATGACACGGCGCGCAGGCCCTCTATCCAACTTTCCCCCAGAGGGGGAAAGAGCAATCGCCTCCTCTCCCGCGAGCGGGAGAGGATTGAGGAGAGGGGGGGCGACGGGTGCGGGAGTAACCGCATCGCACCTCCTGATGGAACTACTAGCCATTCCACTAAGCCAGCAAGCAGGCAAGTGGCTGGTTATCCCGCAAACGGCTGGCTGCACCCTTAACGTGTCGGAGGTGCGGTTATGAGTGACGCCTGGCTGAACAAGGTCAACTGGTCCGCGGACGGGCTGGTGCCGGCCATCGCGCAGGATGCGGCAACCGGTAGGGTGCTGATGGTCGCATGGATGGATCGCGAGGCGCTGAAGCTGACGCACCAGAAGAACGAGGCGGTATACTGGTCGCGCTCGCGCAAGAAACTCTGGCACAAGGGCGAGGAATCCGGCCATTTCCAGAAGGTCAAGGAAATCCGCATCGACTGCGACGGCGACGTGATCCTGCTGCAAATCGAACAACAGGGCGGCATCGCGTGTCATACCGGACGTGTCAGCTGTTTTTATCAGCGTCTGGAGCAGGGTCAGTGGGTGGACGTAGACGAAGTAGTGAAGTCGCCCGAGGAGATATACCGGAAATGAGTGTCGAAATATTGCAGCGACTGACCGAAACGCTGGAAGCGCGCAAGCAGGCGTCGCCGGAGAGTTCGTATGTCGCCAAACTATTCAGCAAGGGCGAAGACGCCATCCTGAAAAAAATCGGCGAAGAGGCAACCGAGGTCATTCTTGCCTGCAAAGAAGGTGACAAGTCGCACCTGGTGTATGAGGTTGCCGATTTGTGGTTTCATAGCATGGTGCTGCTGGCGCAGCACGGCCTGACTGCCGAGAACGTGCTCGACGAACTGGCACGCCGCGAGGGGTTGTCCGGGATTGCCGAGAAGGCGAGCAGAACAAAGGATTAATATGGCTATGACAGATTGCCTGTTTTGCAGAATAGCGCGTGGCGAGATTCCTTGCCGCAAGGTGTATGAAGATGACGATGTGCTCGCATTTCATGACATCCATCCAGTCGCGCCGGTGCATTTCATGCTGATTCCGAAGCTGCATCTGGATTCGCTGATGGAGGCAACTGAATTGCACGCTGCCTTGCTGGGCAAAATGCTGCTGCTGGCGCCCAAACTTGCGCGCGAACAGGGGCTGGACAACGGTTTTCGCACTGTGGTCAACACCGGCAGGGGCGGCGGGCAGGAAATATTCCATTTTCATATGCATATAATTGGAGGCGGCCATATTCCGCCGATGGTGCGGCGCGACTAGCCGCCAATTTTTCAGGAGGGTTTGACATGGGTTCATTTAGCATCTGGCACTGGCTGATCGTATTGCTGGTGGTGGTACTGATCTTCGGGACCAAGAAACTGCGAAATATCGGCAGCGATCTCGGTGGCGCAGTAAAGGGGTTCAAGGAAGGTATGCGCGAAGGTGAAACCCCCAAGGAAGCAGAGCCGCCCAAGCAAGTCGAGGAGAAACGCGGACACACCGTCGAAGGCGAAGTGAAAGACAAGACTCACACGAATGTTTGATATCGCTTTTTCCGAACTGGTCGTCATCCTGCTGGTGGCGCTGATCGTCATCGGCCCGGAGAAGCTGCCGAAGGTCGCTCGCACCCTTGGGTTGCTGTGGGGTAAAGTGCAGCGCTTCGTGACCAACGTCAAGACTGATATCAAGAACGATATTGCTCTTGAAGAGGCAAAGAAAATGCACGACCGGATCATTCAGGAAGTCGATTCGGCCGGCCGCACCCTGCAGGAAGATGGACGGACGCTCCAGCAGCAAATACTGCAGGCGCGCTACCAGGAGCCCGCTGAAACACCTGCGGCGCCTGCGCCTTCCGCTGAGCCCGTGGCCAAGGAGACTGCTGGCACGGAGACCACCCCCGGGCAGTCCTCTGCGACCGGCGGTGAGCAGGCTCCGGCTGGCGCGCCCGCTGTTGCAACCGGCAAGCCGGACGAGAACGTCAACAAGAATCATTCATGAACAACAATAGCGAAACCTTCATCTCGCATCTGATCGAGTTGCGCACCCGCTTGCTGCATGCGGTCATTGCGTTGCTGGTGGTATTCCTTTGCCTGTTTCCGTGGGCATCCGATCTCTATTCATTGCTGGCGCAGCCAATGCTGGCCAAGCTGCCCAAGGGTGGGCAGATGATCGCCACTGATGTCACCACACCTTTCTTCGTGCCACTTAAAGTTGCACTGATGGCGGCGTTCCTGATTGCGCTGCCGTATATCCTCTACCAGATCTGGCGCTTCGTTGCGCCTGGATTGTATTCGCATGAGAAGCGTCTCGTGCTGCCGCTCGTGTTCGCCAGCACGGTGCTGTTTTTTTGCGGCATGGCATTCGCGTATTTCGCCGTGTTCCCGGTGGTATTCGGGTTCATCAATGCAGCTGCGCCACAGGGCGTGGCGGTGATGACCGACATCGACAAATACCTCAGCTTTGTCCTGGGCATGTTTCTCGCCTTCGGCATCACTTTTCAGGTGCCGGTGGCGGTGGTGCTGCTGGTGCGCATCGGGGTGGTAAGCGTCGAGAAATTGCGCGAGATCCGTCCCTATGTGATCGTCGGGGCATTCGTGGTCGGTGCAATTTTCACGCCGCCGGATGTGGTGTCCCAATTCATGCTGGCGGTGCCGCTCTGGCTGCTCTATGAAGCCGGTATCATCGTGGCGGCGTGGGTAGGCAAGCGGGAAACGACCGACATAACCCCGAGTTAACTGCGGCGACGGCCCAGTTCAGCGACAAGGCGGTTGATGCCGTCATGGCGAAGGGTCCGGTATCCAGTGGCGCGCAGCGTGCGCCAAAATTTGATGATTGCCGGATTCCGGATAAAAACCGGAACGACGAAGAAAGTCATCGCAGGTTACACGCTGCCGGACCGATAATCGTAATACGGTAATGAATGCGGCGCTTCAGGCGCCGCATTCATTTTATTCTGCTGTTGTGGTGCGAGCCGGCTTGGGGCGTTTGCCGATTTTCACGGGCACGTCCATCGTCGCACCCTTGCGCGCCAGTTTGATCTGGGCGACCGTTCCGGGGGGCAGCTCGGCCACGGTATCCAGCATGGTGGTCCAGTCCTCGATGGGTTTGCCGTCAATCGCCAGCAGCACATCCCCGGGCCTGATTCCGGCGTGCTCGGCCGGACTGCGGCGCATGACTTCGGTGATAAGCACTCCCTTGACATCCCCGAGTTTGAGCGCCTCGGCCGTTTCGGGACTCAGTTCCTGCACTCCGGCGCCGATCCAGCCGCGCGTGACCGAGCCAGTGCGAATGATCTGCTCCATCGTCTTTTTCGCCGTTGTGGCGGAAATGGCAAAGCCGATTCCGAGTGACCCGCCGCTGGGCGAATAGATCGCGCTGTTGATGCCGATCAGGTCGCCATTCACGTCCACCAGCGCGCCGCCGGAATTCCCGGGGTTGATCGCCGCATCGGTCTGAATGAAATTTTCAAAGGTATTCAAACCGAGATGGTCGCGTTTGAGTGCGCTGATGATGCCCATGGTGACGGTTTGACCCACGCCGAAAGGATTGCCGATGGCGAGCACCATGTCGCCAACGTGAGCCTGCTCGGGCTGGCCAAAAGTCACGGTCGGCAGTGTTCCCGGCAGTTCGATTTTGATGACCGCGAGATCGGTTTCCGGGTCGGAGCCGATGACATGAGCCTTGGCCTTGCGTCCGTCTGCCAGCGCGACTTCAATCTTGTCGGCGGCCTCCACCACGTGGTGGTTGGTGAGGATATAGCCATCGGTGCTGACGATCACGCCGGAGCCCAGGCTGGAAGTAGTCTGCGGCCTGGTCGGCGCAGGTTTGCCATAGAAGAAGCGGAAGCGCAATTCATCCAGGAACGGCGTGGCCGGTGCCTTGATGATCGTGGTGGTGTAGACGTTTACCACGGAAGGCATGGCCTTTGCGGCAGCAGAACTCATACCGTTTTGCGGGGCGTTGCTCGCGTTGACTTGCGGCGCATTTTCATACAGAGTGACCACCCCATTGCGGGTCGCAATCGGCAGCAGCTCGGGCTGTAACGCGTGACTGACAAACACGAGCGCCAGCGCGATGGTGACGGTCTGAGTGAACAATAGCCAGTGTTTACGCATGGTTCTACGAATTAATCTGTTTCAAAATAAGGTGCTACATGTTGCTGAGTGAGTTTCGCGATTATACCGCAAGCCTGTTGCAAACCGGATTGTTCAAAGATTATTGCCCGAATGGCCTCCAAGTGGAAGGGCGCGCGAACGTGCGTCGGATCGCGACCGGTGTCAGCGCGTCCCAGCAGGTGCTGGAAGCGGCCATCGCCTGGGGGGCGGATGCAATATTGGTCCACCATGGTTATTTCTGGCGCAACGAGGATGCGGTGCTGGTTGGCATGAAGAAACGGCGCCTCGCACAACTGCTGATTAACGACGTCAGCCTGCTGGCATATCACCTGCCGCTCGATGCGCATCCAGAGCTTGGTAATAATGCGCAACTGGCCAAGCTGCTGGGGCTTGAAGAACAGGGCAGACTGGGAGAGCAGGGAATCGCCTGGTTTGGTGAACTGGAGCAGCCACGGACGCTCGGGCAGTTTGCGCAGCAGGTCGAGCACGACCTGCAACGCGTGCCACAAGTCATCGGCGATGGCGGTCGCATGATCCGGAAATTGGCGTGGTGCAGCGGCGGTGGCCAGGGTTATTTCGAGGCGGCCATTGCGCATGGGGTGGATGCCTATCTCACCGGGGAAGTCTCCGAACAAAACTTCCATATGGCTCAGGAAAGCGGCGTCGCATATATCGCCGCCGGCCATCATGCCACCGAGCGTCTGGGAATTCAGGCGCTCGGCGAACACCTCGCAACACGCTTCGGACTCGAGCATCGATTTTTTGACCAAGCCAATCCGGTCTAGTAAAAAAAGGTATGAAAATTATCGTCCTGGCATGTCCGCGGCGTAACATGGTGTCGGACAGTCCCGTCAATTCGGCACCCTTCGGTAACTCTATATGTTGTTTACAAAACATTGCTTGCGGCCGCCATTTTTAATGTGCGATAATCTACAAATTAAGCATTGTCTTATATTGCCGATGGCGACAAAAAAGTCAGGGGCATGTTTTTGTAGTGACGTCTTTTAATTAATTAAGGGGATGAGGGGTATGACGCACAATGTTGATCGCAGCAAGCGGCGGCTGTTGCTCGCAGCTACCACGGCGGCTGGTGGTGTGGCCGCGGTGGGCGCCGCAACGCCATTTGTAATGAGTTTTATGCCGAGCGAGCGAGCCAAGGCAGCGGGCGCGCCGGTTGAGGTGGACGTCAGCGCCATTGCGCCGGGACAGCTGCTGAATGTCGAATGGCAGGGCAAGCCCGTCTGGATCGTGCGCCGTACCAAGGAAATGCTGGATTTGCTGGCCAAGCATGATGACGAACTGGTCGACCCGAATTGCACTGTTCCGCAGCAACCCGACTATTGCAAGAACCCGTATCGCTCGATCAAGCCCGAGTTTCTGGTACTGATCGGTATTTGCACGCACCTTGGTTGTTCGCCGACCTTCCGGCCGGAAGCGGCAGCGGCTGATCTCGGCCCAACCTGGGGCGGCGGCTGGTTCTGCCCCTGCCACGGTTCGCGCTTCGATCTCGCCGGGCGCGTCTACAAAGGCGTGCCGGCACCAACCAACCTGATTGTTCCGCCGCATCAATACCTGAGTGAGACCCGTATCCTGGTCGGCGACGATAAAAAAGGGGCTGCATAATGAAATTACTGAACAATCTGATCGGCTGGATCGATTATCGCTTCCCGTTGGTGAGTACCTGGAAGGAACACCTTTCCGAATACTACGCACCGAAAAACTTTAATTTCTGGTACTTCTTCGGCTCGCTGGCACTGCTGGTGCTGGTGATCCAGATCGTCAGCGGCATTTTCCTGACCATGAGCTACAAGCCGGATGCAACGCTGGCGTTCGGTTCCGTTGAATACATCATGCGTGATGTGCAATGGGGCTGGCTGATTCGCTACGTCCATTCCACCGGCGCTTCGATGTTCTTCGTGGTGGTCTACCTGCACATGTTCCGCGGCATGATGTACGGTTCCTATCGCAAGCCCCGTGAATTGCTCTGGATCATCGGCATGGTGATCTATCTGGCGCTGATGGCCGAAGCCTTCATGGGTTACCTGTTGCCGTGGGGGCAGATGTCGTTCTGGGGTGCACAGGTGATCGTGAACCTGTTCTCTTCCGTGCCGGTTATCGGGCCGGATCTGTCAGTCCTGATTCGCGGTGATTACGTGATTTCCGATGCGACCCTGAACCGCTTCTTCGCCTTCCACGTGATTGCGCTGCCGCTGATTCTGGTGGCCGTGGTGTTCGTACACATCGTGGCCCTGCATAAGGTCGGTTCGAACAATCCGGATGGCATCGAAATCAAGAAGCACAAGGATGCCAACGGCATCCCGCTGGACGGTATTCCGTTCCATCCGTACTACACCGTGAAGGATATCGTGGGCGTGGTCGGATTCCTGATTGTGTTCTGCGCGATCATCTTCTTTGCGCCGGACTTGGGCGGTTACTTCATCGAAGCCAATAACTTCTTCCCGGCCAACCCGATGCAGACACCTCCGCACATCGCGCCGGTCTGGTATTTCACGCCGTATTACGCGATCCTGCGCGCGGTGCCTCCGATGTTCGGCTCCCAGTTCCCGGGCGTCGTGGCGATGGGTATTGGCGCAATTGCCTTCGTCTTCCTGCCATGGCTGGATCGCGGTAAGGTCAAGTCGATTCGCTATCGCGGTTCGTTGTACAAGGGTTTCCTCGCTTTGTTCGTGATCAGCTTCATCGGTCTGGGCTATCTGGGCATTTTGCCCGCAACGCCAACCTATACGCTGATCGCTCGTGTGCTGTCCATCGTGTACTTCGCGTTCTTCATCCTGATGCCGTGGTACACCAAGATCGACAAGACCAAGCCCGAGCCTGATCGTGTGACGTTTAAATAGAACAAAGAGAGGGATTCGTTAACATGAAAGCAATTAGAAAATTATGGATGCTGGTTCTGCTGCTGGCAGCGCCGGCGATGGCCCAGGAAGGTCCGGTAGTGGACAAGGCCCCGGTCAACCTGCAGGACCGGGTTTCGATGCAGCGCGGCGCGAAAATGTTTGTTACTACCTGTCTGGGTTGTCACAGCGCGGCATATATGCGCTACAACCGCCTTAAGGACATCGGCATGAGCGACGATGAAATCAAGGCGTTGCTGCCGGCGGGTGCCAAGCTGGGTTCGACCATGCAGGGAGCGATGGACTCGACCGCAGGCAAAGCGGCGTTCGGCGTGGCGCCACCTGACCTGAGCGTGACTGCACGGTCGCGGGGTGCGGACTGGTTGTACACCTATTTCCGCAGCTTCTACAAGGATCCGACCCGGGCGACCGGCGTCAACAACGTGGTCTTTCCGGGCGTCGCAATGCCGAATTTGTTCGCATCGATGCAGGGCGAACAGGAGTTGCGCCTCGAAAACCATGGTGGCCATGAAGTAAAGAAACTGGTACTGGTCAGCCCCGGCTCCCAAAGCCCGGCGGAATTCGATGCCACAGCGGCGGACCTGGTCAACTATATGGTGTTCATGGGCGAGCCGGCCAAGCTGGTGCGCTACAACATTGGCTACTATGTGTTGGGCTTCCTGTTCCTGCTGCTGATCCTGACCTTCGCGCTGAAGAAGGAATATTGGAAGGATATCCACTAAGCGGTTGAATTTGGTAGTTCGCTTGTGGTAGTTTCTCGACTGTTAGGTTGAGTGCCAATATGGCGGGGTCTTTGGCTCCGCCATTTGGCTTTTGTGTTTCACTAAATTTGGATTGCAGACAGTTCATATGATGCGACTTTATTCGGGCACGACCTGCCCATATTCCCACCGTTGCCGGATCGTGTTGTACGAGAAGGGCATGGACTTTGAAATCATCGATGTGGATTTGATGAATCGCGCCGAAGAGATCGCGGTGATCAACCCATACAACAAAGTACCGGTGCTGGTTGAGCGCGACCTGATCCTGTATGAGGCCAACATCATCAATGAATACATCGATGAGCGCTTTCCGCATCCGCAATTGATGCCGCCGGAGCCGGTGATGCGCGGGCGCGCCCGCCTGTTCCTGCACCGCTTCGAACAGGAGCTTTACAGCCAGGTGGATGTGATCGAACAGGGTGGAAAAACGGCCGACAAGGCGCGCGCCGCGATTCGCGACAATCTGACCCAGCTGGCGCAGATTCTGACCAAGCAGAAATTCCTGCTCGGCGACGAGTTTTCCATGCTGGATGTGGCCATTGCACCGCTATTGTGGCGGCTGGACCATTACGGGATTCAGATGACCAAGGATGCGGCGCCTTTGATGAAATATGCCGAACGGTTGTTCTCCCGGCAAGGATTCATTGATGCATTGACACCCTCCGAACGTGCAATGCGCAAGTGAGCGTGCGTCCGTGACACTGAGTGGTTCTTGCGAAATGAGGCCTGAATGAGCGATCTCTCGACGCGCCCATACCTGATTCGTGCGATTTACGAGTGGTGCGTGGACAGCAGCCTGACGCCTTACCTTGCCGTCAAGGTTAATGCGCAAACGGTTGTGCCACCGGCGTTTGTAAAGGACGGCGAGATCGTGCTGAATCTCAGCACCGGGGCGGTTCGCGATCTGGAACTCGGGAACGAATTTATCACCTGCAGCGGGCGCTTTGGCGGAGTGGCTTTTGATCTGGTGGTGCCGGTTGGCGCGGTCATCGGCATTTTCGCCAAGGAGACCGGGCAGGGGTTGGTGTTTCAGGCGGTCGATCAGTCGCCGCCGCCGGCACCTCCGGCAGGTGAACCGAAGACCGCGTCGAAACCGCATCTGAAAGTCGTAAAATAAAACAGCCGCTGAAAAGCGGCTGTTTTTTTCTGAAGCGGTAAGGTTGAAGTTATGCGGCCGGCAGCGCCAGCGCTGCGTGCATTTTGCTCAGGGCTTTTTGCTCGATCTGGCGAATGCGCTCCGCCGAGACGTTGAATTCGGCGGCCAGTTCATGCAGGGTCGCGGCATCACCCTCACGCAGCCAGCGTGCTTCGACGATGCGGCGGCTGCGCTCATCCAGGGCTGACAGGGCGTTCGCCAATCCGGTGGTTTGCAAGTGCTCGCGTTCGGCGGTTTCCAGCATCTGCGATGGTTCGTGTTCCTCGCTTGCGGCCAGATATTGAATGGGCGCATGGCTTTCATCTTCCTCGTCGCCATGCGGTTCCAGCGCGACTTCGTGGCCGGAGAAGCGTGCCTCCATTTCCACCACATCGCTTTCGCTCACATTGAGTTGCTGCGCGATCTCGGTAACCTGATGCGGCTTGAGCGGCTCCAGTCCTTCCTTCAGGCTGCGCAAGTTGAAGAACAGCTTGCGTTGCGACTTGGTCGTGGCGATCTTCACCAGACGCCAGTTGCGCACGACGAATTCATGAATTTCCGCCCGAATCCAGTGCAGCGCAAACGACACCAGCCGCACGCCGCGTTCCGGGTCATAACGCTTGACCGCTTTCATCAGGCCGATATTGCCTTCCTGGATCAGGTCAGCCTGCGGCAGGCCATATCCGGCGAAGCCACGCGCGACGCTGACCACCACCCGCAGATGCGAGAGCACCAGCTGACGCGCTGCCTCCAGATCATTCCGGGTCTTGAAGCGCATCGCCAGCGCAAACTCTTCCTCCTGGGACAGGATGGGGAAGCGGTTTACCGCCTGGACATAGCTATCCAGGCTGCCTACGGCAGATGGCACGGGAAAACTTAGTGTGGAATTCATGACTCCTCCTTCAGGCCCAATATTAGCACTCCATGCATGAGAGTGCCAGACTACGCAAATAGTTCGTTCGCGCTACTCACTATCGCGAGAAGTGGCGGTAAAACAAGCGCTTTACCAGTTCGGCCGCGGCTAGATAGCTCAGCACCATGACCAGCAGGATTGCGAAAAACAATGGTGGAGGTGCGACAAAGCCGAGATGTCCGGCCACAGGAGTAAACGGCAGCGCTGCAGCCACGACAACCACGGCCAGCGAGGTGACTGTCAGCGCGAGGCTGGGCCGGCTTCGGAAGGGGCTGCCGCGGGTACGGATGATGAAAATCACCAGCACCTGGGTGGCGATGGACTCGATAAACCAGCCCGTGTGGAACAGTTCTTCCCCCGCATTGAACACCTTGAGCAGGATGAAAAAGGTCAGGAAGTCGAACACTGAGCTGACCGGCCCGACGAACCACATGAAGTTCCGGATGAAGGCGGTGTCCCAATGTCGCGGATGAGTCAGGGCCCGGTTGTCCACACTGTCCATCGGGATCGGTAACTCGGATACGTCGTAGAGCAGATTGTTCAGCAGGATCTGCGTGGGCAGCATCGGCAGGAACGGCAGGAACAGCGTTGCGCCGGCCATGCTGAACATGTTGCCGAAGTTGGAGCTGGTGCCCATCATGATGTACTTCATGATATTGGCAAAGGTGCGGCGTCCTTCCATGACCCCGGTGTGCAGCACGCTGAGGTCCTGCCGCAGCATGATCATGTCGGCGGTGGCCTTGGCCACGTCCACGGCACTGTCGACCGAGATGCTCACGTCGGCCGAATGCAGTGGCGGCGCATCGTTGATGCCATCGCCGAGGTAGCCGACAGTATGTCCTTGGGATTTCAGTGCCAGGATCACGCGGTTCTTCTGGCTGGGGGTGACCCGACAGAACAGGTTGGCTTCGCCCGCCCTTACCGCGAGCGCATGATCATCCATCTGCTGGATTTCGGTTCCGGTCAGTACGCCGGTAACGGGCATGCCGAGTTTGGTACAGACGTGCTGGGTAACCAGTTCGCTGTCGCCGGTGACGATCTTGACGTCCACGCCGCTGGCAGCGAGCGCCTTGAGGGCATGGGCCGCGCTGGGTTTGGGCGGGTCGAGAAAGGCGGCAAACCCCGCAAAAACCAATTCAGTTTCATCGTCCACCACGGCATGGGGGTGGTCAGGGGCGGCCGTACGCCAGGCAATGCCGAGCACCCTGAATCCCTGTCGCCCGAGACTGTCCTGCAACCCGCGAATTTTCTCCCGGGCTTCCTCGTTCAACGGCTGCACGCCGTGCGCATCCCCGGTGGCGTATTGGGTGGACAGTTTGAGGATGTCCTCGGGCGAGCCCTTGACCACCAGCTGGCGTTGCCCGTCCTGTTCGACGAGCACCGAAACACGCCGTCGTTCAAAGTCGAATGGCACCTCGTCAATCTTGCGCCAGCTGCTCACGTCGATTTCCTCGTGCTCGAGAATGGCCGCATCCAGCGGGCTGCGCAAACCGGTCTCGAAGAAACTGTTCAGGTACGCGAGCTGCAGCACATGGATGCTGTCGTTGCCAAGGGCATCGAGATGGCGTTCCAGCCGGATGCGTGCCTCGGTGAGCGTGCCGGTCTTGTCGGTGCAGAGCACGTCCATGCTGCCCAGATTGTGGATGGCGGAGAGCTTCTTGACGATCACCTGCTTCTTCGCCATGCGCAGCGCGCCGCGCGAAAGCGTAACCGCGATCACCATAGGCAGGAGTTCCGGCGTGAGGCCGACCGCCAAAGCGATCGCGAACAGGAAGGATTCGAGGAACGGCCGGTGAAACAATGCATTGATCAGGAAGACGAACAGCACCAGCATGATCGTCAGGCGCATGATCAGCAGGCCAAAGCTTTGCGAACCTTGCTCAAAGGCTGTGGGAGGTGCCTTGACTGCCAGGGTGTCGGCGATATTTCCTACGGCGGTGTCGGTGCCGGTGCGGCAGACCAAGGCGCTTGCCATGCCGCTGATGACCGAGGTGCTCATGAACACGCAGTTCTCGGCCTGGTTGAGATCGGCCACCGGCGCTGCCAGATCGCGCGCATGCTTTTCGATCGGGTAGGACTCGCCGGTCAGGAGCGCCTGATTGACGAAGAAGTCCTTGGCTTCAAGCAGGCGGCAGTCGGCCGGGATCAGGTCGCCGGCGCTCAAGTGCACCACATCGCCCGGCACCAGTGCTGCCACCGGGATTTCCCTGGGTTGACCATCACGCAGTACGGTCGCGCGCAACGCGACTGACTGTTTCAACTTTTCGGCGGCGCGCCCGGCGCGATATTCCTGGATGAAATCCAGCGTGACGCTCATCAGCACGATGATCCAGATGATGGCGGAACCGATGATCTCGCCGGTCAGCGCCGATACTGCACTGGCAGCCAGCAGCACCATCACCAGCGGATTTTTGAAGTGGCTCAGGTATTGAACGAGCAGGGATTGCTCGCCATTGGTACGGAGCAGGTTGGGGCCAAACCGGGCAGCGCGGTGGCGCGCTTCCAGCTCACTCAGGCCACCTGGCAGAGCCTCCAGCCCCGACTGGAGCTCTGCGCAGGGCATATTCCAGAACATGGGATCAGGTCGTTCCATACTCCGTGTTCTCCGGGCGAGATCATTCATGGACGATGCGATACGGCCGACCAATGGTACTCCCAAAGCTGCAATTTGTACGTACCGTCACGCCCGGTGATCAGTGTTGACAACAGAACAATCGTTCTCTATAGTGTTCAGCACGTTCGTTCTGTATCGACCAGCCATGACCGATTCCAACTCAACCGGCTCCAGCATCAAGGACAGCGAGTATCTGGCCAAGCTCCAGGACTACTATGTCGACTGGAAAAGCATTCCCTCCTACGCCAAGCTGTGCGAGGTGTTCGGCATCGCGTCCAAATCCTGGGTCAAGACTATTCTGACCCGCCTGAGCGCGGCGGGTTTTATCGAGCGCACTCCCGATGGCATGTGGGTGCCGACGCGCCAGTTTTTTGCGCGGCCGCTGGCCGAGTCGGCGGTGCAGGCCGGCATGCCGGTGTCCGTGACCGCGACCCAGGGCGAGTACTTCGTCATCGACGAAATGCTGATCGATACGCCATCCCGGACTACGTTGATTCCGGTGAAAGGCGATTCGATGATCGATGCCGGTATCCATGATGGCGACATAGCCGTGGTGGAAAAACGCACGCACGCCAATCTCGGCGATATCGTGGTGGCGATCGTGGATAACGAGTTTACGTTAAAGACGCTGGACAAGGAGCGCGGCAAGTTTGTGTTGCGCCCGGCCAATCCGGCTTATCCGGTTATCCGGCCGCAAGGTACACTGGAAATATTCGGCGTGCTGGTCGGGCTGGTGCGCAAATATCGCTGATTGCATGTCATGCAAGCCGCCATTCAACCAAGCCGCCGCACGCCCCCTTCCGAATTGTTGTCGCTGACCCATCCGAACCGCGAAATGTTCCAGCGGCAGCGCGCGCTGCTGCGTCGTGCGGTTCCGGCTGGCTTTCCGTCACCGGCCGATGACTATGTGGAGCAGCGCCTCAGCCTGGATGAACATCTGGTCCAGCATCGCGAGAGCACTTTTTTCATGCGTGTGGCCGGCGATTCCATGCGCGGACTGGGCATTTACAATGGCGATCTGCTGGTGGTGGACCGTGCGGTGTCCGTTACACATGGCTGTGTGGTGATCGCAGTAATCGATGGTGAATTTACGGTCAAGCAGTGGCTGCATTCCGCGAACGGACCAATCTTGCGCGCGGCCCATCCGGACTATGCTGACCTGCTTATCAAGCCGGAACAGGATTTCTCCATCTGGGGTGTGGTACGCTGGAACGTCCATAAGCTCTGAGCTCATAGTCGGGTGCCTTACGGCATGCAAGCGATCGCCCTGGTAGACTGCAACAACTTCTACGTCTCATGTGAACGGCTGTTCCAGCCCGGGCTGGAAGGCAAGCCGGTGGTGGTGCTGTCCAACAACGATGGCTGCGTGGTATCGCGTTCGCAGGAGGCCAAGGACCTCGGTATCAGAATGGCGGTACCTTGGTTTCAGGTGAAAAATTTTGCCAGGAGGCATGGCGTCACAGCTTTTTCCTCCAATTATTCCCTGTACGCGGACATCTCCAACCGGGTAATGCAGCTGCTTTCCCGGTGGAGCCCACATCAGCAAATTTATTCCATTGACGAATGTTTTCTTGATCTGACCGGCATGACCGGGCTGGTCGAGCATGGTCAGCGAATTCGCAGCGCAATCCGGCAGCATGTCGGTATCCCAGTGTGCATCGGCATCGGCGTGACCAAGACCCTCGCGAAGCTCGCCAACCATGTCGCCAAGAAACATCCAGACTTTGCCGGCGTCTGTGACTTCAATGCGCTGTCGGCGCGTGAACAGGAATTGCTGCTGGGCGCAATTGAGGTTGGTGAAGTCTGGGGCGTGGGCCGAAAAACGGCGAAGCATTTTCACGAGCGGGGCATTGTCACTGCGCTGGCATTGAAGCAGGTATCGCCGAAACGCATTCGCGCCGAATTTGGCGTGGCGCTGGAACGCACGGTCGCGGAACTGAACGGGGTTGCATGCCTGGACTTGACAGAGGTTGCGCCGCAGCGCAAGCAAATCATCTGCTCACGTTCCTTCGGCAAACCGGTGTGCGAACTGGACGAATTGCGGGAGGCAGTCATTGCCTACACCACGCGCGCTGCGGAAAAGCTGCGCCAGCAGCACAGTGTGGCGGGCGGGATCCAGGTGTACCTTCGCAGCGGCCCGCAGCAGGACAAAGACATGCCGTACCAGCCGAGTATGCTGCTCCCGTTGGCCGAAGCGACCGATGACACACGCTGGTTGTGCCGGGTTGCCCTGAGTGGACTGCAGCAGATATACCGCAACGGCGTTGCCTACGGGAAAGCGGGTGTGGTGCTCACCGAAGTCATTCCGGCCGCCGCCAAACCGCGCACACTGTTTCAGGATCCGGCGGCCCAACAAAAATCGCACGCACTGATGACGACCCTTGACCGGATCAATCGCCGCATGGGCAGCGGCACCGTGCAACTATTGGGCGAAGGAATCAGGAAGAGCTGGGCGGCCCGCCAGGAAAATGTTTCGCCACGATATACCACAGCATGGGATGACATTCCGGCTGCGCGCAGCGACTGAACGAATTTCCCAGCTTTTCTCGCAAGGGAGACCTCGGGCGATCAACGAAATGCTACCTTCTTGGTTTCTTCGACTCTTTGATCTTGCGCTGCTGTCCTTTAGCCATAATCGTACTCCTTGTCGGGTTGAAAATGCGCCATCATTGCGTAACATTGGAAGAGGCGACCATCACGGTTGGCTCGGATCGGGAAACGATAGGAACGGTAAGAAGAAATTAATGCGTCCAAATGATAATCCGTTCCCTTGGCTGGTGACAATATTTTTTATGATGTTTCATCAAATAGTTACGTTGTAATCAGGGGTAAAGTGGCGGACGGACCAGCATCTGCCGGACTGGATGTCGGGCGCCAAAGTCACCGCTGTCAGCAGCGGTTGGAAATGGGACAATAACCAGACGACAAACCGACGGAGGTTCATCTTGCCATCGAACCGCGCTAACCCGGGGCGCCGCATTACCTCGTTGCGGGGCCTATTGCCGTTTTTGCGGCCATACCGCGCGCGGGTCGCGCTGGCGTTCGCGTTGCTGTGCCTGGGTTCGGGCACGATTCTCGTGGTGCCGCTGGCGTTTCGCGACCTGATCGATTTTGGCTTCGGGCAGCATCCAGAGCGCTCGGGTGGACTGTTGGGTACGTTGAGCCTGAACGGTCACTTTGCGGCATTGTTCGGCCTTGCCACCTTCTGGGCACTGGCGGTCGCGGCACGCTATTACCATGTGACCTGGGTTGGTGAACGGGTCACGGCCGACCTGCGCAGCGCGGTGTATGCCCGGGTGCTTACGCAGTCGCCGCAATTTTTCGAAACCCTGCAGACCGGCGAAGTGCTTTCGCGGCTGACCGGTGATACCACGCTAATCCAGACCGTTGTGGGGAGCTCCATCTCGATGGGGCTGCGCAGCCTGTTCCAGTTCATTGGCGGCATGATCATGCTGGCGGTGACCAGCTTTTATCTGTTTTCACTGAACCTCGGGCTGATGGCGCTGCTGGCGTTGCCGATTTTCTTCATTGGCCGCCAGGTCAAAAAACTCTCGCGCGAATCGCAAGACAAGATCGCTGACGCGTCGGCGCTGGCCGGCGAAATCCTCAACGCCGTGCCGACAGTTCAAGCGTATACGCAGGAGCAGCGCGAAACCAAACGCTTCAGCGATCGCGCTGAAACCAGTTTTCGCGCTGCCATCCGTCGCACCCGCGTGCGCGCGGCCCTGACCGCGCTGATCATCTCGGCAGTGATTGGTACCATCATCTTCGTGTTGTGGATCGGCGCAAACCTCGTGCAGGCCGGCGGCATGACCGGCGGGCAACTGGCATCGTTCATCCTGTACGCGGCGTTGGTGGCGGGTGGCGTCGGCACCATGGCGGAAGTGTGGGGCGACGTGATGCGCGCGGCCGGGGCGACTGAACGCCTGCTGGAATTGCTCCATGCACGATCCGGTATTGTCGAGACTGAACCGCCGCAGCCCCTGTTACAGCCGGAACAGGCAGCGATCCGCTTCGAACAGGTCACGTTCCGCTATCCGGCCCGTCCGCAAACCGCCGCGCTGGATGGCGTCACGCTGGACATCGTGCCCGGTGAAAGCGTGGCGCTGGTTGGACCCTCGGGCGCGGGCAAGACCACCATGTTCCAGCTGCTGCTACGCTTCTACGATGTGACCGACGGCTGCATCCGACTCAACGGGCAGGACATCCGCGAGCTGAGCCTGCGCGAATTGCGCGGCAGCATTGCGATCGTGCCCCAGGATCCGGTGATCTTTTCCGCCAATGCGCTGGAGAACATCCGCTATGGCCGCCCTGCGGCGAGCGACGCCGAGGTGATTGTCGCCGCGAAGGCCGCTTTGGTGGACGAGTTTATTGATCGCTTGCCGGAAGGATATGACACTTTTCTGGGCGAACGCGGCGTGCGCCTTTCCGGCGGTCAGCGCCAGCGCATCGCGATTGCCCGGGCGATTTTGAAAAATGCGCCGTTGCTGCTGCTGGACGAAGCCACCAGCGCGCTGGACGCAGAATCGGAAATTCTGGTGCAGCAGGGGTTGAACGCCGCGATGCGCGGGCGCACGACACTGATCATTGCGCACCGGCTCGCGACCGTGCAGAAGGTTGACCGAATCGTCGTGCTGGAACAGGGGCGCGTCGTCGAAACCGGTACTCCCGAGGACCTGAGGAAACAGAGCGGGCTGTATGCGCGGCTGGCGCGACTGCAATTCGAGACCTGACAGGGTATGCAAAACTACTGATGGAACTGCTAGCCAATCGACTAGGCCGTCCAGCGACAACGGCCAAGTCGCTGGTTATGCGGCGGCCATCTGCCGCGTTGTGCGGTGTTGGTTTCGGCCGCTTCGCTTAACTTCAGTAGACTGAAGTTAGCCTACACCGAAACTGCGTTTTCACTTCCTCGCCTATCTACCAGATAGGTAGTTCCGACATAACCTGAAGGTTAGTCTCCACTGAAACTCGCTGTGCACGTTTTCTCGTCGCTCCGCTCCGTGCGCCTTGCATCTGGCCGTCCTCGTTACGTTTTTCAGCACCCTGTTGGGTGTTAGCGCATGCGCCTCAGACGAAACAGCCCATTGTTATCGCTATCGCTGGTGAAATACAGTGCGCCATCCGGGCCGATGGCAACACCGGCAGGACGTGCCCAGCGCTGCCCATCGGGCAGCTGGAAGCCTGTAATCAGATCATCCACTCGTTTTGCCTCGCCGTTCTGAAAGCGCACGGCTACGATCTTCGGTGGACGGCGCGTGGCCGGGTCGCCAAAATATCCGCCGCTCGGTCGCGTGCCCCAGGAACCATGCAGCGCGACGATGGCATCGTTTGCAAGCCGCTCGTCGAGTGCGCCATCGGGTACAAAGGTGACACCCAGGGGGGCATTGCGGGCAGGGAAAGTTATCGCCGGCAGAGTCACGTCACCGGCCGGGCGGGGTGGCGGCCGCGAGATGCAGTTGTCACGCTGGAGCTGCTTGCCGTCGAACTGAAACCACGGCATGCCGTGGAATGAACCGGCGGTCAGCAGGCTGAAATATTCAGGCGGTTGCTCAAAGCCGAGATGATCGGGTCCATTATTGCTCGCATACAGTGCGCCCGTACCGGGCTGCCAGGCGAACCCGACCGGGTTGCGCAGCCCGGAAGCGAACGGTTCCCAGCTCGCTTTGCCCTTGTCTTCGTTCAGTACCAGCACGCCACCGCGCTGGTCGTTGAACGCATATCCCGCTCCCAGATACTGCTCGCTGCAATTGCTCTGAATACCCAGACTCAGATACACCCGCTCATCCGGTCCGATCCCCACGGTGCGGCTGTTATGTCCACCACCGGCAGGCAGTGCCGCGAGCAAGGTCACCGACTCAGGCGTTATCGCGGATTGGCCGGGCTGGTATGGGGCGTGGTACAGGCCATTGGTACGTGCGATCAGGATTTCGTTGCGGCGGAAGGCGATGCTGTGGGGATAGTCGCCAAGTTGCACCAGGACTTGTGGTTTGGTGTAAGGGGGAGGAATACGGTATACCTTGCCTGACCGGGAACCGGCAAACAAATCGCCGTTCGCGCCAAAGGTCAGCATGCGCGGAGCGTCCAGCGGTGCGAGCCACTCCAGCTGGTAACCACGCGGGATATGCACGGTCCTTTGCACGCCGCCCACCGTCAGGGCCTGGGACTCGTAATTAAGCGGATCAGTGCCGGCGTGAGCGGGCAATGCAGCAAAGAACAACACAGTCAACAGCGCAGCGGGTTTCAGCATTTCGCGTGCTCCTGAAAGTTGTGTGGTTAAATGATAACAGCAATTTCAGAGGGCGCAGGCGAGCTCTTCGAGTTCGTTTCGTGTCCCCGGATCAGTGACCTGGCTGCCACGCGGCAAGCCGGTACTGCGCCGTCCTTCAACCAACAAGGAGAGCGCCATGAGACATGTTTCAGCAGTGCTGACAGCATTAATACTGACTTCCTGCGCGTCCTACAGCGGCAGCAATCTCAAGCCCGGCGAAGCGCGTCTGGAAGATGTGGTGCGCGTGATGGGCGCGCCGGCCATGCGCTGGCAAGAGCCAGACGGCACGCAACAACTGGCCTATCCGCGCGGACCGGAAGGGGTACACACCTACATGGTGCGGATCGGCGCTGACGGCAGGCTGCAGCAGATCACGAATGTGCTGGAAGAAGAAACCTTTGCTCGGGTACGCAGCGGCATGAACAAAAGCCAGGTGCTCAAGATTCTCGGGCCGTCGCAGCCCGCCTGGACTGCGTATTACCGGGCGCGCGATGAATTGGTGTGGGAATGGCGCTACTGCGACCAGTGGAACGAGCTGGCCCGTTTCGATGTGCTGTTCGATGGGACCCGCGAAGTGGTGCGCTCCACCATGAATCAGACCGAGGTCCAGATGGGATTGTGCGGGAATGGAGATAGTTGCGTGTGCTCGCGCTAACTAAGGAAACGCTGATTAAGTCGAAATATGGTTCGATACATTTTCCGTTCGTCCTGAGTGCCGCGCGCAGCGCGGTGTATCGAAGGATACGAACGGAAAACACTCACCACGAACGACCTTAATCAGGTTTCCCTAATGCAATTTGATAACCGTTCGCCCCCGACATGTCGCAGGGGGAGGTGCTGCGACATGCCGGTTTGAACGTGAAACGAGACTTCAGGTTACTGCGTCAAACTCTGGGAATGCGAATGTCATGCTCGCCAAAGCGTCCTTCTTCGGCACGGGTGTGGCAGGCGGCGCAATTGGCCGGACTTTTCACTTTCGGGCTGCTCCAGACGCGGGAACTTACCTCGCGATGCTCGGACCGGAACCAGCGGCTTTCGGTAATACGCAATAGCGGCTTTGCTGTGGGTTCAGACCCTCTGCGGTTGGCATAAGTTTCCAAGAAGAGCCCAATTTCCTTGCTCGTAGCTGCATCCAGGCTTGCATCGCTGCCAAAATGCTTTTCCAGCCCGGCCATCACCGCGCGCCACGAACCGACCGGGAGCATGTGCGGCGGGAAGGCGACGTGGCAGGTGCCGCATTCGGCTTTCCACTTGGCATTGGTGACTATCGCAAAGCCGAAGCCTTCTTCTTCGTCATCGTCATCTTCGGCGTGCGCGGCGGGTATCGCCAGGCACATCAACAGCAAGGCAGCAACCAATGCCCTGGGAAATTTCCGGTAATCGAACAACATGCAACGGGCTCCTTACTTGCGCACGGTCAGCAGATAGGTCAGCACGTCGCCCTTTTCCTGCGCGGTACAGGCGCGGCTCAGCACGTCGTTGCAGTTACGCTTGAACCATTTTTCTACCTTGGTCATGTCGGTAAAGCGTTCGGGGTTGGCAGAAGGAGCCAGCGGCTGGATCGTCTTGCTGGTCTTGGCATGCTTTCCGGGTGCAGCCGGATTGTCGGTATGGCACGAGGTGCAGCTCCATTCACCGCCATGCTTTTCCTTGAAGAAGGTTTCGCCGCGCGCGGCGGAGAAACCCTGGAAACCAGGAGTTGCAGCCGCTTCCTTTTTGATCGTCGCCAGCACTTCGTCGGGCGTCGCAGCGAAAGCGGGTTGTGCGGCCAATCCGGCGATTGCAGCAAGAACTGCTGCGGCTTGGGAAAACATGCGGGACATTTTTTTCTCCTTAAAATTGAATGTCAGAACAGGGAACCAAACTTAAGCGGCGCTTGGCAGGTCCCGAAAAAAGGTTAACGGTCCCATGGGACAGT
The DNA here is from genome assembly GCA_035702405.1 of Gallionella sp. GTDB lineage: Bacteria > Pseudomonadota > Gammaproteobacteria > Burkholderiales > Gallionellaceae > Gallionella. Next base: position 38,249 of record DASSQR010000034.1, on the reverse strand, counting down.
CGGAGGGCATGAAAGTTCACCCACCGGGAATATGGACTTGCGCAAACGCGCAATCGTGCCGGGAGACTACTGCCCGCTCAACCCCGGCATAAACATGAATACCATATTCAGGTTTCATGTTTATGCTGGTTGCGTTCCGGGGTGGAGTGGTCTTCTTGTGGCGTTGATGCCCCGCGTTTTATCCATGCCGCAATTCCGATCATCCGGCCGGTAACAGTCTGAGCGCTAAATCGTTTTATTCGCTGCTCAGGTGGGCTGTTTATTGCTGCTGTCCGCCATTTGTGCTATTTATGCGATCGTCACCAGTGCCATTGCTGTCCGTGTCCCGGCCGCCTGCCGGGTAACTCCGGCTGAAATGTAGTCGTTCGGCCGGCTCGCATTGTCTCCGAATGAGGTGCGCAGTCATGGATGTCCCACGCAAGAAAAGCACACCGGCGAGGAAAGCTGCTTCCCGTCACAAAACCGGGCCGGTCGTCCTGACCAAATGCCCCACCGGCATTACCGGTCTCGATCAGATTACCAACGGCGGCTTGCCGCGTGGCCGGCCTACCCTGGTGTGCGGCGGCTCCGGCTCGGGCAAGACGCTGCTGGCAATGGAGTTCATCGTGAGGGGCGCGATCGAACACGGCGACCCGGGCGTGTTCATGTCGTTCGAGGAAGGTGCCGAGGAACTCGCGCAGAACGTTGCCTCCCTCGGCTTTGACCTGCACGACCTGATCGCGCGAAAGCTGCTGGTAGTGGACTATGTCGCCATCGAACGCAGCGAGATCGAGGAAACCGGCGAATATGATCTGGAGGGGCTGTTCGTCCGGCTGGGCTTGGCCATCGATGCCATCGGCGCGAAGCGCGTGGCGCTGGACACCATTGAGGCTCTGTTCGCCGCCCTGCCCAACACCGGCATCCTGCGCGCCGAACTGCGCCGCCTGTTCCACTGGCTGAAGAACCGCGGCATGACGGCCGTGGTGACAGGCGAGCGGGGCGAGGCGAGTCTCACCCGCCACGGCCTGGAGGAATATGTTTCGGACTGCGTGATCCTGCTCGACCAGCGTGTGGTAGAGGAGGTCGCCACGCGGCGCTTGCGCATCGTCAAGTACCGCGGCTCGGCGCACGGCACCAACGAATTTCCGTTCCTGATCGACGAGACCGGTTTTGCGGTGCAGCCGGTCACCGGCATCGTGCTGGACTACAAGGCGCCCGCGGACCACGCCTCTACCGGTGTTCCGCAGCTGGACCAGATGCTGGGCGGCAAGGGTTACTACCGGGGCGGCAGCATGCTGATTTCGGGCGGCATCGGCACCGGCAAGACCAGCTTGGCAATGTCCTTCGTGGACGCCGCCTGCCGCCGCGGCGAGCGTTGCCTGTATTTCGCCTTCGAGGAGTCACCGGACCAGATCGTGCGCAACATGGCCTCCATCGGCCTGGACCTCGGGCGGTGGATTAACAAGGGACTGCTGATGATCCATTCGGCGCGTCCGGTCATCTTCGGGCTGGAGGCGCACCTGCGGCTGATCCGCCGCCTGGTGGACGAATTCCAGCCGCAGATAGTGGCTTTCGACCCGATCTCGGCCGTCGAAGCCGCGGGCAGTTATGTATCGGTGCGGGCGACGCTGATGCTGCTGGTCGACTATCTGAAATCAAGGCACGTGACCACGCTGTTCACCAGCCTCACCGAATCGGGCGGGCCATCGGAGACCAGTGAAGTGGGCATCTCGTCCCTGATCGACACGTGGATCATGGTGCGCAACCTGGAACTGGCCGGCGAACGCACGCGCGGCCTGTATGTCCTCAAGGCACGCGGCATGGCGCACTCCAACCAGGTGCGCGAGTTTCTGCTGACCGACCACGGCATCGACCTGATTGATGTGTACGTCGGTCCGGCGGGCATCCTGACCGGCTCGGCCAAGGCGACGCAGGAACTGCAGGATAAGGCAGCCGCGGAGTTCCGCGAACGCGAGGCGGAGCGGAAACGCCTCGTGCTCGAAAACAAGCAGCGTGCGCTCGAGGCGCATATTGCCGAGCTGCGCGCCGAATTCGAATCGGAGCGGCGCGAAGTGGAGGACTCCATTACGCAGGAGCATTCCGAAATGGAAACCACGCTTGCAGGCCGCTCCGCCGCGGGCAAGAAGCGGGGGGGGGGGAGGACCGGACCAGGCGACAAAAAAAGGAGGTCTAGGAAATGAAACAGCCGCAACATGATCTGCCGACAACCGCATCAGCAAAGAAGGCCGAATGGGAGCTGCGCCTTTACGTTGCCGGCCAGACGCCGCACTCGCTAGCCGCAGTCGACAATTTGCGGAAGATCTGCGAGGAGCATCTGGCCGGCAAGTACCATATCGAGGTCGTCGACCTGCTGGTCAATCCGCAGCTCTCCCGTGACGACCAGATCATTGCGTTACCGACACTCGTGCGCAAACTGCCGCCACCGCTGCGGAAAATCATTGGAGATCTATCCGACACCGAGCGCGTGCTGGTCGGCCTGCAGTTGCGGGCGGGAAAACGATCATGAACGACACCGTCAATAAAGACACTCAAGCGGCCCCGCGCTATGTGCTGCGCCTGTTCGTAAGCGGCGCGACGCCGCGATCGGCCCAGGCGATCGGGAATATCAGGGCGATCTGTGACCGCGAATTGGCGGGCCGTTACGAGCTGGAAGTCATTGACATCTATCAGCAACCCGAACTGGCCAGGCAGTACCAGATCATCGCGGTACCTGTGCTGATCAAGAGCCTGCCTGCGCCCATTCGCGTGCTGATTGGTGACCTGTCCGAGACGGAAAAAGTCCTGGTAGGACTGAACCTGCACCCGCGGGAAGATGAATCATGATGCAATCGCAACTGGCCTCCGCCGAACCGCGGGCGACGTTGCACCGCACGGGGAGCAAGACATGACGAGGGAAGAGCCGCAGATGACGCCAAATCCGTTGGAGGCTGAAATCGAAGAACTGCGCGTCCGGCTGGCGGAAGCGCAGGATATGCTGCGCGCCATTCGTTCCGGGGAGGTGGATGCGCTGGTGGTGCAGGGGCCGCAGGGGGAGCAGATTTACACCCTGAAGAGTGCCGAAGAACCCTACCGGGTGATGGTGGAAGCCATGACCGAGGGGGCGGTGACCTATTCGGTGGACGGGACCATTCTGTACTGCAATGCGCGGTTTGCCGCGATGATGAAAACTCCCCTGGAACAAATCATCGGCACGCCGCTGCACCGGTTTGTGCCGCCGCACGAGCGTCACCGTTTCGCCGAGATCGTCGCGCAGAGCCGGGACCAGTGTGTTCATCGCGAAATCTGCCTGCAGGCACAGGATGGCGCAAGAGTGCCCGTACTCATGTCCGCTTGCGGCCTCAGGAACGGCAGACTGGAAGCGATTGCGGCTACCATCACCGACCTGACCGAAGTGAGTGCCGCGGCGGAGGCCAGAGCCCGGCTGGCCTTGATCGTCGAATCGACGGATGACGCGATCGTCTCGATGACGCCCGAGGGCGTCATCGAGACCTGGAACGCGGGGGGCGAGCGGATATTCGGCTACACCGCCGCCGAAGTCATCGGCCGGCCATACCAGCAGTTCGCGCGCACGCAAGAACAGATTGACTGGGTAGAACAACGTCTGGTTGCGATCCGGCGCGGCGAGCGAGTGGAACACGGGGAGATGGTGTGGCCGCGCAAGGACGGTACCCTGGTCGACATCTCCATGTCCCTGTCTCCCGTCATGGATGTAACAGGCACGCTTGCTGGCGTCTCGACCATTCTGCGTGACATTACCCAGCGCAAACGGGCGGAAGAACAATTGCGCCAGTCGCATGAGCGTCTGAAGCTGATTACCGAGACGATTCAGGACGTGTTCTGGATCAGCACGCCGGGGGTAACCGAAATGCTCTATATTTCCCCGGCATACGAGCGTTTGTGGGAACACAGCTGCGAAAGTCTGTACGACAACCCGCAATCGCTTCTGGAGGCGGTCCACCCCGACGACCGGCCGGGGTTGCTGGGCATCGTCAATGGGGCTCATGCCAAAGGCGAAGCCTACGAAACCGTGTACCGGATGGTGCGCCGTAACGGCGAGGTGCGCTGGATGCGCGAGCGCGGCTTTCCTGTTCGGGACGCTGACGGGCGCGTCACGGCCATGACCGGCGTGGTGACCGACGTGACTGACCAGAAGCGCGCGGAGGACGAACTGCGGGCCAGCGCGGAACGGTTCAGGTCCATATTCGAGTATTCGCCGATTGGAAACTCCCTCACTTCACTGACCGGCGAGATGCAGCCCAACAAGGCCTTCTGTGACATGCTCGGCTATTCCCGGGAAGAGTTTGCAGCGCGCAGATGGCAGGCCGTTTCGCACCCCGACGACATCGAGTCGTCGCAACGGGAGATGGACCGTGTTCTTTCCGGTGAACAGACTGTGGCGCGTTTCACCAAGCGCTATCTGCACAAGAACGGGAACGAAGTATGGGGCGAGGTGACCACGAGCCTGCACCGGGATGCTGCCGGAAAACCGCTTTATTTCATTACTCAGGTAATGGATGTCACCGAGCGCAAACGTACGGAAGCCGAACTGCGCAAGTATCAGGAGCATTTGCAGGAGATGGTGGCGGAGCGCACTGCACAACTCGAGGCGGTCAACAAGGAACTGGAGAGTTTCAGTTACTCGGTCTCCCACGATCTGCGCGCGCCGCTGCGTGCGGCAGACGGCTTCGCGCGCATGACGCTGGCCCGGTACGGTGACAAGCTCGATGCAGAAGGCAGGCGCCTGCTGACCGTCATTCGGGACAACACCGAAAAGATGGGCCGACTGATTGACGACCTGCTTGCCTTCTCGCGGATAGGGCGGACGCCGCTGACGCTGTCTGAGGTTGACATGGAAGGCATGGTTTCCGCAGTGCTCGAAGAACTCAGGCCGGCTACCGGCGACCGGCAGCTGACCATCGAGGTCGGGAAGCTGCCGCCCGCGCGCGGCGAGCTGGCATTGCTGCGCCAGGTATGGATCAATCTCCTGTCCAATGCGATCAAGTTCACCCGGTCGAAGTCCATGGCGCATATCGAAGTGGGGGGGCGGACCGAGGGCCGGGAACAGATTTATTATGTCAGGGATAACGGCTCGGGTTTCGATATGCGCTATATCGACAAGATCTTCGAGGTGTTTCAGCGCCTGCACGGTGCCGAGGAATTCGAGGGGACGGGCGTCGGCCTGGCTATCGTCAAGCGCATCGTGACCCGGCATGGCGGCCGGGTCTGGGCCGAAGGCAAACTTGATGAGGGCGCAACTTTCTATTTTGCCTTGCCGGTCTGACCCACCGAGCTTGCGCTGCCTGAAGAGGAATCTGGCAGAGGAACGGAGGTGAAGTGTCTCATCCGGAGTACAGCATGACTGCCGCTGAACAGGAACGTCTGTACGGCCTGTTGGAGCGCATCCCGCAAGCGGCCGCGGTTGTCGCGGTCAGCATCGGCATCCTCGTGCTGACCGGCTGGATATTTGGCGTAAACCTGCTTAAAAGCGGTCTTCCCGGGTTGGCCGCGATGAAGGTCAATACTGCAGTCGCCATCATTCTGTCCGGGTTGGCGCTCTTTGGAGCCGTGACCGCAGGGCGAGGCCCGCGGGTGTTTTCGCGCCTTTGCGCCGGCGCGGTTTTGCTCCTGGCGGGACTCACGCTCGCGGAGGACCTGAGCGGGGCGGATTTCGGCATCGACCAGTGGCTGATTCGGGAAACAAGCACGTTTGCGGGTGATATCCCCGGCCGAGCTCCGCTTAATGCCGCCCTCAGCCTGACTGCGATTGGCGCCGCGCTGCTGCTGTTAAACGGGAAAAAAGGCGGCCGCGCGTGGGCGGTCAACGGGCTGGCCACCGTGCCGCTGGCGATTGCGGGGGCCAAGCTCCTGGCGTATTCATTCGGATTCGAAGCGTTTTTGCGGCAAGAGCTTGATTTCACCCCGATGGCGCTGCCCGCGGCCGCTGCCCTGGTGGTGCTGGCATTAGGGATCGTGAATGCGCGCCCCGGCTATCCGTTGCGGCGCCTGCTGACCAGTCGCGGAACTGCAGGGGTCATTGCTCGGTACCTGCTGCCGGCCGCTGTTGCAGTCATTTTGCTGACCGGCTGGCTGATGGTGCAGGGTTATCAGGCCGGCTTGCTCCGCGCAGGTCTGCAGCCCGCAGCGCTGATAGTTGTGAACGCCATCGGGGCGGCGATCCTGATCCTGTGGGCTGCAGGAAGGCTGTTCGACATGGACCTGCAGCGCGATCGCCTGGAACAGACATTGCGGGAGAATGAGGAACAGTTGAATGCGGTGTTGAAACTTGTGCCGGTGGGGCTCTGGATGCTTGATGCAAAAGGCAATGTCATTTTCGGCAATGAGGCGGCTCACCGGATCTGGGCCGGGGTACGTTTCGTCGGTGTAGAGCAGCTCGGCGAATACAAGGGCTGGCGACGCGATACCGGCAGACGCGTGAGTGCCCACGAATGGGCCGGCGTGCGCGCCGTCGAGAAAGGCGAAACCGTCGTTGAAGATGAGATCGAGATCGAATGCTTCGACGGCACGCACAAGATCATTCTCGATTCTGCCGTGCCGCTCCGCAGGAGCGACGGGAGCATTCGCGGCGCCGTGACCGTCAACCAGGATATTACCCGACGCACGCAAGCCGAAACGGCACTCCGGGACAGCGAGAAGAAACTCAGGGCAATGACGGACTCGTCGCCCCTGGCGATATTCAGGTCAACCGGCATCGAGCAAAAAGCGGACTACGTGAATCCGACGTTCACCCGATTGTTCGGGTATACGCTGGAAGACGTGCCGACGCTGGCGGCTTGGGCGCAGCGCGCTTATCCAGACGAAGCGTACCGCAACCGGCTGGTGGAAGAATGGCAGAATAGAGTCACGCGCGCGATCGAAATGCACACGGCAATCGAGCCGATGGAATCGATTGTCACGTGCAAGGACGGAACCACGAAAAACATGCTGTGGGGTTTCATCTCCACTGGCGTGCAGGACTGGTCATTCGGCACCGACCTGACCGAGCGCAAGCGCGCGGAAGAGGAATTGCGCCACTATCACGAACATCTGGAAGCGCTGGTGCGAGAACGCACCAGCGAACTGGAACAATCCAACCGCGATCTGGAAGAGTTTGTCTATTCGTTGTCACACGATCTGCGCGTGCCGCTGCGGGCCGTCGACGGGTATTCGAGCCTGCTGCGGAGCCGTTGCGAAGACCGGCTGGATGACGAAGGCAGACGGTTACTGAAGGTGGTGCGCATCAATACCGGCAGGATGGAACGGCACATCGACGCTATCCTGGCGTACTCCCGCATGGGGCTGAAGGCGTTGTCGCTCACAGAGGTCGACATGGACGGGCTGGCGCGACGGGTGCTTGACGAACTCAAACCGAATCTTGCCGGCCGCAGCGTGAGGATGGACATCAGGCCGTTGCCGCCTTGCCGGGGTGACGTGGAGATGCTGCGCGAGGTCTGGGCCAACCTGCTCTCCAATGCGATCAAGTTCACTGCGCGGCGGGCGGATGCCATGATTGAGGCAGGGGGGCGAACCGAGAGCACGGAAACAGTTTATTACGTCAGGGACAATGGCGCAGGATTCGACATGCAATATGCCGGCAAGCTGTTCGGCGTGTTCCAGCGTTTGCACGGGGTCGAGGAATTCGAGGGAGCCGGGATCGGTCTGGCCATCGTGAAGCGCATCATCACCCGGCATGGCGGGCGGGTGTGGGCGGAGGGCAGGGTCGGGCAGGGCGCAACTTTCTTTTTTTCACTGCCAATGAAGGGGGAGGCACATGACTGACGCGGCCGACGCAGTCGAGATGTTACTGGTCGAGGATAATCCTACTGATGCCGAGTTGACGATTGAAACCCTGAAAGAAAACAAGCTCGCGACCAGATTGGTGTGGGTCAAGGATGGGGCGCAGGCACTCGATTTCCTGTTTCGCCGAGGCAACTATGCCACGCGCGCCGATCGTATTCCGAAGGTGATCCTGCTAGATCTGCGTTTGCCCAAGGTTGACGGGCTCGAGGTGCTGAAAGAAGTGAAAGCGGATATGGAACTGAACTGTGTTCCGGTGGTGGTGCTGACCTCGTCGCGGGAGGAGCGCGATATTAGCGAGTGCTATAAACATGGTGCAAACAGCTTCGTCAGCAAGCCGGTTCAGTTCGAATCCTTCGCCAACACCATCACGGATCTGGGATTGTACTGGCTGTTGCTCAATAAGACCCCGGTCCTCTCATGAATCCGGCTAACGAGAAAATACGCGTACTCAATCTGGAGGATCGATTAACGGATGCCGAGTTGATCGAAGATGTGTTGCGCACCGCCGGACTGGAATACGATTTCATGCGCGTGGGTAGGGAGCGGGAGTATTGCCAGGCGCTGCAGGAGTTCCGTCCGGACATCATTTTGTGCGATTACAAGCTGCCCAACTATGACGGTCTCAGGGCGCTGCAATATGCCGTTCAGAATTATCCTGACATTCCGGTGATCATGGTTACCGGAATGTTGTCCGATGTGGAAGCGGTCGAGCTGCTCAAGGCCGGGGCCAAGGACTATATCCTGAAGGATTCGCTGACCCGTCTGCCCTCTGCGGTCCGGCGCGTGCTGGCAGAGCGCGCCGAGGTCCAGGCCCGCAAGGCGGCGGAACAATCGTTGCACGAAAGTCGCGAGAAGTTGCTGCGCAGCCTGGAAGAAACGGTCAAGGGCATGGCGGCGCTGGTCGAATTGCGCGACCCCTATACCGCCGGCCATCAACGGCGAGTCGCGGATATCTCTGTTGCCATTGCCCGTGAGATGGGCTTGCCGGAAGATGAAATTCACGGCATCTATCTGGCGGCGATCATTCATGATCTTGGCAAGATTCAAGTGCCGGTCGAGATTCTGGTCAAACCGGGCGAGCTGGAGGAGGCTGAATACAAGCTGATCCGGGAACACTCCCGGGTTGCCTACGATATTCTGAAGGACATCGAATTTCCCTGGCCGATCGCCGCGATGGTGTACCAGCATCACGAACGCGAGGACGGCTCAGGTTATCCTCAAGGCCTGAAGGCCGCAGATATTCTGCCCGGTGCCAAAATAATCGCAGTCGCAGATATCGTCGAATCGATGTCCTCGCATCGCCCCTATCGCCCCGCCCAAGGCCTCGAGGGGGCGCTGGCGGAAATTGAACGTGGGCGCGGTCTGCAATATGACGTTGCAGTGGTAGATGCATGTCTCAAACTTTTACGGAAGCAGGGCTACCGGTTTCCGTCTTAGGTCTTGAGGGAAGCTTGCGGGCCTTGTACTGTTCATCACTTGCTTATCCTGCGCGAACAACACATCCCGGCAGCTTTGGCGGAGTGTGCTGACAGGGTGAAAGTATTGCAGTCTGACGAAATTGGGGCTTATCGTGACCACTGACAAAACCAAGCTGCGTATCCTCAACCTGGAAGATCAACCAACAGATGCCGAGTTGATTGAGGATGAATTGCTGGCTGGTGGCTTGATCTTTGATTTCATGCGCGTGGCGCATGCCCATGAATACTATCAGGCGCTGGCTTTTTTTGGACCGCACGTAATTTTGTGCGACTACACCTTGCCTGATTTTAACGGGCTCAAGGCCGTGCAGTATGCCACGAAGAACTATCCTGAAATTCCGGTAATCATGGTTACCGGTACTTTGTCTGACGTGGAAGCCATCGAATTGCTGAGAGTTGGCGCCAAGGACTATATTCTGAAGGATTCACTTAAACGCCTGCCATCGGCCGTACGCCGGGTGCTGGCAGAGAAGGCGGCGATTCAGGCTCGTGAGGCTGCCGAACACTCGCTGCGTGAAAGCCGGGAAAAGCTGCTGCGCAGCCTGGAAGTCATGGCAAAAGGTATGGCGGAACTGATCGAGCTGCGTGAACCTTATGCGGTGGGGCATCAGCGCCGGGTAGCGGACCTGTCGGCCGCGATTGCACGAGAAATGGGGATGGCGGAAGAAGAAATTCACGGCGTATACCTGGCCGCGATCATTCATGATTTTGGCAAGAGTCGTATTCCCGTGGCGATACTGGCCAAACCGGGCCCCCTTGATGCGGCTGAGTATCAACTGATTCGTGAGCATTCCAGCATGGGGTACGATATCCTGAGGCGTGTCGAATTTCCCTGGCCGATTGCGGAAATCGTTTATCAGCACCATGAACGCGAGGATGGCTCCGGTTATCCGAAAGGCCTGAAGGCACCGGAAATCCTGCCGGGAGCGAAAATACTTGCCGTTGCAGATGTGGTCGAATCAATGGCCTCGCATCGTCCATATCGTCCCGGTCCGGGGATCGATGCTGCACTGGCCGAGATCGAACGCGGGCGTGGGGTGCAATATAACGCCAAGGTGGTGGACGCCTGTTTGAAACTATTCCGGAAGCGAGGCTACAAGTTTCAGTAATGGGCAGGGCAGCAAACAATATTATTTCGCAGGCAAATCGGTGCAGGAGACTTTCGCCCACGGGCGGTCTGCTAACGCGGTTCGATGCGCGCGAGATGTCGCGCCACCGACAGCCATGCGCCCAGCCAGCCGAGATACAACGAGAACAGCAGCAAAGATGCGCTGTCGGCTGGCGATAGCGGCTGCAATGCAAACTGGCTGGCATAGAGTTGTGTCAATGCACCGAGTTCGCGGTTGAGCAGCAGCAGACTACCAGTCACAATCAGCCACGCAGTGAGGCCGCCGAGCAGGCCCTGCATTGCGCCGAAATACAGGAACGGGCGCCGGATGAAACTGTTGGTTGCGCCGATCAGTTTGGATACCTCGATCTCGTCACGTTGGGTGAGGATTTGCAGACGGATGGTGTTGAAGGTAATCGCGATCAGTGCAACGCTGAGCAGACCGCCAAGGATCAGTGCCGCGAGGCGGCCGAAGTTGAGCAGCGCTTCGAGCTTGTATGCCCAGGCGGTATCGAGCTGAGCCTGTTCCACCCCGGGCCACTGGGCCAGTTCGCTGCGCAGGCTGTCCAGCGCCTTTGCGGAACTTTGCTGCGGATACACGATGAAGGCATCGGGTAGCGGGTTCTTGTCCAGTACGCCGATCACGTCAGCCAGGCCGGTGCTCCGCTTGAGCTGTTCCAGCGCCTGCGCACGGGTGACGAATTCGATGCGGGCGATCGCCGAATGCCGGTTAAGTTGCTGACGGATCCGGGCGATATCTTCCCCGGTCGCATCCAGACTCAGAAACAGACTGATCTGCGGCGCGCTGGACAGTTGCGCGACCATGCCCTGGGCGTTTTTCAGCAGCACGTACAGGCCGGCAGGCAGGCTCAGCGCAATGCCGATGACCAGTATGTTGAAGATGCCCGCCATTCTCGCGGCGAAGATGCGCTGCAGTGTGTTCCGTAGCACCCCGAAATGTTGTGCGAGCGTCTGCATTACACTTGCCCCGATTCAGTCGCAGGAGTTTTCAGCTCGCCATGCTGCAGCGTGAGCACCCGCGCCTGGGCGTCCCGCGCCACGCTTTCATTGTGGGTGGAAATCAGGAGGGTGGCGCCTACCTGATGGAACGACCTGAAGATGGCCATGATTTCCTGGGTATAGGCGGCATCGAGGTTGCCGGTTGGTTCGTCAGCCAGCAGGATGGCCGGTCGGTTTACGATGGCGCGCGCAATGCACAGCCGCTGCTGTTCGCCGCCCGACAAGGTGATGGGGTTGGCCTTTTCCCGCTTGAGCAGTCCGACCTTGTCCAGCGCGGCACGCACGCGCTTCGCGCTCTCGCGATGGTCAAAGCCGCAGATTTGCAATGGCAGCAGCACGTTGTCGAACACATTGCGGTCGAACAGCAGCTTGTGATCCTGGAACACCATCCCGAGGTTGCGGCGCAGATACGGCAGGGCAGCTTTCTTGAGCACGCCGACGTTCTGGTTGTTCACCAGCACGCTGCCGGCATTGGGACGCTCGATTGCCGAAATCAGTTTGAGCAGGGTGCTTTTGCCGGCGCCCGAATGACCGGTAAGGATCACCATCTCGCCCTCGGCAATATCGAATGAGACGTTCTTCAACGCCTCATGGCCGCCCGGATAGCGCTTGTGTACCTGGGTGAATGAAATCATTCGGACAGGCCGAGCAGTGCGGCGACAAAGTCTTCCGCGTCGAACGGGCGCAAGTCGTCCAGGCCTTCGCCGACCCCGATGAAGCGCACCGGAATCGGATGCGCCTTGGCGATCGCGGCGATTACACCGCCCTTGGCGGTGCCATCCAGTTTGGTCAGGATCAGGCCGGTCACGCCGAGCGCCTGGTCGAATGCCTTGACTTGGCTTAGCGCGTTCTGGCCGGTATTGGCATCCAGCACCAGCAACACTTCGTGCGGTCCGGCGGGCGTGGTCGGGGTTTCCGGCAGCGCTTTGGTGATCACGCGCTTTACCTTTTTTATTTCTTCCATCAGGTGCGCCTGCGTGGTCAACCGGCCTGCGGTGTCGGCGAGCACCACGTCGATCTTGCGCGCCTGAGCGGCCTGGATCGCATCGAAAATCACGGCGGCGGCGTCACCGCTCTGTTGCGCGATGACGGTCACATTGTTGCGCTCGCCCCAAGTCGTCAGCTGTTCGCGTGCTGCGGCACGGAAAGTGTCTCCAGCGGCAAGCAGCACTGACAGGCCCTGACCTTGCAGATACTTGGCCAGCTTGCCAATTGAGGTGGTCTTGCCGGCGCCGTTCACGCCGACCATCATGATGACGAAAGGCTTGTGCCGGTCGGCCTGCAGTGGCTGCGCGAGTGGCTTGAGCAGCTTGAGCAGGCACTCGGCGAGGGCTTCCTTGAGCTCTGCGGCTTCGGTCAGGCGCTGGACCTTCACGTGATGACGCAGGTCGGCGAGCAGCGCATTGGTCGCATCCATGCCGACGTCGGCGGTGATCAGGATGGTCTCGAGTTCTTCATACAAATCCTCGTCGATTCGGCCGCCCCGACTGAACAGGTCAGTCAGTTGGCTGCCAGTGCGCGCAAGGCCGGCTTTCAGGCGCGCGATCCAGCCGTTATCGGTCTTGTTGGCAGTGGCGTCGGAGGATTTCTTTTTCAGGAAACTAAACATTCGGGGTTGTTCGCAGCAGAGGAAATTGGTGCATAATACAGACAAATCAGCCACACCTGCACGTGTGGCTGTTCTGTTTATTTTATGCCGATTAAACCTTTCAGGGCTAGGGATATGAACGCTAATTTGTTGGATCCCCTGATTAACTCGTCATCCTTTGCTGCAACCGCTGCTCGCCCTTTGCTACCGGCGGGGAAAGCATTCCTGCGGTCCACTCTGGCTGGCGTCGCGTTGTTGCTGGCTTGGCCGCTGACGGCGGTGCACGCGGAAGTGTTCGAGCATCAGCTCGCCAACGGCCTCAAAGTCATCGTCAAGGAAGATCACCGCGCGCCGGTGGTGGTGCAGCAGATCTGGTACAAGGTCGGCAGCATGGATGAGCGCACCGGCACGACCGGCGTGGCGCATGTGCTGGAGCACATGATGTTCAAGGGCACGCGTGGAGTGCCGGCGGGCGAATTTTCCAAGCGCATTGCCGCAGCGGGCGGACGCGAAAACGCGTTTACCTCCACCGACTACACCGCCTATTTCCAGCAACTGCATAAATCGAAGCTGCCGCTCGCGATGGAGCTGGAATCGGACCGCATGCGCAACCTGACGCTTGCTGATGCCGAATTCGGCAAGGAGATCAAGGTTGTGATGGAAGAGCGCCGCATGCGCACCGATGATGATCCGCATGCGCTGCTAATCGAGGAAATGATGGCGACCGCTTACCAGGAACATCCGTATCACCATCCGGTCATTGGCTGGATGAGCGATTTGCAGGAGCTGACCGCCGGCGATGTGCGTGCGTGGTATCAGCGCTGGTATGCGCCCAATAATGCAACGCTGGTGGTGGCGGGCGACGTCAAGGCCGATGAGGTATTCAAGCTGGCGGACCGCTACTACGGACGGGTGCCGAAGCGCACGATGGCCGGACGCAGGAATATCGGCGAGCCGGAGCAGCTGGGCATCAAGCGTCTGGTCGTCAAGGCGCCGGCAGAACTGCCCTACCTGGTGATGAGCTATCACGCACCGACGCTGCGTGATTCGGAGAAGGACTGGAAACCGTATGCGCTGGAGATTCTGGCCGGCGTGCTGGATGGCAATGAGTCGGCCCGGCTGAACAAGTCGTTGGTGCGCGAACAGCAGCTGGCCAGCAGTGCGGGCGCGGGCTATGACTCCACCGAACGCGGCCCCGGTCTGTTCATCCTTGAAGGTACACCCTCGCAAGGCAAGACCGTGGCCGAACTCGAAAACGCATTGCGCGAACAGGTCGCGCTGCTCGTGCGCGACGGCGTCAAAGAAGATGAGCTGCAGCGCGTCAAGGCGCAGGTGACGGCTAACGAAGTGTACAAGCGCGATTCGGTGTTTTACCAGGCGATGCAGATCGGCCAGTTGGAAAGCATCGGCCTGTCCTACAAGGACATCCCCGTGATGCTGAAGAAACTGCAGGCGGTCACGGCCGACCAGGTGGTGAGCGTGGCGCGTGAATTGCTCAAGGACGACAACCTGACTGTTGCGGTGCTCGATCCGCAGCCGCTGTCCGGCAAGCCCAAGCGCGCCGGTGGAGGAAATTCTCATGTTCGTTGATATCAAGCGTTTTCTTCTGATCGTCGTTTGCTGTGGCGCCAGCATCGCCTGGGCGACGCCGCAAATCCAGCACTGGCAGAGCCCGAGCGGCGCGCGGGTGCTGTTTGTCGAAAACCACGACCTGCCGATGCTGGACGTGGCTGTGAGTCTGCCGGCCGGCAGCAGCTTTGATACCGCGGGCAAATCAGGGGTGGCGAATCTGACTCACCACTTGCTCGACGCGGGTGCGGATGGCTTGAGCGAGGACGACATTTCGCGTGGCATGGCGGATATCGGCGCGCAATTCGGCGGCGGCTTTGATCAGGATCGCTCCAGCCTTTCGCTGCGCACGCTGAGTAGTGCAACCGAGCGCAACAAGGCGCTGGATATCATGGCGCGCGTATTGCAGCAGCCGCTGTTTCCGGAAGAGATTCTGAAGCGTGAAAAGGCGCGCATCATTGCCGCGCTTAAGGAAGCCGAGACCAAGCCCGAAAGCATTGCTTCAAAGGCCTTCCAGAAAGCGGTGTACGGTACGCATCCCTACGCCCTGCAGGTCCCGGGCGAAGTCGCTACGGTTGAGAAAATTACCGTGGCCGACCTGAAGGATTTCTATCAGACGCATTACCGGGCGCGTGGAGCTGTGGTTGCGATCATGGGCGACGTTTCGCGCGCGGAGGCCGAGGCCATCGCGCAAAAACTGACCGCGCAATTGCCGGAGGGTGCTGCGCCGGCCGCATTGCCGCTGGTGACCATGAAGATCGCTCCGAGCGAGCTCCGCATTCCTCATCCTGCGACGCAAAGCCATATCCTGATCGGTGCACCGGGCATGGCGCGCAACGATCCCGATTACTTCCCGCTGTACGTGGGGAACTACATTCTTGGCGGGGGCGGCTTCGTCTCGCGCCTGATGAATGAGGTGCGCGAAAAGCGCGGCTACGCTTACAACGTCTACAGCTATTTCATTCCGCTCAAGCAACCGGGCCCGTTCGAGATCGGCCTGCAGACCAAGAAGGAACAGGCGGACGAAGCGCTGCAACTGGTGCGTACCACGCTGGCGGAATTTATCGCCAAGGGTCCGACCGAAAAGGAACTGGTGGCGGCCAAGCAGAATATCGTGGGCGGTTTTCCGCTCCGCATCGACAGCAACCGCAAGATCATCGAATACCTGAGCATCATCGGTTTTTACGATTTGCCGCTGACCTATCTCGATGACTTTACCCGCAAGGTCGAACAGGTGACGGTTGCACAAATCCGGGATGCGTTTAAACGCCATATCAATCCGCAGGCGATGGCGACGGTAATCGTGGGTGCTCCGCAAGAGGCGACAAAATAGCAGGCAAGCAAGTCAATACCGTCCGGATCATCGGTGGCACGCTGCGCAGCCGCAAGATCAGCTTTCCCGATGCGACCGGACTGCGCCCCACGCCGGATCGCGTGCGAGAGACGCTGTTCAACTGGCTTGGGCAGACACTGTACGGACGCACCTGCCTGGATCTGTTCGCCGGCAGCGGCGCACTTGGGTTTGAAGCTGCCTCGCGCGGCGCGGAACGCGTGGTGATGGTGGAGAAAAATCCTGCCGTGCTGCGGGCCTTGCGCGATAATCTGATAATATTAGGTTGTTCTAATATAGCAATACACGACCAAAATGGGCTAGAATTCATCTCCCGCGAAACACAACGTTATGACGTAATCTTCCTGGATCCACCGTTTCAGAGCGATTATCTGCCAAAGTTGCTGGAAATTTTGCCGCAACGTCTGAACGAAAATGGCGTGGTTTATGTAGAATCGGGTACTGCAGTATCCGTCCCGGCGCCATGGCAAGTGATGAAATCGGGCCGGGCGGGGCAAGTGTATTACCAATTATTGGGTCTTTCCGTAAATGATTAAAGTGGTATATCCGGGGACATTCGATCCCATTACCTGCGGGCATGAGGATGTCGTCCGCCGCGCCGCCGGATTGTTCAGCGAAGTGGTCGTGGCGGTGGCGGAAAGCCGCGCGAAGACGCTGTTTACGCTGGATGAGCGGGTGGAGATGGCGCGTGAAGTATTCAAGAACTTCGATAACGTGCATGTGATGGGATTCGATGGCTTGCTGATGAATTTCGTGCAGTCCCAGGGCGCACGCGTGGTGTTGCGCGGCTTGCGCGCCGTGTCGGATTTTGAATACGAGTTCCAGCTGGCGGGAATGAACCGGAATCTGTATCCGGATATGGAAACGCTGTTCCTGACCCCGGCCGAGAAATACACCTTCATCTCGGCCACGATGGTGCGCGAGATCGCGCGCTTCGGCGGGGATGTCGGCAAATTCGTTTCGCCACTGGTGGCGGCAAAATTGCAGCAAAAATATTAGTTATTTTTTTACAGGAGAAGAAGCATGGCACTGATGATTACCGATGAATGTATCAATTGCGACGTTTGCGAGCCGGAATGCCCGAACGACGCGATCTCGCAA
The DNA here is from genome assembly GCA_035702405.1 of Gallionella sp. Taxonomy (GTDB): domain Bacteria; phylum Pseudomonadota; class Gammaproteobacteria; order Burkholderiales; family Gallionellaceae; genus Gallionella. Next base: position 21,237 of record DASSQR010000034.1, on the reverse strand, counting down.
GGAGATGAGATTTACGTCATCGATCCCAACAAATGCACCGAATGCGTGGGTCACTATGATACCCCGCAATGCGTGGAAGTCTGCCCGGTGGATTGCATTCCGCACGATCCCAATCATGTGGAATCCCACGAACAGCTGATGGCCAAGTATGAAAAGCTGACAGCAGCGAAGGCCTGAGCTGGTTCGCTACACAAAAAGCCGCGCAGTAATCCTGCGCGGCTTTTTTTGTTTTTTGCGTTGAAACAGCAGCTTGCGCGGTGACCACGACATCGGGCATGATAATGTCCCACGCTCGGCGTGCCACCTCGCTGGCGTGTCTTTCCGGTCGCCTGTTTTCCATTGCTGTCGCATCATTCCTGTCAGGGGAGAACCATGAGCAACGGTAATCGATCCATTGTCACGCGCACCCTCGAGTGGATGTTCCCAAAATCGCCCGATTTTTTTGACATGCTTGCCGAACAGAGTGTGCAGGCCGCTTGCACGACCGGTTTGCTGGTCGAGTTCATGACGAATGACAACCACGCGATGAACGCCGAGATCCAGCAGGACAAGCAGCTGGCGGACCTCGTGAAGGTGCGCAACATTCATGCGCTGAATGAAGCGCTGTCCACGCCGGTTGATCGCGAGGTGCTCTATCGCGCCATCATGGGTCTCAACGATGTCGTCACCCACTGCAAGACTACCGCCAAGGAAATGAGCATGCTCGGGGTTGCACCCGATGCCTACACCCTGGAGCTGGCAAAATTGCTCAAGGAGGGGGTGGACGCAGTGGCGGCCGGTTTCGGCAAACTGGGCGAAAACCCGCAAGCCGCAGCGGCGGATGCGGATACCGCGCGCCGTGCCGAGCGCCGTGTGGAGAAATTGTACCGTGCCGCGCTGGCGGACCTGTTTCAGGGCGAGGACTACATCAACATGTTCAAACGGCGCGAAATCTACTGCCATCTGTCCAATGCCGCTGAACGCATGGCACACAGCGCCAACAGTCTGCACGACATCGTGGTGAAAATACGCTAACTGCAGCTTGTCTTCAAAGTACTCACTCTGCGTCAGTTAGCGGCCGGCAAACTTCCTTGGCGCGGACGAATCCGGCCGCACACCCCAACTGTTTCGCCAATCAGTCTATCCCAACTGCCTCAGGGTAGAAATTCAGCGTGGCACTTTCTGTCTGATTAGTTAATGCAGTCTAAAGTTGTCAGTAATGGCGTATTCCGTTGACACCGCTGTCACGGTTGTCCGGATTTATCAGGTCTATCACTCCCCTCCGCTCACGCAACAATCTTCCCGCATGCGGCATTAATCAAGGCGATTGAAACCATAGGATGCTAGTGGGTATACATATTGCTGCGCTGTTTAAACGTATTGGCGGTCTTGCTGGGTTCATCGACTCACGCATTGCGCAATGCCGATGACCCGAAGACGACGCGAGTTCTCACGCTGTGCTCGGAAGGTTCGAATGAATATGACATGGGGAGGAGCAGCGCATGACCTGGGAGTTTCCGAGCCTGACCCGGCGCACCTTTATGAAGGTGACCGGGATGGGTGTTGCCGGACTGACATTGCTGAAGTCATCCGGATTGTTGGGCAAGCCCGCAATGGCGGGAGATGGCGGATCGGCCGTCACCGAAGACCATACCTACAGTATCTGTAACTTCTGCTCTTCGCTGTGCAATATCCGGGTTACCACCCATACCAGAAACGGCACAAGGCGCATCGTCAAGCTGGACGGTAATCCGAATTCCACGCTGAACCGCGGCAAGATCTGCGCGCGCGGCCAAGCCGGTTTGCGCCAGACCTATGACACCGACCGGCTGAAAACGCCCCTGATTCGGGTGGAAGGTTCGAAGCGCGGCGAGATGAAGTTTCGCACCGCAAGCTGGGAAGAAGCCTGGAACTACATCGCCAGCAAGCAGAAATCGGCCAATATCCAGCCATGGGAATGGACCATGGTGGGCGGGTGGACTTCCTGCGTGTTCTACATGAACTGGGCGGTGCCGTTCGCGTTGTCCAACCGCATTCCCAATATCATCGCGTCGCCGATGCAGCACTGCGTGACTACCGGCCATCTGGGAACCGACGCGGTGACCGGCAACTTCAACATCCACGATGAAGTGCTGCCGGATTACGACAACGCCAAATACATCCTGTTTGTCGCCAACAATGCGTCGATCGGGGCCGTTTCCACCTGCCGCATGGTGCGGTTTGCGCAAGGGCGCAAGAACGGCGCAAAGGTGGTCGCGCTGGATTCCCGCCAGTCCGAAACCGCCGCCAAGGCCGACGAGTGGATTTCCATCCGTCCGGGCACCGACCTCGACTTCTGTCTGGCAATGCTGAAGATCATGCTGGACGAGAAACTGTATGACGCCGAGTTCCTGCGCCTGCATTCCAACATGCCGTTCCTGACGTACCGGGATGCCAACGGCCAGTGGCACCTCGCACTGGATGCGAAGGGCCGGCCGCGCGTGGTGCAGGACCGGACGTCTGCCATCTGCACACTCCCTGCCGTGACCAACGACAACGGGACCGACATCAATGGCAGCGCCTCCTATCCGGCGCTCTATGCGCCGCCCGGCCTGATGCTTGACGGTCATCCAGTAGTGACGGTGTTGCAGGCGCAACTCGAAGAACTGAAGAGCTACACGCCGGAATGGGCCGAGTCGTCCACCGGTGTCGCCGCTGCGACCATTCGCCGCATTGCGCGCGAATTCGGCACAACTCGTCCGGCGATCATCGACCCCGGCTGGCATGGAGCGCGTTACGGCAACATGATGATGCTGCGCCGCGTTCAGGCGATGATCCAGGCGCTCACCGGCGGCATTGATCGCTCGGGCGGCTGGATCATGAGCGGCGAGCTGCACCACAAGGTAGCGCGCGCCTACGAGGCGAAGCAGCAGGGACACCCTCCCGGTCCGCCAATGGCGACGCTGGGCGGCATGCCGTTTGCCTCCATGGTGATCGACACGTTCTCCAACGGCAAGAATTTCGGCCACGGCAAGCCCGGCTGGGCTTGGGCGTTTGCGAAGCAGGAGCGCGAGGCGGGGCGGCCGTGGGTGATGCTGCCGGTGATGGCCGATACCGGCCTGAAAGAATCGGTCGAGGGTAACCTGAACTTCAACGGCGAGCCCTACCTGACGAAGGCCGTGCTGATCAACGCCGCGAACCCCGTGCGCCATTACTACCCGGATAGCCGCTGGAAGGAGATTCTGTCGCACAAGAATGTCGAACTGGTGATTGCGATCGATGTGTTGCCGTCCGATACGACGATGTACGCGGACGTGATCCTGCCCAATTCGACTTACCTCGAGCGCGGCGAGCCCAATATCTACGGCAACGGCGTCAATCACGATCTCGCGATGGTGACGCGCTATCCCGCGATCGAGCCGCTGTACGATACGCGCGAGATGCCGGATATCCTGATGAAGATGACCGAAATCATCAGCGGCAAGCCTGACAGTTTCATGGACTGGATCGAGAAGCTCACCGGCATGCCGGCCGCGCCGGTCCGCGACAAGCTGGCGCGATTCCGCGCGCAGAACGTCAAGAGCCCGTACGCCGCCGCCTGCCGCGAAGTAGCGTTCCAGATGGCGGCGAAAAAGGCCGGTATTACCGTCAAGCAACTGGACGCGGTGCTGCGCGAAAAAGGCGTGTACCTGGAACAGGACTCCAGGAAAATCCTCGAACATGCCGCCATGCCGTGGAAATTGCCGATGCCGACGGGCAGCGGGCGGATCGAGTTCTATTCCGGGCTGTTCGACAGTTTGCGCAAGGGCGGCGGCACAGCTCCCAACTTCAGCGTGCTGGCGACCCATATTCCGGCACAGTGCCGCAAGGATGCGAAGAGCGGCCGGCTGGGAGACGATGAATTCTATTTCACCTACGGCAAGGCACCGACCGTCTCCTACGCGTCCACCAACAGCAACAACCCGGTGCTCGCGGCGATCAACAAGTTCAAGAAAGGCGTCTATACCAACGTCTGGATTCATCCGGCGCGCGCGGCTTACCTGGGCATCAACGACGGCGATGCGATCCGGCTGGTCAATACGCTGACCGGACAATCGGCGGACGGCCACGCGCATGTCACGCGCCTGATCCATCGCGATGCAGTGTTCCTGTATTCCTCGTTCGGTGCGGAAAATCCCGTGTTGACCCGGGCGGTGGGGATGGGAACGGCGACCAGCAAGCTGATTCCATACAACGTCGAGCCGGTGGTGGCCGGCTTCCGGTCACAGGAATTCACGGTCCGGATTTCGAAAATCGAAAAGGGTAATACTAGTGGGGTGCAAGCATGACGCACTATGCAATGGTGATTGATTTGAATACCTGCGTCGGCTGCAATGCCTGCATGGCGGCTTGCGCAATGGAAAACCAGACGCCGGTCTGGAAGGGCAGCTGGCGGACTTACGTGCACGAGAAGGAAATCGGTATTACCGAACAGGTGCGGCGCCGTTTCTTTCCGCGCCTGTGCAATCATTGCTCGAATCCGCCGTGCATGACGGTCTGTCCGACCGGCGCGACTTATCAGCGGACCGACGGCATCGTAATGATCGACCCGGAACGTTGCATGGGTTGCCGTGCGTGTGCAATGGCCTGTCCGTACGACGCACGTTACGAAGTGACCTATGTCGATATCCGCGAAGGCAAGGCTTTTTACAGCGAGGCCGAGCTTCAGCGTACCAGCCCGAGTATGGACAAATGTTCCTTCTGCGCCCATCGCGTTGATCAGGGCCGGAAACCTGCCTGCGTTGAAACCTGCGTCGGTTCAGCGCGGCAGTTCGGTGATCTGGATGATCCGTCCGATCCGGTGGCGCAACTGGTTGCGAGCGGGGTCGCGCAGCCGCTGATGCCGCACCTTGGGACCAAACCGAATGTGTATTACATCGACGACATGAAGCGCAGGGGCTGAGATGGATACCATGACTTATACGACGCAAAACATCTGGACGTGGTGGATCGCCCTGTACCTGTTCTTTGGTGGTTTGGGCGCCGCGACCCTGTCGGTGAGTTTCCTCACCGACATGTATTGCCGGCCGCACCGCAACCTCGTGGTCTGGGGCGCGCTGTCCGGAGTGGTGATGCTTGCCATCAGTTCTGCGGTGCTGTTCGGCCATTTGCTGCATCACACCGCGGTAATCCATGTGCTCAACCCACTGGTGTTGTTCTACCACCCGGATGCCTGGATTGCCTGGGGCACCCAGTTCATTCTCTGGATGATGGTATGGGGCACCGTCTATGCGCTGCCATACCTGCGCGAAACGCCGCTGTTCCAGCGTTTGCCATTGGTGGGCTCGATATTGCAGTTGCGATGGGTGGTCTGGTTGTCGGGTTGCAGCCTGAAATGGCGGCGCGTCGTCGGGTGGCTCGCGACGATCAACGGCATTGGCACCGCCGTGTATACCGGCCTGTTGCTCCAGTCCTTCCCGGCCGTTGCTCTGTGGCACAATCCCGGAGTACCGCTGCTGTTCACGGTGTCGGCATTTTCGACCGCCTTCGCCTACCTGTTGTTGCTGATGAATGTGTTCATTCCGGACGAGAACGACAAGGATATCCGTCACCTGTATGAGCGCCTGGATGTGATTCTGATTGCGACCGAACTGGTCATCCTGTTCTCGTTTTTCAACTACACGCTGTCCGGCTCGGAATCCGGAGTGCGTTCGGCGCAATTGCTGTGGCATGATCTGGGGTGGCTGATCGGTTTCATCGGCTTTGGTCTCGTGGTGCCATTCTTCCTCGAACTCAAGAGCGTGATCAGGGGCGCGGGCAGCGGCTTTCACACGGTGGCGGCGACCGTAATGGTGCTGATCGGCGGCTATATGCTGCGGCACTACTTCATGTATGCGGGGGTCTACGCCTATCCATGGTGAACATGAACGTATCTCCGCAAACCCTTCGCGTCTGTTCCGGCCTCCTGGCCAGCCCCGGCGCCGAGTCGCTGGAAGCACTACGCGACCTGGCCGCGGAATATGCCTGGCTACGGTCACCGCTGGCTGAACTGGAGGGAATGCCACTGGGCGAATGGCAGGCGGAGCACACCCGCCTGTTCGTCTCGGGACATCCGAAGACCGTGTGCCCGCCATTCGAATCGGCATTCGCGGGCGGCGCCATGTTCGGGCGTGCCTGTGACGAACTGGGCGAGTTATACCGGAATGCCGGCTTGCAGGCCGAGGGCATGCCGGCGGACTATCTCGGCAGCATCATGGAGTGTGCCGCCTTCCTGCTGGAGCAGCCTTGCGGTCACAGTGAGGCGCTGCTGCAGGAGCTGTGGCTCGAACATCTGGTGTCCTGGCTCCCTGATTTCAGCCGGGTGCTGCAATTGGAGAGCCGTGTGCAGTTATACCGTGCACTTGGCTCACAGCTGGCGAGATTGTGCAGTGAATGATACTGGTTGGCAGCTGGGAGCCTGGGCGGGCGAGGGTGACCAGGCATTGATCGACACCGTGATCGCCAGTTTCAGCGCGGTTTACCGCACGCACTTCAGCAACGAGTGGCTGGTCAACCACACTTTGCCGCTCGAGGTGCGCGCGTTTCGGCGTTCCGACGGCTGGGCGGTGTTCCTCTTGCTGACGCCATGGATGATGGCGCGGGTGCTGCTGCCGGAGTTCGATCCCGGCCTCCCCGTTCCGGCCGGTTGGTCTGCCGCGGAGCGCAAGGCTTTGCCCTTCACCGCGATCGGCCCGCTGCTGCCCTTTACCATCACGGGGGGCGAGCAGAAGGCGCACCTGAACTATTTGCCCGAACTGGGGCATTTTCTGTTGCAGCCACTGGTGCAGTCGATGGAACGGTATGCTTCCGCCGACGCGGTATTCGCTGCCTGGGACGAGGTGATCAAGACCCGGGACCGGATAATGCTGGAACAAAAACGTGAGTGCAGCTGGCAGAAGGAAGTGTCGCGTCGGGAATTTTTTGCGCGGCTGGGTGGCAGCCGCAGCGGTCGACAGTGATTAACGGTTGCCCGGTTCGTACTGCGCCGACCGAATCGGTGCCGGCAAACGTTTGGGCGCCTTAACCCGGATCTGCTTGTTGACGTTCTTTTCACCAAACACCACCTGGATTGCACTGACCGGTACTTCAAACTCGCCGGCCAGGTAGCGCATCATGTGTGCCGTCGCGCCGCCCCGGCGCGGCACGGCGGCAGCATAAACTTCCAACTGGTGGCCGATGACCTTGCCGATGGCGTCACGTTTGGCGTTGGGGCGACCGAGAATGTTGAGCACCAGGATATCGTCTTCCCAGTGGTAGAACGGTGTGGCGGGTTCTGCGCCAAAAAGTGGCATACTGTTTCCTGTATTATTTCCAGATGTTTTCGATGGCTTCTGCGTCCAGGCTCGCTCCGAGGGGTGGCAGCCCATAGAAATCGAGCAGGGTGCGCAGCACATGGTAATGGTCAATGCGTTGCGCGCTTTCGCCCGGCCGCACCATCGGGCCGACCAGCAACGTGACGATGTGATTGTCTTCCAGATAGTTGTCCTCGTCCCAGGTGATGATCAGCAAACTGTTGTGCTGGAACGCCCATTCAACGTAAGGGCCGATGTGCGTCTTCAGCCAGTTGTCAGCGGCGGAAAAGCCGCCGTCATGCATGTCGTGATCCTGGTCCGGAATCACGAAGGACACCGTGGGCAGCTTCGAAAAATCCCGCGGGAAATCGGCGAAGCGACGGTTGATGTCCGAGCGGAGCCGGGTACCTTGCCAGTTGGTTGCGGGATTGTGCTTGCGCTGGTAGGCGCCGGCCATGCAAACCAGATCGCCCGTGGCGGGCAGGGAGTCGGCGTAACTGATGAAACTCAGGCCGGCGCTCTGCAGGGCCGTGGCCAGGTTGTCGGTATCGAAGGTGTTGGGACAGGCGTTGCTGCCGATGCCCTGCGTCGAACCCGAGAACAGCGCCAGGTAGTTCGGCTGGCTCGGGTGTGTGACACCGAAGGACTGGGTGAACAGCGTACCGCGCCGGATCAGGTTATGGATGTACGAGTCGTTTCTGAGCTTGTCAATGATCTGCGCGTAGCCACGATTTTCTTCGATCACGACCACGACATGATCGGGCCGCGGCAAGGTGCCGGCATATATGGCTGGCGCAAAAAACAGCGATAGCACGGCAATGCTGAGCAATTGGCGCATGGTGTAATTGAATGAATGGGCAAGAAGTTGTGAAATGCAGAAAAAAACGGCTGGCCCAGGCTATTTCCCGGCTTCGTCGATTTTTTTCTGCTCTTCTTCGGCCTTCTTCTGCATGGTCTGATCGAGTTTCTTGGCCTTGTCCAGTGCCTCGCGCTGCGGTGCGGCAATCTTCGGGGGAGTGGAGCGGTCTCCGCATGCCCCGAGCAACAGTAAGGTGGCGAACAGAAGGCAATTCATTTTCATAGGGCTCTCCACAATGAATGAAACTTTCCGGTCCGATGCTGCGCGCCAACTTTAGCACAGACCATGGTCATTTTTGGCAGTGGGGGCAATAAAAACTGGAGCGCTGTCCCTGCCTGATCTGGCGGATGGGGGTGCCACACTTGCGGCAGGGTTCGCCGGCGCGGCTGTACACCCAGAAATCCAGATGAAAGTAGCCGGGCTGTCCGGTGGCGTTCACAAAGTCGCGCAGGCTGCTGCCGCCCTGCCGGATGGCCTCGGCCAGGGTCGCGCGAATCTGCGCGGCCAGTTCTTCGCAGCGCGCCAGACTGAGTCTGCCCGCGGCGAACTGTGGACGGATGCCAGCGTGAAACAGGGATTCGTTGGCGTAGATGTTGCCCACGCCGGCGACGATGTGGTTATTCATCAAACATTGTTTGATCGAGCTCTTGCGGCCACGGGTGACCTGATGCAGGTACCGTCCATTGAACTCGTCGCTGAGCGGCTCGGGCCCCAAACCGGCGAGCAGCGGATACAGTGCGGGGTCGCCGGGGTGCCACAGTACCGCCCCGAAGCGGCGTGGGTCCCGCAGCCGCATCAGCATGCCGTTGGCCAGCAGCAGATCGAAGTGGTCGTGTTTTTCCGGCGGGGTGCCAGCCGGTAGCATGCGCAGGCTTCCGGACATGCCCAGATGCAGGATCAGTATCCCGTGATCGAATTCGGCGAGCAGGTATCTCGCACGGCGGCGGAGCGCACGGATGCTCTGCCCGGTTAGCAGCCCGGGCAAATTCGCGGGAATCGGCCAGCGTAGCCGGGGTTGCCGGATGACGACACCGGTGACGCGCTGGCCGACGAGGTGCGGTGTCAGACCGCGCAGAGTGATTTCTACTTCGGGCAGTTCAGGCATGTTCGGTTATCTGAAGTCTGTCACACAACGTAGCGAGCGCCGCTGAGGCAAGGCGAAAAATGGCGAAGAACCGCAGTTTACGCGAGGTAAATGAGGATTCTGAGCCATTTTTTTACGCGGAATCAGCAAGCGCAGTAGTTGTGTGACAGACTTTTATGTGCGGCGGCGTTTCCACCACATCGCTCCGCCAACCGCAGCGAGCAACAGCGGCAGCGCGACCAAAAAGCCGATGCTGATGAACGAAAGCTGCATCTTGTTCAGCACGAGATTGCTGTCGCGTGCCGCGCGCGGCTGCAGGGTAATGAGGCGTTCCTCGTTGGTCAGCCAGTTTACGATGTTGACGCCGAGGTCCACGTTGCCGCCATTACCCGCAACACTGTTGGTGAGGAAGGCGCCGTTGCCGACCACGACGACGCGTTGTTCGCGGTCGTTGACGTGGCGTTGCAGGGCCATCGCGATCACGGCCGGACCGGGAGTGTCATGCTGTTTGTCGAAGCGCAGCTTGCTGCCGGGCAGGTTGACGCCGGCCCCGGCACGGCTCACCCAGCCGCGTGGAGCCACTTCCACCAGCACGCCATGTTGCCAGTCCGGATTTTCGTTCCATACCAGCGGCCGTGCCGAGGGGAATGCGGTGATCAGGCTGAAATTGCGCGTGATCGCATGCGGCGGATAGCTTGCGCCGAGCGCCCAGGTTGCGGGTGCGTTCATTTCGATTGCAGCGGGGTCGACGACGATGCCGGGGGGTAGCAGCAGGTCAAGTTTTTCCGCGAGCCGCTCCAGTCCGTGCAGCGGCCCGGCATCCACCAGCCAGAGCACGTTGCCGCCACGTTCGACATGGCGTAGCAGCTTGTCGATTTCTCCGGGCATGAGGTCGACTTGCGGCTGTGTGATCACCAGCAGACTGGCATTGTCGGGTACCTCCTGCGCAATGGCGAGATTCAGGCTGCCGAGCCGGAATCCATTCTGTTTGAGCTTCGCGCCAAACAGCGTTCCCAGGTCAAAGTTGGCGCCGCCATCCAGTTTGGGTTCGCCGTGGCCGGTCAGATACAGCACCAGCTGGTTGGGCGCGTGTGCCAGGCGCAACAGCGTGTTGGTGAGGATTTGCTCGTTGATCTGGGTAAGATGCTCGCTGCGCCCGGCGTATTCGACCACCATTTCGCCATTGAGCTGAATGCGCGCGGCGCGTGCCTTGTCGGATTCCTGTACCGGATCGACGAAGACCAGACGGATGTCGGGCTTGTAGCGCTGATAGAGCGACAGGAATTCGCGGATGATCCTGCGGATATCGCCGAGGCGCGCATCCTGCTCGGTGGCATACACGGTGATGCTTATCGGGCCGTTCATCTGCCTGAGCACTTCCACGCTGGCAGGCTCGAGGCTGTTGCCCGCGTTGAAGGTGATGTCGCGCTGGAGGCGATGCTGGTTGGCGAGATAGCCCAGGCCGCCCGCGCCGCTGAACACGACCAGCACGAACAGCAGATTGAGCAGCGCCGGAGCGGAAAAGAATTTGCGCAGCATGGCTTATCCGTAGATGCGGTTGTTGTGCAAGCGTCTGATGGCCAGCAACAGGAACACGGTGGTGAACAGCCCGAAGAACGCAGCGTCGCTGCTGTCCAGCAGGCCGGCGTTGAAATTCTGGAAATGGTTGATTGGCGAGATCAGGTGCCAGGGTGAATGTTCCGCGCTTGCGCTGACGTCGGCGAGCCAGAGCCCGACCAGCACCACCAGCGCGCCGATGGCGGCAATGACAGGCTGGGTGGTGAGCGCGGAGATGTACAGACCCAGCGCGACGTAACTCGCGGCAAGCAGCAGCAGGCCGACGATATTGCTCAGCATCAGGCCATGGTCGAGCGGCGTGCCGAGCGTCAGCGTGTAAAGCATCAGCGGCACGGTCGCCATCAGCAGTACCAGAAACATCAGCAGGCCGAAAAACTTGCCCAGCACGATATGGCAGCCGGCCAGCGGTGCCGAGAGCAGCAATGGCAGCGTCTGGTTGCGCCGCTCTTCCGCAAGCAGGCGCATGGTGAACATCGGCACCAGCATCATCAGCATCAATGCGACGGTATTGAAGAGTGGCGCGGCAACCGTCACGGTCACGCCGGGCGGGTTGGCGAGTTGGGCAAGTTGGGGCTGGATCTCCAGAAATGCTTCAAGGCGCGCCAGAAAGAACCAGGCAAAAATGAATTGCAGTACAGCAAGCACGAACCACGTGGACGGCATGGCAAACAGGCTGCGAATTTCGTGCAGTGCGAGGAGGCGGATCATCGGGTGTCTCCTGCGGTCGTCGGCTCGGCTCCGGTAATCCGGACGAAGACGTCTTCCAGCGTGGTTTGCAGCGGCATCAGTTGCTCCGGCTGCCAGCCTCGCTGTGCGGCCAGTGCGAGCAAGGTGCTGCCGGGATTGTCGTCCGGCGCATGCAGCACCCGGAACTGGGTGGCCGAGAGTGGTTCGACGTTGCTGATACCCGTAAAGTTTTGCAGTTCCTGCAACGGCGGCGGGTTGCGCAGCGTGATCAGGAAGCCGGGCACCTGCCCGTACTGCTGCATGTGTACGCTGGTATCGCCGTAAATCAGTTTGCCGTGATGCAGGATTTCCACGCGATCGCATACGCTCTGCACTTCATGGAGCAAGTGCGTGGAGAGAATCACGCTGCTGCTGTCACCCAAGTCGCGGATCAGGGTGCGAATATCGCGAATCTGTGCCGGATCAAGTCCGACAGTCGGTTCGTCGAGCACGATGACTTCGGGCCGGTGAATGATGGCTTGGGCGATGCCGATGCGCTGCTGGAATCCCTTGGATAGGGTGCCGATGATTTTGGTGCCCACGGTTTCCAGCCCACAGCGCTGGCTCGTTTCTGCGACTGCCGCTGCAACCGCGGTCGGTTTCATGCCGCGCAGACGCGCTGCAAAAGACAGGTAGGCATTGACGCTGAGTTCGCGATACACCGGCGGCGTTTCGGGCAGGTAGCCGATGTGTGCCTTGGCACGGGACGGTTGTCGTAGCAGGTCGATCCCGCAGATTTCGATGGTGCCGTCGTTCGGCAACAGGCAGCCGGTCAGCATCTGCAGCGTGGTGCTTTTGCCCGCGCCGTTATGTCCGAGCAGGCCCAGCACTTCGCCACGTTTCAGTTCCAGCGAGACATCGTGGATGACTTGCCGGGGGCCGAAGCGGCGCGAGAGATGGCGCGCAGAAAGGGTGATGTCGGAAGTTGCGTTGGACAAGATGCAGTGGCCGGCGTCAGGTGGTAATGGAGCTCAAATATAACCCAATCCGGACGGTCGTTCAAAAACAGTGTGTCAGGCGGGATGCGGGCGCGGTTTCATGAACCGTTTTGCCGAGAGGTAAAAAAACAGCGCGCCAGGGTGAACCCTGGCGCGCTGTTTTGTCCGGAGTAATCCGACGAATATCGGCTTACTTCAGGCCCTTCACGTCCACGACGACGCGGCGGTTCGGCTGCAGGCACTGGACCAGTTTCGTGTTGCTCGGAACGGCCTTGCCCTTCACGTCGTTGCAGGCAACGACCGGTTCGGCAGCGCCCTTGTCAGCAGCGGCAATGCGGTTCGCATCGATACCCTGGGAAACCAGATAAGCCTTCACGGCCTGCGCGCGCATCTGCGAGATCTTCATATTGTTCGCGTCGGAACCGATGCGATCGGCATGACCTGTGACCTGAACAGCGTCGATCTGCGCAAATTGCTTCATCTTGCTCACGACTTCGTTGTTGAGGATCTTCTTGCCGTCTTCGGTCAGCACCGCCTTGTTGAACTCAAACAGGGTTTCGGCTTGCAGGGAAACTGACATGGGAGCTGGCTTGGGTGCCTCGACGACCGGAGCGGGTGCGGGCGCAGGTGCTGGCGCGGGAGCCGGAGCGGGCGGAGGTGCTTCTACCGGCTTGGGTGCTTCCTTCTTGATCAGATTCGGTTCGCAGTCTGCAACCGCCTTGTCTCCGGTCCAGGTGCTGGAGTGCCAGCACTCGTTGTAGCTGTTCCTGACGACATTGCCTCTCGAGTCAACCAGGTAGCTGCCTTGCTTGGGTGCGTCATGGGCGGCAGCAGTGCCGGCGGAGATCAGTGTAGCCATGGCCACCAGATTGAGAAGGATTCGCGATTTTTTCATTTTGTGTCCCCTTTCCTTTTTCGAGTTTGTTATAAGAAATATTATTTTATTAAAAATAATATTTTATTATAGCTCTAATCTGCCGGAAAGTTCCGGTGTGGAGCAGGATTTCCGCACTAAAATCTTTGCCGCGGCACTTCGGATTTCTTTCGTGCCATTCGAGGGAAGCGGGAATTTTTCCGGATATTCACCGGCGTTGGCATGTGGAGCATCGGTTTTTTGCTAATATGTGAGTTCATGTGTAAACGCTTCGCTGTCATGACCAAAACGAATTGCCTGATAGTTGCCAGTGTGCTGCTCACCGCCTGTGCGCAGCTTGCTCCGGGTGCCCAGCCGGCGCAAACTCCGCTGCCTGCTCAGCCTGCTCAGCCTGCTCAGCCTGCTCAGCCGGCACAACCGGCACAACCGGCACAACCGGCACAACCGGCACAACCGGCACAACCGGCACAACCGGCACAACCGGCACAACCGGCACAACCGGCACAACCGGCGGCGCCTGCCGAGCCGCAGGCTGAAGCCGGGCCGCCATTGCCTCCGATGGTATTGACCCGCGACCTGCTTTACGAATATTTGCTGACCGAGATTGCCAATCAGCGTGGCTACAACATCCTCGCGTTGCAGAGCGCCAACGACCTGGTGCGGAAGACCCACGATCCGCGGTTAGCCAAACGGGCGGCGCAGCTGGCTTTCGAATCCGGTGATATGAACCGGACGATCGCGGCCTTGCGCGCCTGGCAGGAGCTCGATCCGACGACGACCGCGCCGGGGCGCATGCTGGGGTCGGTGTTGCTGCGCGGCGGCAAGCTGGATGAGGCGCAGGTCGAAATGGCCAAGGTCTTGAAGGCTGAAACGGCCAACGTCGGCAGCGCCTTCCTGCAGATATTCCAGCTGGTTGCAACCTACCCGGATAAACCGGCGGTGCTGAAGTTGATGCGCGACCTTGCGCAACCTTATCCACGGGTTGCCGAAGCACATTGGTCAGTGGCTCAGCTTGCGCAACTGGCAGGTGATGACGAGCTTGCGCTGAATGAAGTGAAGCAGGCGCGCAGTCTGCGGCCGGAGTGGGATATGGCTGCTGCCCTCGAGGCGCAGGTGCTGCAAAAGCGGTCGCCGCAACAGGGGCTGGACGTACTGCGTGATTATTTGTCGAAGTATCCGGCTTCCCGCGAAATTCGACTGCAGTATGCGCGCGGCTTGCTGGAACAGAAGCGCTATAAGGAATCGCGCGAGGAATTCCAGCGCCTTGCCAACGAGAGTCCCGATAATCCAGAACTGGCATTTGCCATTGCGCTGATTTCCCTGCAGATGAACGATCTCCAGGCGGCGGAAACGCAGCTCAAGGCGGCCCTCAGCAAGGGCAAGAAGGAACAGGATACGGTGCAATACTACCTCGGCCAGCTGAGCGAGGCGAAAGGGAATGACGAGGAAGCGCTGGAGCACTATCGCGAGGTGAAGGCCGGTGAGTATCAGTTCACGGCGCAATTGCGCGTGGCATATTTGTTGAACAAGCACGGCAAGCTGGACGAGGCGCGCGAATATCTGCACCAGGCGGCCGTCAACAACAACGGCCAGCGCGTGCAGCTGGCGCTGTTCGAAGCACAATTGCTGCGTGACGCCAAACGGTTTGACGAGGCCTATAAGGTGCTGCAGCAAGCCCTGGAAAAGCTGCCGAGCAATCTGGACCTGCTGTATGAAACCGCGATGATGGCGGACAAGGTCGGCAAGCCGGATGAGTTCGAGCAATTGATGCGCAAGCTGATCCAGCTGCAGCCGGATTACGCACAGGCATACAACGCGCTGGGGTACAGTCTGCTGGAACGCAACGTGCGCATTCCGGAAGCGGTACAACTGGTCGAAAAAGCGCTGCAGCTGGCGCCAAACGACGCTGCCATCATGGATAGTGTGGGCTGGGGCTACTATCGTAGCGGCAAGCTGGAGGAGAGCGTCAAGATGCTCCGGCGTGCTTTTGCCGGTAATCCCGATCCGGAAATTGCTGCCCACTTGGGCGAAGTGCTGTGGGTGCGCGGCGACAAGGAAGAAGCAAAAAAAATCTGGCAGGAAGGTCTCAAGGCCAACCCGGGTAATGCCCCGCTGGAGGCGGTCATCAAGAAATTCATGCCCTGATGCGCTGGTTGAGTCTGTTCTGGCTGGTGCTGGTGGGGGGGTGCGCCTTAATGCCCGCCGCAATGCCAACCGCACGGCCAGCACAGCCGGAAGCGACGCCATTTGCGCTGAACGGTCGGATCGCCGTCAGGTATGACAGCACCCGCCAAAGTGCCGGGCTGCGCTGGGTGCACCGGCCGCAATCGGATGAAATCCTGTTGCTGGCACCGCTCGGACAGACCGCTGCCCGCATTTATCGTGATGCGACCGGCGCGCGGCTGGAGAGCGGCGAACAATATCATGAGGCCGAAGACGTCGAGGCACTGATGCAACAGGTGCTGGGCTGGCATTTCCCGCTCGCCGGCATGCACTACTGGGTGCTGGGGCTGGCCGCGCCGGGTAGTCAGGCGCAGATCGAGCGCGACTCGGAAGGGCGCGTTGAAGTGCTGCATCAGGATGGCTGGGAAGTACAGTACCTGCGCTATGCCGGTGATCGGGCGGACAGTCTGCCGGCGCGCTTGCAGCTGAGCCGCGACAAGCTGCAGGTGCAGCTGCTGATCGATGAGCTGGAATGGAATCCGCAATGATCTTGCCTGAAATAATCATGGAGCCTGTCGAGAGTGTCAGCGTGAGAGGTCAATTGATCTGTTCGCATGCCGGGTTGCGGCTGGAGGGGTTTTTCAGATGAAACTGACGTGCCCGGCACCGGCAAAATTGAACCTATTCCTGCATGTGGTCGGGCGCAAGCCGGATGGCTACCATTTGCTGCAAACCCTGTTCCGTTTTATCGATTTGCACGACACGCTGCATTTCACCCCTCGCGAAGATGGCCTGGTGCGGCGCACCAGCGTGGTCGAAGGCGTGGTCGAGGAGCAGGACTTGTGCGTACGTGCCGCGCGCCTGTTGCAGGCGGAGACCGGGTGCACTGCAGGCGTAGACATCGCGGTCGAGAAGCGCATCCCGATGGGGGGCGGGCTCGGCGGCGGTAGCTCGGATGCGGCGACTACGCTGCTGGCGCTGAATCGCCTGTGGTCGCTGGGTTTGTCGCGTTCCCGCTTGATGCAGCTCGGGCTGCGGCTCGGGGCGGATGTGCCGGTTTTCGTGTTCGGCGAAAATGCGTTTGCCGAGGGCGTAGGCGAGCAATTGCAGGCCTATCGGTTGCCGGAAGCGTGGTATGTGGTGCTGTTTCCACCGGTGCATGTGCCGACCGTGCAAATTTTTTCACATCCGGAATTGACACGCGACACAGTTTCCATCACAATGCGCGCCCTCTCAGAGCAGCGGCTGCATAATGATCTGCAACCGGTGGTCTGCAAGCTCTATCCGGAAGTGGCGCGTTATATTGCGTGGCTGGATGATAAATCGGGCCGCGGCAGAGCGATGATGACCGGTTCGGGAGCCTGCGTGTTTGCCGAGTATGGCAGCCGTAGCGAGGCGGAAGCGGTGTTGCAGCAGTTGCCGCCGGAGATGCGTGGCGTAGTGACGCAAGGTTTGATGAGGCATCCGTTGCATGATTGGGTGTCTGAGTAGTGAAGTTGCATGCTGAATTTTTAGCGGTAACGAAAGTGTTTGTTGGGGAGTCGCCAAGTGGTAAGGCACCGGATTTTGATTCCGGCATTCGTAGGTTCGATCCCTACCTCCCCAGCCAGATTGTAGTTCCGGCACCGGCCAGTACAGGCGAAGCGAACGCAAGATTCGCATGAACGTGCGGCCGGGGCCAATTCCCAGGGCGTGAGCCCGGTAGTTTCGAATCGTGAGGGGTTCACGTGTCTTACGACAGGTTGATGGTATTCACCGGCAATGCCAATCCTAAGCTCGCGGAAGCAGTCGCGCAGCATTTGCATCTCCAGTTAGGTCGCGCCACCGTTGGCCGTTTTTCCGACGGCGAAGTGATGGTGGAAATCCTCGAGAACGTGCGTGGTAAGGACGTGTTCGTCCTGCAGTCCACCTGCGCCCCGACCAATGACAGCCTGATGGAAGTGATGGTGATGGTAGACGCGCTGAAGCGCGCCTCTGCCGGACGGATTACTGCCGCGATGCCGTATTTCGGCTATGCGCGCCAGGATCGTCGGCCGCGCTCGGCGCGCGTCGCGATCACCGCGAAAGTCGTCGCGGACATGCTCTCCAGCGCCGGCGTGGACCGCCTGCTGACGATGGATTTGCACTCCGACCAGATTCAGGGTTTCTTCGACATTCCGGTCGACAATATTTACGCGAGCCCGATCCTGCTTTCCGATGTATGGAAGCAGAATTATCCCAACCTCATCGTGGTGTCTCCGGACGTCGGCGGCGTGGTGCGTGCTCGCGCGTTGGCAAAGCAACTGGATGCCGACCTGGCGATCATCGACAAGCGCCGCCCGAAGCCGAACGTCGCGAAGGTGATGAACATCATCGGTGATGTGGTGGGCCGTACTTGCATCATCATGGACGACATGGTGGATACCGCCAATACGCTGTGCGAAGCCGCCAACGCGTTGAAAGAGAAGGGCGCGGCCCGCGTGCTGGCATATTGTACCCATCCCGTGCTGTCCGGCCCGGCGATCGAGCGCATTAACAATTCGGCGCTGGATGAACTGGTGGTTACCGACACCATTCCGTTGACCGAAGCAGGGCGAAACTGCAAACGCATCCGCCAGTTGAGTTCCGCCGAGCTGCTCGCGGAAACGATCCGCCGCATCAATAACGAAGAATCGGTCAGCTCCCTGTTTACCGAGTAAGCGGGGCTACAAGTATAGCGGCAGCCATGGGGGCTGCGGCAAATCAGGAATCGTCTGGTCGCGGACGATTCTGTTTTTTGGAGAAGTGAAATGACAATCGAAATCAATGCATCTATTCGCAAAGCGCAAGGTACGGGTGCGAGCCGCCGTCTGCGTAACGCCGGCCGCGTGCCAGGCGTTATCTATGGTGGAGGCGCCGCCGTCAGCCTGATCGACCTCGATCACAATGAGCTGTACCACAAGCTGCGCTCGGAAGCGTTTCATGCTTCCGTGCTGACGCTGGACGTCGAGGGCAACAAGGAAGCCGTGATGCTGCGTGATTACGTGATGCACCCGTTCCGCCAGCAAGTCCAGCACATCGATTTCCAGCGCGTGGACACCAGCAAGAAGATGCACATCAAGGTGCCGCTGCATTTCGTGAATGCAGACATTGCGCCCGGCGTGAAGACCGGCGGCGGCAAGATCAGCCACGTGATGACCGAACTGGACGTGACCTGCCTGCCAACCGATTTGCCGGCGTTCATCGAAGTAGATCTGGGCAAACTGGAACTGGGTCATTCGATCCACGTGTCCGATTTGAATATGCCCAAGGGTGTGGAACCTGCCACGCACGGCACCCATACCGGTGAAGCCGTGGTCGCGACGGTACAAGTGCCGCGCGGCGCCATCGAAGAAGCTGCCGCCACCGCCGAAGCTGCTGCGGAAGCGCCAGCCAAGAAGTAATCGGCTTGCTTTGCATCGACCCGCCAGTGCTGCAGGGCATGGCGGGTTTTTTTCATTATGAGTGAAATACGACTGATCGTCGGCCTGGGCAACCCTGGGCGTGATTATGAAACTACACGCCACAACGCCGGATTCTGGTGGGTGGACGAACTGGCGCGCCTGCAAAACCTGAGTTTCAGGAGCGAGGCCAAGTTTCACGGTCTGGTGGCGCGTGACCACTGGCATGGTCATGAAGTGTGGCTGCTCAAGCCGCAAACCTTCATGAATGTGAGTGGGCGCGCGGTCGGTGCATTGGCGCAGTTCTACAAGATTGAACCGGCGCAGATTCTGGTCGTGCATGATGAACTCGACCTGCCTCCGGGCAGCGCGAAGCTCAAACTCGGGGGCGGACATGGCGGGCATAATGGCCTGAAGGACATCATTGCGCATCTGGGCACGAAGGACTTTTGGCGCCTGCGCGTCGGCATCGGCCATCCGGGCGAGCGCAACGAAGTTGTGAATTACGTGCTGAATGCACCGCGCAAGGAAGAGCTGGTGTTGATTGAACAGGCGATGCAGCGTGCGCAGGACGTGGCATCGCTCATCATCGAAGGTAAATTGGAAGCAGCGATGTTGAAGCTGCATAGTTAGGATACGGGAATCCGGATACAGGATGCCGGTTCAGTTAATGCTGGCGGTTTTTTTTTGAATCCCGACCCCTGTATTCCCGAATCCTGTTATTGAAAGAGCAAAACCATGAGTTTGAAATGCGGTATCGTCGGCTTGCCTAATGTCGGTAAATCCACAATGTTCAATGCGCTGACCAAGGCGGGCATTGCGGCGGAAAATTATCCCTTCTGCACCATCGAGCCGAACGTCGGCATCGTGGAAGTGCCTGATCCACGCATGGCGGAATTGGCCAAAATCGTAAAGCCGCAACGCATGCAGTACGCTATCGTCGAATTCGTCGACATCGCGGGCCTGGTTGCGGGCGCGTCGAAAGGTGAAGGCTTGGGCAACCAGTTCCTTGCCAACATCCGCGAGACCGATGCCATTGTCAACGTCGTGCGCTGCTTCGATGACCCAAATGTGGTGCATGTCGCCGGTAAGATTGATCCGCTGGCCGACATCGAGGTCATCATCACCGAACTGGCGCTGGCAGATCTGGCGGCGGTAGAGCGCACGATTCAGCGCGATGGCAAGAAAGCCAAATCCGGCGACAAGGAAGCGCATAAGCTGGTAGCGGTGCTGGAACGGCTGCTGCCGCATCTGAACGAGGGTAAACCGGCGCGCACCCTTGATTTATCCGAAGAAGAAAAGCAGATCATCAAGCCACTGTGCCTGCTCACCATCAAGCCCGCGATGTACGTCGGCAACGTGCTGGAAGATGGTTTCGAGAACAATCCGCATCTCGACCGGCTGCGCGAATATGCAGCCAAGGAAGGTGCGCCGGTCGTCGCGCTGTGCGCCAAGATCGAGCAGGAACTGGCCGATCTCGATGAAGCCGACAAGCGCGAATTCCTTGCCGACCTCGGCCTGGACGAGCCCGGCCTGAATCGCCTGATCCGCGCCGGCTCTGACTTGCTCGGCCTGCAGACCTACTTCACCGCCGGCGTGAAGGAAGTGCGCGCCTGGACCATCCACAAGGGTGACACCGCTCCGCAGGCAGCGGGCGTGATCCACACCGACTTCGAGCGCGGCTTCATCCGCGCGCAGACCATTTCCTACGCCGACTTCATCGCCTGCGGGGGCGAAGCGGGCGCCAAGGAAAAAGGCAAGATGCGCGTCGAGGGCAAGGACTACGTGGTGCAGGATGGCGACGTGATGAATTTCCTGTTCAACGTCTGACCCCCTTCGCAGAGGACAATAGCCAGCCCCGCATTGGCGGGGCTTTTGTTTTTGCAGGGTTTGTCAGGCTATGTCGTGGTACTGGCAGAGCCCATCGGGTCCGAGATGCACGCGGCACGGCTCGCCTTCATGGCCGTGGCCGACACGCGGTTGGCCACAGAGTGCGCAGGCGGCATCCGCAGTCAGTGTTCCGGTCTGCGATTGTTCGCCGGTCTGGGCCTGGGCATCCGTCTGCTGGTTCTGCTTTTCGCAATCCCGGAGTTTTTGGATGGCGGTGTCGTGCGGTTCGCGCAGTCTGCGGATCCGGTCATGCGCCTTGCCCAGTTCGATTGACTGGCTGTAGGCAGCGGTGATCAGCGGGCGCTGTTCGTCGAGCGGTTCGAGGTTGATTGGCTCATTGTTATACGCATCCAGCTCGGTGCGGCTGTCGGCCAGGACATCGCCGATCCAGTTGCAGTCTGCCTCGGTATAAGGTGCGCCCCGGCAGATGATTCCCCGGTAATGAAGCAATATTCCGCG
>DASSQR010000033.1:0-5736 GCA_035702405.1 Gallionella sp. | reverse complement strand
GACGGCCGCGCCTTGTCCCGCGCTTGCACCGCTCAGCGTGAACTTGCCCTGCAATTCCAGCAGCAAACGCTCGGCGGTCTTTTTGCCCACCCCTGGCACCTTGGTCAAGCGCCCCACCTCCTTGTTCGCCACCGCGAGCACGAGCTCGTTCAGGCTCAGGCCGGACAGCACCGCCAACGCCAGCTTCGGCCCGACTCCGCTGATCTTGAGCAACTGGCGAAATGCGACACGCTCTTCCTGACTGAGGAAGCCATACAGCAGATGCGCATCCTCGCGCACGATCAGGTGAGTATGCAGTATTACCTTTTCGCTGAGTGCCGGCAGGTTGTAGAACGTGCTCATCGGCACGTCCACTTCGTAGCCGACCCCCTGCACGTCGAGCAGAATCTGCGGCGGATTTTTTTCCAGCAGGATGCCGGACAGTCTTCCAATCATTTCCGAAACCTTTGCGCTCCCTGCTTTGTCATTCCCGCGCAGGCGGGAATCCAGACAGAGAATAGCCCCGCGTTAGCGGACAATATTTTGTCCCGCTTCGTGGGCATTTTTAAATCAACTGGATTCCCGCCTGCGCGGGAATGACGACTAATTTCCGGCATCGCGCCTTATCCAAAAATCAGACCAAGCGACAACGCCGCGCCATGCACCATCATCGCGCCGATCGTCATCTTGATCGCATCGCCGAGCTGCTGCGGCTGCGCGGCGTGCATCAGCACCAGGCGCGCGGCTTTCAGGCTCAGCGGCGCAGCCAGCAAACCCAGCAACGCCAGTACCGGCAACCAGCCGAGCAGCACTGCAACCGTTAGCCAGCCATAGGCAAGAGCCGCAAACAGCGCATAGCCCCAGCGCGCGTGCCGCACATCCAGCCGCGCGACCCAGTGCAGCTTGCCCGCTGCGATGTCCGCTTTGCGATCGGGAAACTGGTTGATGTAGAGCAGGTTGGCCACCAGCAACGCATAAGGCAGCCCGGCGATCACCGGTTCGGTCGAAAAGCCCTTGCGCTGCACGAAGTCGGTACCGACGGTGATCAGCAGGAAGCCAGCGGCCACGCACAACTCTCCCCACCCGCGGCTGTTGAGCCTGAACGGCGGCGCAGAATAGGCCCAGCCGATGAACAGTCCGGCGAGGCCGACGTACATCAGTTGCGGCCCGGAGTGTGCCATCAGCCACAATCCCGCGGCGGCCACGCCCGCCATCAGTGCGAAACCATAGTTGCGCATCTGCGCCTGCGTGAGCACACCGTTCTGGATGAAGCGGCTGCCGCCGGTAAACGGGAAGATACGGTCGGTGTTCTGCGCGTCAGTGCCGTTCAGCGCATCGTAGTAATCGTTCAGCACGTTCACCCCGGCCTGTGCCATCAGCGCAAACAGCAGCGTGACAATCGCCAGTTCCACATTGAACGCAACACCGCTGTGCCACGCGATCGCCAGACCGGTCACGCACGCCACCAAGGCGGCGGTGAGGAAAGGTGGACGGGTCGCCGCAAAATAACGCACCAGCGGATTTTGCAGGGTGGCGAGCGTCGGCTCCATCGGGTGCATCGTCATATCAGCCTTCCATGTCTTACACGAAAACCTTTGGTCGCCAGCGCGCCCATTCCTGACGCACCATGCGCGTGACAAATCGCGCAGGCCAATGCGTCCGCCGCATCCGGGCTAGGGGTGCCGGACAGGCGCAACAGGCGCTGCACCATTTGCTGCACCTGCTCCTTTTCGGCATGGCCGTTGCCGACCACCGCCTGCTTGACCTGCAACGCGGTGTATTCCGCCACCGGCAGGCTCGCCAGCACTGCCGCGCTGATCGCGGCGCCGCGCGCCTGACCGAGCAACAAGGTGGACTGCGGATTGACGTTGACGAACACCTTTTCCACCGCCGCCTGCTGCGGCTGATGCTGCGCGATCACCGCGCCGAGCGATTCCAGAATGACCTTCAACCGTTCCGGCAACTCGCCGTCGGGTGTCCTGATGCAGCCACTCGCCACGTAATGCAGTTGCTGCCCTTCCTTGTCGAGCACGCCAAAGCCCGTGACCCGCAATCCCGGATCGATACCCAGGATACGGATCGTGGATCGTGGAGCGTGGATCGAGGCAGCCGTCATGACACGTCGAGGAGAAGTTACCCCTCGCTCCTCGATCCACGCTCCTCGATCCTCATTCGGCCATCACCGCCGTGGTATAGACTTCCTGCACGTCATCCAGGTCTTCCAGCGCGTCGAGCAGTTTCTGCATCCTCGCTGCATCGTCGCCGCTGAATTCGACTTCGTTTTCCGGCTTCATGATGACTTCGCCGAACTCGGGCTTGTAGCCGGCCGCTTCCAGCTTCTGCTTCACGGTGACAAAATCGTTTGGCGCCGTGATCACTTCGATACTGCCGTCGTCATTGGTCACGATGTCTTCCGCACCGGCGTCGAGCGCCACTTCCATCAGGCCGTTCTCGTCGGTGCCCGGCGCAAAGACCATCTGGCCGCAATGCTTGAACATGAACGACACCGAGCCGTCGGTGCCAAGATTGCCGCCGTACTTGTTGAACGCGTGGCGCACATCCGCGACCGTGCGCGTCTTGTTGTCGGTCATGCAATCCACCATCACCGCCGCGCCGTTGATGCCGTAGCCTTCATAACGCAGTTCTTCGTAGTTCACTCCTTCGAGCTGGCCGCTGCCGCGCTTGATCGCGTTCTCGACGGTGTCTTTGGGCAAATTGTTTTCGCGCGCCTTCTCGATTGCGAGGCGCAGGCGCGGATTACCGCCCACATCGCTTCCGCCCATGCGTGCCGCCACGGTGATTTCCTTGATCAGCCGCGTGAAAATCTTGCCGCGCTTGGCATCCTGTTTGCCCTTACGGTGTTGAATGTTTGCCCACTTACTATGACCAGCCATTTTGTCCTCCAAAAATCATGTTGCGCGATGGTATCATTTCCGCCTTTATATCCCAATAACAGCCCCTTGAAATTTGCTTTTGCGGGATAGCAGGCCTGACACGGTGATGCGAAGCATTTGGTGCGGGATGGCCTGCTTGCTCCGCGCTCCCGCACCTGAGGGCTCCGCCCCACCGTGTTACGCGGGCAGCGCAAGGAGCCGCGCAGCGAACGACGAGGCATATCGAATAGATAGACGAGGAGAGAGCGAGCACGCGACACCGCGATTCGCCCGCAAAACAAATTTATGACTGAACCGCTGCTGATCGCAAAAAATAACAATCAAGAACTCTACCTGTTGCCGCAGATGGCCAACCGTCACGGTCTGATTACCGGTGCGACCGGCACCGGCAAGACCGTGACCCTGCAAACGCTAGCCGAATCCTTCAGCCGCATCGGCGTGCCGGTATTCCTGTCCGATATCAAGGGTGATTTGTCCGGCATCAGCAAGGCCGGCGGCGGCAATGCCAAGGTCGAGGCGCGGGTCACGCAGCTCGGACTGGATGACTTCACGCACCGCGCCTTCCCGGTGACGTTCTGGGACGTCTTCGGCAGGATGGGCCACCCGCTCCGCGCCACCATTTCGGATATGGGGCCGGTGCTGCTCGGGCGCATGCTGAATCTCAACGAGGTGCAGCAGGGCGTGCTCACACTGGTGTTCAAGATCGCCGACGACGACGGCCTGTTGCTGCTCGACCTGAAAGACTTGCGCGCGATGGTGCAACACGTCGGCGACAACGCCTCCGACTTTACAACCGAATACGGCAACATCTCCGCGGCCAGCATCGGTGCGATCCAGCGCGGGCTGTTGCAGATCGAAGCGCAGGGCGGCGACAGCCTGTTCGGCGAACCGATGCTCAACATCGCGGACCTGATGCAGACCGAAAGCAACGGCTGCGGCATGATCAACATTCTCGCCGCCGACCAGCTGATGACCGCGCCCAAGGTGTATTCGACCATGCTATTGTGGCTGCTGTCCGAACTGTTCGAGAACCTGCCGGAAGCCGGAGACCTCGCCAAACCCAAGCTGGTATTTTTCTTCGACGAGGCGCACCTGCTGTTCAACGACGCGCCCGCCGTGCTGGTCGACAAGATCGAACAGGTGGTGCGCCTGATTCGCTCCAAGGGCGTTGGCGTTTACTTCGTTACGCAGAATCCCGCCGACGTGCCGGACAAGGTGCTGGGCCAACTCGGCAATCGCGTGCAGCATGCCTTGCGCGCATTCAGCCCGCGCGATCAGAAGGCAGTGAAGGCTGCCGCCGAGACCATGCGCGACAATCCGGCGCTGAACGAAGCCGCAGTCATTACCGAACTTGGCGTCGGCGAAGCGCTGGTGTCCTGCCTCGATGAGCAGGGGCGACCCGGCATCGTCGAGCGCGCCTGGATCGTGCCGCCGCAGGCGCAGATTGGACCGATCAACGAGGCCGAGCGCGGCACCATCATTCAGAATTCGCTGCTGTCGGGATTCTATGAAAATGCCGTGGACCGCGAATCGGCCTACGAAATCCTCAAGGGCCGCACCAGCGCGAAGCAACCGACAGGCCCCGGCGCCGCCCAGGCTCCCGCTGGCGGGGGTAGCGGCATCGGTGGAATGCTCGGCGATATCTTTGGCGGCGGCACGGAAACCCGGGGCGGGCGCGGCAACCGCGACAGCATCGGCGAAGTGCTCGCGAAGAGCGCGGCACGCGCGATCGGCTCGGCGGTCGGCCGTCAGATCATTCGTGGCGTGCTCGGATCATTGCTGGGCGGGAAATAGCCAGCATCTGCACAATCCGAAAATCAGACAGGAAAATACTGAATAATGCGTCATGCCCGCGGATAACCAGCGACTTGCCCGCTTGCGGGCTTAGTCGAATGGCTATAACCAATGACTTGCCCAGCGTCTCGTGCTGGGTTAGTCAGATGGCTAGTAGTTCCATCAGTTGTTTCATCAGGCGGACATCCAGGTTTTGAATTAACTGGACTCCCGCCTGCGCGGGAGTGACAAACTGTGATTTATTCAGCGTTTCCATAGCAATTTCAGGGAACAATCGCGCCACCGCCCTCCCACCCGCCGCCCATATTCGGTATGATGGTTTCATCGGGAGGGTGGCAGGCAATGAAAACGGTTCTAATTGCAAATCCTAAGGGCGGCAGCGGCAAGACCACGCTGTCGGTCAATATCGCCGGACATCTGGCGAACCGCGGCAAACGTGTCACCATGCTCGACCTGGACCGGCAGCAATCTTCCGCATTGTGGCTGAACACCCGCCCCGCTGATCTGCCCCCCATCGGCAAACTCAAACGCGACAAGGAACCCGGCCGCCAGCATGACTGGCTGGTAATCGATTCCCCCGCCGGGCTGCATGGCAAGAACCTCTCGCACGCGCTCAAGCTGTCCCACAAAATCGTTGTTCCGGTAGCACCCTCCCTGTTCGACCTGCATGCCAGCCGCGACTTCCTGCAAACGCTGGCCGATGAAAAAGCGATTCGCAAGAGCCAATGCCATATCGGCATCGTCGGCATGCGCATGTCCCCGCGCACCCGTGCCGCACAGGCGCTCGAGCATTTCCTGTCCACTTTCGACCTGCCGATCCTCGCCTACCTGCGCGAGACGCAGGTATACGTAAACGCCGCGTTCGAAGGCAAGTCCCTGTTCGACCTGCCGCCCTATCTCGCAGAGCGCGAACTGGAGCAATGGGCTTTCCTTCAGAAATGGCTGGAACAGGATGAATGAGGCTGCCCCCACCCAGCATCAACATCGAAAAAAAGGAGAACAAGATGAGCGATACCAGCGATCCATGCAAGGAATTCCGGGACACCCTTGCCAACATCGAACAGGAACT